>NZ_JADKSB010000001.1:0-565199 GCF_015350935.1 Curtobacterium sp. VKM Ac-2887 | reverse complement strand
CCTTCGGCACCGACGCCGTCAAGCGCGGCCTCCTCGTCGGCACCGCCACCATCACCGCACAGATCAAGTAACACCCCGCACCACACGCACCACCGCACCACTCGTGAAGGGCCGCCCCGGGCAACCGGGACGGCCCTTCACCACGTTCAGCAGCACCCGCCTACCATCGAGCAGATGCCCGCTCCCCGCTCGACCGTGACCGACGACCAACCGGGGCCCGACGACTTCATCCGCGTCCGCGGCGCCCGTGAGCACAACCTGCAGGACGTCGACGTGGACATCCCGCGCAACCGCATCGTCGCCTTCACCGGCGTCTCCGGCTCCGGCAAGTCCTCGCTCGCGTTCGGCACGGTGTTCGCCGAGGCACAACGCCGCTTCCTCGAGTCCGTCGCTCCCTACGCCCGACGGCTCATCGCGCAGGGGTCGACGCCGCACGTCGAGTCGATCACCGGCTTGCCACCCGCCGTGGCCCTGCAGCAGCGCCGCGGTGCCCCGAGCAGCCGTTCGACCGTCGGCACGCTGACGACCCTGTCGAACTCGATGCGCATGCTGTTCTCGCGGGCCGGCACGTACCCGTCTGGCGTCGACCGGCTCGAGTCCGACTCGTTCTCGCCGAACACCGTCGCCGGAGCGTGCCCGCGGTGCCACGGACTCGGCATCGCCCACGAGGTCACCGAGGCCTCGGCCGTGCACGACCCGTCGTTGAGCATCCGCGACGGCGCGATCACTGCGTGGCCCGGGGCGTGGCAGGGCAAGAACCTGCGTGACGTCACGGCGGTGCTCGGCTACGACATCGACGTGCCGTGGCGTGAGCTCTCCCGACAGGACCGCGACTGGTTGCTGTTCACCGAGGAGCAGCCCGTCGTCCAGGTCCACCCGAAGCGCGACCGCGTCGCGAAGCCGTACAAGGGGCGGTTCTGGAGCGCACGCCAGTTCGTGATGCACACCCTCGCCGACTCGCAGAGCGAGACGCAGCGGACCAAGGTGCTGCAGTTCGTCGAGTCGGGTCCGTGCGGCCTCTGCGGCGGGACCGGCCTGACCCGGGCCGCGCTCGCGGTGACGGTCGGCGGCCACTCGATCGCCGACCTGAACGGCCTGCCGCTCACGGCGCTGGCAGACGTCCTGCGCCCGATCGCCACCATCACGGACGCCGGTGCCGCGACCTCACGCGCCTCGTCCGGCGAACACACCGAGGTCGCGGTCGCGATCTCCCGCGACCTGCTCACACGGGTCGAGGTGCTCGTCGGCCTGGGCCTCGGGTACCTCGCGCTCGACCGGGCCACCCCGACGCTCTCCCCCGGCGAGACGCAGCGCCTGCGCATCGCGACGCAACTGCGCTCCGGCCTGTTCGGTGTCGTCTACGTGCTCGACGAACCGAGCGCCGGCCTGCACCCGGCCGACGCCGAGTCCCTGGTCGAGGTCCTCGACGACCTGCGTGCCGGCGGCAACAGCGTCTTCGTCGTCGAGCACGACATGAGCATCGTGCGGCGGGCGGACTGGATCGTCGACGTCGGCCCGGGTGCCGGATCCGGCGGGGGCACCGTCCTGTACAGCGGCCCCGTCAACGGCCTCGCCGACGTCGAGGCATCGGTCACCCGACGGTTCCTGCACCCGCGCGACCGTGCCGACGGCGAGCGCACCGTCCGGACCCCCGTCGGGACCCTCGAACTGCGCGACCTCACCCTGCACAACCTGCAGGACCTGGACGTCGACCTGCCGCTCGGGGTGCTCACCGCGGTCACCGGCGTCAGCGGCTCCGGCAAGTCGTCGCTCGTCGGCGGGGTCCTGCCCGGCGTGGCGACGTCGCACCCGCTCGTCGACCGCGTCGTGCAGGTCGACCAGAAGCCGATCGGCCGAACCCCGCGTTCGAACCTCGCCACCTACACCGGGCTCTTCGACGCCGTGCGTGCCGCGTTCGCCGCGACCGACGACGCGACGGCCCGCGGCTGGACCGCCAGCCGCTTCTCGTTCAACGTGGCCGGCGGCCGGTGCGAGGTGTGCCAGGGCGAGGGCTCGGTGTCCGTCGAGCTCCTGTTCCTGCCGGGCAGCTGGGCGCCCTGCCCGGAGTGCCACGGTGCGCGCTACAACGACGAGACGCTCGAGGTGCAGTGGGACGGGGCGTCGATCGCCGACGTCCTGGGCATGACCGTCGACCAGGCTGCCCCCTTCCTGGCGTCGCTGCCGGCCGCTGCCCGCGGGCTCGAGGCCCTGCGCCAGGTGGGCCTCGGCTACCTGCGGCTCGGGCAGCCCGCACCGGAACTGTCCGGCGGCGAGGCCCAGCGCATCAAGCTCGCGACCGAACTGCAACGCGCGCGCACCGGGCACACGCTCTACCTGCTCGACGAACCGACGACGGGCCTGCACCCCGCCGACGTCGAGCTGCTGACCGCACAGCTCGCACGCCTCACCGACGCCGGCAACACCGTCGTCGTGGTCGAGCACGCCATGGACGTCGTCGCGAGTGCGGACCACGTCATCGACATGGGGCCCTCCGGCGGCGAGGACGGCGGCCGCGTCGTCGCCACCGGCACCCCCGCCCAGGTCGCGGCGTCCGCCGAGAGCCGGACCGCACCGTACCTGCGGGAGCAGCTCGGGCTCTGATCGCGCCCACGTGCCGACTGGCGCGTCTGTGGCGGGCCTGCACCGCGCCTCCCGTCCGCCGGTGCGTGTGCATGTTCCGACGTTCCACGCGTCGATCAACCGGTGCCCTGTCGCATGATGCACAAGCATCTGCTGCGTGTGCATGTTCCGACGTTCCACGCGTCGATCAACCGGTGCCCCGTCGCATGATGCACACGCATGCACCGCACACGCACACGCACACGCACACGCACGCAGGCTCGCACGCTCGCAACAGCGCCCGCCGGGACGGATCCCGACGGGCGCTGCTGGCGGTGCGGACTAGGCCCGACGGAAGCGGCGGGCGATGGTGAGCCCGACGCCCGCGAGCATCAGCAGGATCGCGAAGGCGATCACCGGCGCCGGGTCGCTACCGGTGTAGGCGAGCGTCCCGTTCGGGCCGGCACCACCCGCGCCACCGGTCCCGGCGGTTGCCAGGCGGACGGTGAACGTCACCGGGTCGGACGCCGCCGAGGTGCCGTCTGCGCCGGTCTGGGTGGCGGTGATGGTCACCGTTCCCGGGCCGAAGCCGACGATCGGGGTGCACTTCCAGGTGCCGTCGGCCGCGACGACCGCGGTGCAGACGACGACCGTGCCGTCGGTGACCGTGACGGTCGCGCCGGGCTGACCGGTGCCGGTGATCGGCGGGTTGGGCGTCGTGACGGTGCCACCGTCCGTCGGCGAGGTGATCACCGGCGGCGGGGTCGTCGTGGTCGACGCGGGGTTGTAGGTGTAGACCAGCGGGTCGGACGTGCCACCCGGGGTCGTCACCGTGACCTCGACGTCACCGGCAGCGTGCGCCGGGGTCGTGAAGGTGAGCGTCGTGCCGTCCGCCGACACGCTGTCCGGCGTGATCGGGTCGGAACCGTCCACCGAGACCGTGGAGTCGTCGGTGAAACCGGTGCCCGTGACGGTCACGACCGTGCCACCCGCGGCCGGACCGTTGTCGGGGTCCAGCGCGGAGATCGTCGGGACCGCGGCCAGAGCCGGGTTGTACGTGTACGGCAGCGGCGCCGAGGTGCCGGAGCCGTTGGTGACGGTCACGGGGACCGCACCGGCGGTGTGCGCCGGCGTCGTGAACGTCAGCTCGGTGCCGTCGTCCGACACGCTGTCCGGCGTGATCGGGTCGGAACCGTCCACCGAGACCGTCGAGTCGTCGGTGAAGCCCGTGCCGGAGACCGTGACGACCGTGCCACCGGTGACCGGACCGTTGTCGGGGTCCAGCGCTGTCAGCGTCGGAGCCCCGGCGGGTGCCGGGTTGTAGGTGTACGTCAGCGGGTCCGAGGTCCCGGCGTCGGTCGTGACCGTCACGTCGACGGGACCGGCGACGTGCGCCGGGGTCGTGAACGTCAGCTCGGTGCCGTCGTCGGAGACCGACTCCGGGTCGATCGGGTCGGACCCGTCGACCGAGACGGTCGCGTCGTCGGTGAACCCGGTGCCCGTGATGGTGACGAGCGTGCCGCCACCGACCGGCCCGTTGTCGGGGTCGAGCGTCGTGAGCGTGGGCACCGCTGCGGGTGCCGGGTTGTACGTGTAGTCGAGCGGGTCGGATTCACCGGCGGGCGTGGTGACCGTGACGTCGACCGTCCCGGCGTCGTGCGCCGGCGTCGTGAAGGTCAGCTCGGTGCCGTCGTCCGAGACGGAGTCCGCCGCGATCGGGTCGGAACCGTCGACCGACACCGTGGCGTCGTCCGTGAAGCCCGTCCCGGTGACGGTGACGACCGTGCCACCGGCGACCGGCCCGTTGTCCGGGTCGAGCGTCGTGATCGTCGGGACCGCAGCCGCGTCGTCGGTGTAGGTGAAGTCGAGCGGGTCGGATTCACCGGCGGGCGTGGTGACCGTGACGTCGACCGTGCCGACGTCGTGCGCCGGCGTCGTGAAGGTCAGCTCGGTGCCGTCGTCCGAGACGGAGTCCGCCGCGATCGGGTCGGAACCGTCGACCGACACCGTGGCGTCGTCCGTGAAGCCCGTCCCGGTGACGGTGACGACCGTGCCACCGGCGACCGGCCCGTTGTCCGGGTCGAGCGTGGTGATGGTCGGGACCGCGAGCGGACCGGCGTTCGGGCCGACCGCAGCCGAGGCGAGGTTGACGACGGCGGTGCCGGCGGCCGGCACCAGTGCGACGCGCAGGGCACGCTGGGTGAAGACGCCGTCGGCGCTGGTCTCCTGCACGTTGGCCTGCAGCGACACGACGGTCGTCAGGGCGTTGGCGAGGGGCGTGACGACCGTCTCACCGAGGCCGGCGACGACCTGGTTGATCGGGGCGACGACCTGCGCGATGACCGGGTTCACGACGTCGAGGAGCTGACCGATCGGCAGCGGGAGCCCCGCCACCGTGACGGTGAGCCCGCGGAGCGACTGGGTGAGCTGGGTCACGACCCCCTGCAGCGCGGTGGTGACCGCCGGCAGGAGCTGGGTCGTGAGTGCCTCCGTGATGTACGGCAGCAGCTCGGTGTTCGCCGGCAGGTTGTTGATGTCCAGGCCGGCGTTCGTCAGCACTGCGGCGACGTCGACCGTGATCGCACCGGTCTGCAGGTTCGCCGTGATCGAGCCGTCGGCGCTGGTGACGTCGCCGGTGGCCGAGTCGAGCACCGTGACGAGGTCGGGCAGGCCCTGGACCTGCACGAGCGGGCCGAGCGCGTTCAGGGTGTCCTCGACGCCGTCGACCGTCGGCTGGAGCGTGCCGAGGGTGGTGCGGAGCCCGGAGACGGTGGTGCCGAGCGCGGGGCTCGTCAGCGACAGGTCGAGTCCGGCGATGCCGTAGTCGCCCGTCTGCGCACCGTCCGGGCCGGCTGCCTGCGCAGCGGTGGCCGACACGGCGCCGACCTCGAGCTGGGCGTTCGCGAGGGCGCCCGCCAGGTCGGCCCCGATGAGACCCGACAGGTCGAGCGTGGCGTTGGACTGCGGGACGCCGTCCTGTCCGCCGACGCCGATCCCGCCGGTGTTCGTCACCGCGCCGGACGCGGCGACGGAGCTGCCGTCGGCGTTGGCGGCGGCGTACTGGTTGACGGCACCGAGGGTGAGGATGCCGTTGTTCCCGAGCAGGTTGAGACCCCCGCCCAGGTTGACGTTGACCGCGTTGAGCGCGGTGACGTCGAGCGGGTGGACGTCGGTGTCCGTGGCCCCACCGGTGTTGACCGCGTCCGCCGGGGTCACGGTGAGGATGTCGTCGAGGTTCAACCCGAGCGCGGAGCCGCTGAGGAAGCGCCCCTGCCCGGTCGACGCGACGGGCGCTGCCGTCGCGGGGGCGGCGGCGAGGATGCTGCCGCCGGCGCCGAGGAGGGCTGCGGTGACGATCGCGACGCCCTTGCTCCGGCCTGACCATCGGGTGGAAGTGGACGCCCGTGGGTCTTTCTGGGCGCGCTCGAGTACTCCAAGCCTCATGTGGCTTCGCTCCTGATCCTGGTGCTGGTCCGGCAGTTGGTGATGCTGCCTGCAGCTGTGGTGTGGTTCCGATGAGCGTAACCCTGAACGGGTGCACAAGACCATCACCCCCGAACGGGGGCCTGCGCTCTGCGGATGCGGATGCCGATGCAGAACGCCGGAGCACGACGCGGTCAGATCTCGACGACGCGGTCAGATCTCGACGTCGCTGCCCATCGTCACGGTGCGCTGCGCGGGGAGCCCGAAGCGTGCTGCGGGGTCGGCGGCGTTGTGCGCGAGTCCGACGAAGAGCTTCTTCCGCCAGGCCACCATCCCCCGGTTGCCGGGCATCGGACGGAGGGCCCCGCGGGAGATGAAGTAGGACGCTCGGAGCACTTCCTCCGGGTCGATGTCCAGGACCTCGGCCAGGCAGGCGGCGTGCAGGGCCTTCGGCAGGTCTTGGTCGTCCGAGAACCCGAACTTCACCGTGATGTGGTCGATGCCGTCGTCCTCGTAGCCGAGGTCGTCGCGGAAGAACGCCTTCGCGTGTGGGACGTGCGGCACGTTGGCGGTGAGCACCGAGACGATCAGGACGGTCCGGTGCACGACGTGGTTGTGCTCGACGTTGGCCCGGAGCGCCAGCGGCGTGGTCTCCTTGTTCGGGTGCGGGAAGACCGCCACCCCGGGCACCCGCGGGATGTGCTCGTGGTTGATGCGGTCGATGAAGTCGGCGAGCGACCCTTCGCGCTCCTTGCGTTCCTCCTGCACGAGCGCCCGGCCACGGCGCCACGTCGTCATCACGGTGATCACCGCCAGTGCGATGAGGAGCGGCACCCAACCGCCGTGGATGATCTTCGACAGGTTGCCGGCGAGGAAGGTCAGCTCGAGGCCGCCGAACGCCACCGCCGCGACCACGAGCTTCCAGGTCGCCCACTTCCACAGCGGGCGGACGACGAGCAGGAGCAGGAGCGTGTCGACGACCAGGGCTCCGGTGACGGACACCCCGTACGCGGTGGCCAGGTTCGCCGACGACCGGAACGCGAGCATGATCGCGAGCACGCCGATGAACAGCAACAGGTTGACCGCGGGCAGGTAGATCTGCCCGCTCTCCCGCCGCGAGGTCTGCCGGATCGTGAGTGGCGGCAGCAGCCCGAGCTGGACGGCCTGGCGGGTGAGCGAGAACGCCCCGGAGATGACGGCCTGGCTCGCGATCACCGTCGCGAGCGTCGCCAGCACCACCACCGGCAGTCGCAACGCGTCCGGGAACAGCAGGAAGAACGGGTCCTTCGCCGCCGACGGGTCGCGCAGCACCAGCGACGCCTGCCCGAGGTAGTTGAGGACGAGCGCCGGGAACACCACGAAGAACCAGGCCTTCAGGATCGGCGACCGTCCGAAGTGCCCCATGTCGGCGTAGAGCGCCTCGGCACCGGTGATGACGAGCACCACCGCCCCCATCGCCACGAACGTGATGTACGGGTGCGCGAAGGCGAACGAGATCGCCCACGTCGGCGAGAGGCCCTGCAGGACGCCGGGGTGCTCGAGGATGTGCGGGACGCCGGCGGCGGCGATCACGACGAACCAGAGCAGCATCACCGGGCCGAACAGGTTGCCGACCTTGCCGGTACCGAAGCGCTGCACCGCGAACAGCACGACCAGGATGACCGCGGCGATCGGCACGATCAGGTGCTCCACGGACGGCGCTGCGGTGCCGAGCCCCTCGACCGCGGACAGCACCGACACCGCCGGGGTGATCACGGAGTCGCCGTAGAAGAGCGAGACCCCGACGATGCCGATCACCAGGAAGATGACCGCACCACCGCGACGCTTCGCGTAGAGCCGGCGGGCCAGGGCGGCGAGCGCCATCACCCCGCCCTCGCCGTCGTTGTCGGCGCGCATCAGGATCAGCACGTACTTGATCGAGACGATGATCGTGATGCTCCAGAACATCATCGAGATGACGCCGTAGACGTCTTCCTGGTTCGCCTTCACCAGGCCGTCGTCGATCGTGAACACGGTGCGCAGGGCGTAGAGCGGACTCGTCCCGATGTCGCCGAACACGACACCGAGTGCGGCGAGCGCCAGGACGGCGACGCCCTTGCGCGGGCCGTGGCCGCCGTCGTCGGTGGCCTCGGTCGTGGGGGTGGTGTGGTCCGTCGGCTTCGACGGTTCCGTCGGGGTCTCGGAGCGGGTCTCGGTCACGCTCGGCACTTCCGTCTCCGGCCGTCCGGGCGACGGCCGCCGCTCATCATCGCACCGTGCGCGGGATGCGCTCGCAGGTGGCGCACATGCGTGCGCACCGCGGCTCTCGACGTGCGCCGGGGGCGGACGGGAGGACCGTGGCGGGCCCGCACCGCGCCTCCCGTCCGACGGCGGCCGGGCCCACATCCGCGAAAGCGACAGCGTGCCGCGAACTGTTCGCGGAGATGTGTCGCGATGCCGGACCGGACGGTGCCCCGTGCCGCAGGACTGTCGCTTTCGCGGGCCGGGCCTCAGGGACGCAGGCCGCGCACCAGGTCGTGGACCACGCGGGCGGCGCGCGCCGCGGCGCCGTCCAGGTGCTCGCGGAACTCGGCACCGTCGGGGGCGCAGAGGTCGCTGATGCAGCGCACCGACACGAACGGCATGTCGTGCACGTGGGCGAACTGGGCGATGGCAGCCGACTCCATGTCGACCGCGGCCACGTCGGGGAAGGCGCCGCGGAGCGTCCGGGCGCGCCCCTCGGTGACGAAGACCTCGCTCGAGCCGATCGTCGCCGAGCGCAGCGGCCAGGCGATGTCGGCGGCCATCGCCAGCTCGACCAGTCGGGCGTCCGGGGCGTACCCGGTCGGCATGCCGGGCACCTGGCCGAGGGCGTAGCCGAACGCCGTGGCGTCCGCGTTGAGGTTGACGTACCGGTCGCCGACGACGACGTCACCGATCGCGATGCCGTGCATGAGGCCGCCGGCGGTCCCGACGCTGATCACGGGGATGCCGGGTCCGAAGTCGTGGAAGCCGTGTGCGACGGCCGCCGTCGCGTTCGTGAAGCCGATGCCGCTGCGGCGGACGGCGACGGTGGCGCCGCCGATGTCGAGCAGCTGGTGCGGGTCGTGGCCGCCGACGGGGCCGTCGAGGATCGGGACCCCGCCGAACAGGTCGGCGAAGGCGGAGACCTCTTCGCTCATGGCCGCGATGATGATCGCGACGGGCGTCTGTTCCTGCACTGATCGATCCTCGCACGGCGAGGACGCGACGGCTGCCAGCGACGGCTGCCGGCGACCGCAGCCGGCGACCGCTGCCGGCGACCGCAGCCGGCTGCGGCTGCTGGCTACCGCTGCCGGGCGAGCTCCTCGGCGACGAACGCGGCCATCGCGTCGGCGCCGAAGTGGTCGTCGGCGGTGATCGTGACCACGGTGTCGCCGTCGGGGTGGTCGTCGAACAGCAGCATCTGCCCGTACGCGCCGTGCAGCCGCCACAGCTGCCCCGGACCGCCCCATCCGGCCATCGCGTAGCGGTGGTACCCGGGTCCGGTCCCCTCGCGCTCGACCCAGTCGGAGTGCATCGCGTCGCACCAGCGGGCGCCGACGATGCGCTGCCCGTCGACCACGCCGCCGTCGCGGATGAGCCGACCGAGGCGCGCGAGTTCCTCGGTCCGGAGCGCCAGTCCTTCACCGGCGGCGACGTACCCGTTCGGGCAGCGCAGCCACTCGACGTCCTCGATGCCGAGCGGGTCGAACAGGCGTCGGGACACGAACGCGCCGACGTCGCCGACGCGGGTCTCGAGCACGCGCATGGCGGTGTAGGTGCTGACGTTGGCGTACTGGAACACGCGACCCCGCGAGGGCCGCCGCAGGAACTCGGCCGCCAGGTCCGGCCAGTCGGTCAGCTCGGTCGCCGACCAGGGCATGTCGATCCCGCTCGTCATCGTGAGCAGGTGCCGGAGGGTGACCCGGTCCGCGCCGTCCCCGAACTCGAACCCGGGCAGCGAAGCGGCGATCGGTTCGTCGACGTCCACCAGACCCTCGTCGGCGGCGATCCCGGTGGCGAGCACGCAGATGCCCTTGGCCGCGGAGTGGATCTCCTCGCGCACGTCGGGCGTCCAGCGGTGCTCGGCGACGTCGTCCGCGGTGCCGCCACCGGTGCGGACGTGCAGGCCGTGGGCGCCGAAGCCGGTGTCGTCGACCTGCCGGACGATCGCGTCGAGGATGGTGGTCGCGGTGGTCACACCGCCATCCTCTCGCGTGGCACCACCCTGGTGCCGCCGTGTCCCTCACGCGAGAAAGGTGCGGAACCGAGGGCGTTGGTTCTATATTCGTCGTAAGTGTTACCAACGCGAGCGGAGATGAACGGTTGAGCGACCCTTCCGGTGGTCCCGAGCGTCCTCGATGGCCTGCCCTGCAGGATGAACAGCGCTCATGGCACGCCGTGGAGGACGACGGCGGCACATCCCGACGCGCTCGCCTGGCAGCACGTGGACCGTACACGGCTGCCGTCGTGCCGACCATCGCCAGCACGAGCGTCCGAGTGTCCCCGGACGTGCTCGCGGACGCCGCTGAGGCAGCGGTCGCGATCGGACGGTTCGACGCGGAACTCGGTTCGTCCGTCCTGCCGTTCGCGTCCATGCTGCTCCGCAGCGAGTCCGCGTCGTCGTCCCAGATCGAGAACCTGACCAGTGGCGCACGCGCGATCGCCGAGAGCGAGCTCGGTGAGCGCACGAGCGGGAATGCGGCGCTGATCGTCCGCAACGTCCGTGCGATGCAAGCTGCGTTGGCGCTCAGCGACCAGATCGACGAAGCCGCGGTGATCGAGATGCACGAAGCACTGCTCTCCGATTCGGCGCTGCAGATGACGGGCCGGTTCCGCCAGCAGCAGGTGTGGATCGGTGGCACGGAGTTCAGTCCGCACGAAGCGGCCTTCGTGCCGCCGCACCACAGCCGCGTCGGCGATTCGATGGCCGATCTGGTCGGGTTCGTGCGGCGGCTCGACGTCCCGGCGCTCGCGCACGCGGCGATCGCGCACGCCCAGTTCGAGACGATCCACCCGTTCCCCGACGGCAACGGACGCACTGGCCGGGCACTGGTGCACGCGATGCTGCGGCAAGCCGGTGTGACGAAGAACATCGCCGTCCCCGTGTCCGCGGGGCTGCTCCACGACGTCGATGGGTACTACGAGGCGTTGACGGCCTACCGCGACGGCGACGTCGACGTCATCGTGCGGGCGTTCACCCAAGCGGCCTGGTTCGCGGTCGCCTCGGGCAGACGACTCGCCTCGGACGTCAGCGCCGTGCGTGTCAGCTGGGCCGACGCCACTTCGGATCTCCGCTCCGACAACCGAGCGCGGGCCCTGGTCGACCTCGCGATCGAACATCCGGTCCTCAACGCCGGTCTCATCCAGGATCGTCTCGGTGTCGCTGCGCCGACCGCGTACCGTGCCGTCGAGACCCTGGTGCAACGCGGTGTCCTCCGACCGGCGAACTCGAAGCAACGCAATCGGATCTGGATCGCCGAAGCGCTCATCGAGGCGCTGGAGGCCTTCGCGGCTCGCGCCCTGCGGCGCGGTCCGGCACAGCGGCCCTGAACCGACGACCAAGCTGACGGGAGGCCCGTGGCGCGCCCGCCACGTGCCTCCAGTCCGATGACCCGGCGCTACTGCGATCGCAGTACGTGCGCAGGTCGCCGTCTTGGTCAGATGGTTCCGTCCCGAGCCGCCCGTGCTCGTGACGTGAGGAGCACCATGCGCACCGTCGTCGTCACCGGCCCCGGATCCGTCGAGATCCGCGACGAGCCCGTCCCCGAGGTCGGCCCCGCCGACGTCCTGATCGCCGTCAAGGCGTGCGGGGTCTGCGGCTCCGACGCCTTCTACGCCGCGCGCGGCGGCATCCCGCCGCGTGAGGGGCACACGCCCCTCGGGCACGAGGTCGCCGGAGAGGTGGCCGCCGTCGGCGACGCGGTCGAGGGCATCGCCGTCGGCGACCACGTGGTGGTGAACCCGATGGGCGACCCACGCGGAATCATCGGCAACGGCGGCCCCACCGGCGGGCTCTCCGAGTTCCTGCTCGTCGAGCAGGCCGTGCTCGGCACCAGCATCGCCCTGGTCCCGAAGGAACTGCCCTGGCAGGTGGCCGCGCTCAACGAACCGATGGCGGTCGCCCTGCACGCCGTGAACCGGACCGCGCCGCGACCGGGCGACACGGTCGTCGTGTTCGGTGCCGGCCCGATCGGGCTGGGCGCCGTGCTCAGCTACAAGGCGCTCGGCGTCGGGCACGTGGTCGTCGTCGACGTGATCGCGTCGCGGCTCGAGAAGGCCCTGCTCGTCGGAGCCGATGCCGTCGTGAACTCGGCGGACGAGCCGCTCGACGAGCGCCTGATCGCCCTGCACGGCGAAGCACGGGACGGCGTGGGGCACGGCGGGAAGTCCGGCACCGACGTCTGGCTCGACGCCGCCGGGGTGCCGGCCACCGTGCAGACGGCGCTGCGTCTGGCGAAGCACCGCGCGACGATCGGCGTCGTGGCGGTGCACAAGCGGCCGGTGGAGGTCGACTTCGGTGACCTGCTGGCCGTCGAGCCGACGATCGTGACCGCGATGGGGTACCCGACCGAGATCTTCGACGTCACCGAGCACATCATCGCGAACCCTGAGGCGTACGCGCAGATCGTCAGCGACGTCTTCCCGGCGAGCGACGTGCTCGAGGCCCTCCGGGTGGCTGCGACCCCCGGGGCGGCCGACAAGGTCGTCGTCACGTTCGACTGATGCCGGTGACCAGGAAGGTCGCCGTGCAGTACGCCGTCACGGTGTGGCGGGATCGGCCGCGGCGCGGGCTCGTGCTCGCCGTGCTGTCGGTGCCGAGCAGCCTCGTGATGGCGGGGTGGAAGGTCGTCCTGTTCTGCGCGGCCCCCTCGTTGTTCCTCGCCGCGACAGTGGTCTTCACGCTCGGGGTCGCGGCCGCGAAGGTCTGGGCCGTCCGTCGGCACCGACTGTCGTTCGCGTTCGATGCGGCGAGCGGCGACCGGATGCGGTTCCGGCAGGCCGGACACCGGTGGATCGGGGGTGCGGTGACCGCGATGTCGGTCGTGTTCGTCGGGTGCAGCGTGCCGATGCTCGTCGGGCGGGCGCACCCCGTGCACTACGACCAGTGGGTGGCGATCGTCATCGCGGCGGCGACGTTCGCGGAGCTGGGCATCGGGGTCTGGGGTGCGGTGACCGCGCGCAAGGACGGGGAACCACTCGTCGAGGCGACGAAGCTCGTGAACGTCGCCGCCGCGGTGGTCCTGCTCGTGCTGACCCAGTCGGCACTGCTCTCGTTCGCGGGAAGCGCCGAGGACGCTGCTGCGTCCACGGGTGCGAGCGGGGTGTTCCTCGGCGGTGTGGCTGCGGTGATCGGGCTCGCGATGGCGCTGCGACGGTTCCCGGAAGCGCCGGCGGCGAGGGTTCGGCCGGCGGCGACCTCAGTCGACCAGGCCGGCCTGGAACGCGAACGCCACGAGTTGGGCCCGGTCGCGGGCGTCGACCTTCGCCATGGCCCGGTTCACGTGGGTCTTGACCGTGAGTGGTGAGAGGAAGAGCTCGGCGCTGATGGCGTCGATGCCCTGACCTCGGCTGACCATCACCACGACGTCGCGCTCGCGAGCGGTGAGGGCCTCGAAGCGCCGGGTCATCTCCGGGTCGACGGAGGACGCGGGGGTGCGGGCGACCTGTCCGATGAGCGCCGCTGCGGCCGCCGCGGACAGCGCCCCTCCGCCCGCTGCCACCTCCTCGATCGCCGCGACGAGCTCTGCGGGCCCCGCGGCCTTGCTGAGGAACCCGTTCGCCCCGGCACGCAGCGCCGCGAAGACGAGTTCGTCCTGGTCGAAGGTCGTCAGCATGACGATGCGCACCTGCTCGTCGGTGCGCTCGGCGCGGATCCGTCGGGTCGCCTCGACCCCGTCGATGCCCGGCATCCGGATGTCCATCATGATGACGTCCGCCGGGACCGACAGCGCCGTCTGCACCGCGACGAGCCCGTCCCCGGCCTCGCCGACGACCTCGATGCCGTCCTGGCGGTCGAGGATCGCACGGAGCCCCAGTCGGATCATGTCCTGGTCGTCGACCAGGACCACTCGTGTGGTCATCGTGCTCCGTTCGCGGTGGGCAGGCGGACGCGGACGACGAACAGGACGCCGTCCGCCGCGGCCTGGACGGACCCTCCGACGGCGGCGACGCGCTCGCGCATGCCGACCAGACCGAGCCCGCTGCTCCGGCCTGCGACGGGGTCGCTCGCCGGGGTCCGCCGGCGGGGGTTGCGGACCTCGAGCACCAGGTCGTCACCGGCGCGGGCGAGGGTGACGGTCGTCCGGCCCTCGCCGTGCCGGTGGGCGTTGGTGAGCGACTCCTGCACCACCCGGTAGACCGTCACACCGATCGGCACGGAGACCGGGCCGACGTCGTCCAGTCGGGCATCGACGTCGAGGCCGATCCGTTCGTACGACGCGATGAGTCCGGGGAGCTGCTCGATGCCGGGGGCCGGAGCCGTCGGGTCGTCGAGGTCGGCGCCGCTGCCCGACGCCGAACGGAGCACCGTCAGGACGTGCTGGGTCTCCGTCAGGACGTTCCGCACGCCGTCCCGGGCGGCGTCCAGCGCACGCCGGGCCTCGTCGGCCCCGGCGGGCAGGGTGACCTCGGCGACCCCGAGCTGCATGCTGACCACCGCGATCTCGTGCCCGATGACGTCGTGCAGGTCCCGCGCGATCCGGACGCGTTCCTCGGCCACGCGGCGCTCGGCCTCGAGTTCCCGCGTGGCGACGGCATCGGCGGCGCGCTGTTCCAACGACGCCCGGTACTGGTGCTGTACCCGCAGCCCCGAGCCGATGGCCGCCGCGGCGACGACGGAGATGAGGGCGCCGAGGGCGGTCGGTACCGCACCGCCCTCCCCCGGCGCGAGGAGCGTGCCGATGACCACGCCGGGAGCGACGATCGCCGCGGCGCGGACCGGGTGCCCCTGCCGCGAGGACACCGCGAACAGCAGCAGCACCGCGCAGCTCCAGGTCACGATCGGCGACCACCCGGACAGGCCACCGAGCACCGGCGCGACCGTGGCGAGGCCGAGCGCCGTCCACGGTGTCCACGGCGCCGCGACGACGGCGAGCACGGTCGCGGCGACCGCGATGCCGGGCCCCGGGCCGGCATCGGCCGCGATCACCCGGCCCGACTCGATCGCGCACGCGAGCAGGACGACGGCGGCGGTGCCGCGGAACACCCAGCGGTCGTCCGGACGCCACGAACCCCAGATCGCTCGCAGTCGCCGCATGCACTCATCCTGTCGTGCGGGTCAGCGGTCCGGCTACTGCGAACGCAGTAGTCGGGGGTACCACCGATCGGGGACCTGCCCGCGGCCCGTCCCCGGGACGATCGACACCAGGCCGGAACGATCCGGCACCGACCGGAGGACCCACCATGACGCTGACGAACACCGCCGCTCCCGCTGCCACCACGTACGACTACTGCACGGTCGACGTCCCGCGCGGCAAGGACGCCCTGTACGCGGACACCTACCGCAACTTCGGCTGGACGTCCGACGGCTCGGACCGGACGGGCGCACTGAACCGCCGGCGCACCCTCGGCCTCCGCCGCGACCGTGCCGTCCGCTCCGTCGAACTGACCGAGCTCCAGCAGAACGCCGAGACCGCCCTGGCCACGATCGACGCCCTCGAACGGTCCCGCACGACCGCGGCGTCGGTGGTCGCGTACGCCCTCGGCGCGATCGGCAGCGTCCTGCTGGCCGCCTCGGTGTTCGCCATGCAGGACACCGTGGCGGTCCCCGACCTGCTCGGCGGGCTCCACCCGGTCACGGTGTTCCTCGTCGGGGCCGGTGGGCTGGTCAACTGGGCGATCGCTCCCGTGGCCTTCCAGCTCGTCCGCGCGGCGCGCACCAAGCGGATCCGTCCGGCCGTCGACCGCCAGTTCGACGTCGTCTACGGCGCGTGCGAGGCGGCCAGTCGCCGCCGGACCGCCTGAGCGCGGGCCGAGCCCGATGACGAACACCATCGCCCGGGAAGACGCTGTCCTGCACGCGCCGGTCCCCCGCCACCTGGAGACCCGGGTGCTGTACGCACCGACCGCGTTCGTGCCGCTCCACCGGCACACCCTGGAGCAGTTCGGCTGGACGGTGACCGTGCAGGGCGGACGGCTCGGCACGACGTCCCTGCTGCTCCAGCGGCTGCGCACCCGGCCCGACCCGGCACGACCGCTCCTCGAGCGTCGTGCCGAGCGGGCGCTGGCCCGGATCGCCGCCCTCGAGCAGCAGCCGGCCCGGTTGGCTGGTGTGGTCGCCACCGCGGGTTCCGCAGTCGCCGCGCTGGCGGTCGCGCTCGGCGGTCTGCTCGCCCTCGGCGGGGACCCGACGCTCGTGCCGGTCCTCGTCGGTGCCGGCGTGTGGATCGCCGCCGTGGCCGCTGCGCCCGGCATCCGGTCGTGGCGCACCGAGCGGAACCAGACCGCACTCAGCCGGGAGTACGCCGCGATCGACGCGTGCACGCACCCGGCCGACGGGTCGTGACGGCGGCGGAGCCCCGCGCACGACGCACACAGGAAAACGGCCCGGTGGGATCCCCACCGGGCCGTCGTGTGTACGGAACCGACGGGTCAGTCCGCCAGGCGGATCGCCAGGGCCGGGCAGACCGCTGCGGCGTGCCGCACCGCCTCGACCTGGTCGTCGGCGACCTCGTCGGTCAGCAGGACGGCGATGCCGTCCTCGTCCCGCTGGTCGAAGACGTCCATCGCGGCCATGACGCACTGGCCACTCGCGACGCACTTGTCCTGTTCGAGGATGACCTTCATGATTCGTTCCCTCCGGTGGTCGAGCTCGCGCTCGTGGTGGTGTGGTGGTCGACGGGGCACCACGTGACGGGGAGCTCGTACACCCCGTAGACGGCACCGTCGTGCTTGAACGGGACCTCGTCGAGCGGGACCGCGCGAGCGAGGGTGGGGATCCGACGGAACAGCGTCGGGTACACGACCTGCAGTTCGACCCGGGCGAGCGGCTGGCCGAGGCACTGGTGCACGCCGAACCCGAACGCCACGTGGTTCCGCGGGTTGCGGGTCAGGTCGAGCCGGTCCGGGTCCGGGTAGACGTCCGGGTCCCGGTTCGCCAGGTCCGTCGCGACGATCACTCCGTCACCGGCGCGGATCGTGGTATCGGCGACGTCGAGGTCCTCGGTCGCCACGCGCTTGCGTCCGTCGTGCGTGATGGTCAGGTAGCGCAGGAGCTCCTCCACCGCCGAGGCGACCAACGCCGGTTCGGGGTCGTCGAGCAGGCGGTCGCGCTCGTCCGGGTGCTCGAGCAGGGCGAGCGTGCCGAGGGCGATCATGTTCGCGGTCGTCTCGTGCCCGGCGATGAGCAGCAGGATCCCCATCTGCACGGCCTCGCCCTCGGTCATGTCGCCGGCGGTGACCCGGGCGGCGATGTCCGTGAGCAGGTCGTCGCCGGGTTCCGCCGTCTTGCGGCGGAGCAGCGACGTCAGGTACGCACCGAGCTCGCGGAACGCCTGCTGCCGTTCGTCGTCGGTCGTGGTGCGGCGGATGATGGTCTTCGAGTGCGCCTGGAACCGGTCGTGGTCCTCGTACGGCACGCCGAGCAAGGCGCAGATCACCAGGGACGGCAGCGGGAGCGCGAACGCCTCGACCAGGTCGACCGGGTTCGGGCCGGCGAGCAGCTGGTCGATCAGGTCGTCCGTGATCCGCTGCACCACGGGGCGGAGCGCCTCGATGCGTTTGATCGCGAACGGCGCGGTCACCATCCGCCGCAGCCGGGCGTGGTCGGGGTCGTCCATCAGGATGAAGGACAGCCCGCCGCCACCGCCCGAGGCGCTGGCGGAGGGGTACCCCGGGTTGGCCGCGTCGGCGCTGACGGACAGGCTCGACAGCACCTGCTTGCCCTCGTCGTAGCGGGTGACGAGCCACGGCTCGCGGCCGTCGGCCAGCGTCACGCGGTGGACGGGGCCGTCCTCCTGCAGCACGCGGGCCGCCGGCGGCGGGTCGAAGGGACACCCGGCAGTCCGGCGGTCCATCGGGAACGTGTCCGGTCGGTCGACGGTGATCGGTGGGTCGGTCATGGTCTGCTCCTCTGTGTTCGGGTGACGGCCCCGGTCAGGCGACCGGAGCGGACGGCACCGGTCAGCCGACCGGTGCCGGGCTCTCGGCGGCAGACGCCGCAGACGCGGCAGACGCGGCAGACGCGGCTACCGGCACGTACCGGGGACGCAGGCGCATGCTGGCGATCCGCGCCTGCTTCGGCATCCCCCACCCGAGTGCCCCGACCGCCTCACCGGCGTGTTCGGCCACGGCGACGAACCGGCCGTCCTCGGGGTGCCCGTCGACGACGGTGACCCGGTCGGCCGAGGTCATCTGCCCGAAGACCTGCACGCGGGTGCCGTGCTGGTCCGTCCAGAAGTACGGCACCGGCGTGTACGGCACGCGGCGCCCGAGGACGTTTCCGGCGACGACCTGCGCCATCTCGGTCGCGTTCGTGCGGTTCTCGAGCCGCATCGAGCGCCCCATTCCGACGTGGTGGAAACGGGCGACGTCGCCCACGGCCCAGACGCCGGGTGCAGCGGCTCCGAACGCGTCGCAGTCGACGCCGTCCGTGACCTCCAAGCCGGACGCCTCGAGCCACCCGGTCGTCGGGCGGGACCCCACGGCGACGACGACGACGTCGGCCGCACGGCTCGGGCCGTCGACGAACTCCACCGTGTCCGCGCGACCGTTCCGGCCGCGCACCCGCGCGGCGCGGACCCCGCCGAGCAACCGGATGCCGGCCGCCTCGTGCTGTGCCGCGAGGAACTGCGAGCCGAACCCGCCGAGCTGCCCGGACATCGGCGCACGGATGCTGCCCGCGAGCGTGACGTCCACGCCGAGGGACGCGGCGGTCTGTGCCACCTCGCTGCCGAGCACGCCGTTCCCGAGGACCAGCAGCGGCCCCTGCAGCGTCTGCAGTCCCGCTCGGAGCCGGTCCGCGTCGGCCCGGGTGCGGAGGACGTGCACGCCGTCGAGCCCGACCCCCGGGATCGCACGCGGCGTGACACCGGTGGCGATGACGACGTGGTCGGCGGCACGGGTGGTGCCGCTCGTCGTGGTCACGGTTCGGGTCGCGACGTCGAGGGCGACCGCGCGGTCCCCGAGCACGAACTCGGCGTCGAGGCCCGCGAGCTGCTCGGTCGAGCGGAGCACCAGGGCGTCGGCGCCGATCTGCCCGGCCAGGTACTGCTTCGACAGCGGTGGCCGGTCGTACGGGTCCTCGGTCTCGCCGTCGAGCAGTGTCAGCCGGCCGACGTGCCCGTGGCGGCGGAGCGCCTCGGCCGTCGCGACACCGGCAGCCGAGGCGCCGACGACGAGGACGGATGCGTGGGGATCGGTCCGAGGGACTCCGGTACTGGCCATGCTCCGAGCCTCGCCGGGCCCAGCAGTGCCGGACTACTCCGGGCGGACCGACCGGGATACCGCAGACGCAGTACGCGCCGCGCCCGACGATCGAGGACCCTGGACCGGTGACCCGCACCCGCACCCGCACCGAACACACCGCCCTGATCGTCGTCGACCTGCAGGCCGGGACCGCGCCGTACCAGCGCACCCACCCCGTCGAGGCCGTCGTGGCCAACGTCGAGACTCTCGCCCGCGCCACCCGTGGTGGCGGCGGCACGGTGGTGTTCATCCGCCACGACCCTGCCGCGACCCCGGCAGGCGCCACCCAGTACGGCGGCGGGCCCCGCCCGGCTCCGGTCGCCTACGGCTCCCTGCTGCTCGAACGGGCCGACGACGACGGCAACATCACCCGCGGCGGGTGGAGCGCCTTCGCCGGCACCGGTCTCGACGAGCGACTGCGCACCGACGGCGTCACCGAGGTGGTCGTGGTCGGCCAGGCGACGACCTTCGGCGTCGAGTCCACGGCTCGGGCCGCGTACGACCTGGGCTACGACGTCGTCCTCGTCGAGGACGCCACCAACGACCCGGACCCGGACGCCCACGCCGCCCGGTTCCGGTCGGTGTTCCCCGCCCTCGGCGTCGTCGTGCAGACAGCCGACCTGGCGGGGCCGGGCGCGGCCTGAGCGGCGACCGGGCGGCGGACGGGAGGCCCGTGGCGGGCCCGCCACCTGCCTCCCGTCCGTCACGTGCACCGTTCAGGGCCGACCCTGTAGGACGGACGGAGCCGAGCGCACGCTCGCCCCGACCCGACCCGAGGAGCACCCATGGCCGCGAAGACCATCGTCATCACCGGCGCCAGCGACGGCATCGGCGTCGCCGCTGCGCGGGAGCTCGTCCGCCGCGGGAACGAGGTCGTGGTGGTCGGTCGCAACCCCGCGAAGACCGAGCGGGTCGCCCGCGACCTCGGCGTCGACCACTTCGTGGCCGACTTCTCGGACCTGTCCGCCGTCCGGGGGCTCGCCGACGACCTGCTCGAACGCTGCCCCCGGATCGACGTGCTGGCCAACAACGCCGGCGGGATCTTCAGCGCGGGCCGCCAGGTCACCGTCGACGGTCACGAGCTGACGTTCCAGGTCAACTACCTGGCGCCGTTCCTGCTCACGGAGCTGCTGATGGACCGGCTCGTCGCGTCCGGGGGAACGGTCATCAACACCTCGAGCGTCGCGAACAAGCTCTTCGGCCGCGTCGACATCGGCGACCTCGACGCCGAGCGGCACTTCCGGGCCACCAAGGCCTACGGCGACTCGAAGCTCGAACAGATCCTGTTCACCAAGGAACTCGACCGCCGGTACCGCGACCGAGGTGTGACGTCGACGGCCTTCCACCCCGGCACGATCAGCACCGGGTTCTCGAACGACAAGACCTCGCCGATGTACCTCGTGTACCACACGCCCCTGCGCCACGTGTTCCTGACGACCCCGGAGAAGGGCGCCGACACACTCGTGTACCTGGCCGACAACACCCCCGGTCGCGACTACCCGACCGGCGAGTACTACGTGAAGCGCAAGGTGGCGGCGCCGAACGCGCAGGCCGAGGACGCCGACCTGGCGCGCGAGCTGTGGGACCGGAGCCTGGCGATGCTGCACGCGGACTGACCGGGCGCGCTCCGCGATGGGTCGTCGGCGCGCTACGCATCGGTCTCCGGCGCAGGGGTGACCGGCGGCTGCGCCTGCCGCAGGCCGGTGACCAGCAGCGTCACGATCGTCCGCACGTCGTAGTCCGGGTCCTGGGGGCTCCACGCGACCAGGTCGCCGACGGCGCGGAGCAGCTGGTA
This sequence comes from Curtobacterium sp. VKM Ac-2887, assembly GCF_015350935.1. Classification (NCBI taxonomy): domain Bacteria; kingdom Bacillati; phylum Actinomycetota; class Actinomycetes; order Micrococcales; family Microbacteriaceae; genus Curtobacterium; species Curtobacterium sp. VKM Ac-2887. Next base: position 544,015 of record NZ_JADKSB010000001.1, on the reverse strand, counting down.
CGGCGACACCGACGCGACCACCTCGCCCGATCGCCGTGCGGCGTCGAGCATGCGGCCGAGCACCGGGACGAGCTCGTCGACGAACAGCGTGTGCAGCGCGGTGAAGCCGTCGGCGTCGCCCTCCCACACCCGCGCCAGGCCGTGCTTCGTGCCGAGGAAGTCGACGAACTGGTGCACCCAGCGCAGGATCGCGTCGAACGAAGTCGGCGCCGAGTCGAGCAGCACGGGGCCGGCCTCGGCCAGGGCCTCGATCTGGTGCCGGTAGACGGCGACGACCAGGTCCGAGCGGGTCGGGAAGTGCCGGTAGAGCGTACCCACTCCCACGCCGGCGGCGGCGGCGACCTCGCGCACGGGCGCACCGACGCCGGACGCGGCGAAGACACCGGCCGCGGCGTCGAGGATCGTCCGCTCGTTCCGTTCGACGTCGCGGCGACGCCGGGGCGGGGCGGTGTCGTTCGACGGCGCGGTGTCATTCGAGGGCGCGGTGTCGTTCGAGGGCGCGGTGTCGTTCGACGGCGTGCTCATCCCCCGATCATCGCACGGTCTGCACACAGAACGGAACAGCGCTCCGTTTCACTTGCAATCCGGAGCACTGTTCCGTATCGTTCCGGAACGTTGCTCCGTTTCGAGCGACGACCGCTTCCGGAAGGACTCCCGATGTCAGCAACAGCACCGCTCCCCCAGGTGATCAGCGTGCGCCCCGTCACCCTGCCCGCGCCATCACGCGGCCACGACCTCGAGGTCCGGATCACCGCCCCGATCACGGGCACCGAGCTTCCCGTGATCGTCTTCGCCCACGGCTTCGGGCAGTCGATGACCGGCGGCGATCCCCTCGTCGACCACTGGACCGCCAACGGGTTCGTCGTCGTCCAGCCCACGTTCCTCGACTCGACGAAGTACGGCCTGACACTCGACGACCCGCGCTACCCGACGATCTGGCAGACCCGGGTCGACGACCTCGAGCGGGTCATCGACGACCTCGACGTCCTCGTCGCCGCCGTCCCCGGTCTCGCGGGACGTGTCGACCAGGCGAACCTCGCGGTCGCCGGGCACTCGTGGGGCGGCCAGTCCGTCGGCATGCTCCTCGGCGCCCGGGTGATCGGGTCGGACGGACAGCCGGGCGAGGACCGCACCGACCAGCGCGTGCGGGCCGGGGTCTTGCTCTCCACCACCGGGTTCGGTGGACCCGACCTGACGCCGTTCGCGCAGGAGCACTTCCCCTTCATGAGCCCGGACTTCAGCCAGCTGCGCACACCGTCGCTCGTCGTCGCCGGGGACCACGACCAGTCCCGGCTCTCCACGCGCGGGCCGGACTGGTTCACCGACGTCTACCACCACAGCCCCGGCGCCCGGCACCTGGTGACCGTGCACGGCGGGGAGCACCTACTCGGCGGCATCCAGGACTACGCGTCCACCGCCACGACCGACGAGAGCCCGGAGCGCGTGGACCTGGTCCGCCGCACCACGACGGCGTTCCTCCGGACGGCGCTCGGGCTCGACGCCGACGCGTGGTCCGCGACGGCCGACGCAGTCGCCTCTGCCGAAGCCGGCGACGCCGTCGGCCACACCGACGCAGTCGGCCACATCGACGCCGTCGGCCACATCGACTCGAAGGAGGACCACTCGTGATCACCGACCAGCACCCGCTCTCCACCCCCTTCACCGCATCGTCCACCGCCACCGACGTCCTCGACGGCGTCGACCTGACCGGCCGGGACGTCGTCGTCACGGGCGGTCACGGCCGCCTCGGACGCGAGACCAGCCGCGCCCTCGCAGCCGCCGGCGCCGCCGTCACCGTCGCGTCCCGCGACACCGACCGCGCGAGCGCCGCCGTCGCCGGCATCCCCGGGGTCCGGGTCGAGCAGCTCGACCTGACCGACCCGGCGTCGATCGACGCCTTCGCCGCGCACTGGACGGCCTCCGGACGCCCGCTCCACGCCCTGGTCAACAACGCCGCGATGCTCTTCACCCCGGACCGGCGGCTCGACGCCCGCGGCAACGAGCTGTCGTTCTCGACGTCCCACCTCGGGCACTTCCGGCTCACGCGGGCGCTCCTCCCTTCCCTGCTGGAGGCCCGTGGTGCGCGGGTCCTCAACGTCACGTCCGGCGCCGCCCGCTTCGGGCAGATCCGGTGGGACGACCCGGCGTTCGCCAGCGGCTACGACGCCGCTGCGGCCTACGGGCAGGCCAAGCGGGCGAACGTGCTGTTCGCGGTCGAGCTGGACCGCCGGTACGCCGACCAGGGCATCCGATCCTTCGCCGCGCACCCCGGGGTGGTCATCGGCCCGGGCCCGCACGACGACTCCCGGATCGCCTCGTACCGCGAGCAGGGGCTGGTCGACGACGACGGTTCGACGGTGGTCGACCCCGAACACGGCAAGAAGACGATCGAGCAGGGGGCGGCGACCCTCGTGTTCGGTGCCGCGAGCCCGCTGCTCGACGGCGTCGGCGGGGTCTACCTGAAGGACAGCGACGTCGCGGTGATCGACGACGAGGTCCGGCCGCTCACCGCGGACAGCATCCCGTCGGACGCGAACTCGGCGATGCTCGACGCCGACGACGCCCGGCGGCTGTGGGAGGTCAGTGTGCAGCTGACCGCCTGAGGGCGTCGTGCCCGCTGGTAGCTTCGTTCCCATGACGCGACCCCGTGGGACCGCACCACTCATCGTCGGCCTCGCGGGCGCTGCCGCCGGTGCGCTCCTCGGGTACTGGGGTGGCAGCCTGATGCTCTCCGGCGGCCGCGGGGCCACGGTCGGGGACGGCCTGCCGCCGTACTCGCTCGTGGTGGTGGTCATCGCCGCGATCATCGGCATCGGGGTCCCGCTCGTGGCCATCGGCTGGTACTTCCGGCAGAAGGTCTCCCTCGCCGGTCAGCCCCACCGCGTGCAGGCGCTGTGGCTCGGCTTCGTCTGGGGGACCATCGCGATGCTGCTCGCCGGAAGCCTGAACGGCATCGCCAGCCTGCTGCCCGGCGGCCTGATCTGGCCCGGTCTCGTCGAGGAGTTCCTGAAGCTCCTGGTGCCCGTCATCCTGCTGCTGTCCTCGCGCACGTACCGGTCGCCGCGACTGGCGGTGTGGCTCGTGTTCGTCGCCGCCGCCTGGTTGGGGTTCCTCGAGGGCATCAGCTACATCATCACCTCGCTCGACCCGATCCTCGACGGCGGATCCGCTCCGTCCGATGCGCCGTTCATCATGATGATGGACGTCATCGTCCGCATCATCGCCGAGGTCTCGCACCCGCTGATCACCGTCGGGGCCGCGGTCCTCATCTGGCTCGCCGCGAAGACGCTGCCGACGAGCAGGGCGATCGGCGTCGGCGTGCTCGCGTACCTCGGCGCCGCTGCGATCCACGGCCTCAACGACGCCGTGATCGACGGGCCGGTCCGCGACTGGAACGTGCCGGTCAGCATCGTCCTCGAAGCCCTGTACGTCGTCGCGGTCTTCGCGTTCTGGTTCCGGCCGCAGGTACGGCGGCTGCAGGCCGACGGACCAGCGCACCGATGACCGGCTCCGCCGGTACCTTCTCTTCTGGTGCAGACGACATGCACCACAGGGCGATGCAACGCACGAGGGGACACACCATGGCCACGGAGGCTCGACGGTACGGCAGGGCAATCGAACGGCAGGACGGCCGGGACTTCCCGTTCTACGACGGAGACCCGATCCGGATCCCCGCATGGCAGTGGGTGACCATCATCGTCGCGTGCGTGGCCGGCATCACCGTGCTGAGCTTCTACCCGGCGGCGGACAACATCCAGTCGCTCGTGCCACGGTTCCTCTTCACCGCGATCATGCTCGCCGTCCTCATCGCCTTCACGAGACGACACTGGGCGCGCATCTTCCAACGCACCACTGCACGTGACTTCGGCACCATGATCGTGTTCGCGATCCTCAGCCTGATCGTGTCGTTCACGGTCGGGATCATCGTCAAGGCGATCTTCGGCACCAACGCCAACACCGCGACCGACGGCATCCACGGCGCGGGTGAGATCGTCGCGTTCTACGTCGGGACCGCGATCCAGCTGTTGGGCGAAGAGCTCTTCACGATCCTGCCGTTCCTGGCGGTCATGGCGCTGTGCCACCGCATCGGACTCACCCGCACCCAGGGCATCCTCATCGCCTGGCTCGCGACCGCGATCTGGTTCGGTGCAGCGCACCTGCCGACCTACGGGTGGAACTTCGCGCAGGCGTTCCTGATCATCGGCATCGCACGACTGGTCCTCACGCTCGCCTACATCCGCACGAAGAACATCGCGGTCAGCACCGGCGCGCACATCATCAACGACTGGGTGCTCTTCACCGCCGCGATCATCGGGGCGACAGCGAGCGCCTGAACGGCGTCGCGCGCATGATCACGCGCGGGGCGCGTTGGACGCGCCACAGGGCGGACGGGAGGCGCGGTGCCAGCTGGCACCGTGCCTCCCGTCCGGTGTCCTGGCAGTGCACCCCGCGCCCCGGCGCGGCCTCGTAGGGTCGCCTCATGAGCACGAACCGCGACGACGTCAAGGACTTCCTCGTCAGCCGCCGTGCCCGGGTACGCCCGGACCAGGTGGGCCTGCCCGGTGGGCCCAACCGGCGCGTGGCCGGCCTCCGCCGCAGCGAGGTCGCGATGCTCGCCGACGTCAGTGTGGAGTACTACTCGCGGCTCGAGCGCGGCAGCCTCGCCGGCGTCTCCGACGGCGTCCTGCACGCCATCGCCGGTGCGCTGCTCCTCGACGACGCGGAGCGCGACCACCTGTTCGACCTCGCACGGGCGGCGAACGCCTCCCCGGTCCGTGGACAGCGCCGTGCAGCGACGCCGAAGACCCTGCGCGTCGGGCTGCAGTACACGCTCGACGCGTTCACCGGCGGGCCGGCGTTCATCCGCAACGACCGACTCGACCTGCTCGGTGCGAACGCACTCGGCCGGGCGCTCTACGCGGACCTGTTCCGGAAGGCGGAGCGGCCGAACCTCGCTCGTGCCGCGTTCCTGGACCGGGACTGGGCCGACGCGTTCCACCCGGACTGGGACGTCGCCGCCGACCAGAGCGTCGCGATCCTCCGCACTGCGGCCGGCCACGACCCCCACGACGAGGACCTGCAGGCGCTGATCGGTGAGCTCTCGACGCGCAGCCCGGAGTTCCGGGCGAAGTGGGGTGCGCACGACGTCCGTCGGCACGCCACCGGCGAGAAGCACTTCGTCCACCCGGTCGTCGGCGCACTCGACCTGCACTTCGAAGGCACCCGGCTGATGAGCGACCCGGGTCTGAGTCTGCTCCTCTACAGCGCGGAGCCCGGCTCCCCGACCGCGGACGCGCTCCGGCTGCTCGGTTCAGTCGCTGCGACCGACCGACGCGACGCGGTGGACGCCGCTGGGCGTGGCGCGGCCGACCGGAGCTGACCCTGCGTCGACACGACGTACCGGTCACTCGGTCCTGATGCGGATCGCTGCGAGAGCAGCGACGAGGAGCACCACGGCTGCGACCACGAAGCTGGTCTGCGTCCCGACGACGAACTGCGACCGGTCGGCCAGGAACGCCCCGAAGACCGCGATCGCCACCGCCCCACCGACCTGCCGGAAGGTGTTGAACACCGCACTCGCCGTCCCCGACCGTTCAGCGGGGACGCTGGCGAGGACGACCGACGTCGCGGGCGGCATCGCGACCGATCCGCCCGCACCGGTCAGGATCGTGCACACCGCGACCGCGACGACCGAGTCGTACGGCGCGAGCACGATCATCACGACGAGGCCGATCGCCATCGTGGTGAGTCCCGCGACCACGGGGACACGAGCTCCGAACCGGTTCACGAGGGTACCGCTGACGATGTTGCCGACGATGCTGAACGCTGCGGACGGCAGGAACACCAACCCGGCAGCCAGTGGCGACAGGCCGAGGTGCTGCTGCAGGTAGAGACTCAGGACGAAGACGCTGCCGAAGTTGCCGACCATGAACGCGAACCCGACGCCGAGCGCGATCCGCATCCCACCGGAGCGGAACAGGTCGAGCGGCATCATCGGGTTCCGACCGTGGGCCTGCACGAGCAGGAACCCGACGACCGCGGCAGCAGCGACGAGCAGTGCGACGACCACGTCCCAGCGGCCGAAGCCCGATGCACCGCCTTCGATGAGCCCGAAGACGAGCCCGCCGAGCGCGAGCAGGGCGAGGACCTGACCTGCCGCGTCGAACCGGGCCGCTCGTCGAGGCGACGGTGTCACCCGGACGAGCATCCCGAGCATCACGGCGCACACCGGCAGGTTGATGGCGAACACGAGGCGCCAGTCGAGCGTCGTCAGCGCGCCGCCGAGGATCGGCCCGACCGCCCCGGCGACCGCACCGCCGACGGCCCAGATGCCGAGGGCGTGCGCCCGCTCGCGCGCCTCGGGGAACGCCTGGCGGATGAGCGCCATCGAGGCGGGCAGCATCACCGCGGCGGCCGCGCCCTGGACCGCACGCGCCGCGATCAACGCGCCGAGCGACGGGGCGAGGGCACAGGCGACGGACGCCACGAGGAACCCGGCGATGCCCCAGCCGATCGCCCGCTTCGCGCCGATCCGTTCGGACAGGTTGCCCGCGAACAGCAGCAGCGAGGCGAACAGCAACGTGTACGCGTCGATCACCCACTGCAGCCCGGCGGTGCTGCCGCCGAGCTCTCGCCCGATCGTCGTCAGCGCCACGTTCACGATGAGGATGTCGAGCGTGATGAGGAAGAAGCCGAGCGAGGCGAGCACGAGCGTCAGCCGCGCAGCTCGGTGCGGGCCTCGATCGGTCGGGACGTCGGCTGCGGTCGGAGCGGTCACGGTTCGATGTTCTCCTGGCTGCGCTCGTCGGGGGATGCCCTGACCGGGAACCCCTCGCGACAGATCGAACAGACATAGGATGTCTCACGCTCCCGACATCGCCGTCGCGAGCTGCCGCAACCGATCGGAGCACGTCGTGCACGAACCGCTCACCCCGCTGGACCCGGCCACGCTGCCCGAGCCCGTGGACGTTTCGGACAACTCCGCGGCCCTGGCCGCGGTCGACGCCGTCGTGCGCTCGGGCCCGTACGACGCGACCTGGGCGTCGCTGCAGCAGTACCGCGCACCGCTCTGGTACCAGGACGCCAAGTTCGGGATCTTCGTCCACTGGGGCGTCTTCTCGGTCCCCGCGTTCCGGAACGAGTGGTACTCCCGCGACATGTACCGCGCCGGGACGCCCGAGTTCGCGCACCACGCCCGGACCTACGGCCCGCTCGACGCGTTCGGGTACAAGGACTTCATCCCCTCGTTCACGATGGAGCACTTCGACGCCGCGGCGTGGGTGCGGGTGTTCCGCGAGGCCGGCGCACAGTTCGTCGTCCCGGTCGCCGAGCACCACGACGGCTTCGCGATGTACGACACCGACCGCTCCCGCTGGAGTGCCGCGCAGCTCGGGCCCGGGCGTGACGTGTTCGGCGAGCTCCTCGTCGCCGCGGACGAGGCATGGATGGTCCGTGGCGCGTCGTCCCACCGTGCCGAGCACTGGTTCTTCATGAACGGCGGGACGAAGACCCCCTCGGACGTGCTCGATCCGCGGTACACCGACTTCTACGGTCCGGCGCAGCGCGAGGAGACCGCCCCGAACGAGCGCTTCCTGGAGGACTGGCTGCTCCGCACCGTCGAGCTCATCGACAAGTACCGCCCGCAGGTGCTCTGGTTCGACTGGTGGATCGAGCAGCCCGCGTTCCAGCCGTACGTCCGGACCCTCGCGGCCTACTACTACAACCGCGCCGCCGAGTGGGGCCGCGAGGTCGTCATCAACTACAAGTGGGAGACCTTCGCCCCGGGCAGCGCCGTGTACGACATCGAGCGTGGAGCGATGGCCGGCACACCGGAGACCGTCTGGCAGAACGACACCGCGATCGCGAAGACCGCCTGGAGCTGGATCGAGGGCCACGACTACAAGACCGTCCGCGACCTGGTCGCCGAACTCGTCGACGTGGTCGCGAAGAACGGTGTGCTGCTGCTCAACACCGGGCCGAAGGCCGACGGCACCCTGCCCGAGGACGAGGTCCGCATCCTGCGGTGCATCGGCTCGTGGCTCGCGGTGAACGGCGAGGCGATCTACGGCACCCGGCCGTGGACGATCTCGGGCGAGGGGCCGACCACTCGTCCCGCGGGTTCGTTCGTCGACGCCGACACGGTCGAGTACACCGCCGAGGACGTCCGGTTCACCACGCGCCACGACGTCACCGGCGACGCCGTCTACGCGACCCTGCTGGCCGATCCCGACGACGGGTCGGCGCGGATCCGGGCGTTCGGGTCGGCCTCGGGCCTGCTCGGCCGCACCATCCGGTCCGTCGCCGTGCTCGGCCACGCCGGCGAGGTCGACTGGGAGCAGCGCCCCGAAGCGCTCGTGGTCGCGCTCGACGGCATCACCAGCGTGGACTCCGGTCCGGTGGTCCGGGTGCGGCTCGCGCCGGTGGTCGAGCAGGAGCGGCAGGACTTCCTGCACCAGTGACCGGGGATGCCGGCGCAGGGACGCCGGCGCGACGATCCGTCGCGGTCAGAACGGTGCGGCGCGACTACTCTCAGGCGAACGGTCGTCCGACGAGGATTGGGATGCTGACCTGAACTGGATCTTCGCGAACTTCGGTCTCGTCTGGGGCCTCACCGTCACCCACGCGGGTCTCGCGGCCGTGCCCATCGTCCTCGGGTTCGTCGTGGCGGTGCCGTTGGGGTGGGTGGCGAACCGGTGGCAGGCAGTCCGATCGGTCATCGTCGGCGGCGGCAGTCTGCTCTACACGATCCCGTCCCTGCCGCTCTTCGTGATCCTGCCCTACCTGCTCGGCACCCGCATCACGGATCCGGTGAACATCGTGGTGGGGCTGTCCGTGTACGCGGTCGCCATCATGGTGCGGTTGGCAGCTGACGCGTTCGCTGCTGTCCCGGCGGACGTCGTCGACTCGGCCACCTCGGTCGGGTACTCCGCCTGGGGACGTTTCTGGACGGTCGAGCTCCCGTTGGCGGGTCCCGTCCTCCTCGCAGGGATGCGGGTGGTCTCGGCGAGCACCGTCGCCCTGGTCTCGGTCGGCGCCCTGGTCGGGTCCGCGAACATCGGTTTCCTGTTCACGGACGGGCGACAGCGTCAGTTCCTCGAGGAGATCCTCGTCGGCGTGGCAGCGAGTCTCTTCGTCGCGCTGGTCTTCGACACCGTCCTGGTGGCGCTCGGGCGCGTCCTGATGCCGTGGTCGCGACGGATCCAGGTGCGGTCGCGTCGGTCGCGCCGTCGGGCCGCGCTGGCGACGATCGAACGGGGGGCCTGACCGTGCAGTTCTTCCTCCATGCCGTCGCCTGGCTCCTCGACCCGGCGAACTACCGCCCTGGCCTGCAGACCCCGCTCCCGATCCAGGACCGGATCGGCGAACACCTGCTGTACACGTTCATTTCGGTCGCCATCGCCGCCCTGATCGCGCTGCCACTGGGCCTGTACATCGGTCACACCGGGCGCGGGCGCAGCTTCGTCATCGCCTTCAGTGGCTCCATGCGCGCGCTGCCGACGCTGGGCCTGCTCGGCACCCTCTTCGTCATCATCGGGATGACCGTGCCGTTCACGCAGACCGCCTTCATCGCGTTCGTCGTCCTGGCGATCCCCTCGATCCTCGCCGGGGCGTACTCCGGTGTGGAGTCCGTGGATCCGCAGACGGTGGACGCCGCGCGCTCGGTGGGGATGACCGAGTTGCAGATCCTGCTCAAGGTCGAGGTGCCGCTGTCACTGCCGCTGATCATCGGCGGGATCCGTGCCTCGGTCCTCCAGGTCATCGCGACCGTCGTGATCGCGTCGTACATCTCGCTGGGCGGCCTCGGCGCGATCATCTCGACGGGCATCAGCCTGAACGACAACGACCTCATCCTCGGTGGTGCGTTGCTCGTGACGGTCCTCGCCCTCGTGATCGACGGCTTGTTCGCCCTCGCCCAACACCTCACCCGCCGCGGCCCCGAGGGGCAGACCCGCCGGCGCCGCACACACGTCCGCGCGCTGCCACTCCGGCGCCGCGCGGTGACGGCACTCTCCGTCGACGAAAGGGACCACTGATGTTCACAGCAGGCACCAGGACACGCATCCTCGCGGGTGTGATCGCGGTCGGGGCGATCGTGGCACTCTCCGGTTGTTCCACCTCAGACCCCACGAAGCCGGCATCGGGCGGGGGCGACGGATCGGGCAGCACGCCGATCGTGGTCGGTTCGTTCAACTTCCCGGAGAGCGAGATCCTGGGCAACATGTACGCGCTCGTCCTGAAGGACGCCGGGTTCGACGTGACGACCAAGTTCAACCTCGGCCCGCGGCAGACCACGATCCCCGCGCTCAAGGACGGTTCGATCAACCTCATGCCGGAGTACAACGGCAACCTGCTGTTCTTCTACGACACCAAGGCCACCGCGAAGACGACAGCGGAGGTCGACGCCGCGCTGAAGACCGAGATCCCGAAGGACTTCCAGGTGCTCGAGCCGTCTCCGGCCGAGGACAAGGACGCCTACGTCGTGACCCAGGCCGAGGCCGAGAAGAACGGCCTCACGTCGATCGGTGACCTCTCCAAGATCGAGCCGTTCTCGCTCGGTGCCAACCCGCAGTTCGGCACCCTTCCGTACGGCATCCCCGGGCTCAAGTCCACGTACGGCGTGGACAAGGTCACGTTCAAGTCGATCGAGGACTACGGCGGGCCCGACACGGTCAAGGCACTCGTCGACGACACCGTGCAGGTGGCCGACATCTACACGACGTCACCCGACCTCGTGACGAAGAAGCTGCTCGTGCTGAAGGACCCCGAGAACCTGATCGCGTCGCAGAACATCCTGCCGTTCCTGAACAAGGACATCTACAGCGCGAAGCTCGCGTCGACGTTGAACAAGCTGTCCGAGAAGCTGACGACCGATGACCTCATCGAGCTGCGCAACCGTGTCGAGGGCAGCGAGAAGGCGCAGGCCGCGACCGCCGCGAAGGACTGGCTGACCAAGGAGGGGCTGCTCAAGTAGCCCGGGAACGACGCCGGGTGCGGCGAGGCGGGGCTGCGCGCAGGAGCACCCCGCCCGCCACGGCCGTCGGCTCCGCCTCCAGGATTCGAACCCGGACCTAACGGCACCAAAGGCCGTCGTGCTGCCATTACACCAAGGCGGAACGCACCCGTGGGTGCTCGTCCATCCTCCCATGACCGACGAGGCTGGCCGTCCGCCCCGGGTTCGGCCAAGATGGAGGGATGCCGCACCAGGACGAGGTCGACCGGATCGTCGCGGCGTGGGGGCGTGAGCGTGCCGACCTCGACTTCGGCCCGCTCGAGGTCCTGTCCCGCGTCGACCGGCTCGCGCGGCACCTGGACCGCGCGCGGCGAGCGGCGTTCGACGCGGGTGACATGGAGCCGTGGGAGTTCGACGTGCTGTCGGCCCTGCGACGGGCGGGTGAGCCGTACGAGCTGAGTCCGAAGACCTTGCTGCAGCAGACCCTGGTGTCGAGCGGCACGATGACGAACCGGGTCGACCGTCTGACGGCGCGTGGGCTCGTGGGGCGTCGGACGGACCCGAAGGACGGCCGCGGCATCCTCGTGTCCCTGACGACGAAGGGCCGGGTCGCGGTCGACGCCGCCATCGCGGACCTGTTGACGGCCGAGCGGGACATCCTGTCCGGGGTGTCCGACGCCGAGCAGGACCAGCTGGCCGGGCTGCTCCGGCGGCTCATCCTGGGCCTCGGGGACTAGTCTCCGGCCCATGCACGCGATCACCCTGGCCGTCGCCGACGTCGCACGATCGGCGGACTTCTACCGCGCCCTGCTCGGGATCGAGGGCAGCGGCGTCATCGGCACCGAGTACCCGCCGACCGAGACCGAAGCGGGCGGCACCACGGCGATGTTCACCCTGGACGACGGTCTGATCGTCAGCGTCTACGGGCGGGACGACATGGCGAAGGACTCTGGTGTTGCCCTCGCCGACGGCCCCGCGGCGACGATCGGGCACTTCGTCGACAGTCAGGCCGACGCCGAAGCGTTCCTCGACCGGGCCCGGATCGCCGGCGCGACGATGCTCGCTCCCCCGTACACGCGGCCCTGGGGCATGTGGTCCGGGTTCTTCCAGGACCCGGACGGGCACCTGTGGGAGGTCGTCGCGAACCCCGGCGGCGGGGCTCCCGAGGACGCGAAGCCAGCGGAGTAGACCCACTCAGACCCCGAGCAGCTCCGCGACCTCGAGCCAGCGCTCCTCGAGCTGCTCGATCTCGGCCTCGTGCGCCGCGAGCTTCGCCTGCAACTCCCCGAGCCCGGCGTAGTCCGACTGGTCGTGGGTGGCGAAGTCGTCGAGCAGCTTCTTCCGGTCCGCACCCACCTTCGCGATCTTGCGGTCCAGCGCCGACATCTCCTTCTCGGCCGTCCGACGCTCCGCGCCCGACAGGCCCGAGGCGGCCGCAGCCGACGCGCCGGAACCGGCTGACGCACTGGACCCGGCCACAGCACCGGCCGAGCCGGTCCCGCCAGCGGTGTCGGGCCTCCCGGCAGACGCGGCGGCAGCCGCAGAGGCGGTCCCGCCACCGGTGCCGGCCGCACGGAGCCGCATGTACTCGTCGACGCCGCCGGGCAGGTGCCGCAGGTGCCCGCCGAGCACGGCGTACTGCTGGTCGGTGACGCGCTCGAGCAGGTACCGGTCGTGGGAGACGACCAGCAGGGTGCCCGGCCAGGTGTCGAGCAGGTCCTCCATGGCGGCGAGCATGTCGGTGTCGAGGTCGTTCGTGGGCTCGTCGAGGATCAGCACGTTCGGCTCGTCGAGCAGGATGAGCATGAGCTGCAGGCGGCGCTTCTGGCCACCGGACAGGTCCTTGACCGGTGTGGAGAGCTGCTCCGCCGTGAAGCCGAGGCGTTCGAGCAGCTGCGCCGGCGTCATCTCCTTGCCGTCCGCGACGTAGCTCGTCTTCTTGCGGGCGACGACCTCGCGCACGCGGTCGTTCGCGAACTGCGCCAGGTCGGCGAGCTGCTGGTCGAGGATCGCGACCTGCACGGTCTTGCCGGTCTTCACCCGGCCGCTCGTCGGCGCGAGCGTGCCCGAGACGAGGTTGAGCAGCGTCGACTTGCCGGCGCCGTTCGGGCCGAGGATGCCGGTCCGCTCCCCCGGTGCGATGCGCCACTCGATGCGGTCGAGGATCTGGGTGCCGTCGAACGAGACGCTGACGTCGAGCAGGTCGACGACGTCCTTGCCGAGGCGGGCGGTCGCCGTCTTCGCCAGCGCGACCGTGTCGCGGATCGGCGGGACGTCGTCGATCAGGGCGTTCGCGGCGTCGATGCGGAACTTCGGCTTGCTCGTCCGGGCCGGTGCGCCGCGGCGCAGCCAGGCGAGTTCCTTGCGGGCCAGGTTCTGGCGGCGCTGCTCGCTGGCGGCTGCCTGCCGGTCGCGCTCGACGCGCTGCAGGATGTACGCCGCGTAGCCGCCCTCGAACGGGTCGACGACGCCGTCGTGGACCTCCCACGTGTCGGTCGACACCGCGTCGAGGAACCACCGGTCGTGCGTCACGACCACCATGCCGCCCTGGTTCGACGACCAGCGACGGTTGATGTGCTCGGCGAGCCACTGGATGCCCTCGACGTCGAGGTGGTTCGTGGGCTCGTCGAGGAACAGGACGTCCCAGTCGCCGACGAGCAGCCGCGCGAGCGCCACGCGGCGGCGCTGGCCACCGGACAGCTCGTCGACACTGACGTCCCACGGGATGTCCGACACCAGACCGCCGATGACGTCGCGGATCTTCGGGTCACCGGCCCACTCGTGCTCTTCGAGGTCGCCGACGACGGTGCTGCCGACGGTCGCGCCCTCGGGCAGGATGTCGCGCTGGTCCAGGTAGCCGACGGTCAACCCGCGGCGGTGCGTGACGCGGCCGTCGTCGGGTTCGAGGCGCTGGGACAGCAGCGCGAGGAGGGTCGACTTGCCGTCGCCGTTGCGTCCGACCACGCCGATCCGGTCCCCCTCGTCGATGCCGAGGGTGACGTTGTCGAAGACGACCTTGGTGGGGAACTCGAGATGCAGGTTCTCGGCGCCGAGGAGATGAGCCACGCGTCAAGGGTAGGCGGCGTGGCGGGGTGGTCGGTGCGGGGGGGGGTGTGTGGGGCGGTGATGCGGGGCCGGGCGCACGGTGCGGGCTTGTTCGAGTGGTGCGAGGTTGACCGCTCGGTGCGAGGTTGTAGCGGCGCACGGAGCGTGCAACCTCGCACCAGCCGACGGACCGCGCACGGTGCGACGGCGCGTCGGCCGGGAGGCCCGGGTCAGCTCGCCCCGCACGGTGCAGCCGTGCTCGGGTGGTGTGAGGTTGACCGCTCGGTGCGAGGTTGTAGCGGCGCACAGAGCGGTCAACCTCGCACCAGCCGACAGACCGCGCACGGTGCGACGGCGCGTCGACCTGGAGGCCCGGGTCAGCTCGCGGGGGCTGGCTCGGCTCCCGCGGTCGGCACGTCAGCTCGCGGGAGCGGCGTCGCCCTCGCCTGCGGCTTCCTTCGCGCGCTTCAGGCGAGCCTGCGCCTCCCAGTACTCGATCTCGCGCTCGAGTTCGGCGAGCTCCTGCTCCGTTCCGCTGATGCGCTTGGCGCCGTGGGCGTTCCGGGCATCGCCGAGGGTGGCGTACCGGTCCTCGTGACGGGCGGGTTCGATGTAGCGGCCGTGGTTCCGCTCACCTGGGGCCCAGTCGTGGCCGATGGCGAACCAGACGATGCCGCCGACGACAGGGACCAGGATCACGAGGATCACCCACGCGATCTTCGGGAGTCCGCGGATCTGGTCGTCGTTCTTCGTCAGGATGTCGATCAGGGCGAAGACCAGCAGGATGACGGTGATCCCGGGCAGCAAGACGCTCATGTTCGCGATTCTATGGAGAACCTGAGGGCTGTCGCCACGCCCCGAACGCGTGCCGGTGTTGCGATCCGGACACGGTCAGCTGCGGGGCCGTACAGGGTCGACGTCCGTGCGGTGCTGAGCTGCGAGACAGCGCCGCGCGAGCACGGCGCGACGCACCGACCACACGAACTGGGCGACCGTGAACAGACTTCCGATCAGGTAGACCGACCAGAAGGCCGTCCCCGCGACGGCGATCGACGACCAGACGACGAGCAAGCCGGCCTGCATCGGGAGGGCGGCACCGCTCGCGAGGTCGGTCGCGACGGCGTCGACCACGATCCGTCGATCCGCCGGCGCGTCCGCCTGGCCGATCGCCGCACGCGAGACCGCACGCTGCTCACGCTGCGACAGCGACGCGACGACTTGATCACGGACGACAGCGTGTCCTGCACGGCGTCGGAACCGGAACGCACGGATGATCTCCACCACCAGGATGAGCACCGCGATGCTGGGTCCGACGGTCGAGAGCATCAGCCGTGCGTCGGAGTCCGGGGGCAGCGCGACGCCGACGAGCACCAGCAGCGCGATCACCAGGGCCACCGCCAGGACGAACCCGCGGATGGGCAGGACACGACGATCACGCGGCTGCGCGAGGTACGCCTGCGCCCGGATCTCCGCGTCGGCCCACCGCCGGTCGGCGGTCGTCTGTGCTTCGTTCACCGATCTGAGCGAACCAGCATGAACTGAGCATCCGTCACAGCGCCGCGACCCACTCGTCCGTGCCGTCGGTGAACCGCTGGTGCTTCCAGATCGGCACCCGCTCCTTCACCAGGTCGACCAGCTCCCCGCACGCCGCGAACGCCTGCGCCCGGTGCGACGACGCCACTGCCGCGGCGAGCGCGACGTCCCCGATGCCGAGCGATCCGACGCGGTGCAGCACGGCGATCCGGACGTCGGGGTGGGCTGCGGCGACGGTGCGGGCGACCTCGGCGATGACGTCGCCGGCGCTGGGGTGCCGCTCGTAGTCGAGCGCGGTGACGCCCTTGCCGCCGTCGTGGTCGCGGACGACGCCGGCGAAGGTGACGACGGCGCCGTCCTGGTCGGTGGCGACGACGGCGGAGACCTCATCGACGGTGATCCCCCGGTCGACGACGTCAGCGAGGACGACGCGTGCGTCCAGCGCCGCGGTCACGACGCGCTCCGGGGCGCGTGGCCCTCGCCGTGTACCTGCGCGAGCACGTGCTCGAACAATCCGTCGAGCACGGCCAGTCCGTCCGCCACCCCGCCGCGCGACCCGGGCAGCGTGACGATCAGGGATCCGCCGGTGCTGATGCCGGCGACGCCGCGGCTCAGCAGTGCGGTCGGACCGGCCCCGGCGAGCCCGCGACGACGGACCTCTTCGAGGACACCGGGCAGCTCCAGGTCGATGAGGGGCGCGACGGCCTCGGGCGTCCGGTCGGTCGGGGTGACGCCAGTGCCCCCGGTCGTGATGACGATCCGGGCCCCGGCGAGCAGTTCGGCGGTCACGGTCTCGGTGATCGCCCCGCCGTCGGGGACGATCACGGGCTCGGCGACGGTGAAGTCCCGCTCGCGCAGCCACCCCGCGATGACGGGCCCGGTACGGTCGAGTGCCGGATCGGCGGCGGCCTGCGTGGACACCACCACGACGGCGGCACGGCCCCTGGTCGGCTGCGAGGTCATCGGTTGCTCCAGTCTCCCGACCGACCGCCGTGCTTCTCGAGCACTCGGACGTCCGTGATCGAGGCCGCCCGGTCGACGGCCTTCACCATGTCGTACACGGTCAGCGCGGCGACGCTCGCGCCGGTCAGCGCTTCCATCTCGACGCCGGTGCGCGAGGTCGTGCGGACCGAGACCTCGATCAGCACGCGGTCGTCGGCACCGGTGATGTCGACCTGCACTCCGGCGATGGGGAGCGGGTGGCAGAGCGGGATGAGGTCGGAGGTCTTCTTCACGGCCATGATCGCGGCGATGCGGGCGGTGCCGATGACCTCGCCCTTCGGCAAGGAGCCGTCGAGGATGCGAGCGACGACGTCGGGCCGGGTGACGAGTGTGGCGGTGGCGGTCGCCGAGCGGTCGGTGACGTCCTTCGCGGACACGTCGACCATGTGCGCGGAGCCGTCGGCGCGCACGTGCGACAGCTCGGCCGCGTCGGACGGATCGACCTGCTCGGACGTGTCGGCGGGTTCGGTCATCGGAGGCTCCAGACGGTCAGGACGTCACCGGGTTCGACGGCGTCGGCCCCCACCGGGACGTGGACGAGGTGCGTGGCGGCGGCGTAGTGCGCGAGCAGGTGGGAACTCGGGCCGCCCACGAAGTGGACGACCCCGTCGGCCACCCGTCCACGCCGCACCTGGTGCTTGCCACCCGGTGACTGCGCAGCCGAAGCAGCGGGCAGGTGCAGCACGGGGCGGTCGGCCGGCAGCCCGACGAGGGGCGCGAGCAGCGGACGGAGGAAGACCTCGAACGAGACGAGCGCCGACACCGGGTTGCCGGGGAACGACACCACCGGCACCGGTCGACCGGCGAGCTCCACGCTGCCGAACGCCTGCGGCCCGCCGGGCTGCATCGCGACCGGGGTGACCGCGAGCCCGCGGGGTTCGAGTGCCTGCCGCACGACCTCGTACGCACCGGCACTGATGCCCCCGGTGGTGAGCACGAGGTCGGCCCACTCCCCGACGGCGTCGTCGAGCGCGGTGACGAACGCGTCGACGTCGTCGAGAACCCGGACCGTGCGGGACGAAGCACCGACCTCGGCGAGCGCCGCCCGCAGCGCGATGCCGTTCGCGTCGCCGATCGTCGCCGCGTCGGTGTCCGCGCCCTGCAGTTCGGACCCCGTCGAGACCACGAGCACCCGCAGTGGTCGACGAACCTGCACGGTGGACACTCCGGCGGACGCGAGCGCGCCGAGCAGGGCTGGGGTGATCGGCGCACCGGTCGGAGCGATCGACGCACCAAGAGCCAGGTCACTGCCGGTCGCTCGCACGAAGGTGCCCGGCACGAGGTCAGCGGGCACCGTGACGTGCCCCAGTTCGAGCGCAGCCGGGAAGGACCCCGGCGACGTGGCCTCCACCGGGAAGACGGCATCGGCACCGTCGGGGATCCGCGCGCCGGTCATGATCGGTGCCGCTGTGCCGGCGGAGAGCGGTGCGGGGACGACCCCGGCGGGGATGGGCGCGACGACCCGGACGTCCTGCCCGGCATCGGCCACCCGGACCGCGAAGCCGTCCATCTGGCTGTTGTCGAAGGGCGGCAACGGGACCGGTGAGGCGACGGGTGCAGCGAGCACGCGGTGCCCGTGACCGGCACGGCCGTCGGCGGCCAGGTCGTCGATCCGCCACGACGCACCCCCGAGGCCCGCCAGGACCGGCGCGAGCAGCGCTGCCAGGTCGTCGCGGTGCTGACCGATCGTTCGCACAGGTGCCTCCGAACAGGGATGGTGTCGCCGCTCCCGGTTCGTCCGGGGCCGGCGTCAGTAGCGTATCCAGCGCGCAGACCGCGCCGACGACCTTTCGGAGGACCTGTGGAGAACGACGAAGCCGTGACGATCGGTGTCATCGGGGGCTCCGGCCTCTACCAGCTGTTCGAGGAGGGGACCGCCGAGGAACTGGACGTGCCGACACCGTTCGGCCCGACGTCGAGCCCGATCAGCATCGGCACGATGTCTGGCCGTCGGGTCGCGTTCCTCACCCGGCACGGTCGTGAGCACTCCGTCGCCCCGCACCGCATCAACCACCGCGCGAACCTCTGGGCGCTCCGCTCCCTGGGCGTCCGGGCGATCGTGTCCTCGAGCGCCGTCGGTGGCCTGCACCCCGACTACGCCCCGGGCACCTTCGTCGTGACCGACCAGCTCATCGACCGCACCTTCGGCCGCGCGGACACGTTCTTCGAGGACGACGTCCAGCACCTGTCGTTCGCCGACCCGTTCGACCCGACGCTGCGGCGCGCGGCCGTCGACGCGATCGCAGCACTCGACGTGCCGTTCCGTCCGACCGGCACGTGCGTCGTCATCCAGGGCCCCCGGTTCTCGACGCGCGCCGAGTCCGTCTGGCTGCGCGAGGCCGGCGGCCACACCATCAACATGACGATGACCCCCGAGGTCCCGCTCGCCGCCGAGCTCGGCATCGCGACCGTCAACCTGTCGTTCGTCACCGACGCCGACGCCGGCCTGGCCCCGACCGAGGACGAAGCCGCCGCAGCGGCCGCCCACGCGGCCACGGCGGACGCAGCGGCCACGGCGGACGCAGCCGACGACGCCGGCGCCCCCGTCACCCACGCCCTCGTGATGGAGCGTCTCGCCCGCGCCAACGAGGTGATCGTCCGCGCCATCGGCAGGATCGTCGGCGCGATCCCCGCCGACTTCACGCCGCGCGAACTCGTCCCGGCGAGCGCCAGCGCCAGCATCATGCAGACCCAGCCCACCGCCGCCGGCACGGGTCCCGCCACCACCGCGGGCACCACCGCATGACCCGCCTGCTCGTCACCGGCGGCGCCGGCTTCATCGGCTCCGCGATCGTCCGCCGCGCGCTGGCCGACGGCCACAGGGTCCGCGTCCTCGACTCCCTCCGCGACGACGTCCACGGCGACCCCGGCGAGGTCGTGCGGGCCCACCAGCAGCAGGGCATCGAGTTCGTGCACGGCGACGTCCGCGACCGGGTCTCGCTCGACGCCGCGCTCGACGGCGTCGACGTCGTCTGCCACCAGGCCGCCAAGGTCGGCCTCGGCGTCGACTTCCAGGACGCCCCCGACTACGTCTCGTCGAACGACGCCGGCACCGCGTACGTCCTCGCCGGCATGGACCGGCACGACATCGGCCGACTCGTCGTCGCGAGCTCGATGGTCGTCTACGGCGAGGGCGCGTACACGACGTCCGACGGCGAGTCCGTCCGGCCGCCGGCCCGCCGTCGCGAGGACCTCGACTCCGGCCGCTTCGACCCGATCGGCCCGGACGGTCACCCCCTGCTGCCCGGACTGATCGACGAGTCCGCCGCGCTCGACCCCCGCAACGTGTACGCGCAGACGAAGGTCGCGCAGGAGCACCTGGCCTCGAGCTGGGCGCGCGCGACGGGCGGCCGGGCGATCGCGCTCCGCTACCACAACGTCTACGGGCCCGGCATGCCCGCGAACACCCCCTACGCCGGTGTCGCCTCACTGTTCCGCTCGGCGCTGGCCCGCGGCGAGGCTCCCCGCGTCTTCGAGGACGGCGCCCAGCGCCGGGACTTCGTGCACGTCGACGACGTCGCCGGAGCGAACGCCGCCTCGATCGCCGCGACCGCCGACCAGCCCGCCGACTCGTTCCGCGCGTACAACGTCGGGTCCGGGGTCGTGCACACGATCGGCGACATGGCCGCGGCGATCGCGGGCCCCGACGGCCCGCAGCCGATCGTCACGGGCGAGTACCGCCTGGGCGACGTCCGGCACGTCACGGCGAGTTCGGACCGCATCGCCGCCGAGCTCGGCTGGCGCGCCGAGGTCGACTTCGCGGCCGGCATGCGCGACTTCGCGACCGCTCCCCTCCGGAGCGCCGTCCAGTAGCCCCACTTCGTGAGCAGGAATGGTCGGGTCACCGGACGAGACCCGACCATTTCTGCTCACGAAGCGCGCGCACCGCGCACCGACCCCGCGCCCCGCGCCCAGCGCGACCACGCGGCGGACGCGACCGGACCAGAACGCCCGCCACGGGCCTCCCGTCCGCCTGTCCCCCGTTCTGGGGACCCCGCCCCGAAACAGTGCGCTGACTGACCAGCGGGTACAGATTTCCTGTACCCCGACGCGCGTCGTCGTGTTACGTCGAGTGCATGACAGGACAGACCCGTCGATCTGACGACCGGCACCGAATGACGGACATGAGTGTCGACGTCATCCTCCCGTGCCTCGACGAGGCCGATGCCCTGCCGAAGGTGATCGCTCGCCTTCCGGAGGGCTACCGCGCGATCGTGGTGGACAACGGCTCGACCGACGGTTCCGCCGACGTCGCCCGCGCGCACGGCGCCCTCGTCGTCACGGAACCGGTGAAGGGCTTCGGCTCCGCCTGCGCCGCGGGCGTCGCGGCCGCCACCGCCGACTTCGTCGCCTTCTGCGACGCGGACGCCTCGATGGACCCCGCCGAACTGCCGCCGCTCGTCGACCGCGTCGCGAGCGGCCGCGTCGACCTGGCGCTCGGCCGACGTGTCCCGACGAGCAAGGGCGCGTGGGCGCCGCACGCCCGGTTCGCGAACCGCGTCCTCGCCGTCCTCATGCACCGCGCGACCGGCTACCGCCTGCGCGACCTCGGCCCGATGCGCGTCATGCGCCGCGAGGACCTCGTCGCCCTGGACCTGCAGGACCGCCGCAGCGGCTACCCGCTCGAGATGGTGCTGGCCGCGCACGCGGCGGGCTGGCGCGTCGACGAGTCCGACATCGGCTACGCGCAGCGCATCGGCGACAGCAAGGTGACCGGCACGCTCCGCGGCACCATCAACGCGGTCCGCGACATGACCCGCCTGCTGCGCGCGTACCGCCGGGAGGCCCGCGTCCGGGTCGTCGCACCGGCGTCCGTCCGCCACGTGGCCGGCTCCACCGCCGCGACCGGTTCCGCGGCACGGCCCGACTCCGCACCCGTCACCGCCTCGGTCGAGGGGACGCGCGCATGACCGCCGGCATCACCGTGGCCGTGGTCGCGAAGGAGTGCCTGCCCGGCAAGGTGAAGACCCGCCTGACCCCGGCGCTCTCCCCCGAGGGTGCCGCCCGTGTGGCGTCCGCGAGCCTCGCCGACACCCTGTCGACCGTCCGCGCCCTGCCCGCAGAGCGCCGCGTGCTGTTCTTCGACGGCGACGTCGTCCCGGAGTCGGCCGAGGGCTTCGACGTCCTCCACCAGCCCGGCGGCGGGCTCGACGAGCGCCTCGGGTTCCTGTTCGACGCGATCGACGGCCCGTTGCTCCTCGTCGGGATGGACACCCCGCAGGTGTCCACCGACGCGCTCGCCCCGGTGTTCGACCGGCCCGAGCGCGACGCGTGGTTCGGCCCCGCCGAGGACGGCGGCTTCTGGTCGCTGTACCTGCAGGCCCCGACCGGCGACCTGCTCCGGGGCGTCCCGATGTCGCAGGACGACACCGGCGCCGTCCAGCTCGCACGTCTGACCGACGCCGGCCTCGACGTCGGGATCCTCGGCGAGCTGCTCGACGTCGACACGATGCCCGACGCCGAACGCGTCGCCGAACTCGCGCCGGACTCCGGCTTCACCCAGGCACTCCGTGCCGAGACCGTGGGGAGTCTCCGATGACCATGCACGCACCCGTCTCCTTCGGCGCCGGCGGCGGCGAGCCCTACGCCCGGGCACTGCGCTCGGACGGACGGCTCCGGCTGACCGACCCGGACCGCCCCGACGTCGTCACGACGATGGACGTCGGCCGGTGGAGCGCCGCGGCCGACCGGGTCGACCGCTCGCTGCTCGACGACGCCGACGGCCCCGTGATCGACATCGGCTGCGGCCCCGGGCGGATGCTCGTCGCCGCGCGCAACCGCGGCATCCCCGCACTCGGCGTGGACGTCTCCGCCGAGGCCGTGGCGATCGCCCAGCGGTCCGGTGGCACCGCGATCCAGGGGTCGGTGTTCGACGCGGTCCCCGACGAGGGGCACTGGGACACCGCCCTGGTCATCGACGGCAACATCGGCATCGGTGGCGACCCCGCCGCCCTGCTCGAGCGCTGCGCCGAGATCCTCCGCGCCGGTGGCCGGGTGATCGTCGAGACGAACCCCGACCCGCTGGCCGACCGGGTGTACACCGCCCGCGTGGTGGACGCCGACGGCCACGAGAGCGCCGGGTTCCCCTGGGCCGAGGTCGGACTCGACGCGCTGCACCGGCACGCGGCGGACGCCGGCCTCGTGGCGCGGCAGAGCTGGACGGTCGCGGGCCGGAGCTTCTGCGAGCTCATGGCCTGATCACGCACGTTCGTGCACTTGTTTTGCATCATGCAAGACAGCCACGTACGGTCGAGCGCATGACGAACAGCACCTTCCCGCTCGGCGGCACCTTCGTGTCCGGACTCCGCGACCGTGACGAGCGCGCGTCCTTCACGGGCACCCGCTCCACCGAATCGGTGGGCACCTACACGGGCGCGCCGATCACCGGGCGCCTCGGGCGCTTCACCGACACGCAGCGGTCGCGTCCCGGCACCTGGACCGCCTCCACCCGCACGGCCACCGGCTCGTTCCGCACGGCGACCGGCTCCTTCCGCACCGCCTGAGCCGTGCCGTCGCCCCGGTCGGCGGACACGGCTCCGGCCGCGCTCTGCGGCCCGGGCTGTGCGCCGGCCGGACGCGTCCGGGTGCGCGATGCCAGGATGGACCCATGAACGACCGCGCCGGCACCCCCGCGACCGCAGACGACCTCGTCGACATCGACGCGCTCGTCGCCGCCTACTACGACCGTGTGCCCGATGTCTCCGTCGCCGAGCAGCAGGTCGTGTTCGGCACCTCCGGCCACCGCGGCTCCTCGCTCGACTCCGCCTTCAACGACACCCACATCGCCGCGATCACGCAGGCGATCGTCGAGTACCGGCAGTCGCAGGGCACCGACGGCCCGCTGTTCATCGGGCGCGACACCCACGCCCTGTCCGGCCCCGCCGAGCGCACCGCGCTCGAGGTCCTGGCAGCGAACGGCGTGCACGTGCTGGCCGACAGCGACAACGGCTACGTGCCGACCCCCGCGCTCAGCCACGCGATCATCCGCTACAACCGCGCCGGCAACCCCGACACGGCGGACGGCATCGTCATCACGCCGAGCCACAACCCGCCCCGCGACGGCGGCTTCAAGTACAACCCGCCGCACGGCGGCCCCGCCGACAGCGACGCCACGAGCTGGATCGCCAACCGAGCGAACGCGATCATCGAGGGCGGCAACGCCGAGGTGCAGCGCACCGAGCACGCCACCCCCGACCGCTACGACTTCCTGCACACCTACGTCGCCGACCTCGAGAACATCATCGACATCGCCGCGATCAAGCGTGCCGGGGTGAAGATCGGCGCCGACCCGCTCGGTG
Source organism: Curtobacterium sp. VKM Ac-2887 (assembly GCF_015350935.1). Lineage (NCBI taxonomy): Bacteria > Bacillati > Actinomycetota > Actinomycetes > Micrococcales > Microbacteriaceae > Curtobacterium > Curtobacterium sp. VKM Ac-2887. The sequence goes on along the minus strand of NZ_JADKSB010000001.1, from coordinate 520,186 downwards.
GTGCATCGCTGCCGTACTGGAACCTCATCCGCGACCACTACGGCCTCGACCTGACCGTCGTGAACCCGGACGTCGACCCGACCTGGTCGTTCATGACACTCGACTGGGACGGCAAGATCCGGATGGACCCGTCGAGCCCCTCGGCTATGGCCTCGGTCCTGGCGCACAAGGACGAGTTCGACGTCCTCACGGGCAACGACGCCGACTCCGACCGGCACGGCATCGTCACGCCCGACGGCGGCCTGATGAACCCGAACCACTACCTCGCCGTCGCGATCGAGTACCTCTACGCACACCGTCCAGCCTGGCGCGACGACGCCGCCATCGGCAAGACCCTGGTGTCGTCGAGCATCATCGACCGCGTCGCAGAATCGCTCGGGCGCCGTCTCTGGGAGGTCCCGGTCGGCTTCAAGTGGTTCGTGCCCGGCCTGATCGACGGCTCCGTCGCGTTCGGTGGCGAAGAGTCGGCAGGAGCGTCGTTCCTGCGCACCGACGGCACGGCGTGGACCACCGACAAGGACGGCATCATCCTGGCGCTCCTGGCGTCCGAGATCGTCGCCGTCACCGGCAAGACCCCCTCGCAGCTGTACGTCGAGCTGACCGAGCGCTTCGGCGACCCGGTCTACCAGCGCGTCGACGCCGCGGCCTCGAAGGAGCAGAAGGCCCGCCTGTCGAAGCTCGACGGCGACGCCATCACCGCCGAGACCCTGGCGGGCGACCCGATCACCGCCAAGCTGTCGAAGGCCCCCGGCAACGACGCGGCCGTCGGCGGCGTCAAGGTCGTCACCGACAAGGCCTGGTTCGCCGCACGACCGTCCGGCACCGAGGACGTCTACAAGATCTACGCCGAGAGCTTCGTCGGGCAGGAGCACCTGGAGCAGGTGCAGCGCGAGGCCAAGGAGATCGTGGACGCCGCGCTCGGTGCCTAGCCGACCACCCGCAGGACCCGCACTGGCGGCGGTCGAGGATCAGTCCTCGGCCGCCGCCAGTGCCAGTTCGCAGAACATCGCATCGGCCCACGAGAACCACGGGCGCGAGAACTGCGCCGGGTCCTCGACGTCGAACGACTCGTGCATGTCGCCGGTCCCGCCGTCGGTCGCCACGAGCATGTCGAGCAGCTCCCGGCGACGCTCCGGCGACCCGGACACGAGCCCCTCCACCGCCAGGGCGATCGGCCACACCCGCTGCGGCAACGTGTGCGGGCTGCCGACGCCGGCCGCCGCGGTGCCGCTGAACCAGTACGGGTTCGCCGGTGACAGCACGAAGTCCCGCGTCGCCGCCCACACCGAGTCGTCGAGCACCGACGGCGCCGACAACGGCAGGGACAGCAGCGACGGGGTGTTCGCGTCGTCCATGAGCAGCACGCCGCCCAGCCCGTCGACCTCGTAGGCGTAGACGTCCTCCCCCGCGGGCCCGGGCACGACGCCGTGCTGCCGGACGCCGTCCAGGATGCTCGCGCGCAGCACGTCGGCGTCGTCCGCCAGGCCGGTGTCGGACCAGACGTCACGCGCGATGGCGGCGACGGCGAGCAGCGCCTCGGCGGCGAACAGGTTCGCCGGCACGTTGTAGCCGTACGTGCAGGCGTCGTCCGACGGGCGGAACCCGCACCACGTCATGCCCGTCACCGCGACCGGGGAGCCGCGGCCGTCGCGCGCGAGGGTCTCGGTCGGGATCGCCCCGTCGCGCACGAACCGGTAGGCCGATGCGTCGTGGTCCTGTTCGGTCCGCCACTGCGCCACGATCGTGCGGAACACCCGGTGCGCCCGTTCGTCCAGCACCGCGGTCGACCCGGTCGCCCGCCACAGCGCGTACGCGAAGGTCACCGGGTAGGCCAGGCTGTCGACCTCGTACTTCTGCTCCCACACCAGCGGGTCGGCGTTCAGGTCGTCGGGGTCGTAGTGCGCGCCGTTCGGCTCGCGGTTGAACGAGTTGGCGTACGGGTCGTGCTCGATCAGCCGGAACTGCCGCCGCACGACCGCCCAGAGCAGGTCCGCGAGCGCCGGGTCGTCCGCCACGAACCGCAGGTACGGCGTCATCTGCGTCGTCGAGTCGCGGAGCCACATCGCCGGGATGTCTCCCGTGATCACGAAGGCGCCGTCGTCGTCGAGCGAGATCGTGTCCCGCAGCGTGCGGACGAGCGCGCGCTCAACGCGGTCGCCGACCTCGGTGCCGACCGCGGCCCGGACCCGGTCGGCGGCCGCCACCAGCGTCGGCGTGATCTCCTCGAGCTGCGTCTGCGTCACGACACCCATCGCACTGACTCCTGTCCGTCGGTGACGAGGACGGTCCGCGTCGACCCGGGTGGATCGAGCACGTCGTCCGTCCAGCAGTCGAGTTCGAGCGGCCGTGCACCGAGCCGGAGACCAGCGTCCCACGTGCCGAGCGCATCGAGTCCGAGCGCGTACGCGGTGTCGACGGTCCCACCGGCGGGCACGTCGACCGTCACCAGGGCGAGCAGTCGTCGTCGCCGCGGACGGACACCGGGTTCACGCCGCCGCCCCCACAGGGGCACCGAGACCCGACGGGGTGCGTCCGACGTGTTGCGCACCGTCACCGGGACGGTCACCGTCCCCCCGGCCAGGAGGCGCACAGCAGTCACCGCGTCGCTCCCCTCCGCCAGGCGGACGTCCACCCCGCCACCCGGCCCGGGTGCACCGGTCACGGTCGAGCGACTGGTCACGTCGACGTAGCCGCGTGCCGTCTCGAGGCGCTCGTCGTGCGCCACGGGCAGGACGCCGTCGGCGCCGGGCCACGTCGCGGGGAGTCGCCCCTCGGCCGGGGCGCCGAACAGCACGTCCGCGACGGCTCGACCGCCGGAGGGCCCCGGGAACGGCACGACCAGCACGCTGTCGGCCAGGGCGAGCACCTCGGTCAGGACCCGCGGTCGACCGTCGACGACGACCGCGACGACCGGCAGACCGCTCTCGCGGGCGGCGCGGAGCACGTCGAGCTGCGCCTCGGGCACGGCGATCGAGGCGAGGTCGACCCCCTCGCCGTTCGTGGTGTCCGGTGCCGGACCGCTGACGGCGCCGTTGTCCTCGAAGCCGTCGTCGTACGCGCGACGACTCGAGCCGCCGAGCACCACCACCGCGACGTCGGCGCCGAGGAGCGCCGTGCGGACCGCGAGGAGCCCGTCGGGGCCCGGCAGGGGCTGTCGGAGCCCGCTGCCCCGGGCGGTGCGGATCCGGGCGGGGCCGAGCCGGGCCTCCAGGGCGGACCGGACGGTGGACGCACCGGGGTCGACGGGCGGCCTCGGGGGTGAGTAGTCGCCGAGCAGTGCGTCGACGTCGTCGGCGTTCGGGCCGACCACGGCGACGACGGCGTCGGGTGCGATCGCGGGCAGCGCTCCGCCCAGCGCGACCACGGCGCGGTGAGCGGCGCGTTCAGCGAGCGCGATGGTCGCGCGTTCCGGTGGCTCGGCGCGCGTCGCTGCTGGTGCTGGTGTCGTTGGTGGTGCTGGTGTCGGCGTCGCGAGCAGGCCGACGCGGCGCTTCAGGGCGAGCACGCGGTCCACCGCCTGGTCGAGGTCGTCGGTGCTGATCAGGCCCCGGTCCAGTGCCTCGTCGAGGTGCGTGTACGCCTCGTCCCACAGGCTCAGGTCGACCCCGGCACGGAGCGCGAGCGCAGCCGCCGAGGCCGGGTCGGGGGTGACGTCGCGCAGCCGGTCGATGGCGGTGCCGTCGGCCATCACGAGCCCGTCCCAGCCCCACGTGTCGCGGATCGTGGTGGTGAGCAGGTCGCGGTTGCCGCAGCACGGCACCCCGTCGACGTCGTTGTACGCCGCCATGAACCCGGCGACGTGTTCGCGTGCCGCGGCGAGCGCCGGCGGCAGGTGCACCTCGGCGAGCTCGCGGCGGCCGATCGGGGCACCGGAGCCGTTCCGCCCGCCGATGCCGGCGCCCTGCCCGGCCAGGTGCTTCGCGACGACCGCGACGTGTCGGTCGTCGATCGGGCCCGGGCCGCCGCCCTGCATGCCCCGGACGGTGGCGGCGACCATGATCGCGGCGAGCGCGGCGTCCTCCGACCAGCACTCCTCGCTCCGGCCCCACCGGGGATCGCGCAGGACGTCGAGCCCGGAGACGAGGGCGACGTGGGTGCCGCGGGCGCGGACCTCGGCGGCGACCGCAGCCGCGAGGTCCTCGACGAGCTGCTCGTCCATCGCGGCACCGAGCGCGAGGTTCACCGGCACCGTCGTGCCGCCGAGGGCCTGCAGCCCGTGCGGGACCTCTTCGACGAAGAGCGTCGGGACGCCGCCGTCACTGTGCGCGACGACGTGGTCCTGCACGGCGGCGTAGGCCTCGGCGGAGCGTTCGGGCGGGATGCCGTTGCCCCAGTGCACGCCGGACCAGGGGTCGGCGCGGAGCACTCCGTAGACCGCGCCGATCCCGCCCCACCGGTCGACCTCGGCGCGCAGGACGTCGGTGATCCGCGGGCGGCCGTCGACCCAGCGGACGGCCTCCCAGCCCTTCAGTCGCTGGTTGAGCTGGCCGATGCGGGCGCGGACGTCGAGGCTCCTCGCGGTCGGGTGGCCGGTCGGCGGCTCGGTCGGGTGCGCGGTCTGGTGCTCGGTCATCCCTTGATCGCTCCGGAGACCAGGGCGCGCTGCATCTGGCGCTGCAGGATCGAGTAGACGAGGTACACCGGCAGCAGCGTGAACAGCGTGCCGGCCATGAGCATCCCGTAGTCGGTGCCGGCATCGACCTTCAGCGTCGGGAGCGCCACCTGGATCGTCCGCTGCGCGGTGTCCGGCCCGATGAGCACCAGGGCGTAGAGGTACTCGTTCCAGAACGACAGGAAGTTGAGCAGCAGCACCGTGGCGATGCCCGGGATGCAGATCGGCAGGTACACCTGGCGCATCACCTGCCACGCCGAGGCGCCGTCCATCGACGCGGCCTCCTCCAGCTCGCGCGGGATCGTCCGCATGAACTGCGTCAGGATCACGACGGCCAGCGGCATCGCGGTCGCCGGCAGCAGGAGCACGAGGAACGTCCGGGTGTGGAACAGCCCCATCCCGGCGGCGAGCAGGAACGTCGGGAACAGCGCCGCGAACGACGGGATGAGGAACCCGAGCGAGAACAGTCCCTCGACGATGCGTCCGGCGCGGCCGGTGGCCCGGGCGAGGGCGAACGACGCCGGCAGCGCGAGGACGAGGGTCAGCACCAGGGCCGCCACCGTCGTGATCGCCGAGTTCGCGATGGCCGGTCCGAGCGAGGCCTGGCGGATCGCCTCGGTGAAGTTCGACAGGTCCCACGACGCGGGCAGCGCCAACGGGGACTCGAAGATGCCGTCGTTGTCCTTGAACGACGACACCACGAAGTAGTAGAAGGGCAGGATCAGCAGGGCGGCGTAGATCCACGCCACGGTGCCGCTCGTGATGGAGCCGATCCGGTCTCGCAGCCGGATGCCGGCGGTGGGTTTCGCCATGGTGGTCTCCCGGGGTCTGTCGGTCAGGGGCGGTCGGTCAGGGGTGTCACGGTCAGTGGGTCTTGCGCAGGACCCGGCGGATGACGAACATCCCGCCGAGTCCGAGCACGAACAGGACGACGCCGACGGCCTGGCTGTAGCCGAGGTCGGTGTCGACGAACGCCTTCTGGTACACGAGGTACGACAGCGTCGTGGTCGCGGTGCCCGGGCCGCCCTGGGTCAGCAAGAGCACGTTCTGCGCGGAGCTGAACAGCATCGACAGGAACTGCAGCATCGCCACCACCCCGATGAAGTCGCGGGCGATCGGCCAGTACACACCCCACGCCAGCCGCCACGATCCGGCGCCGTCCATGCGGGCGGCCTGCACGACCTCGGTGTCGACGCCGTCGAGCCGGCTCGCGATGAGCACCGCGGAGTACCCGATGCCGGCCCACAGGTCGACGACGATGAGCGCGCCGAGGGCGGTCGCGGGGTCGGCCAGCCAGGCCTTGCCGCCGATGCCGAGCGTCGCGAGCACCCCGTTGACCAGGCCGTCGGGATTGAGCATCGCGTAGAACATCATCGCCGTGGCCGGTGCCGAGATGAGCGCCGGGATGAAGAGCAGGTAGCGGAGCACCTTGTGCCCGCGCGGCTTCTGCACGACGTGGAAGGCGAGCAGGAACGCCAGCACGATCATGATCGGCAACCCCACCACGATCTGCACCGTGCTGTTCCGGACCGCGGCCCAGAACGTCTCGTCGGAGAACAGCACCCGGAAGTTGTCGAGCCCCGCGAACGTCGGCGAGACGAGCATGCCGGGCCAGCTCAGGAAGGCGATCACGATCATCGCGACGACCGGCCCGATCATGAACAGGCCGTACCAGACCAGCGCCGGGATCGCGAAGGTCGGGAAGCTGCCGCGGGTGCTGCCGACGGCGCGGGATCCGCGGCGGGCGGGCCCGGGCGGGGTCGACGCCGACCGGACGGGTGGTTCCTCGACGAGCACTGCCATGGGGAGCTCCTTCTCGCAGGGTCGGGTGGGTCAGGCGGCCGTGTAGGCGCGCTCGAAGAGGTCGATGATGCGGTCGGCCGAGGTGCCCGAGCCGTACGCCAGGCTGGTCGCACGGATCATCGGCTCGTACGCCGAGTCGGGCACGAGCAGGTCGGGCAGCATCACCGGGGTGACCTGGTCGTCGGTGAGCTTCGACGCCTGGGCGACGAGCGGGAAGTCGCGGCTGACGGTGTCGGTGATCCGGCTCATGTCGCGGCCGGAGTCGAGGACGAACTCGTTCGTCACCGCCGACGAGTACAGGTACTGAACGAACGGCTTGATGAGGTCGAGCTTCGCCCGGCCGTTCTCGCTGATCCAGATGCCGTGCCCGTTGTAGCTCTTGATGACGCTCGGGTGCGCGATGGCCGCGTGCTGCGAGGGGACCGGCCAGCCGCCCACGGTGACCTCCTTCGCGCGTTCCTTCGACACCAGCGCCAGGGCGGAGGACATCGCGGGGACGATCGCGGCCTTGCGCGTGGTGAACTGCGTCAGTTCGGAGTCCGAGGTGAACCCCTGCACCGAGTCCACGAAGACCCCGGCGTCGCGGAGCTCGACGAAGTGCTCGACGCCGCGGACCGCACCGGCGCTCTCCGAGATCCTGCCCGTGGAGAAGACCTTCGCCGCTTCGTCCTGGGACACGAACCCCTGGATCACCTGCATGAGGAGCTTCTGCCCGCTCCAGTCCGACCCGCCGACGGTGACCGGCCCGATGCCGGCGGAGCGCAGGCGGTCGGCTGCGGCGATGAGCGCGTCCGAGGTCGTCGGGATCTCGCTGACTCCGGCCTGTTCGAGCAGCGCCGTGTTGAACGACACCGGCCAGTTCGTCCGGGTGAACGGGAACGCCCGGAGCCGGCCCTGGTCGTCGGTCCACTCCTCGAGCGCCTCGGGGATGATCTTGTCGCGCAGGTCCCACTCGTCGAGGTACCGGGAGACGTCGATCGTGGCGTCCTCACCCGTCCAGGACAGCGTCCGCCCGACCATGTTCACGATCGCGACGTCGGCTTCCTTGCCGGCGAGGGAACTCGTCTCGAAGACGATCGGCAGGTCGGACCCGTTCGACAGCAGGGCGACCTTGCGGTCCGTGCGGCGGCGGTAGGCGGCGACGACGTCCGTGAACGTCTGCGCACCCGCGACCGCGCCGCTGAGCTGGGTGTGCACGCTCAGCGTGCCGGGGCCGCTCGAGGCCGGGGTGAGCGCGCTGCACCCGGCCAGGATCGGCGCGAGGATGCCGGCGCCGAGCCCGGCCCCGATGAGGGTGCGCCTACTGATGCCGTCCGTCACGGTGCCTCCCTGGCAGTGGATGGTGGAGCGATCGCGATGCATTTGGTACAGCGGTGTACTTCAGGTGACGAGCAACGTATACCGCTTTACACGACGGGGTCAAGCCTCTACGCTCGACGGCATGAGCGACACCACTGCCGGAGCCGTCGACCGACGCCGTGTGACCATCGCGCAGGTCGCCAAGCGCGCCGGCGTCTCGACCTCGGCGGTCTCGCACGTGTTCAACGGGCGGCCGAACGTGTCCGCCGCCACCGCGGCCCGGATCCGCAAGGCCGCCGACGACCTGAACTGGCGGCCGAACCTGGCGAGCCGCAAGCTCTCCGGCAACGCGGGGCACAGCCTGGGACTGGTCCTCGCCCGCTCACGCGACACCTTCCAGCGCGACCCGTTCACGATGCGGCTGATCGCCGGCCTGACCGAACCCCTCGCCGCGATCGGCTGGTCGCTGTCCGTCACCCTCGTGCAGGCCGACGACGAAGCCGCCGTCTACCGGCAGTGGTGGACCGAGCAGCGGGTCGACGGCTTCCTGCTCGTCGACGTCCGCACCGACGACCCCCGCATCCCGATGCTGCAGCACCTGGCGGCCCCGGCCGTCATGCTCGGCGCACCGATCGCCGGCAGCACCGTCCCGGCGGTCACGGTGGGCGACGCCGACGCGACCGAGTCCTTGCTCGACCACCTCGGTTCGCTCGGGCACCGCCGGATCGCCCGCGTCGGGGACGGTCCGGCGCTCGCGCACACCGGCGCCCGCGACGCCCGCTTCACCGCGGCAGCCGCGCGCCGGGGGGTGGACGCGCTCGTGCTCGGGTGGCGAGCCGACGCCGAGGACCCGGTGGCCGACCTGCTCGCCCGGCTGGACCGCGCCACGGCGATCGTCCTGGACGGCGAGGCGATCGCGGCCGAAGTGATCGCGCACGCCCCCGAGCTCGGTGTCCGCGTTCCCGAGGACCTGTCCGTCGTCGCGTGGGAGGACTCGTGGGTCTCGTCGATCGTGCGTCCGTCGCTGACCGCCCTGGACGCCCCCGTCGAGGAGTCCGCCCGCACCGCCGTCGCCCTGGTCGAACGACTCGTCCGGGGCGACGAGGTCACCGATGCCAAGGTCGGCGGGCGTGCCCTGCACGTCCGCGGCTCGACCGGCCCCGCCCCAGCCGCCGCCACCGTTCCCTGATCGAAGGAGACCGATGACCACCGCCACGCGCTTCGGCGTGAACTACGTGCCCTCGACCGACTGGATGTTCCAGTGGCAGTCGGTGGAGGAATCCGCGATCCGCCGTGACCTCGAGGCGATCGCCACCCTCGGCCTCGACCACGTCCGGCTGTTCCCGCTGTGGCCGACCCTGCAGCCGAACCGCACACTCATCCGCCGACGCGCCCTCGACGACGTGGCCCTGGTGGTCGACATCGCCGCCGAGTTCGGGCTGGACGCCAGTGTCGACGTCGTCCAGGGGCACATGTCCGGATTCGACTTCGTCCCCGCGTGGCTCGTGAACTGGCACGACGGCAACATGTTCACCGACCAGCCGGCGATCGACGCGCAGGCCGCCCTCGTCGCCGCCGTGTACGACGCGGTGCGCGACCGCCCGAACTTCACCGGGCTGACCCTGGGCAACGAGCTCAACCAGTTCCAGCCGCCGAACCCCGCCGCGATGCCCGCCGACACCGCGCAGGTGACGCACTGGCTCGAGTCCCTGCTCGGCGCACCCCACGACAAGGACCCGCGGCACGTCGTCACGCACTCCGAGAACGACCACCTCTGGTACCGCGACGGCCACCCGTTCGTACCGGCGCACGCCAGCCGGCTCGGGGACGTCACGACCGTGCACTCCTGGATCTTCAACGGGGTGGCCGGTCGGTACGGGGCACTCTCCGACGAGTCCGTCCGGCACGCCGAGTGGATGATCGAGCTCGCCCGCGCCTTCGCCACCGACCTCGAGCGGCCCGTCTGGCTGCAGGAGGTCGGGGCACCCGACCGGCACCTCGCCGAGTCCGAGATGCCCGAGTTCCTCGAGCGCACGGTCGCCGCGGCCCTCACGACCGAACGCCTCCACGCGGTCACGTGGTGGTGCTCCCACGACGTCTCCCGCGACCTGGGCGACTTCAAGGACCTGGAGTACTCGCTCGGTCTGCTCGACGTCGACAACCGCGTGAAGCCGCTCGGCCGGCGCTACGCCGAGGTCGTCGCCGACGCACGGCGCTCCGCCCCGATCCCGACCCCGCGGACGAGTGCCGTGGTGGTCGACGTCGACACAGCCGACCTGCCGATCCGTCGGGCGGACCTGGCACCGGGCGGCCCGGTCTTCGAGCGCTGGCACCGCCTGCGCGCGGCCGGCGAGGCCGTGACCGTCGTGACGAGCCGGACCGTAGCCGACCCCGCGGCGCTGGCGGCACGGGGTGTGACCCGGGTCGTGGAGACCGCAGCGGTCTGACGGGGCCGAGCCGGGCCTCCTGGCCGTGGACCGGGATCGTCACCGAGCCCGCGATCCGGGCGTACCGTGACTGCCGATCCACACAGGAAGCCGCTCCTGAGCAACCGAGCACTTGCGGCAGATGTAACTTTGCAGGCAGCGCAAAAATCGTTTCGCCAGCGCATCGGTACCGGGAGACCCTGCTCATGACCCAGACGGCGACCGCACCCGCGGCCCCCACCACGGCGTCCAACGTCGTGATGAACCACCGACAGATCCTGTTGGTGATCTACGGCCTGATGGCCGGGATGTTCCTCGGAGCCCTCGACCAGACGATCGTCGGCACCGCGATCCGCACCATCGGTGACGACCTGCACGGCCTCGACCAGCAGGCCTGGGTCACCACCGGGTACCTGATCGCCTCGACCGTGACGACGCCGATCTACGGCAAGCTCTCCGACATCTTCGGTCGGCGGCCGCTGTTCATCACGGCGATCGGCATCTTCATCGTCGGGTCGTTCCTCGCGTCGTTCTCGACCTCGATGCTCATGCTCGCCGGGTTCCGTGCGCTGCAGGGTCTCGGTGCCGGTGGCCTGATGTCCCTGCCGCTGGCGATCATGGGCGACATGCTCGCTCCCCGCGAGCGGGCGAAGTACCAGGGCTACTTCCTGGCCGTCTTCGGCATCTCGTCCGTGATCGGTCCGCTCGTCGGTGGCGTCTTCGCCGGCGCGAGCGAGCTGCTCTTCATCTCCGGCTGGCGCTGGGTGTTCCTGATCAACGTGCCGATCGGCGTCATCGCGCTGTTCATGGTGCTGACGTTCCTGCACCTGCCGAAGTTCGGTGACCGTGGCAAGCCCCGGATTGACTGGTGGGGTGCGACGCTCGTCATCGTCACCCTCGTGCCGTTGCTGCTCATCGCCGAACAGGGCCGCGAGTGGGGCTGGAGCTCCCCCGGCGCCTTCGCCTGCTACGGCATCGGTGCAGCCGGTCTGATCGCGTTCATCATCGTCGAACGGGCGATGGGCAGCGACGCGATCCTGCCGATGAAGCTGTTCGGCTCGCGGGTGTTCTCGATGTCCGCGATCCTGTCCGTGCTCGTCGGCTTCGGCATGTTCGGCGCGATGCTGACCATCCCGCTGTACCTGCAGATCGTGAAGGGCGTCACCCCGACCGAGTCCGGGTTCGCGATGCTCCCGATGGTGCTCGGTCTGATGATCTCGTCGATCGCCTCGGGCCAGATCATCTCGCGGACCGGCAACTACCAGGTCTTCCCGATCACGGGCACGGCATTCACGGCCATCGGCTTCACGGTCCTGACGTTCCTGACCGCCGACCGCCCCCTCTGGTTCCTGATGCTCGGCATGTTCGGCATCGGCCTCGGGCTCGGGCAGCTCATGCAGACGCTGACCCTCGCGGCGCAGAACTCGGTGTCCCCGCGGGACATCGGCGTCGCCACCAGCGCCGCGACGTTCTTCCGGCAGATCGGCGGCACCATGGGCACCGCCGTGCTGCTGTCCGTCCTGTTCACCCTGATGCCGACGAACATCACCGCGGCGATGCAGAACGAGACCGACCTGAAGAGCGCCCTCAACGCCGCGCTCACCCCCTCGGTCGCGAACGCGTCCGAGAACAAGGGCGTGATGGACCAGATCTGGACGAAGATCGTCGATCCCGTGCAGAAGAACGTGCAGGACGGCCTGAACGACGGCGCCGTGCAGGCGAAGGAAGCCGCCGACGCCGCCGTCACGAAGCAGGTCACCGCCGCCGTGCAGCAGCAGGTCGCGGCCGGCAAGCTCCCCGCCGCCGCAGCCGACACCGTCATCGCCCAGCAGGTCGACGACGCCAAGCCGGCCGCCGAGCAGCAGGCCCTCGAGACGGCTGCGGCCAAGGCGAACGCGACCGTCGTCGACGGCACGCTGCAGGTCGACTACTCGGACAAGGCACAGCGCGAGAACGTCGTCGACGAGGTCGCCCCGACGCTCATCAAGCAGCTGAAGAGCGGCGACTCGAGTGCGAGCTCATCCGGTTCCGCGGCGACGAGCGACACCTCGTTCCTGAACGGCGCGGACAAGCGACTCACCCGTCCGTTCCTGGTCGGCTTCAGCGACTCGGCCGTCCGCGTGTACTACGTCGGCCTCGCGGTGATCCTGCTCGCGTTCGTGCTGACCTGGTTCTTCCGGGTGCCGCCGCTGCGCAAGACCTCGGCGCTGCAGGAGCAGGCGGACGCCGCACGGACCGCTGACGCTGCGGCTGCCGGTGCGGGCGCGGGTGCTGCCGGCGCCGGATCGGGTTCGGCGGCGCTCGCGTCATCCGAGGCAGTGCCGACCTCGCCCGACGTGCCTGCACAGCCCCGGTCGGCTCGCGCTGCCGGATCATCGGACGTGTCGGTGCTGCCGAACGACGTGCCACCGAACGACGTCGCCACGGACGGCACTCGCGCGCCGCTGCCCGACGCCACGACGCACGGCGCCCACTCGGCGGCCGCGCCCGTGGACGAACCCCCGACGACGACCGGTGCCATCCGGACCCGGGCTGCCCATGCTGCCCCGGTGGTGGACGCCGGAGCCCCTGCGACCGGGGCCGACGCTGCGGAGGCGAGCCGTGCCTCCCGGCTGGACGACGCCGACGACGCGGCGCACCCGCACGGGCGGCACTCGGCCGAGTAGGCGCGGGCGCAGGTCGGCCCTGCCGACTCGGAACGACAAGGTCGACGTCGCACGACGTCGACCTTGTCGTCTCTGCGCGCGTGCAACTGTTGCGGGCGCGCGGTTGCATCGTCCTCGATGTCGTACGACGTCGAGGATGTCGCACTGCGCGCGCACTCGGTGCGTGCGCATGTTCCGACGATCCACGCGTCGATCACCTCGTGGATCGTCGCAGCATGCACCCGCATCGTGTGCGTGTGCATGTTCCGACAGAACACGCGTCGATCACCTCGTGGATCGTCGCACGATGCACCCGCATGTACCCGCCCACGCGCACCCGCCACGCGCACGCACCCGCGCCCCCGCGCCCCCGCCCGTCAGCCCGCCGGCACCGCTCCCGCGCGACCACCCGGGGCCGCACCCGCCACCTCGAACGACGCCCCCGGCAAGCGCTTCCGCATCACGTCGATCGCCGCCGGGTTGTCGTCCACCAGCACGTACCGCCGCCCGAGCGCCGACGCCACCGCGCCGGTCGTCCCGCTGCCGGCGAAGAAGTCGAGCACCCAGTCGCCCTCGCGCGAAGAGGCCTGCACGATCCGCCGCAGCACCCCCTCGGGCTTCTGCGTCGGGTAGCCGGTCTTCTCCTTGCCGGTCGGCGACACGATCGTGTGCCACCAGACGTCGGTGGGGAGCTTGCCGCGCTCGCGCTTCTCCGGTGTGACGAGCCCCGGCGCCATGTACGGCTCGCGGTCGACCGCCGACGAGTCGAACCAGTACTGCGACGGGTCCTTCACGTAGACCAGGATCGTGTCGTGCTTGGTCGGCCACCGCGACTTGGACTTGGCACCGTAGTCGTAGGCCCAGACGATCTCGTTCAGGAACGACTCGCGGCCGAACAGCGCGTCGAGCAGGACCTTCGCGTAGTGCGACTCGCGGTAGTCGAGGTGCAGGTACAGGGTGCCGTCGGTGGTGAGGAGTCGCCAGGCCTCGATCAGCCGAGGCTCGAGGAACGTCCAGTAGTCCTCGAACCGGTCGTCGAACCGCATCAGGTCACCGCGGACCCGCTCGTAGGTCCGTCCGTGGAACCCCATCACCGGCCCGTCGGCGCTCGGTACTGCGGACGAAGCATGCCGCCGCTGGTACCGCCCCGTGTTGAACGGCGGGTCGAGATACACGATGGTGAACGTCCCGTCGGCGAGCGCCGGGGTCACGTCGAGGGCGTCGCCGAGGACGACGCGGTCCGGGCCTCGGTCGTCTCCCGTGTGCACGGGACCATTGTGGCGCAGCCAGCGGCGACGCACCGGTCCCCGCGCTGAAAGCGCAGCCAGCGCAGCCAGCGGCGACTCGGCCTCGCGGCGTAGCCTCGGCGCATGGCAGCACCCGAGGTCCGCAACGACACCGACAAGCAGCAGTACTCCCTGGTCGAGGACGGCGAGGTCATCGGCTTCGCGGCGTACGAGGTCGACGGCGACGAGATCCGCTTCGTCCACACCGAGGTCGACCCGTCGCACCGCGGTGGCGGGCACGCGTCGATCCTCGTGCAGCACGCGCTCGACGACGTGCGCGACGGCAGCCTCCGGGTCGTGCCGCAGTGCAGCTACGTCCGCGCGTGGATCGAGCGGCACCCGGACTACCAGGAGCTCACGACGCGCTGACGCGCAAGCACCGGTCAGTACGACCGGTCGTGCGTCCCGATCCGCGCTTCGTGCCGACCGGCGCTCCGCACCGTCGGCACCTTGATGAGCACGCTGCCGCTGAGCAGGTCGTGGTCGTCGTCCGCCGGTGACGGGGCCTCCTTCGGGAGGCGCGACTGCCGTTCGTACTCGGCTTGCGTCTCGTGGCGGGTCGGCGCGAACACCTCGTCCAGCATCCCGCCGATGCCTCCGGATCCGCCGCTGCGCGTGGACTTGTTCGACAGGTCGATCCACCCCACGCGATCGGCGATCCACACCACGACGGCCACGGCGGCCACCGCCCCCAGGAAGATCAACCAGTTCACGCGAGCGACGCTACGTGGACGATCCGGCCACGACATCAGCCGCGCGGGGGATTCTCATGATCCGCACGTGTGATTCATGGAGTCGGTCGTCACACTGGTCGAGCGGCGGCCGGAGCGTCCCCCCTCTGCTCCGGCCGCCCACCACGAGCCCGCTCACCGGCAGTGCCCGCTCAGGGCACCCGCTCGAGCCACTCCTTCGTCGCGAACTTCGTCCGCACCAGCTCCTGCGCCTTCTCGCGCTCGGCGTCGGTCACCGCGCCGGGAGTCGCCCCGTACAGCTTCGTGAACGTGCCGATCAGCCGGTCGATGATCTCGGCGCGGGACAGCCCGGTCTGCGAGCGCAGCGGGTCCACGCGCTTCGCGGCCGACGTGGTCCCCTTGTCGCTCATCTTCTCGCGCCCGATCCGCAGGACCTGGACCATCTTCTCGCCGTCCATGTCGTAGCTCATGGTGGCGTGGTGGAGCAGGGACCCGGTGCCGAGGCGCTTCTGCGCAGCGCCGCCGATCTTGCCCTTGGCTGAGGTGATGTCGTTGAGCGGCTGGTAGTACGCGTCGATGCCGAGGGACTTCAGCGCCTCGATCACCCACTCGTCCAGGTAGGCGTAGGAGTCTGCGAACGTCATGCCCTGCACGAGGTCGGCGGGGACGTAGAGCGAGTACGAGATGATGGCGCCGGCGTCCATGAACATCGCGCCGCCGCCGGAGATCCGCCGGACGACCTGCACGCCGAACTTCTCGGCACCGGCCGGGTCGACCTCGTTCTTCAGCGACTGGAACGACCCGATGACGACGGCGGGCTGGTCCCATTCCCAGATGCGCAGGGTCGGACCGCGGCGCCCGGCGCCGACTTCTTCGGTCAGCACCTGGTCGAGTGCGAGGTGCTCGTTCGGGCTGATCGGGCCTTCGTGGATGATCTGCCAGTCGTAGTCCTGCCACGACGATGCGCGGGACAGCGCGCGGCGGACGGCGACCCCGACGGACTCGGGTGTGAAGCCGAGCAGCACGGCGTCGGCGGGGAGCGCCGCACGCACGGCCGTGGCGATGCCGGCGGCGTCGGTCGTCGCCGGCAGCCCGTTGACGGCCGCGTCGATGAGCGGCAGCGCGTCGTCGGGTTCGAGGAAGAAGTCGCCGGCGAGCCGGAACTCCTGGATGTCCCCGTCCACCACGTCGAGGTCGACGACGACCAGTTTTCCACCTGGGACCTTGTACTCACCGTGCACGCGTCGAGCCTACGCCCGCCACCTGTCGGACTGGAGGCGCGGGTCGGCGCCGCCACGGGCCTCCCGTCCGCCAGCCGGTACCGTCTCAGGACGCGGCGCGCCCCGTCACCCGGTCCAGCCACGCGACCAGGTCGGCCACGACCTCATCGCGGTTCGTCTCGTTGTAGACCTCGTGCCGCGCGCCCTCGTAGACCTGCACCGTGACGTCGGACAGTCGTCCGCGCCGCCGGTAGGCCTGCGCCAGCCGCTCGACCGACCGCGGCCCACCGAGGGCGTCGTCGGACCCGACCTGCAGCAGCATGGGCAGGTCGTGTGGGATCCCCCGCCGCGGGACCCCGAGCAGCCGGAGCGTGTCGGGCAGGCCGAACAGGCCGATGACGTCGGCCTCGACGGCGAGCGGGTCGACGGACATCGCGTCGATGATCTTCCGGTCGCGGGTGAGCCACTCGAACTTGGTCGGACCGGAGCCCGCGTGCCGGGCGTTGAGGTCGCCGCTGTTCATCCAGCCGGGCAGCCGGTAGGCGGTGGCGGAGAGCACGACCCCGTCCCACGACTCCGACGAGCTGTTCACGATCCGCTGCGCCATGAGCGAGCCCCACGAGTGCCCGAGCAGCACCAGGGGCACGCCGGGGGTGTCCGCACGGGCGACCTCTCCCATCTGCTCGACTGCGGCGATCGCGGCGCGCAGTCCGCCGGGGCCGAGCCGACCGAGCTTGGCGTGGTCGCCGTCCCACTGGCCGAGGCCGGTGCGCCCGTGCCCGCGGTGGTCGTTCGCGTGCACGGTGTACCCGGCGCGGACGAGGTCCTGTGCCAACGGCTCGTACCGCAACCCGTGCTCGCCGACGCCGTGCGCGATCTGCACGATGCCCTTGGGGCGTGCGGCTCGCCAGGTCGAGTAGACGATCTCGACGCCGTGGGCGTCGGTGAACGAGGCGTCGCCTCGCGCTGCGGAGAAGATGGGCACGTGAGGATCCTCGCAGACGGGTACTCCCACGCACCTGTTCATCCGGCGTTCACGCAGCGGGTTCGAGGCGGGCCTACCGTCCCGGTCATGGACGTCCTCGTCATCGTCGTGCTCGTGATCGTGGTGGCCCTCGTGTTCGACTTCACGAACGGGTTCCACGACACCGCCAACGCCATGGCCACGTCGGTCGCCACCGGGGCGCTCAAGCCCCGGACCGCCGTGCTCATCTCCGCCGTCCTCAACGTGGTCGGCGCGTTCCTCTCCACCGAGGTTGCCAAGACCGTCTCGCAGGGCATCATCCGCGAGGGCCAGGACGGCGTCCACATCTCCCCCACGATGATCTTCGCCGGGCTGGTGGGCGCGGTCCTCTGGAACCTCGCCACGTGGTACCTCGGGCTGCCCTCGTCGTCGACGCACGCGCTGTTCGACGGGCTGATCGGCGCATCGATCATCGGCGCCGGGCTGAACTCGGTGGACTGGGCGACGGTGGTGTCGAAGGTCGTGCTGCCGGCGCTGCTCTCACCGGTCATCGCCGGGGTCATCGCCCTGGTGGCCACCTACCTGGCGTACGTGCTCACGAAGAACGCCACGACGCACGGTGCGGCGACGGGCTTCCGGCACGGCCAGACCGTCTCGGCATCGCTGGTGTCGCTCGCGCACGGCACCAACGACGCGCAGAAGACGATGGGTGTCATCACGCTCACGCTCATCGCCGCGAACTACCAGGACAGCGGGACCGGCCCGGCGCTCTGGGTGATCCTGGCCTGCGGACTCGCGATCGGCCTCGGTACCTACACGGGCGGCTGGCGGATCATGCAGACGGTCGGCAAGAAGATCTCCGACGTGCAGTCCCCGCAGGGCTTCGCGGCCGAGACGAGTTCCGCAGCGACGATCCTCATCTCGTCGCACCTCGGCTTCGCCCTGTCGACGACGCACGTCACCAGCGGTTCGGTGATCGGGTCCGGGCTCGGCAAGAAGCTCGCCGACGTGCACTGGTCGGTCGTCGGCCGCATCGTCGTCGCGTGGGTGATCACGCTGCCGGCAGCCGCGGTGGTCGGCGGGTTGGCGACCTGGCTCGCCTCGACCTCGGCGGTCGGCCTCGTGCTGGTGGCGGTGCTCGCCCTGGCCGGCGGGCTGACCTTCACCGTCCTGGCCAAGCGCAAGCCGATCTCGCACGACGACGTCGCCGCCGGATCGACCGAACCCACCGACCAGGCCGAGCCGCAGCCGGCCGGCGCGCAGAGCTGAGGGGAACGACGATGGAGATCGACTTCACGAGCATCGGCCTGGTCGCGGGCGTCGGCTTCGTGGCCGCGGTGGGCATCGTGCTCGTCTACACGCTCGGCCTGCGGCTGCTCGGCGCCGGGCAGCCGCTCGACACCGGCGGCGAGCGCACCCAGTACTCCGAGGAGACCCCGCGGTCCGGGCACACGCCGCCGGCAGCACTGGCGGGTGCCGTCCTGTGCTTCGCGGTCTGTGCGGCAGCCGTGCTCGCTGGCATCTGGCTCACGATCCCCCAGTTCCACTAGCACGTTCCTTCCCATCGCCCCCGCGCTGGGAAACGGAAACGGGCGTACCTGGTCGAAACTTCCGACCAGGTACGCCCGTTTCGACCAAGTACGCCCGGAACGCCTACGCGCCCGATGTCAGTGGGCGCTGTAGCCGCCGTCGACCAGGTGGTAGCTGCCCGTGATGAACGAGGCCTTGTCGCTCAGCAGGAAGAGCACGAGCGCGGCGACCTCCTTGTCGGTGCCGAGACGCTTCGTGGCGTGCTCCGCTTCCAGCGCCGAGATGGCCTCGGGCGTCATGGCGTTGCGGAGCAGCGGGGTGTCGATGAAGCCCGGGCCCACGGCGTTCGTGCGGACGCCCTGCGCCGAGTACTCGAGCGCGGCGACCTTGGTCAGGCCGGCCAGGGCGTGCTTCGACGCGACGTACGCGGCGTTCTGCGCGATGCCGACCGTGCCGAGCACCGACGCCATGTTCACGATCGAGCCACCGCCGGCGGCGACCATCGCGGGCAGCTCGTAGCGGAGGCCGTAGAAGACACCGTCGAGGTCGACCGCACGGACGCGGTCCCAGGCGGCGATGTCGTACTCGCCGATCTTCTGCGGGGCGGCACCGATGCCGGCGTTGTTCACGGCGAGGTGCAGCGCGCCGTACGTCTCGACGGCGTACTGGACCATGCGCTCGTTGTCGGCGGCGACGGCGGAGTTGGCCTCGAACGCGCTGGCGGTGCCGCCGGCCTCCGTGATCTCGGACGCGACCCGCTGGGCAGCGTCGAGCTTGATGTCGGTGACGACGACCGTGGCATCCGCCGCGGCGAGCTCCTTCGCGACGGACTCGCCGATGCCGCTGCCACCACCGGTGACGATGGCGACCTTGCCCTCGAACTCGGACATGATTCCTTCTCTCTGAACAACACCTGTTGTCCAGGACAACGGTACACCCGAAAACCAGTTCGTTCACTGAACTAATGAGCTAGGCTAACGACCTGTGACCGACGCCACCGACCTCCGCATCGCCGTGAACCGGCTGTCCCGGACGCTCCGCGCGCAGAAGGCCGACACGACCGTCACCGACGCCCAGTTCGCGGCGCTCGCCCGGCTCCACCGCGACGGCGCGATGACCCTCGCCGACCTGAGCCGCCAGGACGGCGTCACCCCGCCCTCGATGACGAAGACCATCGCGGTGCTGGTCGAGCGTGGCCTGGTGTCCAAGGGCGGCCACGACGACGACCGGCGCAAGGTCGTCCTCTGCGCCACCCCGGCCGGAGCCGCGTTCGTCGAGGAGACCCGTCGCCGCCGTGACGGCTGGCTCACCCCGCGGCTCGCCGCACTCACCCCCGTCGAGCGCGCCACCCTCGCCGACGCCACCGAGATCATGAGGAGGCTGGCCCAGCAGTGACCGCCATGTTCCGCTCCCTCGCCGGACGCAACTACCGCATCTGGTTCGCCGGTGCCCTGGTGTCGAACGTCGGTACCTGGATGCAGCGCACCGCCCAGGACTGGATCGTCCTGACCCAGCTCTCCGACAACGACGCCGTCGCGGTGGGGATCACGATGGCGCTGCAGTTCGGCCCGCAGCTGCTGCTCCTCCCCCTGACCGGCCTCGCCGCCGACCGCTTCGACCGTCGCAAGATGCTCATGCTCACCCAGGCACTGATGGGCCTGCTCGGGCTGGGCCTCGGTGTCATGGTCCTCACGCACACCGCGACGCTGCTCGCGCTGTACGGCTTCGCCCTCGCGCTCGGCATCGTCGCCGCGTTCGACACCCCGATCCGCCAGGCGTTCGTCTCCGACGTCGTGCAGGGCGAGAACGTCGCGAACGCCGTCGCACTGAACTCCGCCTCGTTCAACGCCGCCCGCCTGATCGGCCCCGCGGTCGCCGGCGTGCTCATCGCCGCCATCGGCTCCGGCTGGGTGTTCGTCATCAACGCCGGCTCGTTCCTGGCGGTTCTCATCGCCCTGCGCTTCGTCGACCCCGCGCAGCTCGCCGAGCGGGTGCACGCCGGCCGCGGCAAGGGGCAGATCGTCGCCGGCTTCCGGTACGTGCGGACCCGGCCGGACATCATCGTCGTGCTCTGCATGATCTTCGTCGTCGGCACGTTCGGCGTGAACTTCCCGATCTTCACCTCGACCATGGCCCGGGTCGAGTTCCACCAGGGTGCCGGCGAGTTCGGCCTGCTCAACTCGGTGATGGCGATCGGCTCGGTGTTCGGCGCCCTGATGTCCGCCCGCCGGGACAAGCCGCGGATGCGCACGCTGGTGCTCGCCGCCGGGGGCTTCGGCCTGGCGTGCACAGCTGCCGCCCTCGCGCCCACGTACTGGACGTTCGCGTTCGTCCTGGTGTTCGTCGGACTCGCGGCGCTGACCTTCATGACCACCGCGAACGCCCTGGTCCAGACCACCACGAAGCCCGCGATGCGCGGCCGCGTGATGGCGCTCTACATGGCCATCTTCGCGGGCGGCACCCCCATCGGCGCCCCGATCGTCGGTGCCATCGCGGACGCGTGGGGTCCCCGCTGGGCCATCGCGGTCGGAGCGGCGTCGGGCTTCGTCGCGCTCGCCATCGCGATCGTCTGGCTCGTCCGCTTCCAGCGCCTCCGGCTCCGGTACGACGCGGACACCCGCCTGCACCTCGCGGTCACGCACGCGATGCCGGTGGTCGGCACCCGCGCCTCGCGCGCCGCGCTCCGCCAGGAGTTCGAGCGGGAAGAGGCGGTCGCCGACCGCTCCAGCGCCGTCTGACGCGTCCACTCCGCGAACGCGACAGATCTCCGCGACGCGGCAGCGTCCATCTCGCGAAAGCGACAGATCTCCGCGAACCGTTGGCGGGTGTCTGACGCTTTCGCGTGGCGGACGGGAGGCACGGGTCGGGCCCGCCACGGGCCTCCCGGCCGTCACCGGTCCGGTCCAGGGCCGCGATCAGTGCGCGGGTTCGGTCACCGCGAAGACGCGCTCGTCGAGCGCCGCGGTGACGCGGTCCGCTGCGGCCGCGAGCCGGTCGCGGGCATCGCCGACGACGCCGAGGGCCGCGTCCGTCGGGACGGCCTCGAGCCGGTCGCGGGCGGCGGAGAACGCCGCGACTTCCTCCGCGACGCAGGACGGAGCCACGTCGGCCAGGCACTCGGCGGCCCGTCGGACGGTGAAGCGCAGCGACCGCGGACTGTGCTCGTCCAGGAGCAGGAACGCCGCGGCGTCGTCCGGCACCGGATGGTGGTCCCGGCCACGCAGGAAGGCCTCGCCCGCACCGCAGGCCCGGAGCGCCGCCGTCCACGAGGTGACCGAGTCCGGTTCGAGCAACCCCGAGGCGAGCAGTCGGGCGGTCGAGGCGACCCGGGTCAGGGAGCGGCCCAGGGTGAAGAACTCCCAGACCTCGTCGCGACTGGCGTCCCCTTCGACCACGCCGATCGCGAGGGCGCTGCGTTCCCGCGCCCAGCCGAGGAACTCGTGCGCGCGGCCCGGGGCGATCTTGCGCGGCATGCGCGAACGGGTGACGTCGAGGCAGTCCCAGAGTTCGCTCGAGACGACCTCGCGGGCTCGACGGGCGTGGTCCCGCGCGACGGCGACCGCGGCGGCGATGGACGCCGGCTCGTGGCGGTCCAGCGCCAGGGCGTCGATGGTCGCGGACCGGTCGGCGTCGTTCGCCGGTCCGGCGGTCCCCACCACCGAACGGAGCTCCGCAGCGACGGCCCGGTCGTCCTCGACGGTGCCGGGTTCGCGTCGGGCGACGTAGACGTCGAGCAGGCGTGCGACCACGTCGGTGCGCTCGACCGCGCTCCCCACGTGGAAGACGTTCCCCGCGAGTCGGCTCAGCACGGCTGCTCCTGCATCCCCAGAACCTAACCAGCGGGCGTTGCGGGAGTGTTTCGGAGCCGCGTCACGGGTGTTGCAGTGTCCGATGTCCGCGCACGGGCCTGGGTCTCCGCCGCGATCACGGCCCCTCGCTAGCCAATCTAACTAGAGCGTCTAGCATTGCAGGATGACGTCCGAGGTCCTGACCAGCACCGCGGGGTTCTGGTACGAGGACTCCCCGGTCACCGCCGTCGACGTCCTGAACGCCCTGCGCCGGTACCGCACCGCCGAGAGTGCCGCGCAACGTCGGGCTCGTGAAGCCCTGGGCATCGGCGAGAACGCACTGCTCGCACTGCGGGTCCTCATCGACGCCGAGCACGACGGCCGGACCGTCAACGCGAAGGACCTGGCCGAGCGCCTCGAGATCACGGCGGCGTCGACCTCGGCACTTGTCGACCGGCTGGTCCGGAGCGGCCACGTCGAGCGGCACCAGGACCCGATCGACCGCCGCGGCGTGATCCTCACCGCCACGGGGACGTCGATGGGCCATGCCCTCCGCGTGATCGAGGAACTCGACGCCCGTGCCCTCGAGGTCACCGAGCACGTGCCGACCGACGAGATGGCCGTCGTCGTGGACTTCCTCGACGAGATGGTCCGCGTGGTCGACGACGTCGACGCGGGCGCCCGCACGCTCCGCCGCGCGTAACCTGCTGTCCATGGACCCTCGCGGCACGCACGACCCCGAGGACGACATGCCGTTCGCCGAACTCGACTCCCGGGCACGCGCCGACGCCGCACTCCGACGGATCCAGGGCGGGGCCGATCCGACGCGCGAGGCCTTCGACCTGGCGAACACCATGAACGACGAGGCCGTGGGGCGGCTCACGGCGCGGCTGCGACGGTTCCTCCGCCGCGACTGACGCGTCGGCGCGCGAGTCGACTCGCGCGTCGACTCGCGCGTCGATTCAGAAGGCGGTGCCGACCGCCGCGATGTCGTCGCCGCCGTGCCCGGCCGCACTCGCGTCGGCGTAGACCCGCCCCAGGGCGTCGAGGAGCGTGGTGGACACGTCGTTCGCCCGCGCAGCCTCGGCGATGAGGCCGATGTCCTTCCGCAGCCCGTCGAGTGCGAACTGTGCCGGGAACTCCCCCGCGATGATCGCCGCGCCCTTGGTGTGCGCGTAGGCCGAGTCGCTCGCGCTGCCGTCGATCGCGTCGAGGAACAGCTGCGGATCGAGCCCGAGCGCCGCGGCGAGGGCGAGCGACTGCCCCGTGGCCGCGGTGATCGAGGCGATCCAGGCGTTGGCCGCGAGCTTGAGCGCGGTCCCGTCGCCGACCCGCTCGCCGGCGCGGATGGTCTTCGCGCCGATCGCGTCGAGCACGGGGACGACGCGGTCGACCTGGTCGGCGGGGCCGGCCGCCAGCATGGTGAGCTTCCCCTGCTCCGCCGGGGCCTTCGTGCCGAGCATCATCGCTTCGACCAGGGTGATGCCGTACTTCGCGGCGAGCTGCACGACGGTCTCGGTGCCGTCGACGCCGATCGTGGACGCCTGCACCCACACGGCGTCGGTCGGAGCGTCTCCGGCGGCCTGTTCGAGCACGTCGACCACGGCGTCGGTGTCGAAGAGGGTCAGGAGGACCACCTCGGCGTGCTCGACGGCGGCACCCGGGTCCGTGGCGACCGTCGCACCGAGCTCCCCGAGTGGTGCGGCCTTGTCGGCACTCCGGTTCCAGACCGTGACCTGGTGCCCCTCGCGCAGCAGTGATCCCGCCACGCCGGCACCCATCGCCCCGGTCCCCAACACCGTCACTCGCACGTGCGTCTCCGTCCCGCCACGGCTCGGTGCCCCGGCGTTACCGACGCTACGCGCTCGACCGTCGTCGCTGTCAGAGGAGCCCGCGGGCCTGCAACCAGGTGGCCGGGTCGACCGGGACCCCGTCGACGATGACCTCGAAGTGCAGGTGCGCCCCGGTCGAGACGCCGGTGTTGCCGACCGCGCCGAGGCGTTCGCCGGCCGACAGGACCTGACCGGGTCGCACCCCGATCGCCGACAGGTGGCCGTACCGGGTCTGGGTGCCGTCGGCGTGCTGGAGCAGGACCTGGTTGCCGTACCCGCCCAGGACCCCGGCGGAGACGACACTGCCGGGCATCGCGGCGACGACGGTGGTGCCGATCGGAGCCGCGAAGTCGATGCCCTGGTGGTTCGTCGAGCAGGCGGAGCACCCGGTCACCCAGCGCGAGCCGAACCCACCGGCGGCCGGCACGTTCCCCGCGGTGGGGCGGGCCGCCGCGTCCGACGAGCCGACGGCGGTCGCACGTGCCTGGGCGGCAGCGGCTCTGCCGATCGAGAAGCCGTCGCGGTCGACGGAGAGCCGGGCGGAACCGTCGGCGACGAACTGCTGCACGCCGGGCACGGGACTGCTCGGCGACGGGGTCGATGCCATCGCGGTCTGCGGGGAGCCGACGGCGACGAAGAGACAGGTCACCGCGGCGGTCGCCGTCGCGGGCAAGGCGCGGCGGACGGAACTGCGGAAGGAGGAGGGGGAAGCCGGGGTGGCGGAAGGGGGAGCCACCACCCCGGCGGCTCTGGGGGCGTCCGGACGCGTGCCGTGCCCAGCACAGCGCCGCTCGGACGCTTCGGGACGGCGGGTGCGGAGGCGGTTCGCGGCCCGCCGTTCGGCACCGCGCGGGCGCAGCGGGAGGCCGTCAGCGGGCGTCGTCATCGCTCGGGGACCGCCGGGCTCAGACGCGGACGACGCCGTCGCGGGCGATCCGGTCGAGTTCGGTCGCGACGGCGTCGACGACCGCTCGGGTGATGGCGTCGGCGACGGTCTCGACCAGGACGAGCTGCTCGGGCTGCACGCGGAGCTCGGTGACCACCGACGGGGTGACGCGGACCGTGATGTCGTCGATCGCGGCGACGAGGGCCGCGGGCACGAGGGTCGAGTCACCGGCACGGACGGGAGCGGTCATCGGTGAGGTCGGTGCGGGCGCTGCGGCCGCGCGAGCCGGGGTCGGAACCGGTGCCGGGACGACGGGGGCCTCGGGCTGGTCGCGTCGCTGGGCGATGGAGTCGAAGAGCGGGGTGGAGGACATGCTGCTGACCGTCCGATCTGAGTCGTGGTTGCGGGCCGTTGTCGGGCGACCCGTCGGGGATGCGTGCCGTGCGGCACGTCCCTCATTCAACCATCGATATTTCAGATGTGCAATAGTGACCGAACAGATCGCGATCAGTCGGGGTCGACGGCAGCCGCGGTCGGGTCGTCGGGCTGCAGTGCCCGCTTGACCCGCTCGACGATCGTCGCCGGCGGGTTGTTGTACGTGTTCGCCGGCTCCTGCCCGCTGAGCTCCTGGATCGCGGTCATCACCGCATCGGTCGCGTGACGGCGCGCGCGTCCGGACGATGCCTCACCGAACGCGGACAGGTCGATCGGCTTCCCGAACTCGATCGTCACCTTCGCGAGCTTCGGCAGCTTCGAGCCGACGGGCTGCACGTCCTGGGTCCCCGTCAGCGCAACGGGCACCACGGGCGCGCCGCTCGTCAGGGCCAGCCAGGCCACACCCGTGCGGCCCTTGTAGATCCGGCCGTCCAGGGAGCGGGTGCCCTCCGGGTAGATCGCGAAGGCCTCGCCCTCGTTCAACCGCGCGAGCCCCAGGTCGAGCGCCTGCTGCGCCGCCGCCCCCGCACCACGTTCGACGCCGATAGCACCGATGCCGCCGAAGAACGCCCGCGACACCGCGCCGCGGAACCCGGTGCCGGTGAAGTACTCCTGCTTCGCGAGGAAGGCGACCTTCCGCGGTGCCATCAACGTGATCGCCGGGGAGTCGATGAAGGAGCGGTGGTTGCTCGCGAGGATCACCGGCCCGCGCTTGGGAACGTTGCGGCGTCCGATGATCTTCGGTCGCCAGAGCATCCGCGCGAGCGGTGTCACCACTGCGCGGCTCAGCACGGTGGCGAACTTGGTCGAACCGGACACCGGGCCTCCTCGTCGTGACGGCGAACTCCCGAGTGTAATCACGCCTGCGAGCAGTACATGCCCACGGCGGCATGCACGTCGGGCCGTGGGGTCAGTCGGCCTCGGACGCGACGACGTCGAGCACCGCGCGACCGTACCGCTCGAGCTTCGCGGCACCGACCCCGGAGATCTCGGCGAGCTGGTCGACGTCGGACGGACGCACCGCCGCGATGCCGCGGAGCGTCGCGTCGTTGAACACCACGTACGCCGGCACACCCTGCTCGCGCGCCTGGGCTGCACGCCAGACCCGGAGCGCCTCGAACAGGCCGACCGCATGCTGGGGCATGTCGGTGACGACGGTCCGGCGGGACGACCGGCTCGCCCGCGGCGCCTTCACCGGGTCGCGACGCATCCGCACCTGGACCTTGCCGGTCAGGACCTCGGCGCTCGTCGGGCTGAGGACGACCGTGCCGAACCCGTCGCCCGAGACCGCGGCGTAGCCCTGCGCGAGCAGCTGCCTGGCCACAGCGCGCCACTCGCCGTCGGACAGGTCGGAACCGATGCCGAAGGTCGCCAGGGACTCGTGCTGCAGCTCCTGCACCCGCGGTGACGGCTTGCCGACCAGGATGTCGACGAGGTGGGCGACGCCGTACCGCTGGCCGCGCTCACGCTCGAGCCGGACGACCGTGGACAGCAGCTTCTGTGCGGGCACGGTGCCGTCCCACGACTCGGGCGGGGCGATGCACGTGTCGCAGTTGCCGCAGGCCGTGGACGGCTGCCCGAAGTACGCCAGGAGCCGCACCCGCCGGCACTCGATCGTCTCGCACAGGCTCAGCATGGCGTCGAGGTGGGCGCTGAGCTGCCGACGGTGTGCGGCGTCGCCCTCGGACTGGTCGATCATCCGTCGCTGCTGCACGACGTCGTTCAGGCCGTACGCCAGCCACGCGGTCGAGGGCAGGCCGTCGCGCCCGGCACGACCGGTCTCCTGGTAGTACCCCTCGACCGACTTCGGCAGGTCGAGGTGCGCCACGAACCGGACGTCGGGCTTGTCGATGCCCATGCCGAAGGCGATCGTCGCGACCATGACGATGCCGTCCTCGCGCAGGAAGGTCGACTGGTTGCGCGCACGCACCCGGGCGTCGAGCCCTGCGTGGTACGGCAGCGCCTGGATGCCCTGTTCGGCCAGTGCGGTGGCGGTCCGCTCGACCGACTTGCGCGACAGGCAGTAGACGATGCCCGAGTCGCCGCTGTGCTCGGTGCGGATGAAGGTGAGGAGCTGCTGCAGCGCGCCGGTCTTCGGTTCGATGCGGTACTGGATGTTCGGGCGGTCGAAGTCGGCGACGAAGTGTGCGGCGTCGTCGAGGCCGAGCCGCGCCGAGATCTCCTGGTGGGTCTGCGGGGTCGCCGTGGCCGTGAGGGCGATCCGGGGCACGGTCGGCCAGCGCTCGTGCAGGACGCTCAGCTCGAGGTAGTCCGGCCGGAAGTCGTGGCCCCACTGGGCGACGCAGTGCGCTTCGTCGATGGCGAACAGCGACACCCGCGCCCGGTCGAGGAGCGCGCGCGTGGACTCGAGCCGGAGCCGCTCGGGCGCGAGGTAGAGCATGTCGACCTCGCCCTGGACGACCGCACGCTCGACCCGGGCACGCTCGTCGGGCCCCTGCGTCGAGTTGAGGAAGGCGGCACGCACCCCGTTCGCCGCGAGGGCGTCGACCTGGTCCTGCATGAGCGCGATGAGCGGCGACACCACGACCCCGACGCCGTCGCGTACGAGCGCGGGCACCTGGTAGCAGAGCGACTTGCCACCGCCGGTGGGCATGAGCACCAGGGCGTCACCACCGCCGACCACCTGGTCGATGATCGCCGCCTGCTCGCCACGGAAGTCGTCGTAGCCCCACACGCGGTGCAGGACGTCGAGCGCTGCGGCTCGCGAAGCAGACACGGCGGCGGGCGCGGGCGTGGTGCTCATGCCACGAGCCTACGGGCGACCGGCGACACCCACGGCACTGTCCACAGCGGCACGGTCCACGGCGGCTGCGTCGACGTCGTCGGCACGAGCCGGCGCGACGGCCCAACCCGAGCCCGCCGGGCCGAACCACCGCTTGCCGCCCGCCCAGACCGGCGGCGTCCCGCGGAACCGCGGTGCCTCGTGTCCGGCGAAGGTGCGATCGAGCTTCCGCCACCAGGCCAGGAACTCGACCATGCCCCAGAACGCGAGCGAGGTGCCGAGGGTGACGAGCCAGCCCTGCCAGGTGCCGTTCGCGTCCTGTGACTGCAGGTCCACCTTCGACCACCCAGGTGCCTGCAGCACGAAGATCATGATGTTGTTGAAGGCGTGCTGCAGCACGGTGGCCTCGAGGCCGCCGGTGCGGAGCACGATGATCGCCGCGATCAGGCCGAACGAACCGACGTCGAGGATGCCCCAGACGTTGTAGCCGTTCGGGATGTGCAGCACCGCGAAGACGACGGTCGACACCGCCACGGCGATGATCGTGCCGGTGCGTCGCGGGATCCACGAGGCGATCGTCTGCATGAGGAAGCCACGGAAGATGAACTCCTCGGCCGCGCCTTGGAACGGCACGAGCAGCACGACGAGGACGATCGTCAGCGTGAGGGTGCCCAGGGACACCGTCGACTGCCCGATCGCAGCGTGGTCCCAGCCGAAGCCGCCGTCGAACGTGAACATCCCGCTGGTCTGCACGAGGAACATCACCACGGCGATGACGAGGGTCGGCAGCACGCACCACGCCGTCCACGCCCACCGCACCCGGAAGCGCGTCGACGTCAGGATCGCGCCGGGCCCGAGGCGTGCGACCTTGACCGCCAGCAGGATGCCGGGCAGCAGGATGACCAGCGACACCAGGGTCAGCGACAGGATCAGCGGATCGGTCGGGTCCAGGGCGCCACGCTGCAGGTCCTCGAGCAGGTCGAACACGCCGGTCTCGCCCTGGACCGCCGCAACGGGGATGAAGTACGCCACGGTGATCAACACCTGCGAGGCGAAGTACCAGCCCGCCAGGAACGCGAGGGCGACCAGCGGGCGCCACCACCTCCATCGTGCGTCGACACGGGTCAGGCGGTGGTAGGGAACACTCACGCCCCGCAGGCTACCGGGCCGGGCAGGATGGGACCCGTGCTCACCGTGCTCTTCGGCCTGACCGGAGCCGTCGTCTACGGTTTCGCCGACTTCCTCGGCGGGCTCGCGTCGCGGCGCATCCGTCCGGTGGCGGTCACCGCCGTCGCCGCGGCGATCGGGATCCTGCCGCTGCTGATCGGTCTGGCCGTGCTCGGGGGGACGCCGTCGTGGGCGGGCATCCTCTGGGGCGCCGTCGCCGGACTGTCCGGCGCGGTCGGAGTCCTGCTGCTCTACGCCGCGTTGGCGATCGGCCCGATGAGCGTGCTGTCCCCCCTGACCGCGGTGTTCGCCGCCGTCGTCCCGGTCCTGGTGGCCGTGGCCCGCGGGACCGTCCTGTCACCGCTGGCCGTCGCCGCGGTGGTCGTGGCCGTCGTCGCGGTGGTGCTGGTGGCGGCCGTGCGGGACACCTCGGGTGCACGACTCACCGTGCGTGGGGTCGTCGCGGCCGCGGTCGCCGGGTGCGGGTTCGGCGGGATCGTGCTGGCGTACGACGCGACCCCACCCGGCGCGGGCGTCCACCCGCTCGTGGTCGCGCGGGTGCTGCAGACGGTGCTGCTGGGTGCGGCGGCGCTCGTGGTGACGGTGCGTGCCGGGCGCGGGGCGCGGCCTGGAGGCGCGGCAGACCCCGCAGCGTCGGTCGGCGTCGCGGGGTCTGCCGTGCCTCCAGGGCGCTGGTGGCCGCCGCGCCTGCTGCTGACGGTCGCGGCGTGCGGCGTCCTCGACGCCCTGGCGAACGTGTGCATCCAGGCGGCGCTGCACGCGAGCGACGACCCGGGCACCCTGCCCGTCGTGAGCGTGCTCAACGCGCTCTACCCGATCGGCACGGTCGTGCTGGCCGGGGTGGTGCTGCGGGAGCGGTTGACCGCGCCGCAGTGGGTCGGCATCGCGCTGGCGTTCATCGCGTCGGTGGGCCTGGCCCTGGCGTGACCGGACGACTCAGACGTCGGGGATGAGTCGCTTGCCGAGCGACACGGTGCCGTCGTCGGAGTACCCGAGGGACTCGTAGAAACCGAGCACCCGCTCGTTGCCGGCACGGATCTGCAGGTTGAGCTTCGGGCAGCCGAGGTCGGTGAGCAGCCGCTCGAACTCGGCCATCAGCGTCCGGCCGAGACCGGAGCCCTGCAGGTCCGGCTGCACGGCGAGGTAGTTGACCCAGCCGCGGTGCCCGTCGAAACCGGCCATTCCCGCGGCGACGACCCCGCCGGCCTCCGACTCCGCCACCAGGAAGAGCTCGGGCTGGACAGTGGCCTTGCGCGCGATGTCGCGGCGGGGGTCGTTCCACGGGCGGACGAGACCGCACGATTCCCAGAGGGCGACGACCGCTTCGGTGTCGTCGGCGCGGAACGGGCGGATCCGGTACTCCATCCCCCCACGTTACGGGGTGTGGAGAACGTCCTCACCGGGCCGTCGTCGTGATCTGATAGACCTGTCCGACCGACCAGCCGATCAGGAGCCCCGTGACCGCACACGACACCATCCCGTCGCGCCGCAGCGCGCGGGACGACGACGGCGGCAGACGGTCCGGGCGCCGCTCCCCCCGGCGACGGCAGACGGTCGGCGGCGCGATCGTCTCGCTCATCGCCGAACTGCTCATCATCGCGGGTGCCGGCACCGGGCTGTACGTGGTGTGGACGGCGTGGTGGACGGACGTCGTGGCGGTCAACGAGCAGTCGAAGCTCGTCGAGGGGCTCGACCAGTTGAAGACCCCGGACGGCGCCGGAACCGAGCACCGCGGCACCGCACCCGTGCTCGCCGAGCCACCGGATCTCTCCGACGTGTTCGGCACGATGCAGATCCCCCGCTTCGGCAAGGACTACAACCGGCCGATCGGCGAGGGCACCGACCGTGAGAAGGTCCTCAACACCATCGGGCTCGGGCACTACCAGGACACCGCGATGCCCGGGGCCCCCGGCAACTTCGCCGTCGCCGGACACCGCGTGACCTACGGCAAGCCGCTCAACCAGATCGCGGAGCTCAAGACGGGCGACTCGGTCGTCGTGCGGGTCACCGACGCGAAGACGAAGTTCGACGTCTGGTACGTCTACAAGGTCACCGACAGCCAGATCGTGACGCCGGACCACATCGAGACGATCGCGCCGGTGCCGAACAAGCCCGGAGTCGACCCCTCGGCGTCGGACCGGTGGCTGACCCTGACCGCGTGCCATCCGATGTGGTCGGCAGCCGAACGGTTCGTCACGCACGCGAAGCTCGACTACTGGATGCCCGCGTCCGAGGGCACCCCGAAGGAACTGTCGGAGACGGCCAAGTGATCTTCCCCCTGGTCTGGCGGCTGCTGCCCGGCCCCACGTTCCTGAAGGTGCTCGAGCTGCTCGTGCTGCTCGCCGCGATCGTGTTCGTGCTGTTCCAGTGGGTGTTCCCGTGGATCGCGGCGGACATCCTGCCGCCGCCGGACGGCACCGTGGAGTCCACGCCGACCCCGTAGCGGTCGGCCACGGCGGTGACGGCCGACGGCGACCGACGGCGTCAGACGGTCGTCGTGACGTGCGAGCCGCCGGCCGCCGTCCGGCGCACGGCGATCCGCTCCGGGATCCGCTGCTTGAGTTCCTCGACGTGGCTGACGATGCCGACTTGCCGCCCACCGGCGGTCAGTCGCGACAGCTGCCCGATGACGTCGTCGAGGGTCTCCGGGTCGAGCGTCCCGAACCCCTCGTCGACGAAGAGCGTGCCGAGCGAGACGCCACCGGCCTCGGCTTGCACGACGTCGGCCAGCCCGAGCGCCAGGCACAGCGACACCGTGAACGTCTCGCCGCCGGACAGGCTGCGGGGGTCCCGGACGGTGTCGGTGGTGTGGTCGTGCACGGCGAGTGCCAGGCCGGTCCGGCGTGCCCGTGACCCGGACTCCCGCTCGTCCGAGGTCTCGAGCGTGAACCGCCCCGCGAGCATCGCCCGGAGTCGGTCGTTGGCCGCGGCGACGACGTCCTCGAACCGGCGCATGAGCACGTAGGTGCCCAGGGTGATCCCCGTCGGGTTCGCCGCGGTGACCCCGTTCGCGATGTCGGCGAGCCGGACCACGGCGCGGCTGCGTGCCGACGTCTCGTCGCGGGCACGGGCCGCCCGGGTGACCTCGGTCGCGCACCGGTCGACCGCGTCGGCACGGTCGACCGCGGAGACGGCGACCGCGGCGGCCTCGTCGAGTGCAGCGGCAGCGCGCTGGCGTCCGGCCCGGGCACCGTCGAGGTCGAGGCGTTCCGCGGAGTCCTCCGCCGCGGCGACCACGGCGGTCTCGGCCAGACCGGCCACGACGACGGCCCGCTCGGCCTCGGCCGCGCTGATCCGCGCCCGCAGCCGGTCGGTGCTGTCGGGGTCGAGCCGTCCGGCCCGCGCTGCGGCGAAGTCGGCGAAGTCCTGGTCGTCGAGGACCCGGTCGACCTCGGCACGGCGGTCGTCGCGGGCACGGGTCGCGGCGGCCACCCGTTCGTCGGCCTGCACGACCGCGCGGTACGCCTCGAGTCGCTCGTCGAGGAGCTCGACGGCCGTCCGGAGCGTCGCGGGACGCTCGTCGAGGAGTGCTCCGAGCCGCTCGAGCGCCGCGGCCACGGTGCCGAGGTCGGCGTCGAGCCGCTCGGCGTCGGCCAGCGCGGTCGAGACCAGGACGGTCCGCCGTGCGTCGAGGTCGTTCCGCTCGCGCTGGAGCCGACCGGTCGTCGTGTCGTGCTCCGCCCGCTGCCGCTCGTGCTGCAGGACGAGCGCCGCAGCGTCGTGCGCGGCCCGGACCCGTTCGTCGGCGGCCGCGGTCAGGGCGTCGAGCGCGGCGGTGTCGACCGTGCCGACGACGTCGACGAGCCGCTGGTGTTCGGCACGTTCGACCGCCAGGTCCGACGCGGCGTCGGCGAGGTGCTGGTCAGCGCGACGGGTGGCGTCGCCGGCAGCGTCGACGGCCGCGGTCGTCGGGTGGTCGTCCTGCGGCGTTGCCACCGAGGGGTGCGCCGTCGACCCGCAGACCGGGCACGGGTCGCCGGTCGTGAGCGCCGCGCCGAGTTCTCCGGCGAGCCCGGCGATCCGGCGTTCGCGGAGTGCCCGCTCGGCCGCGAGGGCGTCGGTCGCCGACCGGCGCGCGGTGGCGACGGACTGCTCGGCCGTGGCGACCCGCTGCGCCGCGTGGTCGCGCGCCACGAGGTCGGCTCGGAGGGACCGGATCCGGGTGACCTCGTGCGCGGCGGCGTCCGAGTCGGCTGCCGTGCGGGCCGCGGTGCGTGCGGCCTCGACGATGCGGGCCCGCTCGGTGGGACGGGCGTCGAGTGCGGCGTCGCGTTCGAGCAGCTGCTCGGCGATCTGCTCGGCGTCCGCGGTGGCCCCGGCGATGGCGGACCGACGGGCAGCGGCGCCGTCCTCGACCGCGACGAGGTGCCGGACGGCCGACAGGTCGTCGGCCAGGGCGTCGCGTCGCAGCACGACGGCGTCGGCGTCGGCGGTGATCCCGTGGCGGTCACGCAGCGACCGGGCGGCCGCAGTGGTCTCGTCGGCGCGCGTGACTTCGGCGTCGAGTCCGTCGGCCACGGCGGTCACCCGGGCAGCGCGTTCGCCGAGGGCGACGGCCGACCGGGCGGCGTCGACGGCGGGGGCGTCGTCGTCGAGCGCGGCCCGTCGCACGAGCAGTCCCGCGCGTCGTTCGAGGGCGGTCGCACGCGCCGTGACCGCCTGTTCGTGCTCGGCAGCGGTCGTCGCCGCCTCGGCTGCTGCAGCACGGACGGAGGCAGCGGCATCGGCGGCCGCACGGACCGACGCCACCGTCGACGGCACGACGGTCTCGTCGGCGTCGTCGAGACCGGCGGCCTGGGCGAAGCGGTTCAGGGCATCGCGCACGCGGTCGTCGGCACCGTCGACCTCGGCCTGCACGGCACGGCGCCGCGCGGCGAGTTCGTCGGCCGTGCGGTCGTAGACCTGCGTGCCGAACAGGGACTGCAGGAGCTTGCGGCGCTCTTCGCCCGGGGACCGCAGGAACCGTGCGAACTCGCCCTGCGGCAGCACCACGGTCTGCAGGAACTGCGCACGGTCGAGCCCGACGATGCGGCCGATCTCGACGCCGACCTCGGGGATGCGTGACGACATCGGTTCGCCGGCGACGTCCGACGGGTTCGCCAGACGGAAGAGCTGCACGGACGCCTGCTGCTTGACGGTGCCGGTCCCCCGCTGCTTCGGGCGGTCGTACTGCGGGGTGCGGCGGACCCGGTAGGTCCCTGCGCTGGTCTCGAAGACGAGCTCGACGAACGGCTCCACCGCCGGGTCGGCGTGCTGGCTGTGCAGCCGGTCGGAACTGGCGTCGGACCCGGCGAGCCCGCCGTACAGGGCGAACACGACGGCGTCGATGATGGTCGACTTGCCGGAGCCCGTCGGCCCCTCGAGCAGGAACACCCCAGAGGCCGCGAGCGCTGCGAAGTCGATGGACACCAGGTCGGGGTAGGGCCCGATGGCGCGGAGTTCGAGTCGGTGCAGGTACATCAGCGGTCCCCCTCGCGCTGCAGCGCCAGCACCGCGGCCTCGTACGCCTCGGTCAGGACGGCGTGTTCGTCGTCGTCCGGGGCGGCACCGGTGGCGAAGGCCACGAAGTCGGCTGCGACCTCGACCGGGTCGGACGTCGCCGTGACCGCACGGGCCACCGAGGCCGGACCGCGGTCGGCGGGTTCGTGCGTGATCGCCAGCGCGTGCGGGAAGTGGTCCTTCACCCGGGCGTACATGCGCTCGGGGTGCACCGTGTCGGTCACGGCCACCCGCACCCAGGCGTCGGCGTCGGCCCGGAAGACCCCGGACTCGATGTCGTCGATGCTCCCGCGCACGTCGACCAGGCGGCGCGGCACGGGAGCGGGCACGAGTTCGACCGAGACGCCACCGGCCGCGTCGAGCTCGGCGATCGTCACCGACTTCTGCTGGTGCCGCTCGCCGAACGAGAACGCCAGCGGTGAGCCGGCGTACCGGATCCGTCCACCGTCGCCGACCCGCTGCGGGCCGTGCAGGTGCCCGAGGGCGACGTAGTCGAAGCCGTCGAAGACCGACTCGGCCACCCGGTCGACACCGCCGACGCGGATGTCCTGCTCGCTGTCGCTCGGGTCCGCCCCGCCGACGAAGGCGTGTGCGACGACGACGCTGCGGGTACCGCCGCGCAACGCGAGGTCGGACCGGATCCGCTCGGTGGCGGCGTGCACGACGGCGTGGTGCGACCGCGCGAGGGGCTCGTCCGGCACGTCGGCCAGTGCGTAGCGGGTGAGGTCGGGGTGCAGGTACGGGATGCCGTAGACCGCCACCGGGCCGTCGGCGTCGTTGACGAGCACCGGGTCCGCGATCCGGGCGGGTTCGGCCAGGATGCGGACGCGGCGGTCCATCACGCCGGCGCCGAAGCCCAGGCGTGCGGCGGAGTCGTGGTTGCCGGGCGTGAGCACCACGGTCGCCGTCTCGGCCAGGCGTTCGAGCACCCGGGACAGCATCCGGACCGCGTCGATCGGCGGGATCGCCCGGTCGTACACGTCACCGGCGATCACGACGAGGTCGACGGAGCGGTCCCGCACGAGGTCGACGAGCCAGTCGGTGAACGCCGCCTGGTGCTCGAGGAGGTCGGCACCGAGCAGCGTGCGGCCGAGGTGCCAGTCGCCGGTGTGCAGGATGCGCATGCGGACACGGTAACGCCGGCCGGGGACATCGCCGGACGGCCGCGCGCCGCCTGTGGAGAACTCAGGGCACGCAGCTCGCCGCCGCCAGGCCGAGGACCGAGACGACCCGCACCTTGACGGTCGGTGTGCTGGTCGCGGTCCAGTTGTTGCCGAGGTTCGTGCGGAGGTTCAGCGTGTAGGTCGTGCCCAGGTCGAGCAGGCCCGCCCCGCCGTAGACGAGCGAACGTTGTCCAGCGGTCGTGGCGGTCGCGAGCTGGGTCGACCCGTTCATGAGGTCGAACGAGTTCGGCACGGTCGGGTTCGTGTAGGTCCAGGCGATCGTCACGGTGCTCGACGACGCGGCCGTGCAGGTCAGCGTGGGGACACCGGTGGCCGTGCCCGCCGTGAAGTCCGAGACGGGGTTCACGGTCGTCCGCGACCACGGCACGGCCACCGCCTGCGCCGGCACGAGCACCCCGATGCTCCCCGCGATGACGAGGACCGCCGCCGCGCCGCCGAAGCGGCGCAGCCGCTGCACGCGACGCTCGTGCACCCGGAGCGAGCGACGGGTGACGACGGTGGTCCCGCCGGACGGGAGGCGCGTGGCGGCGTCGTCCCGCGCCTCCCGGCCGGTGTCGGTACCGTCCGACGGCCCGTCACCCGACCCGTGGGCGGTGTCGCCCCCGTCCGAGCCGTCGTCGTCGATCGCCGTGAGGCGGCGGAGCGAACCGTCGACCGTGCAGAGCGCGAGCAGCGCCGTCAGGCCGAGTGCGAGCACGACGACCTTGACCCACTCCCCCTGCCGGAGCCACAGGACCGGCGCCCCGACGAACGGGATGCGGAGGAAGGCAACCCCGTGCACGGCCGAGCGTTCGAGCGGCGTGGAGTCCTGCTGCGGGTTCGCGTCGCCCTTGGTGACCAGGGTGCCGCCGGGGCCGTCCTCGACGTACCGGTGCATGCGGAGGTGACCGGGCTGGTCCGGGTCGTCGGCGAGCAGGATCTTGCCCGTCCGGACCTCACCGGACGCGACCGGGCGCGAGACGACGACGTCGCCCGGCGTGAGCCGCGGCTCCATCGACCCGGTCATCACCGTCGTCGGTTGCCAGCCGATCAGCGCGGGGGCGGCCGCCCACAGCGCGAGGCCGAGGAGGGTCGCGACCACACCGCGTGCGACGGTGCCGACGACGACGCGCCCCCAGTCGACGACGTCACGGAGCACGGCGTGCGGTGTGGGACCACCGTGCACTGCGATGCTGCTCATGACTGCCTTCGACCGGGGGCGCGTTCTCGGGGGTGGTGACCGGGGCGGGCTCGGGCCGAGCCCCGGTCACCGGGTGGGGAGGGCTCCCGGCTCAGCTGTTCTGGGCCTCCCAGGTGAGGCCGAGGGACGCGGTGCCGCCCTGCACCGTGTTCGGCGCGGTGCTCGAGACCGTGTAGGTGAAGCGGTAGACGCGCGACTCGGACGCGGACCCGGTCGGGGCCCAGGTGC
The DNA here is from genome assembly GCF_015350935.1 of Curtobacterium sp. VKM Ac-2887. Taxonomy (NCBI): domain Bacteria; kingdom Bacillati; phylum Actinomycetota; class Actinomycetes; order Micrococcales; family Microbacteriaceae; genus Curtobacterium; species Curtobacterium sp. VKM Ac-2887. The sequence continues at coordinate 482,746 of NZ_JADKSB010000001.1, read as the reverse complement.
CGAGGCCGGTGGCGAAGTTCGTCGAGCCGGTGCCGAACGCGGCGAGGGTGCCGTTGTAGAGCGTTCCGCTGGTCGCGGCCGGGGTGAAGCCGGTGCAGGAGCCGAAGCCACCGCCGGTGCCCTGCTCGACCTGCAGGTTGATGTTGCCCGAGAGGTTGTTCGTGGTGGCCGGGTTCGTGCCGTACAGCTTCACGGTCGAGGCCAGCGAGCCGGTCGACGTGACCGTGATGCAGTTGGCGCCGGTGGAGCCGGGCTTGAGGCCCGTCGCGGTGAAGAGCGCGGTGTTGTTGTCGTCGTCGGTGAGGGCGACACTGCCGGCGGTCCAGTTGCTGGTCGGGTTGACGGTGGTGGCCGAGAACGCCGAGTAGGACGCGGTCGAGACGACGACACCCGAGGCGACGAGGGCGGCGGGGATGGCGATCCAGGCCGCGAGACGGGCGGCGCGAGGGGTGACACGAGACATTGCGGGAGCTCCTGATCCGGAAACGGTGGCGCCGTGGTCGCGGTGGTTGGTCGCGTCGGTGCCGTGGTGTTTGCTACGACGATCAAGTTACTTTTCCGCCGAGCAACTCACAAGGAAAGGAACCACCCCCGCGCTGGGGGTGTCTTGACGAGTGAGATACTTGTTGACTGAGTCTTCCCACCCCCTGCCGAGAAGAGCCGCCGATGACGGACACCACCCAGCCCGTCCTGCCCGACACCCTGCCGCCCGCGCCCGTGTCGCCGACCGTCTCCGTGCCGGAGCGCGTGGACTCGGACACCGACCTCGCGAAGCTCCTCACCGCCTTCCGCCTGCTCCAGACGCAGCACGCCCGCGTCCTGCACCACGAGAGCGTCGTGCGCGGGCTGAACGCCACCGACACCCGCTTCGTGTTCTTCCTGGCCGCGGCCGACGGCGAGGGGATCACGCCGAAGCAGGCCGGCGAGTACCTCGAGCTCACCACCGGCGCCATGACCTCGCTCGTCGACCGGCTCGAGCAGCGCGGACACCTCGAGCGCCGCCCGAACCCGCAGGACCGTCGCAGCGTCCTGCTGCACCTCACGGCCTCGGGCGCCGAGGTGGCCCGGCAGATCGGCGCCGTCTACTCGGACGCCTTCCGCGAGGTCGTCGCCCCCGCCGACCGGGTCCGCCTCGCCGCCGCGTTCGCCGGGCTCGGCGACGCCCTCGACCGCCACTCGCGCGCGGAGACCGCAGCCCGCTCCGCGTGACCTCGTGTGTCGGGGCGCGCGCGTAGCGTGGTGCGCATGACACCGTCCGAAGTCCTGATCGAAGCGTTCTCCCGCGTCCCCGAGACCGTCGAGCGTGCCGTCGACGGCCTGTCCGAGGACCAACTCGCAGCGCGTCCGGCCGCCGGGGCGAACACCCTGGCATGGCTCGCGTGGCACACCGCCCGTGGGCAGGACGTCCAGATCGCCGACCTCGCCGGCACCGCGGAGGTGTGGACCGCCGACGGCTGGTACGACCGGTTCGGCCTGCCGTTCCCGGCCGAGGCCCTCGGCTACGGCATGTCCCGTGACGACGTCGGTCGCGTGCGTGCCTCGGCCGAGCTGCTCACCGGGTACCTGCGTGCCGTCCACGACCGCACCGTCGCGTACCTCGGCACGCTCGGCCCCGACGACCTCGACCCCGTGGTCGACGACGCGTGGGACCCGCCCGTCACCGCCGGTGCCCGGCTCGTGAGCATCCTCGACGACTGCACGCAGCACGCCGGCCAGGCCGGCTTCGTGCGCGGGTTGCTGTTCTTCAACCGCTGACGCGGTCGCTTCGTGAGCAGAAATGGTCGGGTCCGATTTCGGGACCCGACCATTTCTGCTCACCACGTGACGGACGGGAGGCCCGGTACCAGCTGGTACCGGGCCTCCCGTCGTGCGTCTGGTCGCGACTAGCGCGCGGCGAGCTCCGACACGATGCCGTCACCGGGGGCGGCCTGCACGAGGTCCGCCGCGATCTCGGCACGCTCGAGGATGCCCTCGATCTTGCGGATGCGACCACGCGGGACCAGGGTCACGACGGTGCCCTCCTTGCCGGCACGACCCGTCCGGCCGGAGCGGTGCATGTACGCCTTGTAGTCGTCCGGGGCGTCCGCCTGCACGACGAGCGACACGTCGTCGACGTGGATGCCGCGGGCGGCGACGTCAGTGGCGACGAGCACGTTCACCCGGCCGCTCGTCAGGAGCTGCAGGTTCCGGGTCCGGCGCGACTGGTTCAGGTCGCCGTGGAGCGACGTGGCACGGATCCCGGCGTCCTCGAACTGGTCGGCGAGGCGCTCGGCGTAGGCACGGGTCCGGGCGAAGACGATCGTCTTGCCGTCGCCGGCGACGAGCTCCTCGAGGACACGGTCCTTCTCGCGCTGCTCGACCACGAGGACACGGTGGTCGATGGTCGAGGACGCCTGGTCCTCACCCGCGACCTCGTGCACGCTCGGCTCGTGCAGGAACTGCTCGACGAGCGCCGCGACCTGGGTGTCGAGCGTCGCGCTGAACAGCAGCTTCTGTGCACGGTTGCCCTGCGGGGTGACCTCGGCGGTGGCGGAGAGGATCTCCTGCACCGGCTCGAGGAACCCGAGGTCGCACATGTGGTCGGCCTCGTCGAGCACGGAGATGACGACCTCGCTGAGGTCGAGCTTCCCCTTGTTCATGAGGTCCTGCACACGACCAGGGGTGCCGACGATGATGTCGACGCCACGCTCGAGCGCACCCTCCTGACGGCCGTACGGCACGCCGCCGTAGATCTGCGTCGTGAAGAGGCCCACCGAGCGGGCGATCGGCTGCACCGTGCGGTCGATCTGCAGGGCCAGCTCGCGGGTCGGCGCGAGGATGAGCGCACGCGGGGCGCGGCCCATCTTGCGCTTCGTGCCGCCGCCGTGCTCCATGAGCTTCTCGACGAGCGGGGCGCCGAACGCGATGGTCTTGCCGGAGCCCGTGCGGCCACGGCCGAGGACGTCCTTGCCGGCGATCACGTCGGGGATCGTCGCGGCCTGGATCGGGAACGGGCTGCTCGCGCCGAGCTCCTGCAGGGCGCGGGAGATGTTGCCGCCGATGCCGAGGTCGCCGAAGGTCACGCCCTCGACGTCGGACGCCACGGTGGACTCGGCCTGGAGCTTCGCGAGCTTGACGTCGTCGGCGGGGACGAACTTGCCGCGCTCGGGCTCGTCGAAGGAGCGGCGGGGAGCGCTGCGATCGTCGCGGTCGAAGCTGCGACGCGGGCGGTCGTCGTTGTCACGACGGGGCGCACGGTCATCGCGGTTGAAGCTGCGGGGAGCACGGTCGTCGCGGTCGAAGCTGCGACGGGGACGGTCGTCGTTGTCACGACGCGGGGCACGGTCATCGCGGTTGAAGCTGCGGGGAGCGCGGTCATCGCGGTCGAACGAACGACGGGGACGATCGTCGTTGTCACGACGGGGCGCACGGTCGTCGCGGTTGAAGCTGCGCGGGGCGCGGTCATCGCGGTCGAACGAACGACGGGGACGATCGTCGTTGTCACGACGGGGAGCACGGTCGTCGCGGTTGAAGCTGCGCGGGGCGCGGTCATCGCGGTCGAACGAACGACGGGGACGGTCGTCGTTGTCACGACGGGGAGCACGGTCATCGCGGTCGAAGCGACGGGGACGGTCGTCCTGGTCACGACGGGGAGCGCGGTCGTCGCGGTTGAAGCTGCGCGGGGCGCGGTCGTCGCGGTCGAAGCTACGACGCGGACGGTCGTCGTTGTCACGACGCGGCGCGCGGTCGTCGCGATCGAAGCGACGGGGAGCACGGTCGTCACGGTTGAAGCCGCGACCACCGCGGTCGTCGCGCTCCGGGCGGCGCTGGCCGCCGCTGTCACGGGGCTCCCAGTTCGGGCGCGCGGGGCGCTCGCCCTGCGCCGAGCGGCCGCGACGCTCCTCGGCGTCCCAGCGCTGCTTCTGACGCGGCGCGGTCGGCTCGGCGGCGCGGAACCCGCGGTGCTTGCTGCTGCGTGCGGCGGGGGTGCCGTTCGGGTGGCGGGGACGATCGGAGGCGCGGTTGTCCGCGCCCTTGTTGTACGGAGCCATGACTGCTTTCTCGGGTGCGCAACGAACCGCAGCGCCCGACAGCGACATCGGCGGGGGCTGCTTGCGGAGAGGGGGTTCATCCCGTCGCGATTCGACGTGATTCCAGCCCTCGAGCAACACACACCCAACAAAAAGCCCGTGATCACGATGTCACGGCGTCGAAGGCCGACCGAGCGAGTCTACGCGACCCCGCGCTCTGATGCCAGCCCCGTCGTCGACGGACGGCCGCGAGCCGGACCCGGCCCGTGCCTCCCGGCCTGCCCGTCGGTCAGGACTCGGCGAGCCGCTGTCGTTGCTCGGCCACGTCGAAGTCCGCCTTCGGCCACGAGAGCTGCATGTCCTCGAGGGCCCGGAGCAGGAGCTGCTGCACCGCCAGGCGGGCGTACCACTTGCGGTTCGCCGGCACGACGTACCAGGGCGCCTGCGGGGTCGAGGTCCGGTCGAACACGATCTGGTACGCGTCCTGGTAGCGGTCCCACAGCAGGCGCTCGTCGATGTCGGCCGGGTTGAACTTCCAGTGCTTGTCGGGACGGTCGAGTCGCTCGCCGAGGCGTTCGCGCTGCTCGTCCTTCGAGATGTGCAGCATCACCTTGACGATGGTGGTGCCCTCGGCGGTGAGGCGGTCCTCGAACTCGGTGATCGCGCCGTAGCGTCGTTCGATCTCGTCCGGCGCCGCGAACGCCCGGATGCGCTGGATGAGGACGTCCTCGTAGTGCGAGCGGTCGAAGACGCCGAGCTGCCCGGCACTCGGGAGCTGCCGCTCGATGCGCCAGAGGAAGTCGTGCTCGCGCTCCTCGGCCGTCGGGGCCTTGAAGCCCGCGTACCGCACGCCGTTGGGGTCGACCGCACCGACGACGTGCGAGACGATGCCGCCCTTGCCGGCGGTGTCCATCGCCTGCAGGACGAGCAGCACCCGGCGCTGGTCGCCGGCGGTCGACGCCGCGTACAGCCGCTCCTGCAGGGCGGCGAGGCGGGACGCCCCCGCGGCGAGCGCTTCGAGCCCGTCGATCTTGCGGCCGGGGAAGCCCGGCGTCGCATCCGGGTCGACCTGGTCGAGGCGGAAGCCCGGTTCGACGCGGAGCAGTGGTTCGGGATCGGCGTTCCAGGCCTTGCGACGGCTCACGGGTCCTCCTGCGGTCCTGGCGGCGGGTGCCCCCTGCTCTCATCCTGGCACTGTGTCGGTTCCGCCGTCGGGCGGCGCCGTCCGGGTGCGCGGTCGGGTGCGCGGTCGGGTGCGCGGTCGGGTGCGCGGTCGGGGTTCCTCCGCTGGGGTGACGTGGCCGGCCTCGGGTGCGGCTACCGTGGAACCGATGAAGTCCGGCCGCCGCACAGTGCTCGCGCTCGTCGCCGCGGTCGTGGCGCTCGGCGCGGTCGCGTCCTGCAGTACGGACCCCGTCGGCGACGAGAACGCGACGGTCACCGCGGACAGCGTCATCTACCCGCTGTCCCTGCAGTACCACGGCATCGACGTGGTCGCGGATGTGCCGTACGGCACGGCTCCGCTGCAGCGACTCGACGTCTGCCTGCCGGCCGACAGCGCCCCGGAGACGACCGCGACCCCCACGGCGACGCCGTCCGCCACCCCGACGGCCGACCCCGCCGAGGCCGCAGCCAGCACCGGTCGGCCCGCGGTGCTGATGATCCACGGCGGCAGCTGGTCGCACGGCGACAAGGCCACCGCCGCCTACCGGTCGGTGTGCAAGTACCTGGCGTCCGAGGGCTTCGTCACATTCAACGTCGACTACCGGCTCGCTCCCACCGACCCGTTCCCGGCCGGTCTCGACGACGTCCGACGGGCGCTCGACTACGTGTTCCGCCCCACGACGCTCTCCACGTACGACGTCGACTCCCAGCGGGTCGGGGTGTTCGGCGGGAGCGCGGGCGGCAACCTGGCGGCGATGCTCGCGGTGACCGACCACGAGTCCGCCGCCTACGCCGAGGGCGACCGGATCCATGCGGTCGTCGACCTGAGCGGCCCCACGAACCTGACGTCACGCTCGACCCGGGCCGACGGGGTGTCCGCGTCCTTCCAGCGGAAGCAGCTGCTGTACCTCGGCTGCCGGACCTACGCGAAGTGTCCGGCGGCGACCCGGGCGTCGCCGGAGTACCACGTCACCTCGGACACGGCGCCGTTCTTCATCGGGCACTCGACGGACGAGTTCATCCCGCTGTGGGAGTCGCAGGAGTTCGCGGCGACGCTCCGGTCGCACGACGTGCCGGTCACGTTCGTGCAGGTCGAGGGGACCGCGCACTCGATCGCGCAGCTCGACGAGGCGATGAGCCGCCGCGTGGCGACGTTCTTCCGGACCCAGCTGGGCTGAGGCGCTGCGGGGGCGCCGTGCGCGGGTTCGGCCGCGGGCGGGTTCGGCCGCGGGCGGGTTGTGTGCCGCCGAAGCGACATTTCTCGCCGACGAGCGGCCGTCCGTGCCGCGAGAGCGACGTTGTGCCGCCGATGTTCGGCGGAGAAGTGTCGCTTTCGCGGAGCCGCACTGCCGCGTGCCCCGGGTGGGTGGCACCCGGAGTCGGGACTACTGCCGACCGGCGCCACGTCGCAGACTTCCGGGGTGACCGACACCTCGACCCGCCCTGCACGCGCCGCCGCGACCCGCTGGGACCGTTCCGCGCTGCAGACCTCTGCGGAGTTGCTGCTCGGGCTGTCGTTCGCCGCCACCATGGCCTTCGGCGGGTACGCGGCTGCGACCGGGCACCTCGCTGTGTTCGCGCAGGGCGCCGGGGTCGTCTTCCTCGTCACGCTGACCTGCGTGCTCGTGTCCTGGTTCCGCGCCGTCGAGCGCGAGGAGCGTGCCGACCACCGGGCCACCGCGCCCGTCGTGCCGGCCTCGGCCTCGGTGCCCCTCACGACCGCCGCCATCGCGGCCGTCGACGCCGAGTACCGCAGGTAGCGGGGCCCGGCGCCGGCAGCGCCGCCGCTAGCCCGCCGCGGCCGCCGCAGCCCGCCGATCAGCCCGCCGCTCCCGCGCCCGCTCCACCACGTAGTACAGCGCCGGCAGCACCACCAGGGTCAGCAACGTCGACGACACCAGCCCGCCGATCACGACGAGCGCGAGCGGCTGCGAGATGAACCCGGACTTGCCGGTCAGCCCGATCGCCATCGGCACGAGCGCGAAGATCGTCGCCAGTGCGGTCATCAGGATGGGCCGGAGTCGTCGGGTGGCCCCTTCGACCAGGGCCTCGCGCACCCGCAGTCCGCGCCGCCGGTACTGGTTCACCAGGTCGATGAGGACGATCGCGTTCGTCACGACGATGCCGACGAGCATGAGCACGCCGATAAGCGACGCCACTCCGAGTGGGATGCCCGACGCGATCTGCAACAGGATCGCGCCCGTCGCCGCGAACGGCACCGAGACGAGCAGCAGCAGGGGCTGGAGCAGGCTCCGGAACGTCGCGACCATCACCACGTAGACGATCAGGATCGCGACCAGGGCGGCGAGCAGCAGCTGGCTGAACGCCGACGTCTGGCTCGAGGCGACGCCGCCGATCGACGCGGACGCGCCCTTGGGCAGGTCGAGCTGGTCGACCGCCGTGGTCACCGACTGCACCGCCGCGCCGAGGTTCGACGCGTCCGGGGTCACGGTGATCGTCGCGGTGCGGACGGCGTCCGAGGTGGTGACGGTCGTCGGTCCCTCGGCACGTTCGACGGTGGCGACGTCGGACAGTGGCACCGGGCCGGTCGAGGTCGGGACCGACAGTGCGCGGAGTGCCGTGATGGTCCTCGGCGGCGAGGGTGCGGCGATGTAGACGTCGAGCGAGGCGTCGTCGATCTCGACCGTCCCGGTGTCGCGCGGCGACACCGAGGCTGCGACGATCCCGCCGACCTGGGTCTCGGTCAGTCCGAGCGCGGCGGCCTTCTCGCGGTCGACCCGGACGGCCAGGTACGGCTCGGCCGAGGACAGGTTGCTCGTCGCCCCCGTGGTGTCGTCGACCGTCCGCATCTCGCGCAGCACCTGCGACGCGGCGGTCCGGAGCTGCGCCTGGGTCGGCGCGCTGACGTCGACCTCGATGTCGCTGCTGCCGCCGAAGCCACCGCCCGACGACGCGACCGTGAGCTCGCCCTGGTCCTTGAGCCCGTCGAGTCGCTTCCGGGTGTCCGACTGCACCCGGGTCTGGTCGGCGCCCTCGTCGGTGGTCACCGAGTACTGCACCGATGCCGTGCCGCCGCCACCGAACGCGGCCTGGATCGACTCGCCGCTCGTGCCGATCGTGGTCTGGACGGTCTCGACGCCGTCGACCGCGCGGAGCTGGCGCTCGACGGCGCGCGCCGCGTCGGACTGCGACGCCAGGCTCGTGCCGGGCTCGAGGTCCTGCGTGACGGTGAAGGTGTTCTGCCCGGAGTCACCGAGGTAGTTCGTCTTGACGAAGGGCAGCGCCGCTGCGGTCCCTCCGAGCACGAGCACGGCGAGCACGAGGACCACCCACGGTGCGCGGAGCGCCCACCCGAGCACCGGCTGGTAGCCGCGGCGCAGCCGGTCGGGTGCGGACGCGTCGTGCAGGTCTGCCGCACTCGCGAGTGCACCGTCCGTCGCAGAGCTGACGGGAGGCACGGCCCCCGCCGCCCCGTCGGCGTCGGTCCCCGACACGGCCGGCTGCACCGCCCCGGCGTGCTTGTGCCCCTTCGGCGCGCGCAGGAACCAGTACGCCAGCACCGGCACGATGGTCAGGGAGACCAGCAGCGAGGCGACCAGCGCCATCGTCACAGTGAGGGCGAACGGCCGGAACAGTTCGCCGACGAGCTCGGCGACGAACGCGACGGGCAGGAACACGACCACGGTCGTCACGGTCGACGCGGTCACGGCGCCGGCGACCTCGCGGACGCCGTCGAGCACCGCCCGTTGCCGGTCGACGCCGGGTTGCAGGTGCCGCTTGATGTTCTCGATCACGACGATGGAGTCGTCGACCACACGGCCGATCGCGATGGTCAGGCCGGCGAGCGTGATGATGTTGAGCGTGTAGCCGGCGGCCAGCATGCCGATCGCGGCGAGGAGCACCGACGTCGGGATCGAGATCGCGGTGACGATCGTCGACCGGACCGACAGCAGGAACAGCAGGATCACGAGGACGGCGAACGCCAGGCCGAGCAGTCCTTCCTCGGCCAGGGAGTCGATCGACTGCTGGATGAAGGGCGCCTGGTCGAACACGACGGTGAACCGGGGGTCGCCGTCGATCTTCGCCTCGATGCCGGGCAGGGCGTCACGGACGGTCTCCGAGACGTCGACGGTGTTCGCCTCCTGCGTCTTCGTGATCGCGATGGTGAGTGCCTGTTCGCCGTTCACGCGGCTGATCGAGGTGCGCGGTGACTCCTTGATGGCGACGGTGGCGACGTCGCCGAGGGTCGTCGCCGAGGTGCCGCCCGTCAGCGGTAGGTCCTCGATGTCGGCGACCGAGGCGATGCGTTCGCCGGTCTGCACGGAGAGCGTCGAACCGCTCTGCGTGATCGTGCCACCGGGGATCAGGGTGCCGTTGTCGTCGAGCGCGTCCGAGATCGCCGTCTCGCTGAGGCCCCGGGCTGCCAGGTCGTCCTGGTCCGGGGTGATGACGACGCGGCGACCGGGGTTGCCGTAGACGTCGGCGGCCCGCACCCCGTCGAGCTTCTCGAGGTCGGGCACCGCGGTGGCGTTCAGCCGTTCGACGAGCTGTTCCTGGTCGCCCTTCGCCGACACCGCGAGCTGCAGGACGGGCAGGTCGTCGAACGACCCGGTCACGATCTGGGTCTGCACGGAGTCGGGCAGCGAGAGTGCGTTGACGACGGTCTGGATCTTGTCCTCGGCGCTGGCCAGGTTGGAGCCGTAGTCGAACGAGGCCGACACGATGCTCTGCCCGGTGGACGAGGTCGCCGAGGTCGACTCGAGGTCCGGGACCGCCTGGATCCCCTGCTCGATCTTCGTCGAGACGTCGTTGGACACCACCTCGGGCGTGGCACCCGGGTACGCGCTCACGATCGCGACCTGCGGGAACTCGACGCTCGGGATCAGCTCCTGCTTGAGGTTCGACAGCGCGATGCCACCGAAGATCGCGACGACGATGGTGACGAGCGCGATGAGGGCCCGGTTGCGGAGGCTGAAGACCGAGAGGAGGTGCACGTCATCGATCCTCGCAGCCGCAGCCCGTGCGCGTCCGCATCAGGCCGTCGCATCAGCCACCGAGCAGCAGGTACGTGCCGAGCACGCCGACGGTGCCGAGCACGCCGCTGCCGAGGGCGATCACGCGGCCGACCGACGACCGGGCGGTGGCCACCCCGACGACGAGCACGAGGATGCCGACGACGATCTCGACCACCCAGGTCACCGGGCCGGTCGTCGCCACCACCTGCAGCAGCGCCCGCACCCCCTCGCCGATCAGGATCGCGGCGGTGACCCCGAAGGCGCCGGCACGCCAGCGGGCGTCGCGGGAGCGGACGAACACGGCGACCGCACCGGCGAGCAGTCCGGCGGGGACGCCGAGCAGCACCCACAGGTTGGTGACGGACAGGAAGTCCGGGTAGCCGCGCAGGTTCGTCGTGGCCCAGTAGCCGACGTGCATGAGTTCGAGCAGCACGACGCCGAGCAGCAGCGCGAGCGGCAGGGCGAACCGGCCGGCACGAGCTCCGGCCCCGATGCACAGCGCGACGGCGACCAGGAACCAGGGGCCGGCCGAGTTGGCGACCGAGGACAGCGCGGGCACGGTCTGCCCGAACGAGGTCAGCACGCCGGCGAGCAGCGCACCGCTCAGGGCCATCGTGACGCGCACCAGAGCCGGCACCGCGGGGCACGGCTCGGACGGCGACGCGGACGACGGGGACGCAGCAGCGGCCGGAGCACCGGCGGACAGGGTCGCGTTCATGGCATCAGCATCGCGTCGTCCGCCGCCGCGCACATCGCCCCACGGAGCGAGAACGACCCCAGCCCATCACCCCAGAGGATGACCCCACGACTCCTCACACCACCGCGGCGAGCGACCCCCGCACCCCGGCGGACTCCCCACCGACCCGCGCCCACGCCCGTTCGAGCACGTCCACCAGACGACCGCGGTCCGCCGGCGCCATCGTGAACGGCACCCGCAGGAACCGTTCGAACCCGCCGTCCGGGCCGAACACCCCGCCGGACGCCAGCACCACGCCCTCGGACCGCGCGGCCAGCACGAGCGCACTCGACACCGGTCGCCCGAGGCCCACCCACGTCGTCAGCCCGCCTGCGGGCGACGGGACGTCCCATTCCGGGAGTCGTGCCCTAAGCGCGCCCACGACGTCGTCGCGACCCTGTCGCAGGTACTCGCGCCGCGCCTCCAGGACGGCCGCCGTGCGTGGGACCAGCTCCCGCGCGACCAGCTGGTCGAGGACGGGGGTGCCGAGGTCGCCCGTCGGGCGGGCGGCGAGCAGCCGCTGCAGGAGCGCCGGCGCGGCGCGGATCCAGCCGATCCGCAGGCCGCCCCAGAAGACCTTGTCGGCCGACCCGATCATCACGACCGACGCCCCCGACGGGTCCGCTGCTGCCAGCGGCAGCGACGGCGCGCCGTCGATCCGCAGCTCGCCCATCGTCTCGTCGGCGACCACCGTCGTGCCGACCGACGCCGCGACCGACAGCAGCAGCTGGCGGGTCGACGTGGACATGGTCGCTCCGGTCGGGTTGTGCAGCTCGGGCATGACGTAGGCGACGGCCGGGGCGGTCCGCCGCAGCGTCGTCTCGAGCGCGGCGGCGTCCCACCCGGTCCGCGCGTCGACGGGCACGCCGACGAGTCGTCCGCCGGCCTCGCGGAACGCCTCGTGCGCGTGCGGGTAGGTCGGGGACTCGACGAGCACGGCGTCCCCGCGACGGACGAGCACCCGTGCGAGCAGCGCGATGGCGTGCTGCGCGCCGATCGTCACGATCACCTGGGACGGGTCGGTCGGCAGTCCGCGCTCGGTGTACCGGTCGGCGATGGCGGCGCGGAGCCCGGGGTCGCCGACGGTGTCGTACCCGATGCCGGCGAGCGCCGCGGGCACGTGTCGCACCGCCCGCTCGACGGCCTCGGCCATCCCCGGTGCCGAGTGCAGCGCGGCCTTGCGCAGGTCGAGGAGCTCGCCGTCGACCACCCCGCCGAGCCGTTCCGGGTCGGGACGACCGATCAAGGACGCGGGCAGGTGGACCACGCTGCCGGAGCCACGGACCGACACGACGAACCCGTCGGACCGCAGTCGGGCGTAGGCGTTCGCCACGGTCGTGCGGGAGATGCCGAGCGCGGTCGCGAGCCCACGCTCCGCCGGCAGTCGCACGCCCTGTGCGACTCGGCCGTCGATGACGAGGACCCGGATGGCGTCGGACAGTGCTTCGTACGCGGGGGCGTCGGTGCCGTCGCGCCAGTCGGTGAGCAGCAGGGCAGCAGATCGGGCACTCAGCAGCACGGGTGTCATGGGTCCACGGTAGCGCGATTGGCTCTCGACCAGCAGTCCAATCCGCATCGACGATGAACCCATGTCCCGCAGCACCGCCCTCACGTTCCGCTTCGTCCAGCTCTTCGTCGGCCTGTTCCTCTACGGCGCCTCCACCGCGCTGCAGGTCCGAGCGGTCGTCGGCGTCTCGTCGTGGACCGTCCTGACGCAGGGCCTCGAGAACGTGGTGCCGTGGTCGTTCGGCGTCATCACCGTCGTGTCGAGCGGCGTGATCCTGCTGTTCTGGATCCCGTTGCGCCAGAAGCCGGGCATCGGCACCCTGCTGAACGCGCTGGCGATCGGGCCGAGCGCCGACCTGGTGCTCTGGCTCGTGCCGGAGCCCTCCGGCCTGCTGGCACGGATCGCCCTGTTCGTCGCCGGACTGGTGCTGCTCGCCGTCGCGACGGCGTTCTACATCGGCGCAGGGTTCGGCACCGGGGCCCGTGACGGCCTGATGGTCGGGCTGCACGAGCGCCTCGGCTGGCCGCTCTGGCTCGCGCGCACCCTGGTCGAGGTGTCCGTCGTCGTCGTCGGGTGGATCCTCGGCGGGAACGTCGGCGCCGGCACCGTCATCGCCGCCTTCGCGATCGGCCCGATGGTGCAGCCGCTCATGCCGTTCTTCCGCCGGTTCCCGTGGAGCCCTGAGCGCCGGGTCGTCCGGGAGGCCCGTCCCACCGCCGTCGCGCACGCTTCGTGAGCAGGAATGGTCGGGTCGCAGGGCCCCACCCGACCATTTCTGCTCACCATCCGCCCGGCACCCTTGCGGCGTCGCGAGTCGCGATATAGCGTGACCTCCACAGACGCGATACATCGCGAGTTGGAGGAAGCAACATGACGCAGGAGAAGTGGCTCGTCGACGAGCCCAAGGTCATCGACACCGGCATCGTCCGCACACTCCGTGTCGGACTCGTCGGTGGTCAGGTGGACGTCGTGGCACACGACGAACCCACCGCACGGGTCGAGGTCCACAGCGTGTCCGGCAAGCAACTGAAGATCGAGGTCGACGGCGACACGCTCACCGTCGACCACCCGCAGATCCGGTGGGACGACCCCATCGGGTTCCTCAAGTCGTTCCGCGGCAAGGCCCACGCGGACGTCAGCATCCTGGTCCCCCGCGACGCCTCGGTGCACCTCGGCGTCGTGTCGGCGGGTGCGCTGCTGTCCGGCACGAACCGCGGCGCGATGCTCAACACGGTGTCCGGCGACCTCGTCGTCGACGGTGTCGCCGGCGACGTCACGGTCAACGCCGTCTCGGGCGCGACGACCATCCGCGAGCTCGACGGCGCCCTGACGGTCCACACGGTCTCGGGTGACGTCGTGGCAACGGGCGAGATCCCGCGGTTCCAGGCGGACGGGGTCTCGGCGGACGTCGTGCTCGACCTGCACGGCGTGCCGGAGTCGGCGCGCGTCAACACGGTCTCGGGTGGCGTGAGCGTCCGGCTCGAGGACGGTGTCGCCTACCAGTGCACCGTCAGCACGGCGTCCGGCAAGCTGCAGTTCGACGACTCCGAGATCCGCGGCGTGCGCGGCTCGTACGTCAAGCAGGGCGGCGAGCTGGCCGGCCAGTGGCTGGACCTGCGCGTGAACTCGGTCTCCGGCGACATCGCGGTGCTGCACGCCCCGCCGGTCGCCGCCGAGCCGACCGCACCCCCGGCACCCCCGACGGCGCCGGTCCCCCCGACGGCGCCCGTGCCCCCGACGGCGTCCGTGCCCCCGACGGTGCCGACCAACGACGGCGAGGCGCCCGCATGAGCCCCGTCTTCGCCCACGGCCACCTTCGCCTGTACCTGCTCGTGCTGCTGGCGGACCACCCGATGCACGGCTACGAGCTCATCCAGGCCCTCGGCGACCGGTTCGGCGGCACCTACGTGCCGAGCGCCGGCACCGTGTACCCGCGGCTCGCGAAGCTCGAGGAAGAGGGCCTCGTCTCGAAGACCGCCGACGGCCGCAAGACCGTCTACGCGATCACCGAGGCCGGCCGCACCGAACTCGCGGCCCGTGCCGACGAGATCGCCGCGGTCGAGTCCGGGGTCGCCGACTCGGTGAAGTCCCTGGCCGACGGCGTCCGCGCCTCGGTCGGCGAGGCGATGCGGTCCCTCCGAGCCGACCTCGCCGCCTCGGCGGAGAGCCCCGGCGCCGGTTCCCACGAGGACCCCGTCTCGGTGCCGTCGGAGAGCGCCCGTGCCCTGCGCGAGCTCGAGATGGCGCTGTCGTCGTTCCGGCAGCAGGTCCGCGCGGACCTGCGCCGACGTGCGACCCGCGGCACGCTCCGTGCGGACACCGTGACGCGCCTGCGTGACGGCCTGGAGGCCCTGCGCAAGTCGCTCTGACGGCCCGCGGCCGACAGGCGGTCGCGACCCGTGCCTCCCGGCCGCCCGTCGCACCGCCCCACCCACGGAACCAGGTTCCGGACACAGCACCACGCCGATCCGTGGTGTCGTGACCGGAACCTGGTTCCGTTCGCGCACGACGGCCCGCGGTTCGTGCGCTACAACCCGCGGTCGGCGAACGCGACCATCGCATCGCGCAGCGCACGTGCCGCACCCGCTCCGGCCCAGTCGTAGGCGTGCGCGAACCGCTCGTCGTGCACGTACATCTCGGCGAGTGTCCGGAACCGCTCCGCGGTGAGGTCCGCCGGCGGCGTCGACTCGGCGAGCCACGCGAACTGCCGCCGCGCCAGTGCCTGCGCGGCCGGCGAGTCCGAGCCGTCTCCGGACGCGGCGAGCGCTGCGGCGTCCCGGGCGATCGCGCGCAGTTCGTCCTGGAACGCCTGCTTGCCCGCGGTGTCCTTCGCGTCCCACCAGGCGGTGCCGCGCTGCCAGGCGTCCGCCCCCCAGCGCTCCTCGACCTCGTGCTTGAAGCGGGTCTGGTCGAACCCGTCGAAGGTGTCCGTGGCGTTCATGGTGTCCCCGTTCTCGATCCTGGTGATGGTGGTGCGCACGGCGGCGAGCTGCCGGGCGAGGCGGTCCCGCTCGCGTTCGAGCCAGGCGACGTGCGCGGTGAGGGCGGCGACGTCGTCCTGCTCGCCGTCGAGGACCCGGCGGATGTCGGGCAGCCCGATGCCGAGGCCGCGCAGCAGCAGGATGCGCTGCAGCCGGACGAGTGCCCGGTCGTCGTAGCGGCGGAGTCCGCCGTCGCCGACGGCGGTGGCCGGCAGCAGCCCGATGGCGTCGTAGTGCCGGAGCGTGCGACTCGACACCCCGGCGGATCGCGCCACGTCGGCGATGCCGTGGGGTGCTTTCGCAGCTGCGGTGGCGATGTCTGACGGATCCCTCATGCAGTCCACCGTAGAGGTTGACGCAGCGTCAACCGCAAGCGGGGATCGGGGTGCAGAGTCGACGACACGCGACCGACCGGGAATGACCGCCCGGGGACCCGTGTTGACTCCCGCCCGGAACTGAGTAGGTTTGCCGCTCGTGACGAACGAGGTCCGGTCGCTGAAAGCGCGACTGATCGGGGATCCGCTCCCCTCTGAGAAGCTCGAAGGACAGCTCCTCCCGAAGCACCTGGCACTGCCGATCTTCGCGAGTGACCCGCTGTCCTCCGTCGCGTACGCACCGCAGGAACTCCTGATGATCCTGCTGCTCGGCGGGATGTCGTTCCTGACCTTCGCACCGTGGGTGGCCGCGCTCGTCGTGCTGCTGCTCGTGGTGGTCGTCGCGTCCTACCGACAGCTCATCAAGGCGTACCCGTCCGGCGGCGGCGACTACGAGGTCGCGCACCGGAACCTCGGCGAGAAGGCCGGGCTGGTCGTCGCGAGTGCGCTGCTCGTCGACTACGTGATGACGGTCGCGGTGTCGGTGGCCTCCGGCGTGGACAACATCATCTCGGCGCTGCCGATGCTGAACGACGTCCGCGTCGAACTCGCGCTCGTGTTCGTCGTGCTCCTCGCCGCCACGAACCTGCGCGGCGTGCGGGAGTCGAGCAAGGCGTTCGCCATCCCCACCTACCTGTTCGTGGCGTCGGTCTTCGTGATGGTCGTCACCGGCCTGGTCCGCGTCGCCGCCGGGCACGCCCCGGTCGCCGAGTCCGCCGGCTACACGGTCGACAACGTGGAGCACACGACGCAGGCGGCGTTCATCCTGCTGCTCCTCCGGGCCTTCGCCTCCGGCTGCTCGGCCCTGACCGGCGTCGAGGCCATCGCGAACGGCGTGCAGGCCTTCCGGCGCCCGAAGATCAAGAACGCGCAGGCGACCCTGGTGGCGATGGGCGGCATCGCGATCGTCCTGTTCATCGGGCTCATCACGCTCGCGCTCGTGTCCCGCGTGCACTACGCCGAACGCGCCTGCGACCTGCAGGGGTTCGCGGACTGCGCCACGACGCCGCAGCGCTCCCTGATCGCCCAGATCGCGGCGGCGACGTTCGGTGACAACTCGGTGCTGTTCTTCGTCATCCAGGCGACGACGGCCGCGGTCCTGCTCCTCGCCGCGAACACGGCGTTCAACGGGTTCCCGCTGCTCGGCTCGATCCTGGCCCGCGACTCGTACGCCCCCAAGGCCCTGTCGACGCGCGGCGACCGGCTCATCTACTCGAACGGCGTCATCGTCCTGGCGCTCGTCGCCGCGGCGCTGCTCGTGGTGTACCGGGCGAACGTCACGAGCCTCATCCAGCTCTACATCATCGGCGTCTTCGTGTCGTTCACGCTCGGGCAGACGGGAATGGTCGTGCACTGGACGCGCCTGCTGCGCGCGGACCGGGCCGGCACCGCCGACCCGTCCGTCAACCGTGCACAGGTGGTGCGTTCCCGCACCATCAACGCGATCGGTGCCACGTTCACCCTGGTCGTCCTGGTCATCGTCACGATCACCAAGTTCACGCACGGCGCCTGGCTCGTGTTCCTGATCATGCCGATCCTGTACGTGCTCATGCTCGGCGTGAACCGTTACTACCGCGACGTCTCGCACGAGATCGAGGCCGACGTCGAGACCGAGTTCGGTGCCACCGGCGACCACGCCGTCGTGCTCGTGAACAAGCTGCAGAAGCCCGTGCTCAAGGCCCTCGACTACGCGATCGCCGCCGAGCACGCCAGCTGCGAGGCGGTCCACGTCGCGATCGACGACGCCGACGCCCAGCACCTGCGCGACCAGTGGGCCGAGTACGGCATCCGGATGCCGTTGACCATCGTGCCGAGTCCGTACCGCGACATCTCGATGCCGCTCATCAAGTACATCAAGGCGCACCGGCTCGAGCACGGCTCCGAGGTCGTCACCGTCTACACGCCGATCTTCATCGTCGGTCACTGGTGGGAGGGCCTGCTCCACAACCACCGCGGCCGTCGCATCCGCAAGAAGCTCCTGCTCGTGCACGGCGTCACCGTGGCGCTGGTGCCGTGGCTGCTCGACTCGTCCGAACTGCTGTACGGCCGCCGGTCGCGTCCGCTCCCCGGCCAGGAGCGTCGCGGCGAGCCCGTGCGGCCGCCGCTCCGCCGGTCCCTCGCCGGCTCGGCCGGAGCGCCGGTCGACGGTGTCGTCGACGATCGCCTGGCCCGGTCCGCGCAGCGGAACAGCCTGCAGCCGCGTCGCGCGACCCGACCGGCCGGTCCCGCCGAAGGCGTCGACCCCGCGCAGTGCACCGGTGAGCTGCACGCGCTCGTGCCGACCTCGCCGCGCCGGGGCGACGAGTCGTAGCATCTGACGTCATGACGATCACCGACCTGCGGACGTTCGCCACGTTCGACGGCCACGGCGGCAAGGTGTCGAAGCGCGTCGAGGTGCTGGACCACGAGCCCGTCGCGGGCAGCCGCCACGAAGGACTCGTCGCCGTGCGCGGCGAACACCCCCTGGGTGCGCTCGACGAGCGCGCCGCCGACGAGTCGGCAGCGCTGTCGCGCGGCGTCCCCAGCGTCGGGTGGGTCGACCCGTCGACGCTCCGCGACTGGTACCGCCCGGACCGCGTGGTCATCACCCGGCTCGAAGCGCGGCAGTCCGGCATCGAGCCCGGTCTCTACGCCGATTCGCGCGGTCGCGGACGGGTCCGGATCGACGGCCTGGAGGCACGGCTCGCCCCCGACGGTCGCCCCGCCTTCCGCGCACTGGCCGGTTCCGAGGCGCCCTGGGTGGTCGACGTCCCCCTGCCGACGGACCAGGCGGTGCGCCTCGTGGCGGTCGCCGAGGTCGACGAGGGCTTCGAGGTCGTGACCGCTCCGGTGTCCCCGTTCCTGCAGCCCGGCGAGTACGCGGCGTACGACGACGACGTCCCCGGTCTGCCCCCGCGGCCGTCCAGCGGCCGGGTCGTGGTGTCCGCGACCGTGCTGCTCGACGGCTCGCTGCACGAGGTCGAGCGGATCGACGAGCAGGCCGCGACGATCTGGGTCCGTCGCGAGGGACGGACCGTGCCGATCGCCACGAGTGCGGTCGGCCCGGACCTGGTGCGGTACTCGGCCACGCCGGTCTGACGGGGGACAAGGGCCTGCGGGGTGCGTCGGAGGTGCGGCGTAGCGTCCTCGGCATGAGTGATGCAGAAGAGACCCTCGGCGGCGCCCGTCCGGACCCGTCGACCGACGCGAGCAAGGACCCCGAGCAGTGGGTCACCGGTGACGAGCCGATGACCGGACCCCAGCGGAGCTACCTCGACACCCTGGCCCGCGAAGCCGGCGAGGAGCTCTCCGCTGACCTGACCAAGGCCGAGGCCTCGGAGCACATCGACCGCCTGCAGCAGCAGACCGGCCGCGGCACCGACACCACGGGTTCCTGAGAGCGGGTCCGCCCTTCGGCGGACCCCAGCCTG
Source organism: Curtobacterium sp. VKM Ac-2887 (assembly GCF_015350935.1). Taxonomy (NCBI): domain Bacteria; kingdom Bacillati; phylum Actinomycetota; class Actinomycetes; order Micrococcales; family Microbacteriaceae; genus Curtobacterium; species Curtobacterium sp. VKM Ac-2887. Next base: position 463,588 of record NZ_JADKSB010000001.1, on the reverse strand, counting down.
GGCATGTTCTGGTGATGTCCGGGCAGACCCCCGGACGAGGGTCTTTCGATGACGTGTCACCGGATACCTTCGTGGCCATGCGAACGACATCGACCTCCATCGGCCTGACCGCGCTCCGCATCGTCCTCGGGGTGGTGTTCATCGCCCACGGCGCGCAGAAGTTCGCCCAGGGCATCCCGAACGTGGCCCAGGGCTTCTCCGGCATGGGCGTCCCGCTCGCCGACGTCGCTGCACCCCTGGTGGCGGGCCTCGAACTCGTCGGCGGTGTGCTGCTCGTGCTCGGCGTCGCGACCCGCGTCGTGGGCGTCCTGCTCGCCGTCGACATGGTCGTCGCGGGGTTGCTCGCCCATGCGTCGTCCGGCTTCTACTCGCAGGACGGCGGCTTCGAGTACGTGCTCGTCCTGGCGGTCGGGTCGTTCGTCGTGGCACTGACCGGCCCGGGGCGGTTCTCGCTCGACGCCGTGTTCCTGGCGTCGTCCCGTCGCCGTCGTGGCGTGCAGGAGCCCCTGCCCGCCTGACCCGCGGTGCGGGCGTGCGGGCGTGCTGCGCCGCGGCCTGCCACCGCGTGCGTGTGTGCGTGCGGCCTGGCGTGCTGCTGCCGCCTGGCGCGCCGCCCCGTCGCGCTGCGCACGGTGCGAGGTTGACCAGCTCACGCGGCGGCGAGCACGTCCATCACCTGGCGGGCGATGAGCCGTCCGGCCCGGTTCGCCCCGATCGTCGACGCCTGCGGCCCGTAGCCCGCCAGGAACAACCGTGGCTCGTCGACCGAGCGCCCGTCCGCCACGACGACCCCGCCGGCCCCGGTCCGCAGGTGCAGCGGCGCGAGGTGCCGCAGGTCGGCCCGGAACCCGGTCGCCCAGAGCACCGCGTCGGCGTGCACGTGCGTGCCGGCGGCCGTCACCACGCCGGTCTCGTCCATCCGGGTGAACATCGGCTGGTCGCGAAGCACCCCGCGGTCGATGCCCGCGCGAATCCGCCGCGAGACCGGCACGCCCGTGCCGCTCACGATGCTCGGCAGCACCTCGCCGGCACGGGCCGCCCGGTCCTGCTCGTCGACCGCTGCGACCGCCGACTCGAGGTCGAGCGACGACGAGTCCGCCCACACGATCGGCCGCCGGACGAACCAGTGGGTCGACCGCGCGACGCCGTCGAGTTCGAGCAGGAAACCGATGGCACTCGTCCCGCCGCCGACCACGACGACGTCCTGCCGGGTGAACTCCGCGGCGCTGCGGTACTCGGTCGTGTCGAGCTGTCGTCCGCGGAACGCGCCTCGGCCCGGGTACCACGGCACGAACGGCGTGCCCCACGTGCCCGATGCGTTCACCACGACGTCGGCGCGGATCCGGGTCTCGGTGCCGTCGGCGGAGCGGGTCGTGACGCACAGTCGGCCGTCCGCGGTGCGCGAGACCGACGGCACCGAGACCGGACGCCGGACCCGCAGGTCGTAGTGCTGCTCGAACCGCCGGTAGTACTCCCCCACGACGTCGCGGGCGGGTCGTGACCGATCGGCGTCGTCGAACTGCAGCCCCATCGCCCGCATCCCCGGCAGGTCGTGCACGCGGTGCGCCGCGCCGAGCCGCAGGGCCTCCCACCGGAACTGCCAGGCACCGCCCGTGCTCGGCGCACGATCGAGCAGCACCACGTCGGTGCCGGGTACGAGCCCCAGGCGGCGCAGGTGGTATCCCACCGACAGTCCGGCTTGCCCCGCACCGATGACGACGACACGGGCGGACTGGTCGGCTGCGTTCTCGAGGGGTTCGGTCATCACTTCGATTCTCCTGTGCGCGGAGCCGTCGCGGCGACGTCCAGATCGAGGTACATGGTAGAGTGATCGGCAGATTTCAAACCACGAACCGTCTGGTTCCCCGAGTGATCTTCCGTCATTCGCCAGGACCGGACCAGAGCCGAACGAGGGGGTCACGCATGGGGCGCGGCCGTCAAAAGGCGAAGCACACCAAGGTCGCCCGTGAGCTGAAGTACTTCAGCCCGCAGACGAACTACGGTGCACTCGAGCAGGAGCTCTCCGCCGGACAACACTCCGATGACGATCTCGTCGACCGCTGGGCGGACCAGTACGGTCCCGAAGCGGCAGACGAATCCGACGAGTTCGAGACCGAAGCGGACCAGAACAAGTCCGCCTGACCGGCACAGCCGTCACGCCGCGCGCCTCCGGGCAGCGCGGCGTTTCTGCGTGCCCACGCGGGTGACGCGGACCGGTCACGACTCCCCACGCGGGGAACGCCGAGTGGTCGCGAAGTGCCGCCCGCGGCCGGACCGAGCGGCACTTCGTGGCCACTCGGCGGACACCTGACGGCAGGTCGTGCGGCCTGGAGGCACGACGAACGCCCGCCACGCGGCCTGCGTGACGGGCGTGGCCGGCCGGGTCAGGCGGCGTAGCTCCCGACGAGCCGCACCGCGCCACCGTCGACACCCTTGGCACCCTGCTCGAAGCCGGACAGGTCGCGGGCCGACGTGGCGATCGTGCCGACCGGCCACGCGGGCATCCCGGCGACGCCGAGCGACTCGATGACGTCAACCGCGGCGCTGGCGGACACCACGGCGAACATGCCGATGCCCAGGTTCCAGGTGCCCTCGGTGTCCTCGATCGGCGTCCCTGCCATGTCGGCGAGCACCCGGAAGACGGGGAGCGGCTGCCAGGTCGAGCGGTCGACCTCGATCCACGAGCCGACGGGCAGCACGCGCGCCAGGTTCGCCGCGATGCCTCCACCGGTCACGTGCGACAGGGAGTGCACGGCGCCCGGGTGCTGCTCGAGCAGCTCCAGCAGCGGCGTCGTGTACAGGCGGGTGGGCTCGAGCAGGGCTTCACCGACCGAGACGCCGCCGAACTCGGCCAGCTGGTCGGTGTACCCGACCCCGCGCGACGCCAGGATGTGCCGGACGAGCGAGTACCCGTTCGAGTGCAGCCCGGACGACTCGATGGCGAGCACGACGTCGCCGTCCTGCACCAGGTGGGCACCGAGCTGCGAACCGGCCTCGACGACACCGGTCGCGGCGCCGGCCACGTCGTAGTCGTCCGGGCCGAGCAGCCCGGGGTGCTCGGCGGTCTCGCCACCGACCAGCGCGGTGCCCGTCGCCGAGCAGCCGCGGGCGATCCCGGCGACGATGTCGGCGATGCGGTTCGGCACGACGCGCCCGCAGGCGATGTAGTCGGTCATGAACAGCGGCTTCGCACCGACCACCACGATGTCGTCGACGACCATGCCGACCAGGTCTTGCCCGATGGTGTCGTGCTTGTCGATCGCCTGGGCGATGGCGACCTTCGTGCCGACGCCGTCGGTCGAGGTCGCGAGCAACGGGTGTGAGAAGTCCTTCAGGAAGGACACGTCGTAGAGTCCGGCGAAGCCGCCCACGCCGCCCAGCACGTGGCTGTTGTGCGTCGCCGCGACTGCGGACTTCATGAGTTCGACGGCCAGGTCACCGGCAGCGGTGTCCACTCCGGCTTCGGCGTACGGGTTGGGCATGCGGAGTCCTTCGCGGTGACATGGCAGACTTGTTCGGTACCCCCCGATTCTACGGTCTGGAGCACACCCGCGAATGTGCGGCATCGTCGGCCTCGTTGCACAGGGCCCCGCCAACCAATCCATCTACGACGCACTGCTCCTCCTGCAGCACCGCGGGCAGGACTCGACGGGCATCGCCACGGTCGAGGGTCACGTGCACCACATGCACAAGACCCGCGGCCACGTGCGGGAGTCGTTCCGAACCCGTGACATGCGCGCCCTCCTCGGCACCATGGGCCTCGGCCACGTGCGCTACGCCACCAAGGGCGCGGCGAGCAACGAGGAAGAAGCGCAGCCGTTCTACGTGAACGCGCCGTACGGCATCGTCCTCGTCCACAACGGCAACCTCACCAACACGCGGGAACTGACGCGTGAACTGTTCGACATCGACCGTCGGCACCTCAACACCACGTCGGACACCGAGCTCCTGGTGAACGTGCTGGCGCACGAGCTGCAGGGACAGGTCCGCGGGACCGACCTCGACCCCGGGCAGGTCTTCGACGCCGTCGAGCGCGTGCACGAGCGGGTCGAGGGCTCCTACGCCACGATCGCCACGATCGCCGGCCACGGGCTCCTGGCCTTCCGCGACCCGTTCGGCATCCGGCCGCTCATCCTCGGCCACAAGTTCGACGAGGCCGGCCAGCCCGAGTGGGTCGTCGCGAGCGAGTCGCTGGTGCTCGAGTCGGGCGGCTACGAGATCGTGCGCGACGTCGCTCCGGGCGAGGCGATCTTCATCGAGATGAACGGGCAGATGCACGCCCGGCAGTGTGCGAAGAACCCGCGGCTCGTGCCGTGCTCGTTCGAGTACGTGTACCTGGCTCGTCCCGACTCGGTCATGAACGGCATCTCGGTCTACGACGCCCGCCTGCGCCTCGGCAACCGGCTGGCGGACACGATCGAGCAGTACGCGCCGACCGGTGACATCGACGTCGTGATGCCGATCCCGGACTCGTCCCGACCGGCTGCCATGCAGGTCGCGCGGAAGCTCGGCATCGAGTACCGCGAGGGCTTCTACAAGAACCGCTACGTCGGCCGGACCTTCATCATGCCGGGTCAGGCGGAGCGCAAGCGGTCCGTCCGGCAGAAGCTCAACGCGATGTCGTCGGAGTTCAAGGGCAAGAACATCCTGATCGTCGACGACTCGATCGTGCGCGGCACGACGAGCAAGGAGATCGTGGAGATGGCCCGCGCCGCCGGTGCGAACGAGGTCACCTTCACGAGCGCCGCTCCCCCGGTCCGGTTCCCGCACGTGTACGGCATCAACATGCCGACGCGCGACGAGCTCATCGCGCACGACCGGAAGATCCCGGAGATCAACCGCGTGCTCGGCAGCGATCACCTGATCTACCAGGAGATCGGCGACATGCGGGACGCCATCATCGAGGGCTCCGACGTGACCGACCTCGAGATGAGCTGCTTCACGGGCGAGTACGTCACGGGCACCGTGAGCCCGGAGTACCTGTCCTGGGTCGAGGCGAACCAGCTCAGCTAGGTCGCGTCCGAAACGCACCCACCTGACAGACGGGAGGCCCGTGGCGGTGTCGCCACGGGCCTCCCGTCTGGAAGCGGTTGCGGCTACGGCCGCTGGTCGCCGTGCTCGTCGATCTCGCCGTCGACCGTCTCGGGCGGCAGCTCGACCTCGACACGCTCCGCCGTCAGGCGGGCCGCGCGCCGGGCGAAGACCCGGTCGAACACGACGGCGACGACCGCGCCGACGAAGGCGCCGATCGTGACGCCCCACAGGCTGAAGTAGCCCACCAGGCTGCCGAAGCTGGACTCCTCCTGCTGGCCACCGAGGTTCATGGTGAGCGAGACGACGATCAGGGTCGCGATGAACCCGAGCACCGCACCGCCGACGATGAACACCCCGAACTTCGGGGCACGACGGATCGTGACCTCGTCAGAGGTGGAGACGGCGTTCGGCGCAGGGGCCGGGACCGGCTGGTCGTCGGGTCGATCGGTGTTGCTCACCCACCCATTGTCCCCCACTGTGGGACGTCTCCCGGCCTGTCCGCGCAGTCCGATCCAGGAGAGGATGATCCGTACGCGTTGGTATCCCAAGGGCTGGAGGTGACACGGATGCGAGAACGGACCGTACGGGGGCGAGGTCGCACCCCGAGCACCCCGGCGCGCGTGACCTGGCCCGTGATGCAACGCCACGAAGAGGACCGTGCCGTGTCCGTCGTCGCGGAGCACCAGTGGAGCGTCGCGCTCGTCGGCGCCCCGGGTCTCGGCAAGAGCACCGTCGCCGCCCGCGTCACCGATCGCGTCGCCGGACGGGACGCCACCGGGCGCACGATCGTGGTGCCCATCACCGCCGTCGCCTCCGGGCGGTCGATGCCCTTCGGCGCGATCTCGGACCGCTTCGGCGAGCTGCCGGCGACCCTGTCGGAACTGTCCGACGGCGCCGGGGCCGAGCAGCGCCTCCGAGCGATCGCCGACCTGGCGGACCGCGACGTCCTGCTGCGCGTCGACGACGCCGACCACCTCGACGCGATCTCCGCCCGGTACGTGGCGTGGCTCGTCCGGCACCAGGGTGCGCGGCTCGTCCTGACCTGCCGTGACTTCACCGCGCTGCCGGAACCGCTCCGCGCCCTGTGGCAGGACGACCTGCTCGAGCGCATCGACCTCGAGCCGCTCACCCTGCGCGAGACGTCGGCCCTGGTGGCCGAGGCGCTGGGCTCGCAGCTCGAGAACGCCTCGGCCGAACGGGTGCACCGCGCGACCGCCGGCAACCCGCTCTACCTGCGCGAGGTCGTCCGCGCCGCCCGCACCTCGGGTGCCCTCGAGCACACCGCGTCCGGGTGGTACTGGCGCGGCCGGGTGACGGCGTCGAACAGCCTCGCCGACATGTACCGGACGGAACTCGGCTCGTTGCCGGAGGACCTGCGCGACGTCGTCGACATCGTGGCGCTGGCCGACCCGATCCCGCTCGCGCGACTGCTCGGCCTGGTCAGCGGCGGCGACGTCGACCGCGTGGTCGCGCTCGGGCTGGTCCGGATCGACTCGCTCGACGACGGCGCCGCGGTGGCCCGTCCGCAGCACCCGCTCGTCGGCGACGTGATCCGCGGCCTGGTGCCGGTCGCCCGCCGCACGGCACTCTTCGCCCGCGCGAACGCCTTCCGCACCGACAGTCCCGAGGGCGCCCCGCCCGCCGCACGGTTGCGGTCAGCGCTCTGGGCGCTCGACTGCGGTGTCGTGCCCCCGGTCGAGCAGCTGCTCGACGCGGCGCAGGTCGCGGTGCGGCTGCAGGAGCACGAGAGCGCGATCGCCCTCGCCTCCGCAGCGCTCCGGCGGACGCTGCACCCGAACGAGCAGGTCGCCGCGCGCTGCCTGCGGTCGCTGGCGTACTCGTACACCGACGGGCGCGAGGCCGGTCGCGCCGACGCCGAGGCTGCCTGGGCCGTCGCCCGTGCAGACCCCGGCACGGTGGACGACGCCCTCGTGGTCGAGGCCTGCGAGATCCTCGCCAACATCCGGCAGTTCCACGACGACGACGTGCTGGCAGCGGTCGCGCTCACCGACGTCGCCAGCCGGCTGGTGTCCGGCGACGCGGTCGAACGGCTCCGCCTGCTGCGACTCGCACACCTCGGGTGGGGCGGACGGTTCGACGAGGTGCGGGCCGAACTCGAGCACAGCGGCATCGTGCACGCCCCGACCATCCCGTTCGCGTTCCTGTGCGTCGCCCCCTGCGCGATCATGGCGCTCGCCACGGCCGGCCGGCTCGACGACGCCTCGGCCCTCGGTCGCCGGGCACTGGCCACCGCGATCGAGCACCTCGAGGACGCACCGTGGAGCGTCGGCGAGATCTTTTCAGTGCTGCACCAGGTGCAGGTTTGGCGCGGCGACCTCGCCGACCTGCTCACCGAGGTGCCCGTCCGACGGTCCAACCCGTACCTGAAGTACGACTTCACCCTCGAGCTCATCGGCGACGGCAACCTCGCCATCGGCCAACGGCGCTGGGACGACGCGATCGCGGCGTTCTCGGCAGCCTGCGAACGGTACGACGTCGCGGACCACGGCGGCTTCGCTGCCTACCCGTGGGCACGGCTCGCGATGGCGTACGCCTACGCCGGTCGCACCGAGGACGCCACGCGTGCGCTCGACCGGGCGAGGGCCACCCCGCAGCGAGCGATGCGGATCACCGGGGAGCAGGTCGCGGTGACGATCGCCTGGACCGAGGCGGTGCTCGGCAACCCGGCCGGGCTCCGGCACGCCGACGACATCATCGACCGCGGGACGGCGAGCGGTGGGTGGACGCACGTCATGTACGCGCAGACGCTGCACTACGCGATGGACATGCTGAACGGACGCGAGACTGGTACCTCGCTCGGTCGCATGCGCGAGGCAGCGGCTCGGGTCGACGGTCCGCTCGCCGCGGCGATCGTCGAGTACGCCGACGCCCTGACCGCACGCGACCGGACGCGGGTGATCGCGGCGCAGGGGGCGCTCGCGTCGCACGGCATGGCGGTCACGGCCGGCCGGCCGAAACCACCGCTCACGAACCGCGAGTACCAGGTCGCCGAGCTCGCGGCGCAGGGGTTGAGCAACCGCCTGATCGGCGAGGAGCTCGGGCTCTCGACGCGGACCATCGACGCGCACCTGTCGCGGGTGTTCGGCAAGTGGGACCTGCATGCTCGTTCGGAGCTCGCCGGACTCTTCTGAGTCCTCTCGTGACGCAAGAACGTTGCGCATTGCAGCACGACGCGCCGCGGCGGTTGACACGTTGTGTGGAACATCGCGTACCTTGGTCCCTGTCGCCGGGTTCGGACCCGTTCGGGTCGGGTCCGAATCCCGGCGACTTCAAGCGTAGGTTCGCAGTGCATGCGCCCGCATCGGTAGGGACTACCTAATTCGGTTCGTCCGCCTAGGTAGTGCTGAACGCGACTAGAGCGCGACCCGCACCGGCAGGAACGCCGTCAGGTCCGCACGTGAGCCGGAAGCGCTGACGCGTGACTGCGCGACGGCTTCGTCCCAGGTCAGCTCAGCGGTCGCGAGCGCGAGCCAGGTCGTGGCGTCCGTCTCGACAACGTTCGGCGGCGTGCCACGGGTGTGGCGCGGGCCGGGGACGGCCTGGACCGCGGCGAACGGCGGCACCCGGACCTCGACGCTGTTGCCCGGCACGTCGTCAGCGAGGCGCTGCAGGGTCCACCGGACGGCCGTCGCGACGGTCGCCCGTGCCGTGTCGCCCTGCTGCACCGCGGTCAGTGCGGCACGGCCGGCGGCGTCCTCGATCCTCCTGGGTGGCATCTCCACAGGCTAGCCGTCGCCTCGCGGGGGGCGAGTCCTGATCGGTAGGGTGATCGGGTGCGAATCCTCGTCCTCGGTTCCGGTGCCCGCGAGCACGCGATCATCACGGCCCTCCTCGCTGAACAGGCGGGCCACGTCATCACGGCTGCTCCCGGCAACGCCGGCATCGCCGCCGATGTCGAGACCGTCTCCCTCGACCCCACCAACGGCGCGCTCGTCGCCGAGTACGCGATCGAGAACGACGTCGAACTGGTCGTCGTCGGGCCCGAGGCGCCGCTCATCGCCGGTGTGGCCGACCCCGTCCGCACCCGGGGCATCCCGGTCTTCGGGCCGGGCAAGGCCGCCGCGCAGCTCGAGGGCTCGAAGGCCTTCGCGAAGCGCATCATGTCCGAGGCGAACGTGCCCACCGGCCGCCCGGTGTACGCCGGCACGGCGGAAGAGGCCGTCGCCGCGATCGACGAGCTCGGCGCACCGTACGTCGTGAAGGCCGACGGGCTGGCCGCGGGCAAGGGCGTCCTCGTGACCGAGGACCGTCAGGCCGCGATCGACCACGCCACCTACTGGCTGCAGCACGGGCACGTCGTGGTCGAGGAGTTCCTCGACGGCGAAGAGGTCTCGTTGTTCTTCCTGAGCGACGGCCACGACGTCCGCCCGCTCAGCCCCGCGCAGGACTACAAGCGCCTGGCCGACGGCGATCTCGGGCCGAACACCGGCGGCATGGGCGCCTACTCGCCGCTGCCGTGGCTGGCCGATCGGTGGGCGTCCGAGCAGGCCTTCGTCGACGAGGTCACCGAGCTGGTCGCGCTGCCCACCGTCCGTCGTCTCGAGCACGAGGGCACCCCGTTCGTCGGGCTCCTCTACTGCGGGCTCATCGTCACCGAGCAGGGCGTCCGGGTCATCGAGTTCAACGCCCGCTTCGGCGACCCGGAGACCCAGGTCGTCCTCCCCCGCCTGGCGACGCCGCTGAGCGGACTGCTGCTCGCCGCCGCAACGGGCCAGCTCGGGGGCACCCCGGCACCCTCGTTCCGTCCGGACGCGGCGGTCACGGTCGTGCTCGCGAGCGAGGGCTACCCGGAGAACCCGCAGACCGGCCGTCCGATCACCGGCATCGACGCCGCGAACGCGCGCGACGGCGTCTCCGTCGCACACGCCGCCACCGGGGTGCTCGACGACAGCCTCGTCGCCACCGGCGGTCGCGTGCTCAGCGTCGTCGCGACCGGGGCCGACTTCGCCCAGGCACGGGAGCGCGCCTACGCGGGCCTCGGTGACATCACCCTGGAGGGCGCGCAGTACCGCACCGACATCGCCGCGAAGGTCACCCGATGAGCGCCGCGCCCGTGATCGCCGGCTGGGACCACGTCTCGTCGGGCAAGGTCCGCGAGCTCTACGTGCCGACCGGCACCGCCGACCTCCAGAGCGCGTCCGAGCTGCTGCTCGTGGCGTCCGACCGGGTCAGCGCCTATGACTTCGCACTCGAGCCACCGATCCCGGGCAAGGGCGAGCTGCTCACCCGCCTGTCGCGCTTCTGGTTCACGCAGCTGAGCGACGTGCCGAACCACATCATCGGCCCGTCGTCCGGTGGCACCCCCGTACCGGCCGAGGTCGAGTCGCGGTCGATGCACGTCATGCCGCTCGAGATGTTCCCCGTCGAGTGCGTCGTGCGCGGGTACCTGGTCGGCAGCGGCTGGGCCGAGTACCAGCAGACCGGCAGCGTCTGCGGCGTCGCCCTGCCCCAGGGGCTGTCGAACGGCGACCGCTTGCCCGAGCCGATCTACACCCCCGCCTACAAGGCACCGCAGGGCGAGCACGACGAGAACATCTCGTACGAGCAGACCGTCGACCTGGTCGGCGCCGAGGTCGCGGCGACCCTGCGCGACCTGTCGCTGCACGTGTACACCGAGGCAGCGGCGATCGCCCTGGAGCGCGACGTCGTGATCGCGGACACCAAGTTCGAGTTCGGGCAGGACGCCGACGGCCGGATCCGGATCGCGGACGAGGTCCTGACCAGCGACTCGAGCCGGTACTGGGACGCCCGGGCCGACGGTCGGACGGACTCGTTCGACAAGCAGATCGTGCGCGACTGGCTGAGCGCCAACTGGGACCGCCAGGGCACGCCCCCGGTGCTGCCCGAGGCGATCGTGTCCCGCACCGCCGCGCGCTACGCCGAGCTCATCGAGCGCCTCGGCGCCTAACTGATTCCTGCTGCAGGCCTGCTGCGCGGACCCCGAGCGTGCCCCGAGCGGGCCGCGACCGGTCACGACACCCCGCTCACATCCGGCGACCGGTCACGAGCCGTCGTTCAGACCCCCGGTACCCGACCGCTCGTGACCGCCCGGCGGCGCGCCGACGGCACGTCGTGACCAGTCGACGAGCGACCAGTCCTGACCTGCCGACGACCGACGCACGGCCTGCCGACGATCTGCCGACGGCTCGTCGTCAGAGGTCGCGCGCGACCACGACGACGGTCAGGTCGTCGCCCGGGTCGTGGTCGACCGCACGTGAGCGCACCCGCTGCAGGAACGTCGCGATGTCCGGCGAGCCGCGGTAGAGCTCCCCGAGCTGCGACAGCGACGCGAGCGTGGAGTCCCACAGCTCGAGCGCGCCGTCGCTGACCACGATGACCACGTCACCCGGACGCATGACGAGCGACCCGGAGGCACGTTCGATGCCCGCGGGGTGCAGCCCGATCGGCAGGTCCGACGACCGCAGGATGCGCTCGGCGCCGTCGTCGCGGAGCTGCAGGACGAGCCCGTGTCCGGCGTCGGTGAAGTCGATCCGGCCGGTCGAGGGTGTGAGTCGGCCGTGGAACATCGTCGCGAACGACTCGGCGCGGCTGAGGTCTGGTGCGACCTGCGCCTCGAGCTCGGCGACGGCGACGTCGGGTGCCAGGTCGCCGCGGGCGAGCAGTGCGCCGCGGATGTTCGCGGCGAGCAGCCCAGCCGACATGCCCTTGCCCATGACGTCCGCCACTGTGAGGTGCACGGCATCGTCGCCGGAACGGTGCCAGTCGTGGAAGTCGCCGGAGACGACGCCGTGCGGCACCGACAGCCCCGCGATCCGGTAGCCGGGCACGTCGACCGTGCCGGGTTCGAGCCCCGCGAGCACGGACCGCAGGCGGTCCTCGTCGGCGCCGGCTGCAAGTTCCCGCTCGGCCCAGACACCGAGCTCCTGGAGCAGGGCGACCTCGTCGGCGTCGAGGGTCCGTGGTTCCGGGTCGATGAGGCAGAGCGTGCCGACCTTGACGTCGTCGTCGCCGAGCCGCAGCGGGACCCCGGCGTAGAAGCGGACGTTCGGGTCACCGACGACCATCGGCATGTCGGAGTAGCGGGCGTCGATGCGCGCATCCGGCACGAGCACGGGGCCGCGCTCCCCCAGCGTCCGCCCGCAGAAGGTGTCCTGCAGCGGGATGACCGGTCCGAAGTGGCTGTCGCTCTGCTGGGACTTGATGGTCAGCGAGGTCTCGCCCGCCAGGTTCAGGAAGGAGCCGGAGACACCGAGGGCTTCACGCGCGATGCGGGTGATCCGGTCGAAGCGCTCTTCGGCGCCACCCTCGACCACGTCGAGTGCGGCGAGCAGCGCTGCTCGGCGCACGGCGTCGGGCGCGCCGGTGACTGGGACGGTCGTCGCTGTCTCCGAGTGCATGCACCCACGCTAACGCGCCAACCGGACAGGTCCTGTCCCCACTACGGAGGACGCACCACCCCAGTCCGCGGGGCAGGCGCGCCGAGTGTTCGGCGGCCGACCCTGGTCCGGCGCGGCCCGGCGCCGGACTACCCTGGACGCGTGTCCCGCCGTGTCCTGCCCGCCGTCGCCCTCGCCGCGGCGGCCCTGGTGACGCTCGCGGGGTGCGGTGCCCACGACTCGACCGGTCAGGTCTCGGTCACCGTGTCGGACAACGCCGCCGACCACCCGTACGAGGTCAAGGTCTTCGCGTCGACGGGCAAACTCTCCGAGCACCAGCGGGTGTTCCCCGGTGGCACCGCGGACTTCGCGGGCGTCCCGCTCGGCAAGGTGACGATCCGCGCGGGCTCGCTGTGCCCGCAGACGACGACGGTGACGAACGGCGCCGTCGCGACGGTCACCCTGACGACGACGGGCTGCTGAGCGCGGGTCGGTTCAGACCGCGCCGGGACCCCGTGCGATCGTCTCGTGCGGCTGCTCGCCGAAGCGTGCGCGGTAGTGGGCGGCGAAACGCCCGAGGTGCGAGAACTGCCAGCGCCGGGCGACGTCGCTCACCAGCAGCGCGCCCGAACGCGATCGGCCGAGTTCGAGGTGGACCCGGTCGAGCCGGACCTCGCGCAGGTACTGCATCGGTGTCACCGCGAGCCGCCGGCGGAAGAGGTCCTGCACACCGCGCTCGCTCAGGCCGCACGAGTCCGCGATGTCGCCCACCGAGAGCGGCCGGTCGGCCTGGTCGTGCACGAAGCGGATCGCACGACGCATCCGGTGCTCGACGTCGGACCGCGACGGTGAGAACGTCGACAGCACGACCGTCGCGATGCGTCGGTTCAGGGCGGCCCGCTCGTCGGCCGGCAGCGCGGGGTCGAGGACGCGACCGGTGACGTCGCGGAGCAGTGCTCGGAGGGGTTCGATCCGAGGGTCGGCGGCGTCCGGTTGCCGGAACTCGGCCGCTGGGCCGCCGCCGCGGTCGCCGCCGCGGTCGCCGCCGCCGCCGTCGCGGTCGCCGTCGCCGTCGCGTCCGCCGAGCAACGCCGGCGACAGGTGCAGCAGGGTCATCGCCGTGGCGTCGGTGTCGAAGCCGTACGCCACCGAGGCGGAGAGCATCATCGGGCGTTCGGCGCCGACGTCCCAGCTCGAGCCGTCGTCCGCGGTCAGGCGAGCACGGCCGTCGGCGAGCCAGAAGACCACGTGATCCGGTCGGGGGCCGATCGTGCCGGAGCGGTGTCCGTGCGTCCCGATGCGCCGGATCGACAGCTCTGCGTCACCCCCGGTCACGTAGTCCATGGGCACAGCGTCCATGGGCACAGCGTCCATCGGAACAGTGCCTCCGCTCACCCCGCTGCGGACGGTCCGACACGGGAATCGGAACGCTACCGCACCGGACGACCGGGGCGGGCAACGACCGCCCCGGACCGCTCAAGGCCGCTCAGGGCAGCTCAGGGCCGCTCAGGACGGGTCCGGCACCTGGTCCCACTCGTCGGCGTACCGCGAGAGCACCGTCCACCGTGACACCGGCCACGTGGTGATGAACGCACGACCGACCACGTCGTCGACCGGCACCGTGCCGTGCACGCGGGAGTCCGCCGAGTTGTACCGGTTGTCGCCCATCACCCAGATGCGCCCCTTCGGCACGGTGATGTCGAAGTCGGTGCCGGAGACCCGGTCCGACCCGATCTCGGGCACCACGTAGGGTTCGTCGACCGGGTGGCCGTTCACCGACAGCCGACCACCGGTGCCGCAGCACGAGACGGTGTCGCCGGGCAGGCCGATCACGCGCTTGATCAGGTCGTCGCCCTGCCCGGTGCCGAGCCAGCCGCCCGGGTCTTGGAACACGACGACGTCACCACGCTGCAGCGGCACGGCGCCGGGGACGAGTTCGTTGACGAGCACGCGGTCGCCGATGAGCAGCGTGTTCTCCATCGACGCGGACGGGATGTAGAAGGACCGGACCAGGTAGGTCTTCACCAGGAACGACGCCAGCAGCGCCACGACGACGATGACGACGAGGTCGCGGAGGAACTTCCATCCGGCCCGCTTCGGCTTCGGCTCGGACTCGGTGGCGCTCAATGCGTCAACACCACCTTCACGAGACCGATCACGAACGCCACGGCGGCCAGCACGATGCCACCCCAGAGCCCGAGGAACGTGGGCCGCTTGCCGCTGAACCGCTGCATGAAGACGCCGACCATGCCGATGCGCACGACCAGGATGACCAGGGCGGCCGTCTGCGCCCACCCCGTCGGGATCCACCCGATCCACGCCACCGCGTACAGCACCGCGGGGATGAGCCCGGACGTCGCGATCGGGTTCGCGTTCCGCATGATCGTCAGGACCGATTCGCGCCGGGCGTCGTCCGTCTGGGAGTCGTCGTCGCCGAGGCCGTGCGCCACCAGGTGCGCGAGCACGTGCGCCAGGTAGGTCAGGACCGCGGTCGCCAGGACGGCCCAGATCGCCGACCCGTGGTGGATGGCGGCCGGGTCGACGGCGATCGCGGCGGCGAGCACCGTGATGTTGCCGTAGATGTAGGACGACATCCGGTCGCGGACGTGCTCGATCGGCAGGTCGCGCGGGTCCGGACGACCGCCGCGGGGTCCGCGTCCGCGTCCGAGCGGTGGTCGTGTGCGTGGCATCCGTCCATCTTGGCCCTCGCGTGCCGGTCCTCGCCGACAGGACACCGAGTGCGATGGCCACGCGCGTGGCCGGTTCCGGCAGACTGGGTGGCGATCGGTGCGACGGCGCACCGGACAGGAGGCCCGCATGACGTCCGCACGACCACTCGCCCTGGTGACCGGCGTGGGCCGCAGAGCCGGCATCGGCGCGGCGCTCGCCACCCGTCTGGCGACCGACGGCTGGGACCTGGCCATCTCGTGGTGGGGCCCGTACGACGACCGCGTGAGCGGTGGGGCGGATCCCGACGGGGTCGAATCCGTCGTGCAGGAGTGCGAGTCGGTGGGTGCACGCGTGACGCGCCTCCCGGTCGACCTGGAGGACCCGGACCAGGCGGCCGCCCTGGTCGGCCGCGCCGAGACCGAGGCGGGCGCCCCCGTCACCGCGCTGGTGATGTCGCACTGCGAATCGGTCGACTCGGACGTCCGCACCACGACGGTCGAGTCGTGGGACCGGCACTTCGCGGTCAACGCCCGCGCGCCGTTCCTGCTCGTGCAGGCGTACGCGGCCGCACTCGAACGCGCTGGCGACGCCGCACCGCGGGACCGCCGGCGGATCGTCGCGCTGACGAGCGACCACATCGCGTACAACCTGCCGTACGGGGCGTCGAAGGGGGCGCTCGACCGCCTTGTGTTCGGTGCCGCGAAGGAGCTCGGCAGCCTCGGCGTCAGCGCGAACGTCGTGAACCCCGGCCCGAACGACACCGGGTGGATGTCCGACGACGTCAAGCGCTGGGCGGTCGAGGGCACGCCGCTCGGCCGACTCGGACGACCGTCGGACACCGCTGCACTCGTCGGGTTCCTCTGCTCGGAGCAGGGGCGCTGGGTGAACGGGCAGCTGCTGACGTCGGACGGCGGGATCTCGAACCGCGCGTGACCCGCGCGGTCGGCAGCCGGCGCCGAGTCTCGGGGTCGGCGACACTTCTCGTGGCTGCGGGCGCGAGAAGTGTCGCGCAGCCCGAGTCTCGGCCGCCCCGCGGCGGACAGCGTCAGCCGCGACCGGGCGCGGTCACCTCGATGCGGTTCGCCCACGGGTCCTCGAACGCGACCGTCCGGCCGTCGTCGGCGGTCTGCACCCCGGTGTCGTGCATGCGTGCGACGAGGGCACCGAGGTCGTCCGACCCGGGCACCTCGATCCGCACGAGCCCCAGCCCGAGCGCGAGCTGGCGGCGCCCAGCGCCGCGGGAGTTCCAGGTGTTCATCGCCATGTGGTGGTGGTAGCCGCCGGCGCTGACGAACAGGGCCTCGCCCCACCCGGCCGTCGTCGCGAAGCCGAGCTTGTCGACGTAGAAGTCCTTCGCGCTGGCGACGTCGCCGACCGACAGGTGCACGTGGCCGACCCGACCCGGCGCGTTCGGCGCGGACTCCATCGCGTCGGCCGTCAGGTGCTCCTGCAGGAACGCGTTCGGGTCGACGTACTTCGTGTCCATGTCGACCATGCCGTGCGTCCACGACCACTCCGTGCGGTCGCGGTCCCAGTACAGCTCGACGCCGTTGCCCTCGGGATCGGTGAAGTAGAACGCGTTGCTCACCAGGTGGTCGGCGCTGCCGGTGAAGGTCTGCGGGAACTTCGTCGCCACCGAGTACAGCGCGGCGGCCAGGTCGGCCCTCGTGTCGAACAGGATCGCGGTGTGGAACAGGCCGGCGTCGTGCGGGCCGGCGTGCTGCATCGACGGCGCGTGCTCGAGGATCACGATCGGGACCGCCAGGCCACCGGCGCCCGGTCGCCCCAGCACGGCGACGCCGCCCTCGTTCGAGAGCAGCGAGAGCTGGACGCCGTCGCGGTAGTAACCGATCATCCGGTCGAGGTTCGCGACGCGGAGGGTGACGGCACCCATCCCGGTGTCGGCGGCGAGGAGGTCCTGCGTGTGCATGGCACCAGTGTGCGCCCATTTGGTTGACGCGTCAACCAAATGGGCGTCGGTCGCCCGCGCCAGAGCGACAGATCCACGCCATCCCGGTGCGACGTACCCGCCAAAGCGACAGATCTCCGCGAACAGTTCGCGGCAATCTGTCGCTTTGGCGAACGGGGCGCGCAGCGGACGGGGCGCGCAGCGAACGGGGGCGGGCAAGCGACGGGAGGCCCGGTGCGCGTCCGCCCCGCCGGCCGCGGTCAGCGGGAGCGGAAGTAGCGGTGCAGCGCGCGCTCGCGGATCGCGGCCGCGGCGAGCGCACCGCCGAGCAGCGCGCCCACGAGCCCGAGGGACACGATCGCGATCGCCTCGCGCACGATCGGCAGCGCGTCGTCGACGTCGAGGCCACGCACCGACACCACCGCGACGCTCGTCGCGACCAGGGCCCCGACCGATCCCCAAACCAGGTGCTGCAGGACGATTCCGAGGACCTGCGCGCTCCGCGGTACCCCGACGTGCCGGTCGGAGGCCAGGGCGAGCCGGCGCCGTGCGACCGCTGCCGCGCCGATCGTCAGCCCCACGAGGACCGCTGCACCGAACGGGACGAGCACTGGCTGCCGCGCCGCGGGGGTGAAGACCGCGCCCAGCGTCGGGTTGAGCTGCCCGGCGGTCGGTCGGTCTTCGCCCTCGGCCCCGCTCGCCGGCAGGACGGTGCGCCGGAGCATCGAGACCGTGTCGTCGCGCTGCGGCCACACCGTCGCCCAGCAGGCGTCGAACGGCGACCCGTCGTCCACCGTCGGCGCGAGGACCGCGTACTCCAGGTCGGGGTCCCGGCCGTCGTCGGGGTGGTCGTACACACCGGCGACTCCGGTGCCCGCGCCGCCCACCGTCACGAGGCGATCGCCGGCAGCAAGCCCCAGGGTCTCGTGCACCGTGGGCGAGATGATCACTCCCGCGGCCCCGTCGGCAGCCGAGCCACCGAGCAGGCCACGCACCCCGGCGCTCACCTCGTAGGTCGGGATCGCCGAGCCCGGTAGCGCGGCGGGGACGACCCCGGCGTCGAGGCGCCGGAATGCGCCGGATGCGATGACCCCTTCGGCATCCGCGAGGGCATCGCACACGCGGCCGTCGATCCGGCCCTCGGCGCGCTGGACGGTCGTCGCCGCACCGCTCGCGACGAACACCGCAGCCGCTCGGACGTCATCGGCGACCGCACCTGCGCGCAGGCCCACGACACCGCTGAGCAGCACCGCGAGGACGACAGCGGTCACGGCTGCCCACGAAGCTCCGGAGGCGATGTCGCGCCACGCCTCCCGCCAGACCTCGGTCACCTGCATCCGGCGGGGGCTCATCGGTACCGCCCGAGGTCGAGCACTCCGTCGCAGGCGTCACGGGTCGCGTCGTCGTGCGTGGCGACGACGACGACCGTCCCCGACGCGGCGAGCGCACCGATCCCACGGTTCACCTCGATCGCGGTCGCTCGGTCGAGTTGCGCCGTCGGCTCGTCGACCAGCATCAGACCCGGCGCACTCGCGATCGCGCGCGCGAGCATCAGGCGTTGCGCCTCGCCACCGGACAGTTCGGCGAACCGCGCGTGCGCCCGCGAACCGAGCCCGAAGCGCTCGAGGACCTCGAGTGCCCGGACGTCCGCGGTCCGACGATCCGCGCCCTGGGCGACGAACGGCAGCGCGACGTGGTCGAGCACGCGGCGGCGGGCCACCCCGTACGGGTTCTGGAAGACCCAGAGCGGCCGACAGCCCGGCGGACGGACGGCGGCACCGCGCGTCGGACGGAGCATCCCGGCGAGGATCGCGAGCAGCGTGGACTTGCCGGAGCCACTCGGCCCGACGACCGCGGTCACGCTCCCCTCGGCGAAGGCGCGGTCGACGCGGTCGAACAGCACGGTGCCGTTCGGCCAGACATGTCCGACGCCCTCGAGCGTCACCGACACGAGCTGGACCGGTCCGGCGCGGCACGGATCCGGTCGAGCGTTCGTCCGCCGGGCACCCGGACGAACGACTGCCCGAGTTCCGACCCGAGGACCTGGACCCGGAGCGGCCGCCCCGTCGTCGGTTGCACGCACGCCCGGTCGCCCTCGAGGTCCCAGAGGGCCGTCGGCGGCACCACTTGGACGGTCCGCGGGCGACTGAGCGTCCACGTCGCGGCCACCGTCGGTGCGCCGTCCGCCGAAGCGACCGTCGCCGCGTACTCCGGCAGGGCGGTGATCGCAGCGAGGTCCGTCGGCGGCGAGACCACCCCGGCGGCGTCGATCGGGATGTCGGCGTTCCCGATCCGCAGCACGCGCTCCCCCGGCGCCGGATCGACCGGGAGCGCCTCGATGCGCGCACCGCGGAGTTCGGCCGGGAGTTCGACGAGGACACCGTCGGCGCCGACCGCTGCCCCGACGACGGCCACGCACGCCAGGACGGCGTTCTCGGCGGCTGGCACCCATGCGAACGGGTCCCGCGGCACGACGTCGTCGGGCAGGTCGTCGCGGTCGACACCTCGGTCGACCAGGAGCTGGTGCGCAGCTCGGAGCGTGCCCGGCCCGAGGACGCCGTCGATGCTCAGTCCGGCACCGAGGCGCGTGAGTTCCCGCTGCAGCCCCGTGACGTCGGCCCCGCGGTCGCCGAGCTCGAGGTCGCGCCACAGCGGCTCGTCACTGGCGAGCGCGATCACCGGCCGCCCGTCGACCCGCGCGAGGACGTCCCCGCTCCGCACGGGCGCCCCGGTCGAGCACGTCGACGTCGTCACCGTGCCGGTCCGCGACGTCACGACCGCCCGTGGGGCACCGGTGGCGAGTGCGAGCTGCACCTGTCGTTCATCGGCATCGGTGCGCTCGGTCACCCGGACGGTGCTCGTGGGGGCCGCCGTCCGGAGTGCAGCCGGGACCTCGGCCGGCACAGCGACCACGATGGCGGCGGCCGTCGCCGCCGCGACCACCATCGCCCCGAGCGCCAGGAGCGCGGCAGACGGGAAGCGCATCACTGCCGCCAGAGCCCGAGCGGATCAAGGGCGCACTGCTTCGCCTGCTCGCCCATCGAGTCGAAGGGGAAGAGGTCGGCGTCCTGGTCCTTCCGCCACTGTTCCTCGGTGTAGTCAGGTCCGACGAGGCCGGCCTTCCGCAGACACGGAACGGTGATCTTCGCGTCGTCCAGCTTGCCGGGGTTCCTGCGCGTCTCCTCGAACAGGAACGTGATGCTCTGGTCGAACTTCGACTCGCACGCTTCGAGGATCTTGTTGGTCCTCCCGATGTCGTTGCTCGGCGACTTGCCCACCGTGCTTCCCACTTCGAACCCGCCGTCCGCGAAGTAGGAGATCGTGAGCTCGGAATCGCGGAGGCACGTGTCGACCTTCGCGTGAGCGTCCTCGAGCTCCTGGGTCGTGACCCGACCGTCAGCCAAGACCCTCGCCTCCGAGTCGGACACGTCCGCGTCGAGCGCCTCGAGGAACGCATCCGCCCACGGTCCCGCCGCCTCGAGCGACGCAGGAGCCCGCTCGGAGGGCCTTGGCGTGTCCGCGTCACCCGCCGAGCAGCCAGACAGCGCAAGGGCAGAGCCGACGAGGAGGGCGAGTCCCGCCGTCACGACGGATGGCACAGCGAAGACCCCGGTCATTGCTGCCGCCAGAGCCCGAGGGGGTCCAGTCGACACTGTACGGCTGCGGGGTCCCACGGCGAGAAGGAGAAGTTCCCGTCGTCGTTCTGGGTGCGCCATTCACGTTCGGTGTACGTGTCGTCGACGAGTCTCGCGGCACGGAGGCACGCGACGGTGATCGTTGCCTCGTCCTGCTTCTCCGGGTTCCGCCGGACTTCGTTGAACAGGTACGTCACGTCGCTGTCGAAGTCCTTCGCGCACTTCGACTTCGAATCGTTGATGGCCGTTGCGTCTTCAGCCTTCCGCCCCGGGAGCGGCGACGCTTCGGACGTGCCGTCCTCTGCTGTCGTGTAGTCGTAGCCGAGATCCCGCATGCATGCGCTCATGCGGGACTGGGCATCTGCGACCTCCCGCGCCGAGATCGTTCCGTCCGAGAGGATCTGTCGCTGGTAGGGGCTGGTATCGGAGGCTGATTCCGCGAACTCATCTGCCCACGGCCCGGCCGCGGAGAAGCCTGACGGATCGACGACCCGGGGCGCAGCATCTGCGGAGGCGCAGCCAGCGAGCCCCGTGGCGGCGATCACCACGACGACCAATGCTCCCCGAGCACGGTTCCGAACCACCGCGTCAGGCCCGGACCATGCCGTACTGGGCGATGTTGGTCCAGCAGGCAGCCTCGTAGGACCACTTGTTGCCACCGACCACGTTCCCCCACTTCATCGTCCCGCTCTTCAGCCGGTTGAAGTGCTGAGCGCGACCACACCCCGACTCGTTGAAGCCCATGCTCTGCGTCACCTTCCGCCAGCACGTCGCAGCACTCGCCTCCGGCGCCGTCACGGTGTCGACCGCGATCCCGCCGCCCACGACACTCCCCAGCACGACCGCACCCAGCACGACGTTCTTGATCGACATCGATCTCCCCTTTCATCGCGACATCAGCCCGATGTCACCGTTAACGTATTACCGGTCAGTACGAGAACGCAACGACACCCACCACATCCGTGCAGGATGGATGCGTGACTGATGACATCCGGTGGGAGGTGGTCGAGGAGAGCTCCCTCTCACTCCCGGACCACGAAGCGATCGCAGCACTGCTCGCGCAGGCGTTCCCGGACTGGTCCCACTGGTACGTGGGCGGCCGCAGCTGGTCCGGCATGCAGCCCGAACGCCGGGTCCTGGCCCGCGACCGGGACGGCGTCGTCCTGGCGCACGTCGGGATCCGCCGCATGTTCATCACGGTCGGCGGGCGCGACGTCCTGGTCGGTGACACCGGCCTCGTCGCCGTGTCGCCACGGCTCCAGGGATCGGGCAAGGGCCGGGAACTCATGGAGCGCACGCACGCCGTGCTCGACGGGCTCGCGGTGCCGTACGGCTTCCTCGGCGCGGGCGAGAACCGCATCCCCTTCTACGCGAAGCTCGGCTGGCACGAGTTCCCCGAGGTCGTCGGCACCTTCTCGGCGTTCACCGCCGAGGGCGCCGGTATCACGAACACCGAGCAGGGCGGCTGGATGGTGCGGCCGGTGGCCGCAGCCCTGGAGGACTGGCCGGCCGGCCCGATCTGGCTGAACGGGCAAGAGGTCTAGAACGCAACGACAGACGGACGGGAGGCCCGGTGCCAGCTGGCACCGTGCCTCCCGTCCGTCAGGTGGTGGACCGGGGCTCACGCCCCCGCGTCCACCGGACTACGCCTCGACCGCAACCGTCCCCGGGTCCTCGTTCGAACCCGGCGCGCTCGGCACGACCGCGGCGCGCACGCGCGCACCGAGGTCGGCG
The DNA here is from genome assembly GCF_015350935.1 of Curtobacterium sp. VKM Ac-2887. NCBI lineage: Bacteria > Bacillati > Actinomycetota > Actinomycetes > Micrococcales > Microbacteriaceae > Curtobacterium > Curtobacterium sp. VKM Ac-2887. Next base: position 441,248 of record NZ_JADKSB010000001.1, on the reverse strand, counting down.
TCGACGTTCGTCCAGTACGCGAACACGCGCTCGCGCAGGTCGTCGCGCGTCACCTTCGAGACGTGACCGGCGATGTTGCCGACCAGGCGCTCACGGGCGGCGTCGTCGAGGACCTCTCGGACGAGCGTGCCGGCCTGACCGAAGTCGTCGTCCTCCGGGTGCAGGGTCGCGGCGGAACGCTGCAGCGCGCCGTCGGACTCCCAGCCGGGCACGTCGTCGGTCGCGGTCGGGTCGGCGTGTGCGCCACCGAGCGAGTTCGGCGCGTACACGGGCACCTCGGACTTCTGGAAGTCGAAGCGCATCGCGCCGTCCTTCGAGTACGAGTGCACCTCGTTCTTCGGGGCGTTGACCGGCAGCTGCGCGTGGTTGGTGCCGACGCGGTAGCGGTGGGCGTCCGCGTAGCTGAAGATGCGCGCGAGGAGCATCTTGTCCGGGCTGGCAGCGATGCCGGGAACGAAGTTCGAGGGGGCGAAGGTCGCCTGCTCGATCTCGGCGAAGTAGTTCTCCGGGTTGCGGTTGAGCTCCATCGTGCCGACCTCGATGAGCGGGTAGTCCGCGTGCGGCCACACCTTCGTCAGGTCGAACGGGTTGAAGCGGTAGGTCGCGGCGTCCTCGTAGGGCATGACCTGCACCTTGAGGGTCCAGCGCGGGAAGTCCTGACGCTCGATCGCGGCGTGCAGGTCGCGGATGTGGAAGTCCGCGTCTTCACCGGCGATGCGGTCGGCATCCTCCTGCGTCAGGGCCTTGTGGCCTTGCTCGGTGATGAAGTGGTACTTCACCCAGAAGCGCTCGCCCTCGGCGTTGATCCACTGGTAGGTGTGCGAGCCGAAGCCGTCCATCTCGCGCCACGACGCGGGCAGGCCGCGGTCGCCCATCAGCCACGTGACCTGGTGCGCCGACTCGGGCGACAGGGTCCAGAAGTCCCACTGCATGTCGTGGTCGCGCAGGTGCGAGCCGGGCAGGCGCTTCTGCGAGCGGATGAAGTCGGGGAACTTGATGCCGTCGCGGATGAAGAAGACGGGGGTGTTGTTGCCGACGAGGTCGTAGTTGCCCTCGGACGTGTAGAACTTCAGCGCGAACCCACGGGGGTCGCGCCACGTGTCGGGCGAACCCTGCTCACCGGCGACGGACGAGAAGCGCGTGAGCATCTCGGTCTGCTGGCCCGGCTGCAGGAACGCGGCGCGGGTGTACTTGCTGACGTCCTGCGTGACGGTGAAGGTACCGAAGGCACCGCCGCCCTTCGCGTGGACGACGCGCTCCGGCACGCGCTCGCGGTTGAACTGGGCGAGCTTCTCGACCAGGTAGTGGTCGTGCAGCGCGAGGGGGCCGTCGGCCCCGACGCCCATCGAGTGCTCGTCGCTCGAGACGGGAGCGCCGGAGTTGGTGGTCGTGGTGGGGGTGCCGGCCGGCTGGCCGGGCGTCGTGTTCTGGTCGGACACGGTTCCTCCTTGGGTGGAACGGTTGGTTCGGTCAGGGGTGCTCGGGTGGTTCAGTGGACGCGCGGGGCGTCGGGCGCGGCTGCGTCGGGCACGGCTGCGCCGGGCTCGTCTGCGCTTGCGCTTGCGCCTGCGTCGCCTGCGCTTGCGCTGGGTGTGCCTGCGTCGCCGGCTGCGTCATCGCCCACGTCGTCGCGCTCGGCCGCGGCGCAGCGCTCGCAGATGCCCCAGTAGGTGACCTCGGCGGTGGTGACGGCGAAGCCGTGCGCGTCCGACGGGGTCAGGCAGGGTGAGTGCCCGACGGCACAGTCGACGTCCTCGATCGCGCCGCACAGGGTGCAGACGATGTGGTGGTGGTTGTCCCCGGTGCGTCGCTCGTACCGAGCGGGGCTGCCGGCCGGCTCGATGCGTCGGACGAGGCCGACGCCGGTCAGCGCAGCGAGCACGCCGTACACGGCCTGGTGGCTGGTCGTCGGGAGTTCCGCCGTGAGCGCCGTGACGATGTCGTCGGCGGTGGCGTGCGGCATCGATTCGGTGGCCCGCAGCACCGCAAGTCGCGGCGTCGTGACCCGGAGGCCCGAGGTGCGGAGCAGATCGGCGTCGGCGTCCATGCTGAGCCTTTCTTTTGCAGGAATCAAGACAACACGGCCACTGTACACGAGCCGTCGTGGCGCGTACCCGTCGGAACACATTCCGCGACCGGTATGCGACGTGTCACGATCTGGCGGCGATCACCTGGAGGGACCCTGGAACGATCGGTCTGCACGCTAACGTCCCGACATGTCCACGAGCCACGGCCTGTCTGAACAGGCGAACAGCGCACCGGACGTCCGGGGGATCATCGCGAAGCGGGACCTGGTCGTCGACCTCATCCGGACGGCCTGCGTCGTCCTCGTCGTCATCGTGCACGTCACGATGGTCGGCGTCGCCGCCGACGACCAGGGGGTCCGGGTGACGAGCCCCCTGCAGGAACTCCCGTGGTACGTCGCCGCCACCTGGGTCGGGCAGGTGATGCCCCTCTTCTTCGTGGTCGGCGGCTTCGCGAGCGCAGTCGGCTGGCGCAGCACCGTCGCCCGCGGTGCGCCGAGCCCTGCTCGCGACTACCTGGCCACCCGCCTCGTGCGCCTGTTCCGGCCAGCGGTCCCGCTGTTCGTGTTCCTCGCGCTCGGGCTCGGTGTGGCCACGGCCGTCGGCACCCCGCCGGACCTCCTCGCCGAGGTCGCGTTCGGCATCGGCTCACCGCTCTGGTTCCTCGCCGCGTACGGCATCACGCAGTGCTGCGTGCCGCTGATGATGCACCTGCACGAGCGGGCACCATGGGCCGCCCTCGGCGTCCTGCTGCTGCTCGCCGGAGCGGTCGACGCGATCCGCCTGGCCACCGGGGTCGCCGAGGTCGGACTGCTCAACCTCGGGCCGGTGTGGCTCTTCGCGCAGCAGCTCGGGTTCCTCTGGGCCGACGGGTGGTTCGCACGGCGGTCGAAGGCGCTCCTGCTCGCGGTGGCGGTCGTCGCCTACGCCCTGCTCGTCCCGATGACCTCGATCGGCTTGTGGGCACCGGACATGCTGCAGGACCTCAACCCGCCGATGCTCCCGCTGGCGTTCCTCGCGATCGCGCAGGCCTGCCTGGTCCAGCTCGTGCACGCCCCGCTCAGTCGCCTGATGCGCACCAGGGCCGCACTCGGAGCCGTGTTCGTCCTCGGCCGCGACGGCATGACCATCTACCTGTGGCACCTGCCGCTGTTCATCGCGCTGAACGGGGTCGCCCTGCTGGTCGGGGTGCCGTTCCCGTCGCCGGGCTCGGGTGGGTGGTGGGCGTCCCGGCTGATCGCGCTGGTCGCGGTACTCGCCGTCGCACTCGGGGTTGCTCGCGCGCTCCGTTGGTTCGACCGCCCGCTCCCCCGGCTGCTGCCCTCGGCCGACCGCCCGTCCTGGCCGGTCGTCGCTGTCGCTGCGCTCTGCACGATCGGTCCGGCGTTCCTGGTGATGCAGCTGCACCTGTCGTTCGGGGTCGCGGTCATCGGCGCCGTCGCGGTGCCGATCGGGGTGTGGTTGCTCTCGCGGACCACGCCGGCCAGGGGCGTCACCCGGATCTGAACCGGTTCTCACCGATCGGGGCCACTCGGGTCTGCGCCGGCACACACGCCGGGCAGAGGATGGCACGAGGCCGATCCCCTGGAGGCACCCGACGCCGTCGACACCCGAGTTCTGGAGCACCTGGCGGTTCGATCCCCTGTCCGCGGTGATGATCGCCGTCGCCGCGGTCGCCTACGGCTGGTGGATCGTCGGCGCCGCACGTCGCGGCGCGCGCTGGCCTTGGTGGCGCACCCTCGCCTTCGTCGCCGCACTGGTGCTGTTCGGGATCCTGCAGTTCGGCATCGTCGGCGAGTACGACCAGCAGCTGCGGTGGGCGTTCGTGCTGCGGTCCGCCCTGCTCTTCTTCGCGGTCCCCACCTTCGCCGCGCTCGGTGCGCCCGTCTCGTTGCTCCGGACAGGAGGCCCGGATCGCCTCGCGCACGCCGCCGACGCCGCCATGCGGTCGCGTCCAGTGCGCCTGCTCGGCAACGCGATCGTCGCGCCGCTCGTCGCCCTCGTCCTGTTCGTCCTGTTGCTGACACCGTTCTCGGCGACCCTGCGCGAATCGTCCGTCTGGGCCGTCGTGATCACGGTGACGGTTCCGATGCTCGGGTTCGGGTTGCTCGCTCCGCTGTCCGAGCCCGGTGTGCTGCGATCGTCGACGTTCGTGACCGCGGAGTTCCTGCTCGCCTTCGTGGAGCTGATGATCGACGCGGTGCCGGGCATCGTGCTCCGGATCACGAACCACGTGCTCGACGGGTCGGTGGTGCGGGCCGTGGGGCAGCCGTGGTTCCCGTCGCCGCTGCGCGATCAGCACCTGGCGGGCGACCTGCTGTGGTTCATCGCCGAGGTGGCGGACATCCCCGTGCTCATCTCGCTGTTCATCCGGTGGCAGCGGACCGATCGCCGCGAGGCCCACGCCGTCGACGCCCTGACCGACGAGCAGATCGACGAGCTGACGCGGGAGCACCTGCAGCGCCGGGGTTGAGCGCGCGGGCGGGGCGGCGGCGGGCGGCGGGTTTCACATGGTGAGCAGAAATGGTCGGGTGCCCGCAGGCGACCCGACCATTTCTGCTCACGAACTGTGCGCGTTCCTACTTCGACGGGGCTCCGGCGGCCTCGGGCTGGGCGGTCACGCCGCCGGTCTGCTGCCAGGCGACGGTCTGCTTCGGCTTCGCCAGGAACAGCGCCGCCACGATCGCCGCGATGAGCACGATCGCCGGCAGGAACAGGGACTCACCCATGGCCCGCGAGAACGGCTCGAGCAGGAACCCGGGCAGTCCGCCGACCTGCTGCTCGGCACCACCGGCGGAGGTCCCACCGGTCGAGGCCGGGAAGTTCGCGGTGATCCGGGCCTCCATCAGCGCCGCGATGCCGGCCGAACCGAGCACGGCACCGATCTGGCGCGTGGTGTTGTAGACGCCCGAGCCGGCACCGGCCAGCTTCGGCGGCAGGTTGCGCGTCGCCGAGACCGACAGCGGACCCCACATGCAGGCGTTGGCGATGCCGAGAAGCGCGCTCGGCAGGAGCACCCATCCCCAGTCGGCACTCGACGACAGCAGGGCACCGAACCAGAACAGCCCGGCCGAGAAGCACGCGAGACCGAACGCGGCGACCCAGCGCGGGTTCCACCGGTTGAGGTTCTTGCCGACGAGCGGTGCGAGGCCGGCGGACAGCACGGCCTGCGGCACGAGGAGCAGTGCCGCCTGGGTCGGCGAGAACCGCAGGACGTCCTGCGCCCAGAGCATGATCGGCAGCGCGAACGAGGCGATCGCGACACCGACGGCCGTGATGGCGACGTTGGCCAGGGTGAAGTTGCGGTCCTTGAACAGGCCGAGGGGCAGCAGCGGCTCGCCCTTCTGCACGCCCTGCCAGACGACGAACCCGGCGAGCACCACGAGCCCGACGATGATGAGCGACCACACCGAGATCGGTCCGGCGATGACGCCCCAGTCGTAGGTCTCGCCTTCCTGGATGCCGAAGACGAGCAGGAACAGACCGGCCGCCGACAGGAAGATGCCGAGGTAGTCGAAGCGGTGCCCGTGGCGGTCGAACGACGGCACGAAGCGCTGCGCGAGCACGAACGCCACGACACCGACGGGGACGTTCACGAAGAAGATCCACTCCCAGCCGAAGCCGTCGACGAGCAGGCCGCCGACGATCGGGCCGACGAGCGAGGCGACACCGGCGACGGCACCCCAGAGCCCCATCGCGGCACCGCGGTTCTGCGGCGGGAAGATGCGCGTGATGACGGACATCGTCTGCGGGCTCATCATCGCGGCGCCGAGGCCCTGCACGACGCGGGCCACGATGAGCATCTCGATCGAGCCGGCCAGACCGCACCAGAGGCTGGCGAGCGTGAAGACGACGAGGCCGATCTGGTACATGACCTTCGGGCCGAAGCGGTCACCGAGGCGGCCGGTGATGAGCAGCGGCACGGCGTAGGCGAGCAGGTACGCGCTCGTCACCCAGATCACGGAGTTGATGTCCGCGTCGAGCTTCTGGGCGATGGTGGGGGTGGCGACCGACACGATGGTCGAGTCGACGAGGATCATGAAGAAGCCGACGACGAGCGCCCAGAGGGCGGGCCACGGCTTCTTCTCGGTCGTCCGCGGAGGCGTGACGGTGGTCATCGAGTGGTGTCCTTGCTGTTCGTGGGGAAGTCAGTGTCTGTGGGGACGGCCGGGCCGTCCCAGGGGAGGTCGCCGCTGGCGATGCGGTCGACGGTGGTGCTGAGCCACTCGATCTGCGCGGCGAGCATCGCATGGACGTACGACACGTCGAGCCAGTACCGCTCGGTCAGCTGCTTGGCCTGCACGCGCTCGAGTGCCTGGTCGTAGTCGTCGCGCTCCTGTTCGAGTGCGACGATCCGGGCCCGGACGGCATCGACCGCCTCGGCGTGCGGCAGGTTCTCGAGCACGGAGAGGGCCAGGTGGAACTCCGGGTACTCGTCCGCGGGCTCCGCCACCATGCGGCGGAGGCCGTCCGCGAGTGCTGCGCGGCCGGCGTCGGTGATCGTGTAAGTGGTGCGTTCCGGCCGGTTGCCGTCGCGGTCGGTGCCCACGACCTCGGCGAACCCGAGCTCGGCGAGGCGGCCGACCTGGTGGTACAGGGTGCCCGGGCGGACCTTGACGTTCCGCTCCTCCTGCCGGTGGACCATCGTCTGGAACATCTCGTACGGGTGCATCGGTGCCTCGTTCAGCAGGTCGAGCGCGGCGAACGCGAGGGGCGTGAGCGACGCCATGCGGGCCTCCTGACGGATCGATGTCGCAGTCTTCCGACTGGACTATTCGACTTCGAATATACGGAGTCGAACACAGGTGAGCAAACGCACAGCACGTTCTCCACAGGAGGCCCGGATCCGTCCCGGCGTGTCGCGCGCGCCCCGTAGACTGGTCGCGTCCCCCACCCCTGAAGCGCTGGAGAGAACACGTGCCAACGATCGTCGTCGAGGTCATGCCCAAGGCTGAGATCCTCGACCCCCAGGGCAAGGCGGTGGGCAACGCCCTCGCCCGTCTGGGCAAGGCCGACCTGACCAACGTCCGCATCGGCAAGCGCTTCGAGGTGACCGTCGACGGCCCCGTCGACGACGCCAAGCTGGCCGAGGTCCGCGACATCGCCGCCGACGTCTTCTCGAACGCGGTCATCGAGGACGTCGTCTCCGTGACCGTCGAAGGTCAGTGACCCGGATGCGCATCGGCGTCATCACCTTCCCCGGCTCCCTCGACGACCGTGACGCCCAGCGCGCGGTCCGTCTCGCCGGTGCCGACCCCGTCGCCCTCTGGCACGGCGACCACGACCTGCAGGGCGTCGACGCCATCGTGCTGCCCGGCGGGTTCTCGTACGGCGACTACCTGCGCGCCGGTGCGATCGCCGCGAAGGCGCCGATCATGGCCGAGGTCATCGACGCCGCCGGCAAGGGCATGCCCGTGCTCGGCATCTGCAACGGTTTCCAGATGCTGGCCGAGGCCCGTCTGGTCCCCGGGGCCCACACCCGCAACGCGCACCAGCAGTTCATCCGCCGCGACCAGAAGCTCCGCGTCGAGACGACCTCCACCGCCTGGACCTCCGGGTTCACCGCGCAGCAGGAGATCACGATCCCGCTCAAGAACGCCGACGGCCGGTTCGTCGCCGACGCCGACGAGATCAAGCGCATCGAGGACAACGGCCAGGTCGTGTTCCGCTACGTTGGCGTGAACCCGAACGGGTCGATCGACGACATCGCGGGCGTCTCGAACGAGCGCGGCAACGTCGTGGGCCTGATGCCGCACCCCGAGCACGCGACCGAGCCCGGCTTCGGCCCGGACACCGCCGCTGCCATGGCCTCCGGCACGGACGGCCTCACCTTCTTCACCTCCGTGATCGAGTCGACGCTCGTCAAGTGACGGCCGCGACTCCAGTGACAGGGAACGACAACACCGTGACGACTTACGTGCGCCCGAAGCCCGACACCGTGCAGGATGCCGCGGCGACTCCCGACAAGGACCAGCCGTACGACGCGCTCGGCCTGAAGCCGGACGAGTACGCCCGCATCAAGGAGATCCTCGGCCGCCGCCCCACCTCGGGTGAGCTGGCGATGTACTCCGTCATGTGGTCCGAGCACTGCTCCTACAAGTCCTCGAAGAACTACCTCCGTCAGTTCGGCAAGAAGGTCACGCCGGAGATGACGAAGAACCTGATGGTCGGCATGGGCGAGAACGCCGGTGTCGTCGACGTCGGCAACGGCTGGGCGGTGACCTTCAAGGTCGAGTCGCACAACCACCCGTCCTACGTCGAGCCGTACCAGGGCGCCGCGACCGGCGTCGGCGGCATCGTCCGCGACATCATCTCGATGGGTGCCCGCCCGGTCGCCGTGATGGACCAGCTCCGCTTCGGCGCGATCGACCACGAGGACACCGCACGCGTCGTGCACGGCGTCGTCGGTGGCATCTCGTTCTACGGCAACTGCCTCGGCCTGCCGAACATCGGCGGCGAGACCTACTTCGACCCGGTGTACCAGGGCAACCCGCTCGTCAACGCCCTCGCGGTCGGCGTCCTGCGGCACGAGGACCTGCACCTGGCGAACGCGTCCGGAGCCGGCAACAAGGTCGTGCTGTTCGGTGCCCGCACCGGTGGCGACGGCATCGGCGGCGCATCGATCCTGGCGTCCGACACCTTCACCGAGGGCGGCCCGACCAAGCGTCCCGCCGTCCAGGTCGGTGACCCCTTCGCCGAGAAGGTCCTGATCGAGTGCTGCCTCGAGCTGTTCCAGAAGGAACTGGTCGAGGGCATCCAGGACCTCGGCGCCGCGGGTATCTCCTGCGCCACGTCCGAGCTCGCGAGCAACGGCGACGGCGGCATGCACATCTCGCTCGACGACGTCCTGCTGCGCGACCCCACGCTCACGGCCGAAGAGATCCTGATGTCGGAGAGCCAGGAGCGCATGATGGCGGTCGTCCGCCCCGACAAGCTCGACGAGTTCCTCGCCGTGGTCGGCAAGTGGGAGGTCGAGACCAGCGTTCTCGGCGAGGTCACCGGCACCGGCCGTCTCGTCATCGACTGGCAGGGCCAGGAGATCGTGAACGTCGACCCGCGCACCGTCGCCGTCGACGGCCCGGTCTACGACCGCCCGGTCGCCTACCCAACCTGGATCGACGCACTGCAGGCCGACAGCGCGGCGTCGCTCGACCGTCCGGCCGACGGCCCCGCGCTCAAGGCGCAATTCCTCAGCCTGCTCGGTTCGCCGAACCTGGCGTCGAAGAACTGGGTCACGAACCAGTACGACACCTACGTGCTCGGCAACACGGCCCTGTCCTTCCCCGACGACGGCGGCATGATCCGCGTCGACGAGGAAACGGGTCTCGGCGTCGCGATCGCCACCGACGCCAACGGCCGCTACTGCCAGCTCGACCCGAAGCAGGGTGCTCGTCTGGCCCTGGCCGAGGCGTACCGGAACGTCGCCGTGACCGGTGCCGTCCCCGCTGCGGTCACCGACTGCCTGAACTTCGGCTCCCCCGAGAACCCCGAGGTCATGTGGCAGTTCTCCGAGGCGGTCGAGGGACTGGCCGACGGCTGCATGGAGCTCGGCATCCCGGTCACCGGCGGCAACGTGTCGTTCTACAACCAGACCGGCTCGACCCCGATCCACCCGACCCCGGTCGTCGGTGTGCTCGGTGTCATCGACGACGTCGCCAAGCGCGTCCCGTCGGGCTGGCAGGACGACGGCCACAACATCTACCTGCTCGGCACCACGAGCCTCGAGCTCGACGGGTCGGCCTGGGCCGGCACGGTGCACGGACACCTCGGCGGTCGTCCGCCGGCGGTGGACCTCGGTCGCGAGAAGGAGCTCGCCGAGCTGCTCTTCGCAGCGAGCGGCGAGCAGCTGCTGACGAGTGCGCACGACCTGGCGGACGGTGGCCTCGGCCAGTCGCTCGCCGAGTCGGTGCTCCGCTTCGGCCTCGGCGCCCGCGTGGTCCTCGACGAGCTCGAGTCCCGCGACGGCGTCGACACGGCGACCGCGCTGTTCTCCGAGTCGACCGGTCGCGTCATCGTGACCGTCCGGCGCGAGGACGACGTCCGCTTCCAGGGCCTGTGCGCCGGTCGGGGCTTCCCGGTCCTGCGCATCGGCGTGACCGACGCCACGTCGAACGCGCTCGAGGTCCAGGGTGCGTTCACGGCGACGCTCGACGAGCTCCGCGGCACGCACAACGCGACGCTGCCGGCCCGCTTCGGCGACGTGATCGTCGAGGACGTCACCGAGGGGTACGTCGGCCGTGGGCCGCTCGACTCCGACGGTGCGTTCTCGCCGCGCACGGACTCCTAGGCCCGGCGGACACCGCGTGCCCATCGTCACCCTGCCCTTCGCGGAGCTCGTCGACCGGTTCGGCCCCGTGCCGGACGGCATCGAGCTGGACGTGTGGGACGTCGAGGCGCCGTACGGTCGCCCGGACGACGTCGCCATCACGTTCCTGCCGTTCTACTTCGGTGGACGGCACCGCTGGCAGTTCGTGCACGACCTGCCGGCGCTCGAGCTCCTGCAGCTGCCGAGCGCCGGCTACGAGCACGCGGTGCCGCACGTGCCCGGGCACGCCCAGCTGGCGAACGGTCGGGGGATCCACGACGACGAGACCGCCGAGCTCGCCGTCGGCCTGGCGCTGACCTCGCTGCGCGAGCTCGGGGCGTTCCAGGCCGATCGCGCCAACGGTGTCTGGGACGCCCGGAAGACCCGTTCCCTGGCCGACCGCCGGGTCACGGTCGTCGGCTACGGCGCGATCGGGTCGGCGATCGCCACCCGGTTCGAGGCGTTCCGCACCGAGGTCACCGTGGTGGCCCGTACGGCTCGCGACCAGGACGGTCGCCACGTGCACGCGTTCGGCGAGCTGCCCGAGCTGGCAGCGACGACGGACGTCCTCGTGCTCATCGCGCCGCTGACGGACGAGACCGAACGGCTGGTCGACGCCGAGCTGCTGGCCGCGCTGCCCGACGGCGCCCTGGTGGTGAACGTCGCCCGCGGCAAGGTCGTCGACACCGATGCACTGGTGGCGGAGCTGCAGTCCGAGCGACTGTTCGCGGCACTCGACGTCACCGACCCCGAGCCCCTGCCCGACGGCCACCCGCTGTGGACGACGCCGAACACGGTCCTCACGCCGCACGTCGGGGGCAACACCGACCTGAGCGTCCCGCGGTCGATCGAGCTGATGCGTCGGCAGGTCGCCGCGCTGGCCGAGGGTCGCCCGTTCGAGAACCTGATCGAGCGCTAGCGACCTGTCGGCGTCAGTCCAGTCGGAGTGCCATGCCGAGACTCGGCGCGACGTCGTCGAACCCGAGCGATCGGTACAGCCGCTGACCGGGCGGATCCCCGACGAGCGTGACGTAGGCCCCGGCGGGTGCTCGGTCGCGGACGTCCTCGAGCAGCCACTCGACCACACGGCGTCCGAGCCCACGGCGCTGGTGGTCGGGATCGGTGGCGATGTCGGCGATGTGGAAGTACCACCCGCCGTCGCCGATCGTCCGGCCCATTGCCACCGGTGTGCCGCCGGCGTCCACGACGTGGCACGCCGACCAACTGCCGGCGATCGCCCCGGCGCCCTGCTCGGCGTTCTTCGGTGAGAGTCCGGAGTCCTGGCGCAGACGCAGGTAGTCCGTCAGCGGCGGTGCCCCGACGACCAGGGTGTACGGGTCGACCTCGGTCACGGTCAGAGCGGGACGATGCACGTCGGGGTCCCGACGGCGATCTGCTCGACGGCCTCGCCCGGCACACCGTCGGCACCGATCGGCAGCACGGCGATGGCGTCCGACCGCTCGTTGGCGACGAGCACGTACCCGGGCACCCGGGCGAAGTGGCGCGGCCAGGCTCCCCCGCACGACGCGGACCCGACGAGCGCGAGCCCGTCGTCGGCAGCGTCGAGCACGACGATCAGGTCGCGGCCACGGACGGCGACGGTGACGAGTCCGGCTTCGTCGACCTCGATGTGGCTGAGGAGCGACTCCCCCACCGCACCCTCGAACGTCGGGGTCGAGGCGATCGTCACGAGCGAGCCGGACTCGTCGCGGCGGAGTCGGTGGACAGCGCCGTCGAGCTCACCGGCGACGAACAGGTCGCCTGCGTACCAGGCCAGGTGCCGCGGGCCGACGCCGGGCGCCACGTGGTGCGCGCGTAGCGCCTCGAGCGTGGGGACGCCGTCGGCCGACACGGTCACGCGGAACTCGTGCAGCGCGTCGCCACCGAGGTCGGCGACGAGCACCGTGCCGTCCGGCGTCGCGACGGACTGGTGCGCGTGCGGCGCATCCTGCCGGTCCTGCACCGGGCCGGTGGCGGCGGGCAGGGTCGCGACGGCGATGGCCGAGGCGGGGACGGCGAGCCGGTCGGTTCGGCCGTGCACGCCGTCTGCGGGCAGGACGACGCCGTCGCTCGCGAGGACCGAGGCGGAGAACGACTCGGCCGCCGCCAGGGACACGGCGGTGACGGTGCCGGAGACGTAGTTGGTGACGATGAGCGCCCCGGACGGGTCGACCCGCAGGTGGCACGGGGCGTCACCGCCGGCGGAGGCGTCCCACAGGTGTTCGAGCGCGCCGTTCTGCATCCGGAAGGCTGAGACGCCGCCGTCGTTCGTCTCGGACACGGCGTAGACACGGTCGCCCGACACGGCGAGGAACGAGGGATCGTCGAGCACCGCGACGGTACGAGCGACCGCGCCCGCGCGGGCAGCCCCGCCGTCGACGAGGGAGATGCCGGTCGCGTTCCCGCCGCCGGTGGCGGTGTAGGAACCGACGAGCAGGGTCGGCAGGTCGACGCTCATTCGTCGCGTCCGGCGATGCGCTCGTGGTGGTGGATGACCTCGGCGACGATGAAGTTGAGGAACTTCTCGGCGAAGGCGGGGTCGAGGTGCGCCTCGGCGGCGAGGCTCCGGAGCCGTGCGACCTGGATCTGTTCGCGGTCCGGGTCGGCGGCGGGCATGCCCGATTCGGCCTTCAGGTGCCCCACTCGCTGGGTGTACTTGAAGCGCTCGGCGAGCATGTGGATGACGGCGGCGTCGATGTTGTCGATGCTCTGCCGGATGCTCCGGAGTTCGGCGACAGCCGTCGCTTCGGCCGTCGCTTCGGGCTCGGGCGGGGTGACGTCGTCGCTCATGCCCCGAGCCTACTGGCGGACGCGCAGCCGAACCCCGCCGACGCCTGCGAGAATGAGCACATGTCGGTCTTGCTCGTGATCTCGGGCGTGTGTGCGGTCCTCGCTGGCCTCGTCCACGTGTACATCTGGTTCCTCGAATCCATCATCTGGACGAGTCCACGCGCCCGCAAGGTGTTCGGCATCGCGACCGAGACCGAGGCCGACGCGACCCGCTCCCTCGCGTTCAACCAGGGGTTCTACAACCTGTTCCTGGCGATCGGCGCGATCCTCGGTGTCGTGCTGGTGCTGGCGGGCAACACCGCAACCGGCTGGACCCTCGTCGTGTTCTCGACCGCGAGCATGCTCGGCGCCGCGGTGATCCTGGTCGGCTCCGGCCGCAAGTACGTCAACTCCGCGTTCAAGCAGGGCACGCTCCCGCTGATCGCGCTGCTCTTCGCGCTGCTCGGCTCGAGCTTCCCCGTCTGAGCCGTCTGCGCCGTCTGCGCCGTCTGCGCCGTCTCGACCACACCGTCAGCCCCGCCACGCAAATGCGACAGGGTGCCGCCGAACATCGGCGGCACCCTGTCGCTTTCGCGGGTGAAGACCGGCCAGGTCAGCCGAGCTTGTCCTCGAACTGGGCCGGCAGCTTGTCGAGCGCCCACTCGATCGCAGCGGTGGTGCCCATCGAGAACGCCGACGACACGTCCTTGTCGTCGAAGACGATGTAGTGACCGGCCTCGACCGACGGCACCTTCTGGAACAGCGGGTCGGCCTCGGCCTTCGACGCGTCGACGTAGATCGGCAGGACCAGCGTCAGGTCGGCGTCGAGCAGGTCGAGGTTCTCGTCGGACAGCGTGACGGAGAACGCCTTGCCGGCTTCCTTGTCGATGGCCGACGGGATCGTGAACCCGAGGTTCTTCATGAACGACGAGCGGCTGTCGGTGGAGGCGTACGCCCCGAAGCCCTCGGAGCTGTACGCACCGACGACGGCGGTCTTGCCCTCGAAGTCCGGGTGGGCCTTGCGCGCCGTGGCGTAGGCGTCGTCGAGGTCGGAGAGCAGCTTCTTGCCCTCGGACTCCTTGCCGAGCGCCTTCGCGATCATCGTGGTCTGCTGCTCGGTCGAGGCGAGGTAGTTCTCGCCGCCCTTCGGGATCGCGACGGTCGGCGCGATCGCGGACAGCTTGTCGTACCGGTCCTTGTCACCAGACGACTTCACGTCGAGGATCAGGTCCGGGTTGAGCTTGAGGATGTCCTCGTAGCTCGGCTCGAGCGTCTGGATGATCTTCGGCGACTTCGTGTAAGCGTCCTTCAGCCACGGTCCGACGCCGTCGCCACCGAAGGCGAGCCAGTCGCTCGCACCGACCGGCTGCACGCCGAGCTCGAGCGCGGTCTCGGCGTCACCCCAGCCGAGTGCGACGACGCGCTTCGGCTGCGAGTCGATCGTCGTGGTGCCGAGGCCGGTCGTGATGGACACCGGGAAGGCGCCGTCGGACGAGCCGGACGAAGCCGTGTCGGTGGACGAGCCGGAGCCCGAGGCACAGCCGGCGAGGACGAGGGAGGCTGCGACGACGGCACCCGCAGCGGCGAGGACACGTCGGAGACGAAGGGATGAGCGGATCACGAAGGGTAGCCTAACCTAACGGGGCGTACAGGAATTCAGCTGGATAGGCTGGGTGATCGTGGCCGTCCCAGATCCAGACCGCACGCGCCTCGCGGTGCTCGGCTCCCCCATCGCGCATTCGCTCTCCCCCACGCTCCACGAAGCGGCCTACGACGCGCTCGGGTTGGGGTGGTCGTACGGGAGGCACGAGGTCGCGTCCGGTGGGCTCGACGCGTTCGTCGCGGGGCTGGGTCCCGGATGGCGCGGGCTGAGTCTCACGATGCCGCTCAAGCGCGAGGTGCTGCCGCTCCTCGACCGCACGACCCCGTTGGTCGATGAGCTCGGGGTCGCCAACACGGTGGCGTTCCGCCACGAGGGCGACAGCATCGTCCGTGCGGGTGCCAACACCGATGTCCAGGGGCTCGTCCGTCCGGTCGAGGCCCTCGGGCACCTTCCCGGCGAGGCCACGATCCTCGGCGGCGGGGCGACTGCGGCGAGCGCTCTGACCGCAGCCGTGCGGCTCGGGGCGTCACTCGTGCGGGTGTTCCTGCGCGACACCGCGAAGGCCGGGTCGCTCGTGGAACTGGCTGTGCGGCTCGGCGTCTCGCTCGAGGTCCTGCCGCTCACCGACCTGCCCGGCACCCACCACGGGTTCGTCCTGTCGACGCTGCCCGGCGGCGCGGCCGACCCGCTCGAGCTGGTGCCGTCGGGGTCGGACGCCGTGCTGTTCGACGTCGCCTACGAACCGTGGCCGACCGCCGTCGCGTCGCGTTGGGCCGGTGCGGGCGGCCGGGTGCTGAACGGTCTCGACATGCTCACCGAACAGGCCATCGGCCAGATCCGCTTCTTCCTGACGGGTGACGAGGACGAGCTGCTGCCCGACGAGGCCGCCGTCCGTCGTGCGATGCGCTCGGCTGTCGGCCTGCCCGCCGTCATCAGCAGCTAGCCGACGACGACACCGGCGACCCGCGGTCAGCCGCGGGACCGCGCCTCGGCGTCGAGCAGGGCGACGGACACGTCCCACAGCCGGTCGGCCTGCTCCGGGTCGAGCGCCCAGGGCAGCACGCCGTGCAGGCCGTCCTCGATCCGCTCGACCACCGCTGCTTCGTGGCAGTCCTCGAAGTAGCGGCCGGTGATCCCGTCGAGTTCCGGTGCGGTGGCGAGCAGGACCGAGGTCGCGGCTCCCTGCTCGGGGGTCTTCACGGCGTCGGCGGCGGCGATCTTCGTGGCGGCGAGGACCTCCGGGTCCCAGTGCTTCTGCAGCCCGGTCCAGATCCCGCCGGGCATCAGGGCGTTCGCGGTGATGCCGTCGGCGGCCCACCGCCGGCCGGCAGCGACGGCGAACAGCACGTTCGCGGTCTTCGACTGGCCGTAGGCGAGTCCGGGTTCGTAGGGGCGCCGGCGGAAGAACAGGTCGTCGAACACGACGGGCGAACCGCCGTGGCCGCTCGACGACACCGAGACGATGCGGGCCGAACCCGAGGCCGCCAGGGCGTCGTGCAGCCCGAGCGCGAGGGCGAAGTGCCCGAGGTGGTTCGTGGCGAACTGCGCCTCCCACCCGGCGGGCGTGTACGACTCGGGCGCGTCCATGATGCCGGCGTTGGCGACGAGGACGTCGAGCGGCCCCGACCACGCTGCGGTGAACGCCTCGACGGAGCCCGGGCGGTCCAGGTGCAGTTCGACGACGGCCGGTGCGTCCGTCCCCGTCGACCGGGCGATGTCGTCCGCGACCCGTCGGCCGGCGTCGACGTCCCGCACGGCGAGCGTCACGCGCGCCCCGGCTCCGGCGAGTGCTCGGGCGGTCTCCACCCCGATGCCGGACGCGGCGCCGGTGACGATCGCCGTGCGTCCTGTCAGGTCGAGGCCGTCGACGACCTCGGCGGCCGTGGTCCGGCCGCCGAAGCGGGTGAGGTCGCGTGCGGGCATGTCGACTCCTGTCAGCTGGCGTGGTGCGGAGCCGTCAGGCGACGACACCGTCCACGTAGAACCATCGTCCCTGCTCGCGGACGAACGCGCTCGTCTCCTCGAGCGTCCCGCGGTCGTCGTCGGAACGCCACCACGCGCGGAACGCGACCGTACCCTGGGAGTCGAACGGGCCTCCCGAGGTCGTCGTCAGGACGTCCAACCGGGTCCAGCGCTGGGACGCGTCCAACTCGAGGGCTGCCGGACGGGTGCGCGGGTGCCAGGTGAGCAGCAGGTACTCCGGCAGTCCCAGCGCGAACGCGCTGAAGCGTGAGCGCATCAGGCGCTCCGCGGTCGGCGCGGCCGCTCCGCGGTGCAGGGGGCCGCAACACTCGCCGTAGGAGTTGCCGCTCAGGCAGGGGCAACGCGTCTCGTCGGTGACCACGCCGGAACGCTAGTCGACGATCGACAGCGCGACGGTGATGTTGCCGCGGGTGGCGTTCGAGTACGGGCAGATCTCGTGCGCGCGCTCGGCCAGGCGCTGGCGCTGCTCCTGCGGGGCGGCCGGTGCGTAGACGTCGAGCTCGACCGCCAGGCCGAAGGTGCCGTTGCCGGCGCCGCCGATGCCGACCTCGGCGGAGACCTCGGCGCCGGTGGTGTCGAGGTCGAGTTCCTTGCCCGCGGCGTGCAGTGCACCGAGGAAGCACGCGGCGTACCCGGCGGCGAACAGCTGCTCGGGGTTGGTGCCCTCGCCGCTGCCGCCCATCTCCTTGGGCGGGCGGGTGTCCAGGTCGAGCCGGTCGTCCTCGCTGCGGACGTGCCCGTCGCGGCCGCCTCCGGTGGCGTGGGCGGCTGCGGTGTAGACGATGTCGAGACTCATGGAGGCGAGGTCATCGCGCCCACCTGGACGTGTGCTGCGCGTGCCCGGGGCGCCGGGGCCGGGCGCCCGCGCGTGCCCGCGCCGCCGGGCGTGTCCGCGCGTGCCGCGGGGTGCCCGCGGCGCACTTCGTGAACTTCGTGAGCAGAAATGGTCGGGCCCCGCGAGCGCACTCGACCATTTCTGCTCACGAAGTACCGAGCGCCCGAGCGCCCGCGCCACAATGCCCCGCGCCCGGGTAGACATGACACGTGTTCAAGATCGGGTGGCAGGTGTACCGGGAGCGACTGCCCGAGGTCATCGGTGAGCGCATCCGCCGACGCATGGTGGTCGTCGGCGCGATCGTCGCGTCGACCGCGTTCGTCGTGCTGCTGCTCGTCGGGGTGCTCCTGGACCGCCTGGACGACCCCGTTCCCGGTCCCGCTGGCGTCGTCGTCGCGGTCGTGGTGGCCGCCGGCTTCGGGTGCTTCGGCGCATCGCTGACGCCGGTCGGTCCGAAGGGATGGGCCGTCCCACCGATCCCGGGCGTCGGCTGGCGCACGCAAGAGGCCATCGCCCGTTACTACGGCAGGAACCCTCCGGCGGTGGACCCGCAGCACCGCGATGCCGTGCTCCACGGTCTGCTGGAGAGCCGCGACCAGATCGTCCGCGTCGCCACCCGTTCGTTCCTGCAGTTCGTCAGCTGGGTGGGTCTCGTCCTCGGCACGGTGGTCTTCGTCCTCACGTTCCCCGTCGACGGCGACCGGATGATCGTGCTCCTCGGTGTGTGGTTCATGTGGCTCGTCATCTCGAGCGGCACGGGCGTCATGGGGATCCGGACCCTCGGCCGTCAGGAGCAGCTGCGCGTCGAGGCCGAGGCCCTCCCGCCCGTCCCGCCGGCGCCGCCCGCCCGCGGCCGGCCCGGCACCCCGAAGGGCAGCAAGCTCTCGCTGCCCGGAGACTGATCCGTGTTCGCACTCGGTTGGCGGATCTTCTTCCGGCACGTCGACGACGTGCTGGACCCGCGTCGTGTCCGCCGCGCGGCAGCGTGGTCCGGCGCAGCAGCCGTGGTCGCGTTGGTCGGCATGCTCGTCCTGGAGGCCCGGCTCGGCTGGACGGCACAGCCTCCGCTCCGCAGCGTGGCGGCCATCGTGCTGCTGGCAGCCGGCGTGGGTCTGCTCACGTTCGCGTGCTTCCCGACGCGGCGCCCGCCGGACCCCTCGGCGACGATCAACGGGCGGCAGGTGCGGGCCTCGTGGCAGAACTCGGTGCGGTGGTCGGTGCAGCCCTACCTGCTGCGACGGCCACGCCCTGTCCGTCCAGAGGACCGCGAGGCCGTCCGCACCGACACGGTCCTGCTCCGCCGCGGCCTGATCGGCACGCTCGCCCGCGTCACCCCGGTGTCCCTCGCCGGAATCGCCGCGGTCGCCGGCGGCCTGCTGCTCGGGTTCGATCACGTGCTCTCCTTCGCGTGGATCCTGCTGTCCCCGATGTCGCTCGTCGAGTACGTCGTCCGCCTCGGCCGCTCCGAGCGCGCCCGAGTCGCCGCCAGCCCGACTTCGTGAGCAGAAATGGTCGGGTGGCGTGACGGGACCCGACCATTTCTGCTCACGAAGCGGGATACGGGGCACGGGAACGACCCCAGCCGCGCGACTGTCGGGGGCACGGAGCACACTGGGCGCATGTGTGGAAGGTTCGTCGTCTCCGACACCACGGCTGATCTGTTGCCCGAGCTCCTCGGTGAGCTCGCCGACCGGACCGAGCACGTCGACCAGGACACCGGCGTCGTGGGGACCGGCCTGGTGCCGAGCTGGAACGTCGCCCCGACCGATCCCGTGTCCGCGGTGCGCCAGCGGCAGGGGGAGCGCGAGCTGCCGCAGATCAGCTGGGGCTTCGTGCCGAGTTGGGCGAAGGACTTCCTGAAGCAGCGCCCGAAGCCGATCAACGCCCGCATCGAGACGGTCGCGACGAGCGGCATGTTCAAGCGGGCCTTCGCGACGAACCGGTGCATCGTGCCGGCGCAGGGCTACTACGAGTGGGTGGTGCGCGAGGACGGCAAGGAGCCGCACTTCGTGCACGAGCCCGGCGGCGCCCTGGCGATGGCCGGGGTCGTGAGTGCCTGGCCCGACCCGACCAAGCCCGAGGGCGACCCGGACAAGTGGCGGCTGTCGCTGGCGATCATCACCCGCGACGCCCACGTTGCCCCGGGCGAGGTGCACGACCGGATGCCGGCGTTCCTGACGCCCGACGGCTACGACGACTGGCTGGGGGGCGAGTTGCCGGCCGACGACCTGCTGGCCCTGCTCGACCACGAGTCGCTGACGGTCGCGGCCGGCCTGGAGCAGTACGAGGTCGCCCGCACCGTGAACAGCGTGAAGAACGACGGCCCGCAGCTCATCGAACCAGTGGCGTAGCCAGCGAGACGCCGCCCTACTCGACGCTCGGGCGCACCCACAGTTCGGCGATCTGGGAGTCCCGCGGGGCGTCGATCACGAACCGCACGGCCGAGGCGACGGTCGACGGTTCGCTTCGCACCACGTCGGGGTCGGCCGGACCGTACCGATCGCCGGTGTGCGCGAGCGGGGTGTCGGTCGGTCCCGGCGCGACGGTGCTCACCCGGATCCCGTCGGCGCTGACCTGCTGGCGGAACCCGTCGGTGACGGCCTGCAGCGCGTGCTTCGACGCGGAGTACACGGTGCTGTTCGGCACGGCCCGTCGCGCGGCACCCGAGCTGATCACGACGACCGACCCGGCGGCCCGGCGCAGGTGTGGCAAGAACACCCGGCTGAGCTCGGCCGGCGCGATGACGTTGGTGGCGAAGGCGCGCTGCCAGTCCTCGGCGCGGGCGTCCTCGACACGCAGGCGCTCGACGATCGCTGCGTTGTGCACCAGGACGTCGAGCTCCGGTACCGAGTCGGCGAAGGCCGGGAACCCGGCGGCGTCGGTCAGGTCGAGCTGCACGGCGGTGACGTGGTCAAGCGCCCCGACCTCGTCGAGCCGCACGCGGTCACGCCCGACGGCGATCACCTCGTGGGTCCGGCGGAGCTCCTCGACGACGGCGCGTCCGATGCCGCTGGTCCCACCGGTCACGATCGCGGTGGGGCGGCCGAGTGCGGTGGGTCGGTCGCTCATCCTCCGAGGCTAGCGAGCGGCGGAGCCGCACCGCCCCGCGTGACGGCGTGCGTCGGACGCGACCACGGCACGACGACGGGAGGCCCGGATCACGTGCGCCTGTCGGCTGACGTGATCCGGGCCTCCCGGTCGACCGCGGTGGTTACGGACGCGCGCTGCGTCGGATCCCCGGGGCGGCTGCGATGCCCGCCGCGATGCGGCGACGCGTCACGAGCAGCACGCCGGCCAGGAGCAGTGCGATCGCAGCGAGGCCGAGGCCGGCCAGGCCGGTCGCGCCGGTGAAGGCGAGCTCCGCGGTGTGGACCGCTGCCGCGATGCCGGTCGGGTAGGTGACCGTGATCGTCGCCCGGACGGCCTGGCCGTTGCTGTCCGTCACCACGTACCCGATGAACGCGGTGCCGATGAAGGTGGTGCCGGTGTGGCCCTTCGCCGGGGTGAAGACGACCTTGCCGTCGCGGACGGTCCAGGTGCCCTCGTGGCTGACGACGACGCGGTCGGACTGCTTGCCCGTCTCCGGGTCGATCAGGTGCACGGTGCCCGTCTCGAGGGTGGCACCGCCCGAGGCGGAGTCGTTGTCGAGCGGGTCGATCGTGACCTGGTGCCCGACGGTCCCGGTGGCGGAGTCGTCCTTCGCGACCGCGGCGGCGACGACCGTCATCGTGGCGGTGGCGGTGGTGGTCTGCCCCGAGGCGTCGGTCACCGTGTAGGTGAAGGTGTCCGTGCCGGTGAAGCCGGCGGCCGGGGTGTAGACGTACGCGCCGGTGGGCTGGACCGTCACCGTGCCGTGGGCCGGCCGCCGGTCCAGGGCCGCGGTGAGGCGGGTGCCCTGGTCGTTGGCGAGCAGACCGTGGGCGGTGTCACGGGCGATCGGGGTACCGGCGACGGTGCGGCCGGCGTCCTTCGTCGCGTCGATGCCGACGGTGACGGTGACGGTGGCGTCGACCTGCTGGCCCGATCCGTCCTGTGCCCGGTAGGTCACGGTGTCGGTGCCGGAGAAGCCCTTCGCCGGGGTGTAGACGAACGTGCCGTCCGCGGCGATCGAGACCGTGCCGTGCTCCGCCGTGCCGGAGGTCACGACCGTCAGGTCGCTGCCGTGGTCGTTGCCGAGCACACCGGGGCCGGCGACGGTGACCGGCTTGCCGGCCTTCGTGGCTGCCTCGTCGTTCGTCGCCGTCGGGGTGACGGTGATCGTGACGAGGCCGGTCGCGGTGTTGCCGTCGCGGTCGACCGCCGTGTAGGTGAAGGTGTCGATGCCGGACCAGTCGTGCTCCGGCGTGTAGACGTACGAGCCGTCCTTCGCCAGCACCACGGTGCCGTGTGCCGGCTTGCGGTCGGTCTTCGCCCACAGGTCGGTGCCCTCGTCGTCGGACAGGACGCCCGTGCCGACGGTGGCGGTCACGGTGCCGTTGGTGGCGGTGCGGCCGGTGTCGGGCGTCGCCATGGTGCCGACCAGGACGGTGACGGTCGCCGTGGCGGTCTGACCGGAGCCGTCGGTGACGGTGTACGTGAACGTGTCCGTGCCGGAGAAGCCCTTCTTCGGCAGGTAGACGAGCGAGCCGGGCTCGGTGCCCTTGGTCACGTCGCCGTGTGCGGCGTCACCGTGGCCGGTGACCGTGAGCGTCGTGCCGTGGTCGTTGGCCGTCAGCGTCGTGCCGGCGATCGCCAGCGCCGTGCCCGCGGTGGTGTGCACGGCGTCCGCGACGGCGACGGGCTCGACCGTCACCGTGACGGTCGCCGTCGCGGTGCCGCCGGTCGGGTCGGTCACCGTGTAGGCGAACGTGTCCGTGCCGGAGAAGCCGTCGGCCGGCGTGTACGTGACGGTGCCGGTGCCGGCTCCGCCTCCGCCTCCGGTGATCGCGGCCTCGCCGTGACCGGGCTTGGTGACCGCGGTGACGGTGAGCTTCGTGCCGGAGTCGTTGCCCGTGACCACGACGTCGACCGGGGTCGAGGCGGTGGTGGTCGCGGTGTCGGCGACGGCCTTCGGGGCGACGACGATCGTCACGGTGCCGGTGGTGGTCCCGCCGGCACCGTCGGTGACGGTGGAGTCGAACGAGTCCGGGCCGGAGTAGCCGGGCTTCGGCGTGTAGGTGTACCCGCCGTCCTTGTCGACGACGACGTCACCGTGCGACGGGTCGGTGTTGTCCGTGACGTGCAGGTCGGTGCCGGTGGCGCCGTCGAGCACGCCCTTGTCGGCCGGCACGGTGGTGGATCCGTCGGCGTCGGTGGACGTGGAGCCGCCCGCCGTGACGGGGGTGACCCGGACGGAGACGGTGCCGGTGTTCGTGAGGCCGTTGCGGTCCGTGACCGTGTACGTGAACTCGTCGGTGCCGGAGAAGCCCGGCTTCGGCGTGTAGGTGACGGTGCCGTCGTCGTTCCGGACCGCGGTGCCGTTCGTGCCGCTCTTGCCGACGGGGATGTCGAGCACGGACAGGCCGGTGCCGTGGTCGTTGCCGGTCAGTTCGGCCGAGGTGACCGTCTTGCTGCCGCCTGCCTTGACCGTGATCTCGTCCGGCTCGGTGCCGGGCTTGACCGTGATCGTCACGACACCCGTGGCCGTCCCGCCGGAGGGGTCCTTCGCCGTGTAGGTGAAGGTGTCCGTGCCCGAGAAGCCGTCCTTCGGGGTGTACGTGTACGACCCGTCCTCCGCCAGCTCGAGGTCGCCGTTCGCGGGTTCGAGGTCGACCGTGGCGGTGAGCTTCGTGCCCTCGTCGTTCCCGAGCACGCCCGTGCGGTCGTCGCCGTCCCCGCCCACGGTCAGCGTGGTGCCGGCGGTGGCGGTCGCGGTGTCCGGGGTGGCCATCGGGCCGACGACGACGGTGATCGTGCCGGTCGTGGTCTGGCCGGAGTCGTCCCGCACCGTGTAGGTGACGGTGTCGGTGCCCGAGAAGCCGGGCTTCGGCGTGTACGTGATCACGCCGGTGGTCGGGTCGATCGCGACGTCGCCGTGCGTCGTGCCGTCGGCGTCCGGCACGGCGGCCGCGTCGGTGACGGTCAGCTTCGTTCCCTTGTCGTTGCCGGTGAGCGTCTCCGGGGCGATGGTCAGCGTCTCGCCGGACTTCGTCGCCACCGTGTCGCCGTTCGCGACCGGCTGGACGGTGACGGTGACCGTCGCCGGGACGGTGGTGACCTTCGAGCCGTCGGTCACGGTGTAGGTGAACGAGTCGGTGCCGGAGAAGTCACCCGTCGGCGTGTACTCGACGGTGCCGTCCTCGGCGACCACGGCGGTGCCGTTCGCCGGACCGGTGACGATCGTGGTGACCAGGTCCGTGCCGCGGTCGTTGTGCTGCACGTCGACGTTCACCGGGGTGCCGGCGCTCGTCGTCGTGGTGTCGTTCGCGATCGTCGGGTTGACCGTGATGGTCACCGTGGCGGTCGTCGGCGCACCGGCGGTGTCCGTCGCGGTGTACCGGAACGAGTCCGTGCCCGAGAAGCCGTCGGCCGGCGTGTAGGTGATCGCACCGGTCGCCTTGTCGAGGGTGAGCTCGCCGTGCGCGGGCTTCGTGTTCGACGAGATCGTCAGGCCGGTGCCGAGGTCGTTGCCCAGGACGCCGGTGGCGCGGGTGTCGGCGGTGTACGTGGTGCCGGCGGCGACGCGGACGGTGTCGTCCTTCGCCAGCGGGGCGACGTTCACGGTCACGGTCACGGTGTCGGTCCCCCCGGTGCCGTCGGTGACGGTGTACGTGAAGGAGTCGGGGCCGGAGTAGCCGGTGGCCGGGGTGTACGTGTAGCTGCCGTCCTTCGCGACGACGATGTCACCATGCGACGGCTTGGTGCTGCCGGTGACCGTCAGGTCCGAGCCGAGGTCGTTGGCGAGCAGGCCGGGGGCGGTGCCGGACGTGGCGGCTCCGGCCGTCGCGGTGACGGTGTCGGCGCCCGCGGTCGGCAGCACCGTGATGGTGACCGTGCCGCTGATCGCCGCGCCGTCGCCGTCCTTCGCCGTGTAGGTGAAGGAGTCCGGGCCGGAGTAACCGGCGATCGGGGTGTACGAGTACGAACCGTCCTGCTCGACGGTGAGGTCACCGTGGGCGGGCTTCGTGTTGCCCGTGACCGTCAGGCCGGTGCCGTGGTCGTTCGCGAGCAGACCCGTCTTCGCGTCCGCGGTGGCGGTCTGGCCAGCGTGCACGCTGAACGCGTCGTCGGTGCCCGCCGGGGCGACGGTGATCGTCACGGTGCTGGTCGACGTCTGGCCGGAGGAGTCCTTCGCCGTGTACTGGAAGGTGTCCGTGCCCGAGAAGCCGTCGGCCGGGGTGTACGTGTACGAGCCGTCGGGGTTCACGGTCGCGGTGCCGTGGGCGGGCGTGGTGTTCGACACGACGGACAGGCCGGTGCCGCTGTCGTTCGCCAGGACGCCCTTCGCCGGCACGGTCAGCGTGGTGCCGTTCGGCGTGTTGCCGGTGTCCGAGGTCGTGGTGACGTGGACGGCCTTGAGCGTGTTGGTGAAGGTCACCATGACGTCGGTGCCGTCGGCGGTCGTGGCTGCGGGGAACGTGAAGGTGCCGGTGTTCCCGGTGCCGTCAGCGATGACCGCGTTGGTGCCCCGGTCGACGGCCTTCCACGTCGTGTCGTAGTTTGCCGGGTCGGTGGTGCCGTTGGCGGTCTGCGTGACCGTGTAGTCCTTGTTCGGCGTGGTCAGGACCGCGCCCGCCTTCTGTGCCTGGACGCCCGTGGCGCTGCCGCTGGTGGTACCGGTCGTCCCGTCGTTCGGGGTGATGCCGCCGCCGGTGATCGACAGCTTGAACTGGTCACTGCTGTTCCAGCGCTTGTCGACGCTCGCCTCACCGGTGACGGTGTCGGCGTAGTTGCAGCTGGCCAGGTCGCTGGCGGCGTAGTTGCCGACGATCGGGAAGCTGCGGACCTGCGCACCCGAGGTGGGGTCGAGCTGGTAGATCGTGGTCGTGGAGACGTTGTTCGCCGTCACGGTGTTCGACACGTACAGGTACCCGTCGGACGAGAACGCGATGCCCGGGCTGTTCGTGGTGGACGGCAGGGTTGCGATCTCGGTCGTCGACATCGCTGTGGTGCCCGGTGTCGTCGGGACCTCGTTCGTGTTCACGCGGTACACGTGGTTCGCCGCGACGACGAAGAACAGTCCGCGGGAGCTGAATGCGAAGTCGCCGTTCGCGTTCGCTGTGTCGGCAGCGTTCCGCGTGGCGAGGCCGTTGATCTGCCCGACCTGACCGAGGTACTTCGCCGGCGTCGTGTCGGTCGCGGGGCGATACGCCCCGAGCCAACCGGTGCCGTCGCCGTAGTAGTAGATGCCCGTCGCCGGGTTCACGGCACCACGGATCACGGACCGTGTCGTGTCGGTCGCGACCGGGTCGCTGGCGACGCCCGTCTTCGGGTCGTACTGACGAAGGGTCGCGGTCCCGCCGTTCGCCGCGGCGAACATCGAAACACCCTCGCGCGAGATACCGAGACCGTTGTTCGCCTCGGCGCCGAGGGTGACGAGGTCCTTCGTCGTGCCCTTGGCGTCGCCTTCGCTGATGTCGACGGCCACGACTTTGCCGGACCGGTCGATCGCGTACAGCGTGTTCTGCGGGTAGCAGACGAGTGCACCGTTCTGGGTCGCATCGACGGCCGAGGCCGGCTCCGCCGCGATGACCGCCGTGGTCGTCGAGAGACCGGCGCCGACGAGCAGCGCGGCGCCGAACATGGCGACGGTTCGGACGCCGAAGCGGCGTCGAGGCACAGCGGTGCCCTGGGAAGCAGGCAGCATGATCACTTTCGGGTCGAGACGATGCGGGCACCTGATCCACGGCCGTCGGTTCAGGGAGGACGGGCGGTGGCGCCGGGTTGATACTGGCAGGTCTCGACAGCGAAATGGGGACAGGACGGGTCCCCAATAGGGGGGACCACTCGTTGTGGGGGTGACCGCACCTCAGACCCGCGTCACCCGCTCGGGGCACACGAAAACCCCACCGGATCCGGTGGGGTTTCGGGGTTCGCGGGGCTCAGCGCGTCAGACAGCCTGCCGGATCACGTCCGGCAGCAGCACGTGCAGCCGCTCGGCCAGACGCCCCTTCGCCTCGTCGAGGGAGCGGAAGTCCCCCACGTACTCACCGAACGTGTCGGCGACGAAGAAGTGCGTGCCCTGCCGGTCGACGGTGCCGCCGTAGTACCCGCCGTAGTTGGCGACCCAGAGCCCGGTGTCGGGCTGCGCCCAGCTGATGCGGACGCGAGCAGGCGCAGTGTCGGCGACGACCTGCGCCTCGATCTCGGCGATGACCTCGATCGTCCGGGTGTCCAGCGTCACTTCGGTCTGCTGGTGGTGATCGGCGGTCATGCTCATGGTGGTGCTCCTTCGGGCTGTGCTGCGTGCTGCGTGCTGCGTGCTGGTGCTGCGGGCGTCGCGGACGCCGATGGTGCGTGGTGGGACGGGCGCCGACGGTGCCCGTGGCGCGGTGGCGCCGCTGGCGCCGTGGCGCCAGTGAGACGCCTACTCGACCGGTCGGATGACCGACGGGAGCATGACGTGGAGCTGGTCCTCGAGCTTGGTCTGCGCTTCTTCCAGCGATGCGAACTCACCGACGACCAGGCCGAAGGTGTCCGAGGCGACGAAGCGGCCGTCGCGCTTGTCGACGCTGCCGCCGAAGTACCCGCCGTAGCCGGCGATCCACTCACCCTGGTCTTCCTGCACCCAGGTGACCTTCGCGCGGGTCGGACGGGTCGAGGTCGCCGCGTCGGCTTCGAGGATCGCGATGGTGTCGACCGTGTCGGTGTCGAGGGTGACCTCGGCCTGCGTCGCGTTGTTGACGGTGATGCTCATGTCGCTCTCCTTCACGATCCGGGGTACATCTGCTGACACCAGAACGCTACGAGAACCACGGCCCGAACCGCCAGCGATGCCCGTTGATTCACGGGTTCTGTCAATGCGGCCCATCGGTGTCCCCCGGGTTTCCGGGGCGGTGTGACGTCTTTCCGGGGTACACGCCAGCGATCGGGGTACTCGTTTTCCGGATCGGCGGCGCACGGGGTACGGATGGTTGCGGAGCCGGTCTGGAGGCGCGGCTCGCTACCGTCGGTCGGGTGACCTCCGACAGCCCCCGCGATCCAGGGCACGCCCCGGCTACCGGACGCAGCCGTCGGGTCGCGACGTGGCTCGCCGCCGCCTACGGCGTCGCGGTGGTGCTCGTCGGGTTCTGGGGTTCGCCCGTCGACGCGGCAGCCGGTCCGACGCTCGACCGGGTGATCGCGATCGCCCATCGGCACGGGGCCCCCGACTGGTTCGGCTACGGCACGATCGAGTCGCTGTCGAACGTGGTCTTCTTCGTCCCGCTGGGTCTGCTCGTGGTCCTGCTCGCGGGCGCTCGGTGGTGGTGGGCCGCCGCGGCCGCGGGACTGGTCGTCAGTGTCGGCATCGAGACCGTGCAGGCGCTCTTCTTGCCCGCTCGCACCGCATCAGTGGCCGACGTCCTGGCGAACGGCCTGGGAGCGGTCCTCGGAGCCGTCCTGGGCGTCCTGGTGCTGTCGTGGGCCGCGCACCGACGGCGTCGATGACACGCGGACACGACGAAGCCCCCGGAGCGATTCGCTCCGGGGGCTTCGTGCAGTGGCTCGAGACTCAGACGGACTCGCGCTGACGACGGACCGAGCCGCGGACCAGCAGGAGGCCACCACCGAGGACGACGGCGCCACCCGCGACCCAGAGGGCCAGAGCGGAGACGGTCGAACCGGTGAAGGCGAGGGTGCCGTCGGTGCCGGTGCCGGCACCCGCAGCGGGGACAGCAGCAGCAGCGTCAGCCGGGGCGACGGTGAAGGCGGCGAAGCCGACGACGCCCGAGGTCGCGCCGGTGGCGGTCAGGTTGTAGGTACCCGAAGCGCCCTTCGGGAAGGTGACCTTGACGGCGAGTGAACCGTCGGAGGCAGCGGTGTAGGTCTTCGAGACGGTCGTGGTCGGCAGCGCGCCGAGCGTGACCGCACCGGCACCGGTGACCTGGACGTTGACGGTCTCGTTGTCCTGGAACGCACCCTCGGTGAAGTTCACGGAGGCGGTACCACCGGCAACGGCGGTGCCGGAGACGGAGACGTCGGAGTCAGGCGTGTAACCGGCGGCATTGGCGACGGTCGGCGTGGCGAGCAGTGCGGCCCCAGCCAGCACCACCGCAGCGATGAGCTTCTTCATGTGGTTCCCCTAAAGATCTGAAGATCCAGACCCTGACACCCAGAGCCCGCTGATCCGCCCGTGGTTGTCCCCGGCCAAGAAACTGGCGGTTGTGATGGCGAAGTTGTCTCAATCTACCGGAGTTTCACAGCTCGGTACCAGAAGGCGTGGATTTCGGTCACCGGTCGTCATGTGTTCACCCCGGACGAGCGGGCAACCGAGTCGCCGTCAAGGTGCCATCGGGCTGGATCCGATGAGGAAATCCCAGATCAGACGGACATCCATCCCGTCCCTCCGGGAGCCTGACCGCCACATCCGCTACCTGTGGCGTCGGACAGCCGAAACCGTTCACCCCCGGAGTGGGGGCGTCCCATCCGCGTTAACGGGATGGTCGGCTCACCCGGCGGCGAGGGGCTGCTCGCACTCGAACGCAATCGGCTTGGTCTCGGACTGGCGGACTCCGGGGGTGGAACTCGCCTGCACGGGGGCCTTCGCGTATTTGCTCGCGCCGAGGAACGCTACGCGGTAGGTCAGGCTCTGGCCCGGTGCGAGCAGTGTCTGCAACTGCGCCACGGGGTGTCCGCCGTCGGTCGCCGTCTGCACCGCGGTCGTCTTGCCGTCCTTCGTCGCGCCGAGGAAGATCGCGCCCTCTGGCGCGTAGGTCGCGATCAGGGTCTTGATCTTGCCCGGCTCCACACCGAAGTCGCCACCACCCGTGACGTACTCGGGCAAGCTCGTCGCCGCGTCGGCGGGTGCAGTGTTCTTGATGGTGACCTCGACGACCGACGTGGGACGACCGTCCTTCCGGCACACCGAACTGCCGACTGACACGGTCTTCTCGAGGTAGTAGTCCATCTTCGAGCCGGTGCCGTCGTTCAGGTACACCGCGAACTCTCGTGACGACGCCGACTCGGTCGGGAGTTCGCCAGCCACAGCGGTACCGCTGATGCGGCGCTGCTCGGCCCGGTCCGCGCTCCACAGGCGCAGTCGGTCCTCACCGGTGCTCCGGGTCAGGGCGGAGACGAACTGCTGGGGGTCGAAGTCACCACTCGCGACCTTGTCGAACACGGCGCTGGCGGCGGAGGCGAAGAAGGCGTCCTGCAGGACCGGATCCGGGTACCTCGCGTACACGTCGCTCAGTAGGAGCTTGACCGCGTTGTCCGACGTCAGCGTGTCCCCGGTTGGCAGCTTCACCGGTCCGGTGGCTTTGAGGATGTAGCCCAGCGTCACCGGGTCCATCGCCAGCACGCCGTCGACCTGTTCGCCGAACTTCTGCTTCCACATGGCCCGAGCGAGCTTCGCCGAGACGTCGAAACGCGGGGTCAGGGTGACGTCCTGCATGTACTTCCCGGTGATGCTGCCGTACAGACCAGTCGTGTCCGGGGTCAGCGGCAGGATCGGCTGCGCGTACGGACCGAACGAGCCCCCGGACGTCTGGTTCTGCAGGTGAACGGCGCCGTCATCCGTCTGGAGGAGCGCCACGACTCCCGGGATCCCGCCGCCCGCGCGCAACTCGGCGTTGTTCTGGAACAACAGCAGGTAGTTCCGTTCACCGTCGTTGCCCAGCATCGCCGGCGCGAGCTGCACGACCCGGTTCGCGGTGGTCACCTGCGCAGAGGCGGACGACAACGCGTTCCGCAGCTCGGCAACCGCGGTCGTCACCGGGGACAACGTGTCACTCGTGTCGATCGCGTCCGCATCGCGGTCCGCCCGCGCCAGGGTCGTCGTCGCCTTCGCGACGGCCGGCTGCGCGTCCACGATGGGCTGTAGGTCGACCTTGCCGTTCTTCGGCGCGAACGAGTTGGTTCCGAGACCGCCGATGACGTCAGCGACCGGGCTCACCGCGTTCCGGGCGACATCGTCCACGACGACGGAGACCTGGCGGACTGCACGCAGGTTGGCCCCGAAGAACGGGACGTTCTGCGCAGCCCCCCAGATCGGATCACCCGTCAACGAACGAGCTGCCCCCGCTTCGCGCTCCAGGTGCTCCGCGGTCTCCTGCGCGGCGGCGGTGTCACCGCCGGTGAGTTGGGAGCGCAGTGTGTCGACGTCACCGACCGCTCGTTCGAGGTGTGCCTTCGCGAGCGCACCACGTACTCCCACCCAGGCGACGGTGAGGATGAGCAGCAGGACGAGGGCGAGGACGACCCACAAGACGATCCGGGCCCTGGATCCCCGGTGTGCTGCAGTGCGTCGCGACTCGGGCAGGTCGGACATGAGGCGATCCTACGGTCCCCCGTGTCCAGCCCACATCACTGACGCACGGTGTCCACGTGTTCGCGGTACCAGTCGATGGTGCTGCGGAGGCCTGCCTCGAGCCCGATCTGCGCCGTCCAGCCGGCGTCGGCGAGCTTCGACACGTCGAGCAGCTTCTGCGGCGTGCCGTCCGGCTTGGTGGTGTCCCAGACCGTCTCGCCTTCGAAGCCGACGATCCTGCCGATCGTCTCGGCGATCTCCTTGATGGTGACGTCGGACCCGGTCCCGACGTTGACCTGGTCCGGACCGTTGTAGTGCTCCATCAGGTGGAAGACCGCCGCCGCCATGTCGTCGACGTGCAGGAACTCCCGACGGGGCGAGCCCGTCCCCCAGTTCTCGACGCGCGCCGCACCCGTTCGCGCCGCTTCGTCGTACCGGCGGATGAGGGCCGGCAGGACGTGCGAACCGGTGGGCGAGAAGTTGTCACCGGGGCCGTAGAGGTTCGTCGGCATCGCCGAGATCCACGATCGGCCGAACTGGCGGCGAACGGCCTGCACCTGCAGGATGCCAGCGATCTTGGCGATCGCGTACGCGTCGTTGGTGGGCTCGAGGTGCCCGGTGAGGAGCGCTTCCTCGCGGATCGGCTGCTCCGCCATCTTCGGGTAGATGCAGGACGACCCGAGGAAGACGAGCCGCTCGACTCCGTGCTCGACAGCCGCGTCCATCACGTTGACCTGGATCTGGAGGTTCTCGCTCAGGAAGTCGTGCGGGTAGGTGTTGTTCGCCATGATCCCGCCGACCTTGGCTGCCGCCAGCACGACGTGCTTCGGCTGCTGCTCGGCGAAGAAGGCGAACACGGCGCCGCGGTCCTTCAGGTCCAGCTCGGAGGAGCTTCGCCCGACCAGGTCGGTGAAGCCCTCCGACTCGAGCTTGCGCCAGACCGCCGAGCCCACCAAACCCCGGTGTCCCGCGACGTAGACGCGGTCCGCTCGGTCGATCGGACCGGGAGTGAAGTCGGTCGTGGTCATCAGGATCCCCAGCTCTCGAGTCGGACGGTGTCGATCCACGGGCTGCCCTCGTGCTCGAGGGCGGCGGTGTCCGCGTTCACCATGATCCTCGCCAGTTCGGCGGTGTCGACCGTCGCCTCCCAGCCGAGCTTCTCCTTGGCCTTCGACGCGTCACCGACCAGCGCATCCACCTCGCTCGGTCGCAGGTACCGCTCGTCGAAGCGCACGTGGTCTTCCCAGTTCAGGCCTGCGTGGGAGAACGCGGTCGTCAGGAAGTCCTTGACCGTGAAGTCACCGCCGGTCGCCAGGACGAAGTCGTCCGGCTCGTCGACCTGCAGCATCCGCCACATGCCCTCGACGTACTCGGCGGCGTACCCCCAGTCGCGGACGGAGTCGAGGTTGCCGAGGTACACGTGGTCCTCGAGGCCGGCCTTGATCCGCGCGACTGCACGGGTGATCTTCCGGGTGACGAACGTCTCACCACGTCGCGGCGACTCGTGGTTGAACAGGATGCCGTTCACCGCGAACATGCCGTACGCCTCGCGGTAGTTCCGGGTCACCCAGTAGCTGTAGACCTTCGCTGCACCGTACGGAGAACGCGGCCAGAACGGCGTCTCCTCGTTCTGCGGCGGCGGGGTCGCCCCGAACATCTCGGAGGAGGACGCCTGGTAGAAGCGCGTGTGGATGCCGGAGACCCGGACCGCTTCGAGCATGCGCATCGTGCCCACACCCGTCACGTCACCAGTGTGCTCCGGCTCGTCGAACGACACCCGCACGTGTGATTGCGCCGCGAGGTTGTAGACCTCGTCCGGCTTCAGTTCGCTGAGGAGGCTGACGAGTCGTGCACCGTCGCCGAGGTCCCCGTAGTGCAGGAACAGTTTCGCGCCCGACTCGTGCGGGTCGACGTACAGGTGGTCGATCCGCGAGGTGTTGAACGTCGAGGCGCGACGGATCAGGCCGTGGACCTCGTACCCCTTGCGGAGCAGCAACTCGGCCAGGTACGAGCCGTCCTGTCCGGTGATGCCGGTGATGAGCGCCCGCTTCGTCAAACGATTCCCCAGTTCTCACTATGGAGCCCGTCCGTCATCCGCGGCCCCTCCAGCTCCTGAGCATACGGACGCCCTCAACGTGACACGACATCGGCTCGGTGCGAAGCGCGCGACGTTGCCGTGCTCCAATGCGCGTGTTGGACAATCCTCCGGAATCGCCCACGTGCGGATATGCGAGCGCTACGATCCCCCTCACCTCCCCAGAAGGTCTCAAGGGGTCAGACCGATGAGAAGTGTGGCGACGTGGCCCAGATCGTGATCGTGCAGCCGTACGTCCCGGCCTATCGATCGGCGCTCTTCTCCGAACTCGGCCGGCGACTCCGTTCCAACGGCCACGAACTGGTGATCGTGTCGGGAGAGCCGGACTTCGAACAACGCGAGCGCCAGGACAGCGTCGAGCTCTCCGACGTTCGGCAACGTATCTTCAAGACGAAGTCGCTGAAGCTGGGTCCGGCGACGATACGCACGGCCCCCGCGCCGTCCGCATGGGCGACGGCGGACGCGGTCGTCGTCGAACTCGCGGCCGGTGCCATCTACTCCTATCGAGCATTACTCGGCTCTACCCCGACGGCGGTGTGGGGGCACGTCGGCTCCTACGTCAATCGAGATTCCTTCGCATCGAGGACCCTGCGGGCCTGGCAGGTCCGCAGGGCGGATGCGGTCCTCGCCTACACGCCGAGCGGAGGCGAAATCGCAGTCGCGTTCGGCGCGGATCCAGCCAAGGTCTCGGTCCTCGGCAACACCTCTGACACGGTCGCGCTACGCAGGGCTGTTCTCGCCGCGCGCGAACAGTCAGAGGAGGACGCTCGTGCAGAGATCGGTATCGGTGACGGACCGTACTTCGCGGTCGTCGGTGGTCTCGACGCGAGCAAACGAGTGGATCTCGTTGCCTCGACACTCGACGTCCTGTGGGACAGGAGGTCACCGGCACGATTCGTGGTTGCCGGGCGAGGACACCTCGAGCATCTTCTGGATCCGGCGGTCGAACGGGAGCAAGCGCACTCCATCGGCTATGCCGGCGAACGCGAGAAGGCTCTCATGGCCCGACTCTGCGTGGGTATATTCAATCCGGGCAGAGTCGGACTGATCTCCCCGGAGAGCTTTGCTCTCGGGCTCCCAATCGTCACGGCTGGATTCGCGTTTCACGCTCCTGAGTTCGAGTACCTCCGACCGGGAGTCGATTCGATCGTCACGAACGATTCGCCCGAAGCACTGGCCGCCGCACTCGACGAGCTGGTGGCCCGACCAGACGAAGCCGGTCGGCTGGCTCGCGCCGCAGAGTCTCGGATCGGCGAGTACAAGCTCGAAGACATGGTCGACCGAATGCAACAGTCCATCGAACAACTCCTCCGACGTTCCCCCTCAGCTTCGACGGCATGAGACCCCGCACGACGTTGCCTTTCGATTACGGTCCCCCAATCGACCTTTCGTGCCGACGGAGAAGACGATGTCGCATCTAGACCGCTTGATCAGGGCTCGCCGTGGACCATTCTGGCGCGCGGCGCGGGAACTCCTGTCCCTCTACGGAATCGAGATACCGGCGCACGTCGAGATCGGATCTGGGTTGCAGGTCATGCACCGAGGCTTCGGGGTCGTCCTGCATCCGCGCACCGTGATCGGGAATAACGTGACGATCTACCACGGTGTGACCATCGGACGCGGCGACGTATGGGTACCAGAACTTGAGTCACCACTCGAAGGCTTCATCATCGAAGACGATGTCATCATCTGTGCCGGAGCGAAGATCGTCTGTGCACGTGGCTTCCTCACCGTCGGCAGAGGTGCGGTCGTCGGAGCGAACGCCGTCGTCACGAAGAGCGTTCCGTCCGGTGAGATCTGGGCGGGGTGTCCGGCACGGAAGATCGGTACCCGGTGATGACATCGGGCTCCTAGAGTCAGGCGTCAGCTTCGACCACCTGCGCGGCGTTTCCGCTTCGACGTGCCGGACCGGCGCGCGTCCTGAAGGGCCTGCTCGAACGCGTCGATGGCCGAGCCAGGAGAGAGAAGTCGTTCGTGGTAACGAACTCCCTCGAGCCCCATCTGAGACGAGCGCTCGGCATCAGCACCGACCTTGGTGACCGCGTCCAACAGCGCTCGTTCGTCGCCAGCTCGGACGCACACCCCGGCCCTCGAAGCCGTGACCTCCTCTTCGGTCACGCCCCCAGCGTCCGTCGCAGCGACCACCGGTCGTCCCGCTGCGAAGTACGAAGTCAGTTTGCTCGGCACCGCCATCCCGGACACGCCGGGGAGCTCGTTGACCAGCAGGACGTCTGCTGCAACCAGAGCGAGCGCGTACTCGTCATCCGGCAGAGAGCCGATGAAATCGACCTGGGTCAGACCGTCGGCCATGGCGACAAGACGATCTCGCTGATTGCCTCCGCCGATGAACACGAACCGGACCCGGACACCGCGCTGTTCTGCGAGCGCAGCCGCACGAACCACATTCTCGAGACCCTGCTTGACACCCATGTTGCCGGTGTGCAGTGCGATGATCTCGGAATCGACCCAGCCCAGCTTCGACCGCGCCGCGGAACGGCGACTTCTGTCGACCGGGCTGATGTGAGTCCAGTTCCGGATGACCCGCACACGGTCGGCCTCGACTCCGAGCAGCGAAGTGACCGTGTTCCGGAATCGCTCGTGGATGACGGTCACGGTGCCGACGCTCCGGAACAACCACGATTCGACCGCCGTGACCACCTTCGCGACCTCCGCCCGGCCTCCGGTCTCGCGGATCCCGAGGCTGTAGAGGTCTTGCACCCACGCCAAGACCGGCGTGCGCGGGTGCAACAGCTTCAAACGGAGCATCGTCACCGCACTCGCGAACATGCTCGGCGACACGAGGACGACCACATCGGGCCGCCCCCAGGATGAAAGAGCGGAACGGGCGCCGAAGGAGAGTTCCGACACGAGGCGGCTGAGCGCGTTGGGGCGTTGGGGGACGTAGTGCAGTTTCCGGCGGATGCGGACACCGTGCAGCGTCTCGTCACGCCGCCACTGACCGTACCCCGCTCGTATCTTCCAATCCGGGTAGTACGGATGCGCTGTGATGACCGTCACGTCGAATTCCCCGCTCGCCTGCAGCCCCTCAGCCAGTGAGGTGACGTACGGCGCGTTGCCGCTCGGTTCCGGTGCGTAGTTCTGTGCGAAGATCACGACAGAGACTCGGGAAGACACCCGAGGACAGTAACAGCCGGGGACATCCTCGACCGAGTACGGGACGTTGAACTGTGAACCTCGACAAAGAGCCATCGCGGCGGCCCCGGATCATCAGCCTGCGAGCCGCACCCGGCGAGCGCACGTCCTGGGGACGGCCGACACCGATCGTGTACCTCTGGGGCATCGCGGAACTGCTCTTCGTGACGAATCCCCTCCAGATCAGCTCGCGGCTCCGAGTCACCGTGCTGCGCCGCTTCGGGGCGGACATCGGCGACGGCGTGATCTTCCGCCCCCGCACTCGGGTTCGCTTTCCTTGGAAGCTCCGCATCGGCAACGATAGCTGGATAGGCGAGGGCGTCTGGATCCACAACCAGGACCACGTGATCATCGGCCACGACGTCGTCGTCTCGCAGGACACGTTCGTGACCACCGGGAGTCACGCGCACCGGCGAGACATGGGGCTGATCACTCGACCGGTCGTCATCGAGGACGGGGCCTGGGTCACGGCTCGCTGCGTGGTCCTCGGTGGCGCCCACATCGGTCGGTCAGCACTCGTGCAGCCGCTCTCGGTGGTTCGTGGCACGATCCCCGAGAACTCGATCGCGGTCGGGAACCCGGCGGTCGTGACGGGCACCCGGCATGGCTGAGCACGTCATTCGACACGTGGTCACGCTCGTTTCCCCCGACGGCCGCTTCGGTGGCCCCACGAAGGTCGCGCTCGACATCGCAGCTGAACAACGGCGCCGTGGAATCGACTCATCGGTGTTCGCGGGAGCAGACGGCTACGAGACACTGCCGACGGAGTGGCAGGGCGTGCCACTCCAGCTCGCACGCTCTCGCCGCCTCGTCCCGGGGGTGGGTTTCGCGACCACGGTGGCGCCCGGTCTCCGACGGAAGGTCCTCCGCGGACTCACCGGCAAGGAGATCTTCCACGTCCACCTCGCGCGTGACCTCGTCACGCTGCCGATCGCCATGGCCCTGCGCCGGCGCTCGCTCCCCTACGTCATCCACACCCACGGGATGATCGATGCGTCATCGAAGCGGTCGGCGCACGTCGTCGATTCGTTGATGACCGCCCGCGTGGTCTCGGCCGCCCGGACGGCCTTGGTGCTCACCCCCGAGGAGAGCGGTGAGGTCGCTCGGTTGTCAGCCGGGGCGACGCCGTCAGTGCTGTTCGAGAACGGCATCCCGGTGCATGACGATGCCGAACCACGACTCCGGCAGGGTGCGCTGTTCCTCGGCCGGCTTCACCCGCGAAAGGGAGCGACCGTGTTCGCTGCTGCGGCGGCGGAGCTGGCAAGCCGCTACCCGGACGAAACCTTCCGGATTGCTGGCCCCGACGAAGGCGACCTCTCCAACGTCCGCAGCGCACTGAGCGGATTCCCTGGAGGCGAGCGCGTCGCGCTCGTCGGATCAGTCCCTCCAGACGAGGTCGTCGACCACATGAAGTCGGCTGAGGTGTTCGTTCAGCCGGCCGCCGACGAGCCCTTCGGCATGACCATCCTGGAGGCGATGTCCACTGGAACACCGCCGATCGTGCACCACACCTCCGCGCTCGCCCCGCTCATCTCGGCGGCGCGGGCGGGGTGGACCTTCGGATCCGTCGATGAGTTGCGAATCCGACTCGAGGACGCGTTGCACTCACCACAGACGACAGCCGAGACCGGGGCACGGGCGAGACAATTCGCGCAGGAGCGGTTCTCGATGACCCAGGTGGTCGAAAGTCTGCAGGACATCTACGATGCCGGAGCCTGACGCCATGGCGCGCAGCCGGGCACAGGTGCCGGTTCTGCACTGGTTCACGAACATCGCGGCTCCCTACCGCGTTCCGGTCTGGGAACACCTCGCGAGCCGGGCTGACCTCACGGTGTTCCTCCTCGAAAGCGACCGGCAGCGTGTCCGCGAGGGGCGTCGCCCCGCCGACTGGTCTGAGCGCGGACTCCGGGGGCTTCGACACCGGACACTCCGCACGCTCAAGCTGCGCAGGGGCGAAACGAGCCTGTACACGCTCCTCGACCCTCGATTCGCCCTCACGCAAAAGCCGAACGCGGTCCTGCTCGGAGGGTGGGAGTCCCCCGCGTACTGGCAACTCCTGTTCGTCGCGAAACTCCGTCGGATCCGAACCGTCGGCTTCTACGAATCCACTCTCAAGACGAACCGCCACCGCTCCGGAATGATCGCACGTGCGCGGAGCCTGTTCATGCGCTCTCTCGACGCGGTCGTTGTCCCAGGTGTGGATGCAGAGGACGCTCTCAAGAGTTTCGGTGTCGCCGCCGAACGCATCCATCGCGGTTTCAACGCCGTCGATGTCCAGCACATCGCAGATCGAGCGCGTTCCGTTCGGGCCAGCGATCAGCACGCGCGCGGACATCGATTCATCTTCGTCGGACAGTTGGTCAGTCGGAAACAACCCGCTCTCCTCTTGCAAGCGTTCGCGAAGGTCCGGGGGCCGGAGGACGTCCTCGTCTTCGTCGGCGATGGCCCCGAGCGAGGCATGTTGGAAGAGCGTGTCCGGTCCATGGGCCTCAGTGAGCACGTCACGCTCACGGGAACGACGGAGAACGACGAGGCAATCGACGAGGTGATCGCGAGCGACACCCTGGTCCTCCCGTCTTCCGAAGAGGTGTGGGGGCTCGTCGTCAACGAGGGACTGGCGGCCGGTCTCCACGCGGTGGTCACCGCGAGCAGCGGCGTCGCCGCCTCGACGAAGCACATGCAGGGCGTGTACACATGCGCTCCCGACTTGGACTCCCTCGCGGAGGCGCTCGTCGCATCGAAGTCGAACTGGCGCGGTCACATCAGTACCCCGGAGATCCTCCAGCACACGCCGGCCGCGTTCGCTTCGATCTTCCTCGGCGCACTCGACCAGCGTTGAGGCCAGACCCCGATCAGTCCCAGGCGATCCCTCGGCGGACGACAGAAGCAGGGTTTCCCGCAATGAGGCTGTTCGGTTCGTCAACGCTCCTCGTCACGACGGCGCCGCTCGCGACGACGCACCCGTCGGCGATCTCGACACCCTTGAAGATCATTGCCTTGCTCCCGACCCACACGTGATCCCCGAGGGCGATCGGAGCAGACCGAGGTCGTTGCCGATCTCCACTCCGGAAGACGTGCTGGTCGTCGTCCAGAATCTGGACGTCCCAGCCGATCGCGCATCCACGCCCGATGGTGAGCCCGGAACTCACGATGATGCGCACGTTCGGGGAGAAGTAGCTGTCCTCTCCCACGTCCATGAGCGCTCCCGGCTCCACTTCGATCCTCGATCCGACTCCGATCGCGACCCTCCCGTGGATCCGCAGCCTGCCGCGCACCCGGAGGATGCCGTCATCTCGACCGGTCGCGAAACCGTACGGGCGCGTTCCGAGCGTCAAACGAGATCGTTCATCGACGAGCTCCGGCGTCCCCTTCAGACAAAAGCGCCGCCCGATGAGGATTCGATGCCCGCGGACCAGCTGGAGGAGCGTGCGGAGCCACGAGATTCGGAAATCCCCGAACAGCAGAAGAACGAGTCGCCTCATGGCCTCAAGATTAGGTCGTCGAGCTCGCCGAACCGGCTAGAGTTCGGACATGCGATCGGGGACACGCACAGGCGCGCTGGCTGTTCTCGCAGTGATGGCCACGTGTGCGCTTGCGATCGGAGCGTCCGCCGACCCCCGCGCAGCGTTGGTCATACCCGCTGTGCTCGCACTCGTTCTGGTCATCCGCTACTCCTGGGCACGCGCTGCATTCTTCGTGTTCGGCGCATTCCTCGTCTTCCAGACCTCGAGCGGCCTCAGCGCTCCGAAGTTGTTCTACTTCGCGGTGGTCGGCGTATCGGTGCTGGTCAGTTTGACGAAGCTGAGGGGGCTGTCGGAGTCGCCAGCGTTGCGGTCGCTGTTCCCCGCCTACATGGGCGGGATCGGGATCATCCTGTGGCAGGTCCTGATCGTCCTCCCCTACTCAGTCGCAGTTCAAGGTGCCTCCTTGTCGAACTGGCTCCGAGACGGGGCGACGTACATCTTGGTGGGTTGCGCGGTGATCATCGCCCTCGACGCGATCGGCACCACGAGCGTCCGCACGTCTCGCATCCTGGTGGTCCTGGTGGGTGCGCTCGCGGCCTACAGTTTCGCCGCGCGCTGGATCGCAGCGCGTGGTCTGGTGTCCGCGCAGCCCGTGGACGGCGATGCTGCTCTCCTGTCGTCGCTGACCGCGCTGACGTTGGCCGTGTCACTCAGCTTCGCGATGGCGCTGGCAGGTTCACGTATCAACTGGGCGTGGTTCGCGGCAGGCGTGGCCTTCGTGTTCGCGGTCCTGGTGACCGGGACTCGAACCGGAGTGGTCTTCGCAGCAGTCCTCATCGGCATCGTGGGTGCGCGGAGCAAGCGACGCGCACCTGTCCGGCGAATCGTGACGGCGGCTGTGGTCGGCCTCGCGGCGATAGCAGCGGCTGTCCCCCTGACTGCACAGTTCTTCCAGAACGAGGACTTCTTGGCTCAGCGGTTCGCGAGCATCTGGCAGACGGTCCAGAACGGCGTCGGCTCTGACCAGTCGGGAGCGATTCGTTCTCGTGCGTACGAGTACTGCCTCATGCTGTGGCGGCAGAACCTCTTGATGGGTAGGGGCGAGGGCCAGACCTTTATCAATCCGACCACGGGTGTCGCCGGTACCGACTTCTCGGTCGACAGTCCTCTCGTCTACCTGGCGAAGTTCGGGATCATTGGCTGCGTAATCCTGCTCACGTGCCTCGTGCTGATCTTCGTGCCGCTGTTGCGGCGTGCACCCAGGTTCGAGTGGACGCTCGCGAACACCGCCGTCCGCGGGTGCGTCGCGATCCTCGTGGCGCTCCTGCCCTTCGGCGCGTCCCTGGAGGACAAGGGTTTCGCGATCACGGTCGGGCTCGCCGTCCTGCTCGTCGGCGCGGCGCTCGCTGAGCAGACGCCGGAAGTCTCAGGTCTGCTTCCTCGAGGCAAGACGAGCAAGTCCCCGCTCCGCGAGAAGCGGAAGCGTGGGCAGGGCGGACGTGAGGCCACGACGGTACCGGCGGCCCGTCGAGCCTGATTGCCCGACAAAGTGCGGCCGTTCCGGGAAGCGCTCGATCCGGATCTGTTGCAGGGCTGCTGCACGCGCGACCGCCCCAGCGAGGACGTGCTCGAGGTAGATCCCGGCCTCCTCGTCGACGGCTGCGGTGTCGGCGAGGAGGATCGTCCGCCAAACCTGCGCGTGGGCACCGACGAACCGCGTGTCCGCGAAGGAGCGGTCGAGGGTCATCCGGACCCGGACGGCGTCGAGCGGAATCGGGCGCACGAGTCGTCGGGCGTTCCGGAGAACGAGTCGACCCGTGGACTTGTAGATGCTCTGGTCCGGGTCGGAATCCTCGATGGCGGCGACCCCGCACGCGATCGCATCAGCCTCGAGACGGCCCTTCCCGCGACTCGCATCCGATTCGGATGGGTCGTACTGGATCGTTCGGATACGAGAGCGGAGACGGGGATCGACTGCTGACAGCAACTCCGTCGCGGTCGCACCGCTCGTCTCCACCACGGTGAGATCGAACGACGTGGCTTCGAGCTGTGTGGCCCAACTCGAGATCGCGCGCCGATACTGTTCGAGCCTCGCGGCCGGATCGTGTTGCACCAGGTACATCGTCGTGTTCGGGCGCACCGTCGCGGTGAGGAGCACGGTCCCCGTCATGGGCGTCCCTCCTTCGAGGCAGTGCTCCTGAAGTGCAGGACTCCCGCGATCAGGGCGATGAGGATCAGCAGCTGGGAAAACAGCGCGGCCTGACCCGCGCCGAGGGCACCACTCGCATGCCCCAGAACGAGAACGAGAACGAGTTGCGCGATCGCTGCGATCACCATGATGAGGGCAACGTACCGGTCGCGTCCGAAGGCTTGCAGGATCACGACCAGCGGCTGGCAGATGATCGACGGAATCACGACCAGGGCGAGCAGCCGGAGCACCCCCGCGGACCCCGCGTAGTCCTCACCGAGAAGCACATCGACGACGAGCGGTGCCGCGAAGAAGACCGCGACGGCGAGTCCGATCGCGGCGATCGGCATCCAGAGGGCCCGTCGGAGTTCGCTCCAGGCGGTTCTGAGATCGGGGCTCCTCGCCGCGTAGGGCGCGAGCGCGGACGAGAAGGCGGCAGCCAGCAAGCTCATGGGCTGGGTCCATCGGCTGACCGCTCCGTAGACACCCGACGCCGCGCTTCCGCTCACGGCTGACAGCAGCGTCAGGTCCAGAGACTGTGCACTGGTCGCTACCACCGTGATGCCGAAGTACCGAGCCCCGACCCAGGGGTTCACCAGTCGCAGACGGACACCGGTGAGACGATCCGGTGCCAGCACGCTCGCGATGCCGGAAGCGAGTACCGAACCCGCAGCGAGCGCGATCCAAAGCGCGACGGTCGACGGCACTTGGAGCGCAAGCAGCACGAGGAAGAACACCGCCGCGGACGCTCGGTCGGAAAGGATGACGAGCGCGACCAGATCGCCACGTGCAGCGCTCCTGAGCGGCACCTGGTACGCCTGGTTGGCCACGAGCGCGGCGGCGATGGGGCCAGCGAGCCAGAGATGGGAAGCCGGCGCTGCGATCCCCAGCACGACCGTCCAGATGACCGCCAGCGCGATGGTGATGGCGATCTTCGAGAACAGGCGCGTGGCGAAGACATCACGTCCGATGGCCTGACGCGCCAGTTCCCGGGTCCAGTGGTTGTTCGTGCCGAAGTCGATGAAGCCCGCCGCTGCCGTGCCCAGTGCGATCGCCGAGACGACAGACCCGAAGGCCTCGGGGCCGACA
Source organism: Curtobacterium sp. VKM Ac-2887 (assembly GCF_015350935.1). Lineage (NCBI taxonomy): Bacteria > Bacillati > Actinomycetota > Actinomycetes > Micrococcales > Microbacteriaceae > Curtobacterium > Curtobacterium sp. VKM Ac-2887. Next base: position 398,374 of record NZ_JADKSB010000001.1, on the reverse strand, counting down.
CCCCTGGCAGCGAAGAGGTAGAGCACTGCAACGAGCACTTGGGACAGCCCGGTCGCTCCGGCGAGCAGTACCGCCTGGTGTGCCATCGGCCGCTCGCCTCTGGTCGGACCGCCGTTCACAGGAGCGCGTCGGTGAATGCCGATGTCGTTGCCGGCAGCACCGCCCGGGGTCGCGGCTGACGAGTCGAGCGGTGGAGCAACGCGGCCAGGGCACCCTCGTCGAGTTGTGCCCATTCGCCGAGCCCTCCCAGCGCCGACACATCGCGTCTGAGGCTCTCCGCTCCTGCTGCCACCACCCGTGTGCCGGATGCCGCCGCCTTTCCCAGGAGTCCGCTCGGCCCTTCGTTCGAATGGGCGAGGACCAGGCAGTCGGCAGCCCGGACGGCGGTGTCGAGTTCATCGTCCGTCAGAAGTCGATCCACGACGACCGCAGAGCCCGCGGAGACCATCGAACGGAGCCGGACTCGGAGCTCCTCGCTGATGTCGCCGTCGATCTGGCCGGCGACGAGGAGCCCCCAGGGCGATGGCACGATCCTGAGCGCATCGACGATGAGACCGAGGTTCTTCCGTGCAGAGATCGCCCCGAGTACCGCGAACCAGTACCGCTCGCGGTCCATCCCATGCTCGGCGCGGAACTGTTCGACCGACCGATCAGACGACGCGATGACCACGGGATCGACCGCGACGGGGAACCGCGCGGTGCCGGCCCACCCAGCAGACTTCAGAACACGAAGATCGACGTTCCGCAAACGAGCGACCCGGCGGAACGCGGTGGTCCTCAGTCGTGTCTTCAGACCGTCCGCGAGTGGGGACCCCGTGGGCTGCGCCGACTCGCGCATAATGAGCAGGCTCAGCCGCCCTGAGCCCACCCACCGACGTCGAACTGCCAGGCGCAGGGCGAAGCGATCCGCATCCGGGATGACAACGCGGCTGGCTTCAACCTGACGCGAGAGTCGCGCGACGTCGTCGTGGCTCATCAGCGGCCGCCGGAGCAACTCGACCCGATCGACGACGGAGGCCAGGTGCACCTGTTCGGCGTCAGGAGCCGGATCCGGCCCGAGGAGGACAACGACACGAGCCCCTGCGGCGAGAGCTGCCTCTGCAAGCACGCGGACGTAGAACAAACGATGCCCCGTGGGGTTCTGCTCGACGATCAGCACGGTGTTCCTTTGCCGCACCGAGGTCATGATGCTTCCTTACCTGGCGCGAGCACAGCTCGAACGGTCTTCCAGAGGATCACGACGTCGCCCGTCACCGACCAGTTCTCCACGTAGAAGAGATCGAGGCGGATGGCGTCCTCCCACGACAGGCTCGAACGTCCGCTCACCTGCCAGAGCCCGCTCATACCCGGTTTGAGGAGCAGGCGCCGCCGTGCAGCGTTGTCGTAGAGCGCCACTTCGCCTTCTCGCTGAGGACGTGGCCCCACCAGGCTCATGCTGCCCGTCAGTACGTTGAACAGCTGCGGGAACTCGTCGAGCGAGTGCTTCCTGAGGAATCGACCCACGGGAGTGACGCGCGGGTCGTTCTCCACCTTGAACAGGGGTTCCCCGCCGCGGCCCTGCTCCGAGAGCAACGCGGCGAGCTCAGCGTCCGCTCCGACCCGCATCGAACGGAACTTCAGCATGTGGAAGGGCTTCCCGTTGAGCCCGATTCGCTGCTGGCGGAAGAGGACGGGACCTACACTGCTGATCCGAACGGCGACGGCGATCGCAACGAGCAGCGGGGACAGCACCAAGATCATCACGCTCGAGCCCACGATGTCGAACGCTCGTTTCGCGAAGTGGGTTGCCCCTTCGTACCGCGGCATCTCGACGTGCATGAGGGGCAGACCGGCGACCGGACGCATGTGGATGCGTGGACCGTTGATGTCGGTGAGACTCGGAGCGACGACGAGGTGCTGACGGCCACTCTCGAGCCCCCAGCTCAGTTCACGCACAGCACGAGCACCGAGCTCGTCAGAGCTCGTCACGGCGACCGTGTCCGCTCCCGTCGTGGCAAGGGCGGAAAGGGCGTCAGGAATGCGTCCCACCACGGGGATGTCACCACCGCGAAGAGTCGATCCGATGGGGGCGTTGGGCACGCAGGCGCCGATGACCTGGTATCCCTCCTCCGGATGCTTGCCGAGCTCACGGCTGATGTACTCGACACTCTCATCCGAACCGACGAGCAGCACGAGCGCAGAGAACCGTCCGTTCCTTCGTTGCGCGCCGAGCCACTGACGCCACATCCAGCGCGTCAGCAAGAGCAGGAGCACGCCGAGCGGGAACGCGATGAAGATGTAGCCGCGAGCGAGATCGACCTTGAAGCCGTACGCCAGGATGGCGATGAAAGCGAAGAGACGGATCGCGGAGTCGACGATCCGCCGGTACTCACCCGACCCGGCACCGATGTACCGAGGGTCCCGAGTGTCGTAGAGCGCGAGCACGACGAGCCACGCAGCGATGATGAAGATCGACACGGCGGTGTAGCCGATCGCCAAGTCCGGGATGCTTCCGTCGACCCGTCGGCTGTCGAGGCCGAACCACGCGATCTGGACGCCGAACGTCACCCAGATGAGTGCGAGTGTGTCGGTCACGACCAGCCGGCGCGCGTACGAGCTCTCCCAACTGGCGGCGACTTGGGCCATCCGCCCTGTGACGGTCACCACGTCGCCCCGCCGTCCGACGAGACCCGGACGGTCTCGCCGTCCCACAGCCACACGTCCTGTCCGGCACGGTCGATCGTGACGGTGCCATCGGAGTCCGCACCGTCGGCGCAGCCCACCGGCGAGACCGCGGTGTTGGGGGTCACGTCCGCCGCGGGCATGGTCACGAGTTGCACGCCGGAGCAGGACGCCACGTCCACGCGGGCCAGGGTGTACTCGCCGCCGTCGACCGCGATCGAGCGCACACCGCCCATCGGCACGTCCACCCATGCATCCGTCCCGGCCCGCCACTCGAGCTGGCCGTCGCAGATCACGACCGACGTCCGCTCCCCCTGGAACGCCTCGATCGGGTCCGCGCACGGGGCCTGGATCGTCCCGCTCGCGAGCACCACACCGTCGGTGCTGATCCCGGCGCCTGCGGCGCCGGGCGTCCCCGCGTTCCACGTCACGCCCGCATCGGTGCTGGTCCGCGCCGTCGTGGTGCAGTCGTCACCGACGCCCGCCAGGATCGAGAGCTCCGCACTGGAGGCCCGGATCGCCATGAGCGATCCGACATCCGTCCCGAGTCCCACCGGGACCCACGTCGACCCGCCGTCCACGGTGTGTTCCAGCACCGGCCGGGGGCCGCCGCACGACCCGCCGGACGCACGCCATGCCTCCCGGTCGTCCACGGCTGCCAACAGACGCCGCCCCCGCTGAGCGGTGGATGCGGAGTCTGCGTCAGTAGACGCGCTCGCGCGCGGCGTCTCGGTCGTGTCGGGTGTGCTCGTGAACGTGGGGATCGGGCCCGCAGGTCCGTTCTGCTCCGGCGCGGTGCGCCCCAGGGCGAGGGAGACGAGCACGACGTCGATCGCGACCAGCACCACCACGACGGCCGCCACCACGATGAGTGTGGTTCGGGGCAGTGCGCGGCCGAGGCTTCGGGTCCCCCGGCGCGTCGTCATGGTCGCGGCTCCGCTCAGCGTCCGGCTCGCCGGAGCACGCCGAGCTTCTTGCCGGGTTGCTTCGGCGGCGTCACCGATGCGGTGGCGCCGTCGTCCTGGCCGTAGCCGTACCCGTACCCGTACCGGCCGTACCCGTACGCACCGGGACCCTTGACGGGCATCTTGGTGATGACGAAGCCGGAGATCGGGGCGCCGACGTTCTCGAGCGATGCGATGGCTGCCGCCAGTTGCCCCTTGTGGGTGTGGCCCGAGGCGACCGCGATGATCGCGCCCGATGCCTTCTTCGCCAGGATCGCCGCGTCGGTCACCGGGAGCAGCGGCGGCGCGTCGAACAGCACGTAGTCGAACTGCTGCTCGAGGCGCTCGATCAGGTCCTGCATCGCGCGCGAGCCGAGGAGTTCCGACGGGTTCGGCGGGATCGGTCCGGCGGGCAGGACGACGAGCTTGCCGCGCCCCCACGGGTGTGCGACGTCCTCGAGGTCGGCACGACCGATGAGCACGTCGGTGAGGCCGGCGTTGCCCTCGACGTCCATGTACTCGGCGACGCGGGGGCGGCGCAGATCGGCGTCGATCAGGATGACCCGGAAGCCGGCGCTGTCCAGGGCGATCGCGAGGTTCGCCACGGTCGTGCTCTTGCCTTCGGACTGCATAGACGACGTCATGACGAAGGTCCGAGCGCCCGTGCCGATGTCGAGGAACTGGAGGTTCGTGCGGAGCGTCCGGAAGGACTCGGCGCGGGGGCTGCGGGGGTCGACCTGCACGATGAGCGGACGCTCGGCGGCCTTGGCGTCGTAGGTGATCCCGCCGATGACCGGCTTGTCGCTGATCTTCTCGACGTCGAGCTCGGTCCGGACACGGTTGTCCAGGGTCTCGCGCAGCACGGCGATCCCGATGCCGAGTGCCAGCCCGACGAGCAGACCGAGTGCGACGTTGACGGGCACGTTCGGACTGACCGGGGTGCTCGGGACGTCCGCCTGCTTGACGCGGGTGAGCTTGACCGTGCTCTTGCCGCTCGCATCCGTGGCCTCGATGTCCTGCACGACGTTGGTCAGGCTCTGCGAGGTCGCGTTCGCGATGTTCGCGGCCTGCACCGGGTCGGTGCCCTCCACCGAGATGGAGATGAGGGTGGTGCTCGTCGGCGCCGTCGCCGACACCATGGTCGCGAGCTGGTCGGCGTTCATGTCGAGCTTGAGCGACGAGATGACCGGCAACAGGACGATGGGCGTCGACACCAGGTTCGAGTACGTCAGCACGCGCTGCTGGGTGAACGTGTTGCCCTGCGCCAGGTCGCTCGCGCTGCCGGACGTCTCCGTGGAGACGAAGACCTGCGCAGATGCTGCGTAGACCGGCTTCTTCACCAGGGAGAAGCCGGCCGCGGCCGCGACCCCGACCAGTGCCAGCACCAGGATGAAGACCCATCCCTTGCGCAAGACCGCTATGTAGTCGCGTAGCTCCACGCGGCACCCTTCCCCGGAAGTCGCCGCGCCCTGCAGAGTCCCTGTCGCAGGTCGACCGGGATCGTCCCAGCGTTCGGCAGGGAAATACTGCCACACCGATGAGACGCGCTCGGGGTCGTGCGACGTCGAGTCTCGTTCTGCGTCCCGTACGGTGGCGACATGCAGCCCGAACCGGACGCGCCGACCGCCGCCCGCCCTTCCTCGGCGGTGCGGGACCTGCAGGTCATCGTGATCGCCCTCCTGGTCGCCGTGCTGCTGTCCCGGATCGTCGGGGGCGTCGCCCGGACTGGGGGTCTGCCCGCGCCGATCACGCAGGTGCTCGCCGCAGACCTGGCGGTGTGGGTGCCACTCGTGCTCGGTGTCGGGTGGGTGCTCCGGAAGTCCAGCCCGGCCGTCCTCGTGCGGAGGCTCGGGCTCGGGTGGGCTGACGTCGTCGCGGCGATCGGCATCGTCGTCGTGTGCCGCGGGCTCGACGCCGTGCTGTCCGTCGCGTTCTTCGGCGCAACCGGGCTGACGCCGCAGGCGACCCTCGGCACCCCGGACGTGCTGCTGCTCGTGGTCTCGGCGATCGGGGTGTGCCTGGTCAGCCCGGTGCTCGAGGAGATCGTGTTCCGGGGTGTCATGCAGCGCCGGCTGTCGGCCGAGCTGACGCCACGCACGCGGTTCCTCGCGGTGCTGGTGACCGCGTTCGCGTTCGCGCTGATGCACCTGGCGATCAGCACGACCACGTCGTCGGTCGCGGGCTTCGAGGTCTTCGTGACGACGTTCGTGCTCGGCCTGCTGACGGGGACGCTCGTCGCCATGACCGGACGCATCGGCGGGGCGATCCTCGCGCACGTCCTGTTCAACACCGTCGCCGTCGTCCTCACCTGGCCCCGCTGACACCGACCGCACGACGAGCCGCCCCGACCGGTAACGTCCTCCTCGAATGTCTCGCCCAACCAGCATCCTCGAGAGCCCCCTCGCCCGGCAGGCTCCCCTGAGTGCGCTGTTGGCGCTCGGCGCGGTCCTGAGCATCACGGTGCCGTCGCTCCAGGTGACGGACGACGGCCTGTTCGTCGCGAGCCTCGCGGTCACCGGTCTCGCGACGGTCGTGGCCGCGGTGGCACTGGCGCTCCCGCACTCCGTCGGGCTCGTGCCGGCGTTGCTGGTGCTCGACTTCGTGGCGATCGCGCTGTTCCGGACGAGCACGGGCGCAGGCGCCTCCGTCTTCACCTCCCTCGCCGTCCTGCCGGTCGTCTGGTGCGGGTCCCTCCGTGGGCGCCTGACCGTCGTGTACGCGGCACTGGGCGTGACGCTCGTGATCATGGCGCCCTACTTCCTGACGCCGACGAACGTGCCCGGTGCGAGCGAGCTGGTCCGTCTCGGCGTCACCGTGATCGTGTTCGGGACGGTCGCGGCGGTCGTGCAGGAACTCTCGCGGCGAGCGCGGCGCAACGTCCGCGCTGCCCGGCTGGGCGAGGAACGCGTCCGCGCGGAGATCGACCGCGCCGCCGCCGTCCAGCGGTCGCTGCTCCCCGCGCCGACCGACCACCTGGGCACCGACGTCGCGGTGGCGGGCGCCTGCCTGCCGGCGAAGTCGGTCGGTGGTGACTTCTTCGACTGGTACGAGACGAACACCGGGATCGCCGTCAGCCTCGGTGACGTGATGGGCAAGGGCGTGGGGGCGGGGCTCATCGCAGCGGCCGTGCGGGCCACGGTCCGCAGTGCCCGCACCGTCGACGACCCGTCCGAGGCCCTCCTCCGCGCAGCCGACGGGCTGGCCGCCGAGGCCAGCGCGACCGACGTGACGTTCACCACGCTGTTCCACGCGCGCATCTCGACTGACGGCACCTTCCGGTGGGCGGACGCGGGCCACGGATTGAGCCTGGTGCTCCGGTCGGACGGCACCGTGGACCGGCTCCGGTCGAGCGACCTCCCGCTCGGGATGGGGCTCCGCGACGAGTGGGCGACGACCGAGGGGTTCCTCGACACCGGCGACCTGCTCATCTCGTTCAGTGACGGCGTGCTCGACCTGTTCGGCGGGCGTGAGGACACCGTCGACGCCGTGGCCGATCTCGCACGGGCCTGCGGCTCCGAACCCACGGCGCTGGTGGCCGCACTGTCCGCGCGGGCGGACGAGGTCGCGCACGACGACGACGTGACGGTGATCGCGATCCGACGAGCACCGGTGGCGACCGTGGCCCCCGCGCTGCCCGCGCAACCGGCGCGCCGAGAGCGCACGTGACCTGGCGATCAGCACGACCACATCGTCAGTCGCGGGCTTCGAGCCGATGTTCGTGCTCGGCCTGCTGACGGGGACGCTCGTCACCATGACCGTGCGCATCGGCGGCGCGATCCTGGCGCACGTCCTGTGCAACACCGTGGCCTTCCTGCTCACCCGGCCCCACTGACACCGGTTCGGACACCCGTCGACGTCGACTGCGCAGCGGGACCAGGAACGCGCTGAGCACCAGGACGCCACCGATCACTACGCCGGTCACGCGGTCACCGTTTGCGTCGTCGTCGGGCCAGAGTCCGCCGAACAGCAGTCCCATCCCAACGGTCTCGACGGTGTAGAACACCGCAAGGTTCCGTGCCCAGTGCGGACGCCGTTCCTTCCGCGGGGCATCTCGCCCGGTCTCGAACCACATGGCGGTGCCGAACGCACCCCACGCCACGAAGACGAGGCTCTCGACCGGGAACCAGCGCTGGAGGATCGTGAGCGTACAGATCCCCATTGCGAAGCCGAGCAGCAACCACCCGAGCGATGCGAGGCGACGCCGACTCACTGACGGTCCTCCGGCGCCGCTGCCTGTTCGCGCCGGAAGCGCTCGATCTCGGCATCGACCTGCCGCCGCGAGAACCGCTTCGCCACGACGATCCCCCACGTCACACCGACCGCGGTGAGCACGGCCCCGAGGACGATCCCCTCGATGCGAAGGTCACCGTCGCCCCGGTTCGGCACGATGGCACCGACCAGCAAGCCCACCCCGATGACCGTGATCGTCGACAGCACGAACGTGGCGACGGGGCTGCCCAGGCGCGGACGACCAGTCGGCAGTGACCAGGCCGAGGTCGCGAGCACGAACCAGCCGACGAGGACCCCGGCACTCACCGGGAACCACCGCCCCAGCACGAGCAGCAGCCCGAGCGACAGGACGAACCCGCCGGCGCACCAGAGCCACCACCGGTTCCGCTCCCGCCGCTGCTGTCCGGCCACGTCATCAGTCCCCATGGGTCGAACGTACAGGTCACCGGCTATCGGCCCGGACGAGCCGATCGCCGGTGACCTGTCGGTGTCAGGACAGGGCGGAGAAGGACGCGTCGCGGATGAGCATAGTTGCGGCTCCGGCAGCGACCTGCTGCTGCGGGTCGCTGGACAACCCGAGCTGCCAGTCGCCGCCACCCGGCTTCGCGGGCAGCGTGAACTCGACGGTCGTGTCCGAGGCGTTCAGCAGGACCGCGACGGTGTCGTCGCCCTGTTCGAGGACGAGCATCACCGCCCGGTTGCCGCCGTCTGCCCAGTCCGCATCCTCGAAGCCGGCGTTGTCGGCACGGAGCACCGAGACGGTCGATTCGGAGTCGCCGGGTGCCGTGCGGTACCACTCCGGACGCAGGGACCGGTGCTGCGCCCGGAACGCGATCGCCGAGGTCGTGAAGGCGAGCAGGTCCCGGTCGGCCGCTTCCCAGTCGAACCACGAGATCTCGTCGTCCTGGCAGTAGGCGTTGTTGTTGCCGCCCTGGGACCGAGCGATCTCGTCGCCGCCGAGGATCATCGGCACACCGGCCGACAGCAGCAGGGTGCCGAGGAAGTTCCGGCGCTGCCGGTCGCGGTACGCGTTGACGCCGGCGTCGTCCGTGGGCCCCTCGACGCCGCCGTTGAACGAGGCGTTGTCGCTCTCGCCGTCGTTGTTGTCCTCGCCGTTCGCCTCGTTGTGCTTCTCGGCGTACGAGGTCAGGTCCGCCAGGGTGAAGCCGTCGTGTGCCGTGACGAAGTCGACCGAGCACAGCGGCGAGCGGCGGGACCCCTCGTAGACGTCCGGGCTGCCGAGGACCCGCTGGACGGCGTCACCGAGCGCCCCCTCGTCGCCGCGCCAGAAGGCACGGAGGTCGTCGCGGTACTTGCCGTTCCACTCGGACCAGTCGGCCGGGAACCCGCCGACCTGGTACCCCGCGGTGTCCCACGGCTCGGCGATCATCTTGACCCGACGGAGCACCGGGTCCTGGTGGACGATGTCGAGGAACGCCGAGTGCTTCTCGGCCTCGCCGTCCTGTCGCGTCAGCGTCGTCGCCAGGTCGAAGCGGAAGCCGTCGACGTGCATCTCCTCGACCCAGTAGCGCAGCGAGTCCATGATGAGCCCGAGCGCCGCCGGATGCCCGACGTTGAGCGAGTTGCCGGTGCCGGTGGTGTCGAAGTAGTTGGCCTCGTCACCCTCGACGAGGCGGTAGTACGACTCGTTGTCGATGCCCTTGAACGACAACGTCGGGCCCATGTGGTTGCCCTCGGCGGTGTGGTTGTAGACGACGTCCATGATGACCTCGAGCCCCGCGGCGTGCAGGGCCTTGACCATCTCCTTGAACTCGGCGACCTGCTCGCCGGCGGTGCCGCTGGACGAGTACTCGTCGTGCGGTGCGAAGAACCCGATGGAGTTGTAACCCCAGTAGTTGCGGAGCCCCTTGTCGGCAAGGGTCGAGTCCTGGACGAACTGGTGCGTGGGGAGCAGCTCGACGGCCGTGACGCCGAGATCGACCAGGTGCTGGATCGCCGCCGGGTGCGCCATGCCGGCGTAGGTGCCGCGGATCGCCTCGGGGACGTCCGGGTGCTGCTTCGTGAAGCCCTTGACGTGGACCTCGTAGAAGACGGTGTCGGCCAGGCTGGTCGAGGGACGGACGTCGTCGCCCCAGTCGAACGAGCGGTCGGCGACGACCGACTTCGGCATCGCGGCGGCGGAGTCGGTGTCGTCGCGGGTCTCGGGGTCGTTCATGTCGTGGCCGAACAGGGCCTGGCCCCACTCGTACGAGCCGTCGACCGCCGTGGCGTACGGGTCGAGCAGGAGCTTGGCGCCGTTGTGGCGCAGGCCCTTGGCCGGATCCCACGCGCCGTGCACGCGGAAGCCGTAGCGGGTGCCGACGGCGACGCCGGGGACGATGTCGTGGAAGGTGTAGCCGGTGCGGTGCTGCAGCTCGGTGCGGTGTTCGTTCCCGTCGTCGTCGAACGTGCAGAACTCGACGCGCTCCGCGGTGCTGGAGAAGAGTGCGACGTTGGCGCCGCCGTCGACGAGCGTGACGCCGAGCGGGGTGCGGGCAGAAGTGGTCATCGTGTCGTTGTACCGGGCGGCCGCTGTGGTCCCGGCTCGCGCACGTACCCCGCCAGGCATGGATGCGCAGACCGGACAGCTGCGACCGCCTCGTCGGACACCGGACGGTGACCGAGGGCGTCTGCTCCTCGTTCGGGTCGAGGAGCAGGCGCCCTCGCGCTACGACGACGTCGGGTTCGGCGCGGCGGTCCGCGACGATGCCAGCCCGGAACAGGGATCGGGCCCCCGCAGCTGGGCAGCGCGGGGTAGCTCACGAGACGGTACGGACGTGCCGCTCTCCGGGCGCTCAGGTACGCGGAAATCGACGGGAGCGGCTCCGCTGCCATCCGGAGAACGCGCGTTCCCCGTTTGGGGGATACCAACGAGGGGCGTCGCCTGATTGAGTCATCGAGTCAGCAACTTCGTTGCGGACGAGATCCGCGCGGAGCTTTGGCACCAAGCGAAGGTGACCTCCCTCGGGTGGGGCGGTCACGGTGGGTGCCGGCGTGTCGATTCGGGTTCGACGCGGCGGCACCCCCATTCACGAGACGCGCAGAGGTCCTCACTTTAGGGGACTCGCCTGTACCCCGTTCTGGGTGTACCGATTCGTCTGTCCTCCGACTGTGATGGGTGCCTGGGCTCCACTGTCCGCATCCACCCGAAGGAGCGCGCATGACCGTCACCGTCCCGCGTCTGAGCGCCGTCCTGTCGTCGGCCGAGCCGCCGCACCGATCGGCGCTCCGGCCGCTCCCCCGCGCGTGGACGCGGTGGCTCCTCCGGCTCGCGTTCGCCGTGCCCTACGTCGTGGTCGCCGTGCTCTCGATCGAGATCCCGACCACACCGCTCCTGGAGCTCACCGGCAACCAGGCGACCCTCGACCGAGCGACGGCGGCACTCGACGGCGGCGTCGTGCAGGCCGTCGGTCAGCTCTACCCGCTGCTCTCCGGCGTCCTGCTCCGGTTCCTGCCGTTCGGCGTGCACGGTGCAGCGGTCCTCGGCGGCCTCGCAGCGGGCGTGCTGCTGCAACTCCTGGCGCAGGCCATGCTCCGGCGCGGTCTCCGGATGCGGAAGGTGGTCGTCTTCACGATCGCGCTCGGCGCGAACCCGCTCTACGCCTTCGTCGCCCTCAACGACCTGCAGGCCTTCCTCGGCATCGCGCTGTTCGCGCTCGCGATCGCCGACATGGTGCGGTTCTTCTCGTACGGCGACACCCAGGCGGGGTTCCGTGCCGGCCTGTCGTTGATGGTGTCGACGCTCGTCGACCCCATGGGCCTCGTCTACGTCGTCATCGCAGCTCTGACCGCCCCGCTGCTGGAGCTCGCCCGGCACGGACAGCCGGGCATCCGCCGAGCAAACACGCTCGTCCTCGTGTTCCCGAGCATCGCCGTCATCGGCTCGATGTCCGTGCTCGACCTGCTCGTCCTCCGCGACCCGTTCGCGGCACTGCGGAACACCGTGCACACTGATAGCACCCGGCTGAGCGGCCTCGAGCACCTGGTGGGTTCGTTCGACGGGCTGTTGCTCCTCGCGATGGTCGTCGCGGGCTGCCTCCTGGCCCTGCTCGTGCACCGACCCGGTGCGATCGTCATCGTGGTCGCGCTGTTCGCCGGGATCCTCGCCGGCTACGCGATCGGGCTCATCCCGGTCGCCACCGCCGGCAACACGTTCGTCACGATGCTCGCCGTCGCGATCGCGATCCTCCCGCGTGTCAGCAGCCGGGTCACGAGCGCTCTCGTCATGGTGCTCGCCGCCCTCCAGATCCCGCTCGCGTGGACCGCGGCGTTCGAACGCGAGGTCGTCGCCGAGTGGATGCACGGCCTGATCTCGGCGGTGGGCGCATGACCGCCATCGTGTCCGGTGCGTCCGCCGTCACCAGCGAGACCGACACCCCGTCGATCGACGAGACGACCGCCCGGCACCGCGGCGGCGAGTCCGACTGGCGCCCGCCGCACCGGTGCTCGGTCCGCCGGCACGTCGACGAGGGCTGGGTCGCCTCCGCACGGATCCGCGAGGGTGTCCTCGTCCTGACCAGCGGCCGGTCGGACCCGGACGTGCTCCGGGCCGCCTTGACCGAGGAGTTCGGCGAGCCGGTCGTGCTCCGGGCGGTCGATGAGGCCGAGGTCCGCCAGCGCATCATGTGGGAGCTGGACGACGAGGTCGCGGACCTCGCCGCACACGACCTCGCTCGCACGATCCCGGCCATGTCCGCCCGCACGGTGCTGTCCCGCGGTCAACAGGTCGGCGGCGGCATCGCCCTGCTCGCGTTCGCCGGCTGCCTGGTGATCGCTCCGGGCACGACCGCCGCCATCGTCACCGCGGTGCTCTCGCTCGGGTTCCTGGCCGGCATCGTCTTCAAGTTCTGGGTCTCCATGGTCGGCGCCCGCTTCGACCTCGTCGAGCAGGTCTCAGCGGCCGACGTCACCGCGCTCGACGACACCACCCTGCCGACGTACACCGTCCTGGTCCCGGTGTTCCGCGAGGCGAACATCGTCGGCGACCTCGTCCGCAACCTCGAGGTCCTCGACTGGCCGAAGGACCGCCTCGAGGTCCTGGTCCTCGTCGAGGCCGAGGACCACGAGACACGCCAGGCCGTCCTCGACGCTGATCCACCGGCCTGGATGCGGATCGTCATCGTCCCTCCCGGTGCGCCGCAGACCAAGCCGCGCGCCTGCAACGTCGGCCTCGCGATCGCCCGCGGCGAGTACGTGGTCATCTACGACGCCGAGGACCGCCCCGACCCCGACCAGCTCAAGAAGGTGTTCACCACGTTCGAGCGGGCCGGCACCGACACGGTGTGCGTCCAGGCCGCTCTGAGCTACTTCAACGCCGACGAGAACGCCCTGACGCGCATGTTCACGCTGGAGTACTCGTACTGGTTCGACTACATGCTCGCCGGCCTCGACGCCCGGAACCTGCCGATCCCGCTGGGCGGGACCTCGAACCACTTCCGCACCGAGCTCCTGCGTGAGCTCGGTGGCTGGGACCCCTACAACGTCACCGAAGACGCCGACCTGGGCATCCGTGCGTCCGCGGTCGGGTACCGCGTCTCCGTCGTCAACTCGACCACGATGGAGGAGGCGAACACCTCGATCCCGAACTTCGTCCGGCAGCGGTCGCGGTGGATCAAGGGGTACATGCAGACCGCCCTCGTCCACGCCCGGCGCCCCCGTGCGCTCGTGCGGGAGATCGGGCTGCGCCGGGCTGCTGCGTTCGCGCTGCTCATCGCCGGGACACCGTTGACGTTCCTCGGCATGCTGCCCGGCATCGCGGTGACGATCGCCACGCTCGTGCTGCCCACGGCGTGGACGGCCTCGGTGTTCCCCGCCCCGGTGCTCTGGCTGTGCGTGCTCGACTTCCTGCTCGGCAACGCCACGATGATCTACCTGACCATGATGGGGCCGTACAAACGCGCTCGGTTCGACCTGATGCTCTGGGCGTTGCTGAACCCCGCGTACTGGGTGCTGCACTCGGTCGCCGCCTACAAGGGCCTGTGGCAGCTCATCACCCGACCCCACTACTGGGAGAAGACGGAGCACGGTCTCACCAAGACGTCATCCGTGTGAGTACTGCGGTCGCCGCGGCGTCTCCCGTTCAGGGGGTTGCCGCGGCGGTCGAGGTGGAGCACGCTGTGGTCGGTCCGGTCATGTCAGCACCTGAGGGGAAACCATCATGCGATCGCTCGTCTACACCAGCACGCAGACCCGACCGATCACGGACTCGGAACTCGCGCAGATCCTCGCCGTCGGCCGGGAGAAGAACACCCGCCTCGGTGTCACCGGGATGCTCGCACACCGCGACGACAACTGCATCGGCATCATCGAGGGCAACGACGACGTCGTCGCTGAACGCTTCGATCAGGTCCGAGCCGATCCCCGCCACACCAACGTCCGAGTGCTCCTCAACGAGCCGATCCGACACCGGTCCTTCCCGGACTGGTCGATGGCGTTCCAGCCGCTCGACCCGTTGCTGCACGACGTGCCGGGGTTCAGCGACCTCTTCACCGCCAACCGCCCCAACGACTCCACCTTCGGTGCGTCCCGCGCGCGTGCTCTGCTCGACTGGTTCCGGAAGCACCCGCTCGCTCCCTTGACGAACCAGGACGCGGCCGACGAGGAGATCCCCCGAACCCGGATCCTGAACGCCGCGATCACCGCTGTCCACGCCGGCGGCGCGTCCCGGTTCACCCTCGAGGACGTCGCAGAACGCGCGGGGATGACCGTCCCCGAGGTCCTGGGGCTCTTCCCGTCGCAGCACGCCGTGCTCGCCGCGACCGTGATGCGGTGGACCCGAGCAGTCTCCGCTCCCCTGCTCCCCCTCGCCGCCGAGAAGGGCACGATCGCGTTCCTGCACGCGCTCCTCGCCGCCCATGCCGAGGAACCCGCCCTGATGCGCCTGATCGCGTCCACACTCGCCACGTCGACCGACCCGTCGACCGACGGAGCGGACTACTACCGGTCCGCCTACCTCCAGTTCCGTGAGACCGTGCGCACCGCCCTCGCCGAAGACGTCCGTGCCGGGCGGGAACCCGCCACGATGGATCCGATCCGCGGTGCACAGCAGCTCCTCGCCCTCTACGACGGCATCCGCCTGCAGGCGCTCCTCACACCGGACACCGACGTCGTCGACGCCTTCGACCGCGCCGCGTCGCGCATGCGACGGGGCTGGACCGAACACTACGAACGACCCGCCTACTGGGACCTGCCCACGATCCCCAGCGCCTGACGACGGGGGCCGGCCCCGCCGACTCCACATGGGCCGATGGCCGAGAGGCACAGCATCGCGCGAGTGGTAGGACCTGTCCATGGTGTTCTACGACGCACGTCCGATCCGCACGGCAGGGCAGGTGCTGCTCGATGTCGTCGTGGCTGCCGGGGTGGTTGCTGCAGTCCTGCTCGGGCGAGCGGTCTCCGCATCGATCAGCGCCCTCGCCGACATCGGAACTCGTGTCCACGACCAGGGCACCGCGTTCCAGGAGCAGTTGCGCAGCACCGCAACGGCACTCGAGAAGGTGCCGTTCATCGGCAAGTCGGTCAGCGCACCGCTGCAGGACGCGAGCCAGAGCGCGCAGCGGATCGCGGCTGCCGGAGCAGAACAGCAGCAGGAGACGCTGCACGTGGCGCACCTCCTGGGTACCTCGTCGACCGCGGTGCTGATCATCGTCCTGGTGGTGGTCTGGATCCGGTGCCGCGGCGGCTTCATCCGGCTCGCCACGCTCACACAGCGCCTCGGTCAGCAGCCGGACGGAGCCGAGTTGCTCGCCGTCCGCGCGCTGACGTCCCGGAACGCCGCCGGCCGGCTCGGCGTCGACGTCGTCGACCGATGGCGGCACCGGGATCCGGAGGTCATCCGCGCGCTGGCCGATCTCGAGCGGCGCTCCACCGGGCTCCGCGTGGCGCCTTCGCGGACGTCGTGACCTCCCGCCCACGAGGGCGGGATCGGGTCAGGCGCAACTGGTGCGGCCGAGTCCGAGGAAGCGGACGGTGCTGATGCGGACGCTGCTGGCGGAGGTCGTCGTCCACGTCGAGGTGACGTCGGCGCGGACGGTGACACTGGAGGTGCGGAACGAGAAGAGGTCCCAGGAGCTGATCGTGGTGGATCGGGCGGTGCCGGCGCTGGTGTCGCTGCTCGCGACGCCGTCGATGACCGTGGTGAACCGCTCGGGTGCCACCCCGTCGTAGCTCCACCCGATGGTGACCGACCCGTTCGTGTTCGACGTGCACGTCAGCGCAGTGGCCGGGGTCGCGGCCACGGTCGCCATCGTGCTGGGTGCGGTGGCGGTGGCGGCGAAGGCCGCGGCGGCCGCCGGAGCAGGTACCGCCAGCGCCGCGACGGTGCAGACAGAAGTGACGAGGAGTGCCCCGACAGCCCACGGCCGGTGGTCCTGCTGACGATGCCGGGGCCCACGTCGGGACGCCCCCGTCGTCCTGCTCGGATCTGCGACGGCGGGCAGGACGGCGAGTCCAGCGACGAGGACGAGGGCCGAACCGAGGGCGACGAGCGGGCCCGTTCGATGGTCCGCAGCCCAGAGGACGGGTGTGCCGATGAGTGGGACACGGAGGTACCCGACTCCCGTGACCGCGGACCGGGAGATGTGTGTGGAGTCGGCGGAGGGGTTCGCGTCGCCCTTCGTGGTGAGGGTTCCGTCGCTGTTGAGGGAGTCGAACCGGTGCAGCCGGAGGGTGCCGACGTGGTCGGGGTCGGCGAAGAGCAACACCTGTCCCTTCCGGAGCTCTCCCGCGGTGACCGTCTTGCTCACCACGACGTCACCCGGGTGCAGGGACGGCTCCATGGAGCCGGTCATCACCGTGGTGGTGTGCCAGCCGAGGACCATCGGAGCGACAGCCCAGAACACGAGACCGAGGACGGCAGCCAGGATCCCCCGGGCGCCGAGTACCACGGCGAACCGACCCCACACGGACGGACGCATGACCGACCTCCTCTCGTGTCCTCCCGGCCGCTCAGGAGTTCTGCGCTTCCCAGGTGAACCCGAGGCTCGCGGTGGCACCCATCAGGGAGGCCGGGGCATCCGACGAGACGGTGTAGGTGATCTGGTAGGTCTTGGTCTCCGACTTGTCGCCGGTGGGCTTCCACGTCCCGACGCCGGTGGCGTAGCTCGTTCGGGTGGACGCGAACGACGCGAGGGAGTCGTTGTACAGGAGACCGTCGGACCCGGCCGCCGCCGTGAAGCCGTTGCACGTGCCGTAGCCTCCACCGCTGCCCTGCTTGACCTGCAGGGTGACGTACGAGGCCAGCGCCTTGGTCTGCTGCACGTTCGTGGCGTAGAGCTTCACTGCACTGGGGAGCGAGCCGGTCGAGGTGACGGCGATGCAGTTCGTCCCGGTGGAACCGGGCTTGAGGTTCGACGCAGCGAAGAGCGCACCGTTCGATGCGTCGTTGCTCAGCGCCACCGATCCCATCGACCAGTTGTTGGCGTCGTCCGACGAGGTGGCCGAGAACGCCGAGTACGACGCGGTGGACACGGCGACACCGGCGGCGAGCAGGGCAGCCGGGATGACGGCGAGGGTGGCGACACGGGCGATGGTGCGGTTCGGGCGACGCATGAGAGGAGATCCGTTCAGGTTGGGACTTGACTCGAATTTCGAGCTAGGTGAACCATACGCCTACAAATTCGTTCAAGTCAATTTTTGTCCCAAACGGATCTCGTCTAAGATGGAACCATGAGCGCGAGCCCTCCTCCGATGAGTGACGCCGACCAGGATCGTCTGCTGGACGAGGCGGTCGCCGCGTTCTACAGCGCTCAGGTCGAGCACGCGCACCTGATGCAGCACCTCGCAGTCACGCACGACCTGAACCCGGTCGACCTCCGCGCGCTGAAGTTCCTCGGCGCAGTCGACGACGACCGCACGCCGAAGGAACTCGGCGGGTACCTGGAGATGGGGACGGGAGCCGTCACCGCTCTGCTCGACCGTCTGACCAAGCGAGGCCTGCTCGATCGTGTCCGCAACCCGGACGACCGCCGGAGCGTGCGGATCGAGCTGAGCGCCGACGGGTTCGCGGTGGTCGGGACGCTCCGGGCCGCCTACCGCCGGGCACTCCGGCAGTCCTTGCCGCCGGAGAGCACGGATGTGTTCATCCACTTCACCGAACGCGTGTCGCACGCCTTCCGCGAAGCCAGCGTCGACTGAGGACGACCGACTCCCTCACGCGTCCCCCACGCGACTCACGGGAGTGGAGCTCCTCCGGCCCGGCGGTGCGACGTGACGATGTCGATCTCCTCCCGCCGGAGCCCCGCCTCGACGCGGTGCTCCTCCGTGACGGTGTGGGTCGTCAGGGTGACGCGCTCGACCGGGACGACTGCTGTCGAGACCGTGATCTGTTCCTCGCGGAGGACCACGACGATCGGTTCGTGGACGGTGTCCGTGGTGCCGCCCGACACCGGTACCGGGCCCCCGATCGACTCACGGACGAGTCGGATCTCCTCGTGACTGACGTCCACTGTGATGGTCCGCTGCTCGGTGACGATGACCCGCTCGAGCCGGACCCGTTCGATGGCGTGGCGTTCGGTGCCGATGACGAGTCGCTCTTCGCGTCGGACCACGTCGAACTGGTCCGTCCGGTCGTCACCACCCGGAGCGTCGCGCGGTGCGTGGCGGGAGGTCATGGTCTTCTCCGATGCTGGGGGCACGGTCCCGAGCGAACACGGGAGTGCGGGGATGGCCCTCGGCCCCGCCCATGGTGAGCGGGGCCGACACACAGGGCGCGCTCAGTTCGAGCGATGGGAACTGGTCGTCGGCGAGGCAGCTCGCTTGGCCTTCCCGGCAGCCTCTTCTGCCTGCTCGACGACGGACGGCGCACGCTGGGCGTGCTGCTGGATCTTCGGGGCTTCGGCCTCGGCCTTCTCGAGGATCGCCTCCCAGCGGTGCTGCATCGGCTTGATGAGTCCGCCGCCGGCTCCGACGATGACGACGCCGGCGATGATCGCCAGGACCGCGATCAGGAGCGGGGTGGTGACCGAGGTGGCCACGTCGATCTGGTTCAACGCCGCGGTCGCTCCGATGAAGACGATGAAGACCGCGACGATGTTGCCCAGCAGCTTGCCGTAGGAGAGACCACCGAGCGTGTTCTGGATCAGGCCCTTCGCTCCGGCCGCGATCGCCGCGGCGACCACGATGATGATGATCGCGACGATGATCTTCGGCAGGAACCCGATGATGCCGGCGAGGAGATCACTCACCGGGTTGGACCCGAAGACGCCGAACGCGAACTGGAGCACGAACAGCACCAGCGTGTAGTAGATGATCTTCGACACGATGTCGGAGGCGTCGAGTTTCGAGTTCGCGAGGGCCTTCTTGATGCCCCCGCGTTCGACGGCACGGTCGAAGCCGACCTTGGTGAGGAGACGCGAGAGCCCCTTCTCGATGAGCTTCGCGACGATCAGGCCGACGACGAGGATGAGCAGGAAGAGCAACGCGAGCGGGACGAACGCGATGACCGCGGCCAGTCCGTTCTGCAGAGCGGCGGGGAAGTCCATGGGGTGAGCCTTTCGGGTGAGGGTCGGGTGGACAGGGCGCAGAGGAGGCGTCCTGTGCTGGCGACGGACGTCCGGCTGTCGCCGAGCGGCCGTCGCCCAGCACGATCAGGAACGGGCGTCGCGGTCCGCGATGGTCTCGTCGGTCACGGCGGTGTCGTCGAGGACGATCTCCTCGTGCGCGACGTCCTCGGTGACCTCCTGCTCGCCGGCGATGGTCTCGGTGCCGAGCCGGACGCGCTCGACCGGGACCGTCTCCTTGGCGGTGACGACGCGCTCCTCGGTGAGCACGACCTCGTGTTCTTCTTCACTCAGTGCGGGCCCCGACAAGGCATCGTCGGCGGTCGCGTCGGTGATCGGCTCACGGCTGAGGGTGACCTCCTCGTGGCTGACGGGCACGGTCTTGGTGACCTGCTCGGTGACGATGTGCTTGCGCAGACGGGCACGGCCGGACTCGATCCGCTCGGTACCCACGTGCAGCCGCTCCTCGGAGCGGGTCATGGCGTCGTCCGTCGTCGGACCGGACGTGTCGTGTCCCTGGACGTCGGCGGAGTCCGTGCTCCGGTCGGCGTCCTGGTCGTACAGACCCGCATCCACCGACGCGCTCGACGGGTTGCCGTAGAAGGAGTAGAGCGACTGCTCCTCGTCCGCGCTGAGCGCCCCGTCGGCGTCGACCCGCGGGGCGTCCTTCACGAAGGACTTCTCGTAGGCGACGTGGACGGCGCCGGCTTCGAACGTCGCGTCGTTCAAGGGTGCGAACGACTCCGAGGTGCCGAAGAGCCCGGTCCGCACCGTCACCCAGGTCGGAGCCTGGGTGTCGTTGTCGACGTAGACCTGGCCGACCGTGCCGATCTTGGCGTCGTCGCTCCCGTAGACGTCGGCGCCCGTGAGGTCGTTGATGCTGCTGCTGTCGATCATGGTGGTGCTCCTCTTCCCCGGCAGGTCGCCTGGGGTTCGATGCGGAGTGGATCCGAGGTGACGGCGGCGCACGGCCCGCTCGATCGGCGGAGACCACCACCTCGTGGACTTACGGCGTAAGCCCGGCGGGAGCTTACATCGTAAGTCGCGATAGCGTGGGTTTGTCGGCCGCGAACTCGGCGCAGCGCCCGTTGTCAGCCACGAACCGCGGATCGGCAGGGAGATCAGCCGTGGCAGCACGATCGAGGGCGAACCGTTCCGAGACGAACGCACCGAGGCTCAGCCGTGACCTCATCGTCGAGACCGCGTTGCACCAGATCGATCGGTCAGGTCCCCAGGGACTGTCCATGCGGTCACTCGCGCAGGAGCTCAGCGTGGAGGCGATGTCCCTGTACCACTACGTGCACGGGAAGGAAGACCTGCTCGAAGGCGTCGTCGCCTCACTGATGCGGGATCTCACCTCGCAGCTCACCGAGGCCGAGGAAGCACACTGGCAAGGGTTCCTGCAAACGGTCGCCCATGCCGTCCGGCAGATCGCCACGGACCACCCGAAGGCGTTCCCGCTGGTGGCGACCCGCCACCCTGCAGCCCCTTGGCTCCGCCCGCCGCTGCGGAGCGTCGAGGTCGTCAACACGTTCCTGACCGCGCTGACGGGGAACGGCTTCACGGACGCCCAGGCGGTCAACGCGTACCGAGCGTTCAGCAGCTTCCTGCTCGGCCAGCTCCTCCTGCAGTCAGTGGTCAGCGGTGCCGAAGCAGGCCCAGCCGAGGAACCGCTCGACGAAGGAGGCGCCGCCATCCCCGAGGGCGACGGCAACACGTCCCTCGACGTCGCACCGGAGGTCCGCCGACTCCGCACGTTGTTGAGCGAGGACCGCAGCGACGAGGAGTTCGAGGTCTCCCTCGAGGCACTCCTCGACCGACTGGACCGCGAACTGTCGCAATGACCCGCGATCGCGGTCCGGCGACGCGGCCGTCAGACGTGGGCGTCGAGGTGCCCACCCCACACCTTGTACGTGTCGCGGTACCGGTGCTCGTCCGACTCGGGCCGCCACACCGACCGCGTCAGCTCGTCCGGGAACCCGACTGCGCGCACCCGTGGACAGGCTTCGACGACGAGTCGAGTCCGCGCGTTGAGGCGACGACCGTGCACCCCGGCTGCGAGCCGAGCCGGCCGGGACAGACTCCCGGCGTTGTCGAGGGGTGGGATCTCACCGATGACGACCTCGGCATCCACGGGCACCACTTCGCGCAGGGCAGCGATCGTGTCGCGGACGCGTTGTTCCCACACCCTCGTCGGCAGGACCCGGAGCGCATCCGTGATGCCGACCAACACGACGACGAGGTCGCACCGCCCCAGGTCCTCGCGGTGGGCGGCGATGACGGATGGGAGTTCCCGGACACTCGCCGAAGGTGCGGGGAGCATCTTCCAGGAGACGCCGCGCGCGGTCCGTGCTGCCCGGTGCCGAGCGAAGAACGCGGGGAGCGAGAGCTCGTGGGTGCGGACGCCGAGCGACAGTTCGCCCCGCTCACCCACGAACACCACGCGATCCGGGTCCGGGCCGGGCACCGTGCCCTCCATCGCGTCGTCCGGGTAGAAGTCCCCGGTCGCGTCGAGGCGACGGAACACGAACTCGACGACGCGCGCACTGCGCGACGGGAACCTGAACGCAGCGCGGCGCAACGACTTCGTCCGTGACACTGCCCCACCTCTTCCGAGCACCTTCACCGACCGGGACCCGGTCGGTGTCCGGTTCCTCCAGCGTAGGCAGCGGCCCACCGCCAGGACACCGCGCCATCCACCTTGCGCGCCGGCCACGGGCCACAGACGACAGGCGGAGCGCGACGCGATCGGCACGCCTTGCCATCGGGGCAGGTGTGCGCCACTGTGTGGAACACAAGCTCGCTTCGAGGAACAGGGGCCACATGCTGTCGTTGGTGTACGTGAGCACGATGAGCCGACCGGTCACGGACGAGGAACTCGCCGAGATCCTGGTGGTCGGTCGCGAGAAGAACCTGCAGCTGGGCATCACGGGGATACTCGCCCACCAGGGGAGCAACTGCATCGGCATCATCGAGGGCGACGACGAGGTCGTGCGGGAACGGTTCGAGGGCATCCGTCAGGACCCCCGTCACACCAACGTGCGCCAGGTCGCCGCGGACACCGTCACGACGCGGTCCTTCCCGGAGTGGTCGATGGCGTTCCAACCGGCGGACCCGTTGATCAAGGAGATCCCGGGGTTCCTCGACCTCTTCGCCGACGGGCATGCGCCCGACCCCGCCACCGGGACGTCCCGCGCGACTGCCCTGCTGGAGTGGTTCCGGAAGCATCCCCTGGCGCCGCTGACGAACCAGCTCGGCGACGACGGCATCGAGCTGCGCACCCGGATCGTCAACGCGACGATCACGGCGCTGCACGACACCGGGGTCGAGCAGGTCGACGTCGACACCGTCGCCGCCCGGGCCGAGATGACCGTCGACGAGCTGCGCACCCACTTCCCCACCCGCGAGAGCCTGCTGACGGCAACGGTCGACCGGTGGTCGAGCTCCGTGTCACGGCCCCTGCGGCCGATCGCGGACACGCACGGCGCGGTCGCCTACCTGCACGCGCTGGTCGTGGCGTACTCGGAGGAACCGGCGCTGATGCGACTGCTCGCCTCGACGCTCGCCTCGAGCACCGACCCCGGGCACGAGGGCGCGGAGTACTACCGCACCCTGTACCTCCGGTTCCGTCGGACCGTCCGGGAAGCACTCGAGCGGGACATCCGGGTCGGTCACGAACCGGCCACCATGGATCCCGCGCGTGCCACCGAGCAGCTCCTCGCGCTCTACGACGGTCTGCGGATCCAGTCGCTCCTCATCGAGGGGTTCGACATCATCGCGTCCTTCGACCGTGCGGCGTCACGGCTGCGGCGGGGGTGGGCCGAGGACTACCGGCACACGGACCTCTTCGAGATCCCGGTCGAGGGCACGGGCGATCACAACGCCCGCGAGAAGCAGACCGACTCAGGGTCGTCGCGGTAGGGCCCGAACGGCTGGATCCGCACGAACCCGTTCCGGCTGAACAGCGCGGCGGCGTGCGGCTGCAGCACGCCGAACTCGGCGACGACCGCCGGCGCCTGCAGCTCTTCGGCCTGCGCGAGCAGTTCGAGCACCAGCAGGTCGCCGACGCCCTGCCCGCGGGAGTCCGGTCGGACGAACAGCCGCCGGATCTCGAAGACCCCGTCTCCCGCGGCACTGAGCGACGCGCTACCGAGTGCCAGACCGGAGGGGTCGCGGGCGATGACGTGCACGGCGGCGGTCGCCTCGGTCAGCGGACGGCCACGGTCGGCCGGGCGGCCGTAGATCCGGTCGACCTCGATCCGCGCCGCGGCGCGAAGCCGGACGGCGTCCTCGTGGTCGAAGGGCTCGGCCGCGACCGAGAACGTCAGGTGCTGCATCGTGGTGTGTTCCTCGCCCGGCGCCGCGTCGTCGCGGGTGCCCCGTGGGTGATCGGTGTGCGTGCCGCCGCTCGAACCCGAATCGAGCGGCGGCACGGTGTGCGCACTTCCGCTCGAACCCGAATCGAGCGGCGGCGCGTGCAGACGGCTGGCGTCTGCCCTCGGACGCCCTAGCGTCCGTGGTCCGTGGCGTGTGGTAGGTCCGGGTCAGCTCACCAGGTCGAGGTCCCACACGGGGGCGACGTACTCGCGGGACCATCCCTCGCGCAACCGGGTGACTGCCCGGTCGAACGCTTCGAGCAGGTCCATCTCGGGGCGCACCATGGATTGCAGCTGCAGTCCCTCGTAGGTCGCGAGCAGCTGCTCGGCGCCGCGCGACGGCTCCATGGTGCTCGGCTCGCGACCGAGCAGGCTGTCGCGCTGCAGGGAGTCCTGCACGAAGGCGTGGAAGCGGCGCCACCGCGCGTGCAACATCGGCGCGAGCGGGTGCTCCGGTGACGCCGCGATGTTCAGGGTGGCGGTGAGGAAGCGCATCAGGGACGGGTCGGCGATGTTCGCGGTCACGATCGCACGCAGGAACGGCACCGTCCCGAACCGTTCGGCGAGTGGCATGAGCGGTGCGGTGCGCTGCTCGTTCCAGTGGTCGATGGTGGCCAGGAGCAGACCGTCCCAGCTGGGGAACGTCCGCTCGACCACGTCGACGTCCTGGCCGGCGTGGTCCGCGACCTCGGCCGGGGTCACCTCGTGGAGCGGACGTGTCCGCAGTGCCGTGATCATCCCGTCCACGACGGCCGATCGGAGGGCAGCATCGTCCGAGGTCCGGCGCGATGATTCGATGTGCATGCATACACCCCACCAGGCACACCGGTCCCACCCAAGCCCCCGAACGGGGATCGCGCGCAAAACGGACCAGCACGATCCGGCCACGACACTTCCCACCAATCGACCTGCGAGCGATACTCATCCCATGCAGTGGGGACGGATCGTACCGGTCGTGGTGCTGGCCCTGGTGGTCACCGGCGGGCTCGCGGGGTGCGATGCGGAGGGCCGGGTCCAGCCCCGCCGGGACACCGAGGAGAAGAGCGTGGCGTGTGCCTCGCGCATCGCACTCGACACTCCGGCCGAACGCCGTGCAGCTGCTGACCTCGTCGTCGATGCGGAGGTCGACAAGACCGGCCGCACCGTCGAGTTCCAGGGCGTCTACGACGTCTACGACGCGTCGGTCACCGACGTGTCGAAGGGCGACGACCCCGGCCACACCATCCAGGTCATCAGCACCTCGGACCAGTGCGAGACGAGTGGCGAACCCGTCGAGTACTTCGACGGCGACGTCCTCGAGGACGAGGGCCGCTTCCGCCTCTACCTGACGAAGGCCGACCCCGAGGACGACGTCTGGCGCCTCGTCGTCCCCGGCGCCGCCGAGCCGCTCACCACCGGCTGACGCCCGGCACGCACCACGCTCGCCCTACGGTTCGGGGACCGCCACGATCCGGTTCTGGTACGCCCACACCACGGCCTGCAACCGCGACCGCACACCGAGCTTCGGCAGCATCCGCGCCAGGTGCGACTTGACGGTCGAGACCTCGAGCACGAGTGCGACCGCGATCTCCTCGTTCGACATCCCCTGCGCGAGCAGCAGCAGGACCTCACGTTCGCGGGCGGTGAGCACCCCGTCGGCCCGGTCCCCCGACACCGGCTGCAGGCTCCGCCGCGACACGAACTCGCGCAGCACCCGCCGGGTCAGGGCCTGGTCGAGCGTCCCGTTCCCCGCGGCGACCTGGCGCACGGCGTCGACGATGGTGTCCGGCTCGGCGTCCTTCAGCAGGAACCCGGAGGCACCGGCCTCGAGCGCACCGAACACGTAGTCGTCCAGGTCGAACGTCGTGAGCATCAGCACCGGGATCGCCGGGTCGGCGTCGGGAGCGCAGAACAGCCGCGCGAGCTCGATGCCGTTCACCACCGGCATCCGGATGTCCAGGCAGGCCACGTCGGGTCGCAACGAGCGTGCCAGCGCGAGCGCCTCGCCGCCGTCGGCGGCCACGCCGACCACCTCGATGTCGGCCTCCGCGCCGAGGAGCGCGGACACCCCGGCACGGACCAGCGGCTGGTCGTCCGCCACCAGCACGCGGATCACGCGACCACCTCGCCACCGTCGGCGGCCTGCGCGGGTGCGGCAGGTGCCTCCCGTCCGAGCGCCAGCTCCACCAGCCATCCGCCGGTGGCGGTGGGACCGGTCTGGAGGCTCGCCCCCACCAGGTCCGCCCGCTCGCGCATCCCCCGCAGGCCGTTGCCGCCCGATGGTGAGGTCGGCGCTGCCGGAGCGGCGGCCGGTGCGTTCTCCACCCGGATCACCACCCGGGTCGGGTCGCGGTCGTCGACGGTGACCGTGCACGGGGCGGACGGGGCATGCAGGGCGGCGTTGGCCAGGGCCTCCTGCACCGTCCGGTAGGCGGCGAGCTGCGCGAGCGGGCCGACGCCGTCGGCCAGCGTCTGCGCTCCGCGCTGGTGGTCACCAGCGAGCACGTCGAGGCGCACGTCGCTGCGGAACCGGGCACGCTCGACCAGGTCGACGATGCCGGCGACCGTCTCGACCGCGCGTTCGGCGGGGACGTCCTCGCGCAGCAGCCCGACCAGGCGGCGCAGGTCGTCGAGGACGGCGGTGCTCTGCTCCCGCACCTGACGGGCACCCTCGTGCGCGCGCTCCGGGTCGCTGTCGATCTGCCGGTCGATCACGGCGGCCATCAGGGCGATGCCGGACAGGTGGTGGGCGGCGATGTCGTGGAGCTCGCGGGCCATGGCGGCCCGTTCGCGGGAGACCGCGGCGTCGACCAGGGCGTCCTGCTCGCGGAAGACCGCGCTCGCCTCGGCGGTGCGGGCGGCGCGGACCTCGCGGCGGGACCGCACCAGCAGGGTGACCAGGAGCGGGAGCCCGACGGCGCCGACGGCCTGCAGGACGCCCTGGCCGAGTGCGCCGGACAGTCCCTGCGTGACGTCACCCCGGAGCGCTCCGCCGGCGACCGCGGACAGGACCGTGCTGCCTGCTGCCACGAGCGCGGCGGCGACCAACAGCGTCGGCCACAGGCGAGCGAGCGGGACGCGGAGTGCGGCGAGGACGACGGCGACGACGACTGGCAGCGCGGTGAGGCCGAACAGGTCGAGCGACTGCGGAGCGAGCGCGGCGACCAGTACCGGCAGCGCGGACACCGCGACGAGCACGGTCCGTGGTGCCCGACGGGCGGCGAGCAGGGCGGCGGACTGGACCAGCAGGCTGATCGCCAGTACGGCCCACGCGGCGGTGAACGGCGCCGGGACCCGCAGGGCTAGGGCGGGGCCGTCCGGCTCGAGGGCGTCGAGCGGCGGCAGGCCGAGCAGCAGGCCGAGGGCCACGACGGCCGTGCCGAGGGCGACGAGCACGTCGACGCGGCGGTCGCGGGTGCGCGGGTCACCGTCGCGCGACGTGCGCGTGCGCGGGTCAGCGGAGGCCATCGTGTGATCCTACGAGGCGGGTGCGGGCGGGGACCGGGGCATCGATCGGCAGCGCGCGGCGAGCCGGGTCGTAGCCCAGGCGGCCGCGGGTCACGACGAGGAGCACCGCGGCAGCGACGGTCGAGGTGATGGTCAGGCCGATCATCAGCGTGCCGGCGGTCATGCTCGGGTACATCTCCGGGAACAGCGTCGAGATCGTGTTGTTCACGCCGACGTGCAGCAGCAGGGCCAGGGGCAGACTCTCGCCGGTCTTGTTGAACACCTGGATCATCACGACGTTGAACGTGATCGTGAACAGGGCGAAGACCACGGGCTCGCTCCAGTGTGCGTTCGGCCACCCGCCCCAGTCGCTCAGGTAGAGCGGCATGTGCCAGAGCGCCCAGATCGGACCGAGGATCGCAGCGGCTCCGAGCCCGCCGAAGCGGTGCTGCAGCCGGGGCAGGGCGAAGTCGCGCCAGCCGGGCTCCTCGCTCAGGCCGGTCGAGAACAGCTGGATGAGCAGGCCGGGCACCAGGGCGGCGAACGCCAGCGCCGAGGGAGCACGCACGTCACCGCCGGCGAAGGGCAGCGCGGACGCGACGATCACGGCCGGCACGACGACGAGCGCCAGGGCGTACCAGTACCAGGCGACCCGCCAACGGAACAACCGACCGACCCAGCGACGCAGCCCCGGACGGCCGTCGGCGACCGCGGTGACGATGAACGCGCCGCCCAACGGGCCGAGCAGCGCTCCGGGCAGCACGCCGGTGAACTGCGCGGTGCCGAGGACCTCGGGGAAGTGCAGGTCCCACACGCCCAGGCCGTGCGGCGACAGGATGTACGGGATCCACGCCAGCCAGCTGAGGCCGAGCGCGAGGGTGAAGAAGGACGCGAGCGGGTGCCGGGCGATGACGCCGCTGACTCCCCCACGCTCCTGCGGAGTGGCGCCGGAGGTGGGCCGGACTTCGGTGGTGTTCGTCATGCACACGACGCTAGGAACTGTGGGGTCGCGGAACGACCGGCTTCGGGATGCACCTGCCGGACTTGCATCGAAGGATGCAGGTGGTGGCGGTGGCGGTGGCGGCGGCGCGGCTGCGGCGCACGGTGCGGTGTCCCCCGGCCCGTGCGAGGTTGACCGCTCCGTGCGCCGCTACAACACCGCACCGAGCCACCAACCTCGCACCGGACGAACAAGCCCGCACCGTGCGAGGCGGGGCACAGCGTAGGTCAGCGCAGCGCGGCCCGGAGGGCGTCGGCGATCAGCGCGAGCGCGGCGTCGATCTCGTCGGCGACCCGAGCGTGGGTCGCCTCGGACCGGCGGTAGGGGTCGTCGACGTCGTCGTCCGCGGGGTCGATCGGCGGCGGGACGGTGCCGCGTAGGCGTGCCACCCGTTCGACCAGGGCCTCGGGCGAGTGCACGTCGGCCAGGTCACCGGGCTCGAGCCCCGCGAGCACCCGCGCGAACTGCTTGATGGTGAACGCCCGCTTCGTCGCCCGGGGTGCGAGCGACACCACGGCCGCGCGGTGCGACCGTTCGGCCGTCAGCACCAGGTCGGCCTCCTCGACGATCGCGGCCGTCAGGTAGCGCGAGCCGTGCCCCGACGGGTCACCGCCGAGCCGGACGGACTGTGCCGCGGCGGCGCCGTCCATCGCGGCACCGTCGTCGGCGATGGTGCCGGCGGACTCGACCACGAACGCCGCAGCGTCCGGGCCGAGTCGCGCCGTCAGGACCTGCGCGCCGAGCGGTGAACGACAGATGTTGCCGCTGCAGACGAACAGGACCCGCATCGTCAGGCGCCGGCGCCGAGCAGGTCATGCCGGACGACGATGGCGTCGCGGCCCGGACCGACACCGATCGCGGAGATCCGCGCGCCGGACATCGCCTCGACCGCGAGCACGTAGTCCTGCGCGTTCTTCGGCAGGTCGTCGAACGAGCGGGCGCCGGTGATGTCCTCGGTCCAGCCGGGGAACTCCTCGTAGACGGGCTTCGCGTGGTGGAAGTCCGACTGGTTCACGGGGACCTCGTCCACGCGGACGCCGTCGACCTCGTACGCGACGCAGACGGGGATCGTCTCGAGCCCGGTCAGCACGTCGAGCTTGGTCAGCACGAAGTCGGTCACGCCGTTGATGCGCGCGGTGTACCGGGCGATCGGGGCGTCGTACCAACCACAGCGGCGCGGACGGCCCGTGGTGGTGCCGAACTCGAAGCCGTTGGCGCGCAGGAACTCGCCGGACTCGTCGAAGAGCTCGGTCGGGAACGGACCGGCACCGACGCGGGTCGTGTACGCCTTGACGATGCCGATGATGCGCTCGAGCTTGCCCGGGCCGATGCCGGAACCGGTCGCTGCGCCACCGGCGGTCGCCGACGACGACGTCACGAACGGGTAGGTGCCGTGGTCGACGTCGAGCATGGTCGCCTGACCGGCCTCGAACAGGACGGTGTCGCCGCGCTCCAGTGCCCGGTGGATCTCGAGGGCGGTGTCCGCGACCATCGGGCGCAGGCGCTCGGCGTAGGACAGCAGCGACTCGACCACTTCTTCGGCGTCGATCGCGCGGCGGTTGAACACCTTGACGAGCAGGTGGTTCTTCTGGTCGAGGGCCGCTTCGACCTTCTGACGCAGGATGTTCTCGTCGAAGATGTCCTGGATGCGGATGCCGACGCGGTTGATCTTGTCGGCGTAGGACGGGCCGATGCCGCGACCGGTGGTGCCGATCTGGCGCTTGCCGAGGAACCGCTCCGTCACCTTGTCGATGGTGCGGTGGTAGTGCGTGATGAGGTGGGCGTTCGCCGACACGAGCAGCTTCGAGGTGTCGACGCCGCGGGCCTTCAGCGCGTCGAGTTCCTGGAACAGCACCTCGAGGTCGACGACCACGCCGTTGCCGATGATCGGCGTGACGCCGGGCGTGAGGATGCCGGAGGGCAGCAGGTGCAGCGCGTACTTCTCGCCGCCGACGACGACGGTGTGGCCGGCGTTGTTGCCGCCGTTGAACTTCACGACGTAGTCGATGCGGGAGCCGAGGAGGTCGGTGGCCTTCCCCTTGCCCTCGTCGCCCCACTGGGCTCCGATGATGACTGCTGCGGGCATCTGGTTCTCCTCACGTTGGCGGAGGACCTCACGCGACCAGGCGGGCCGGTGGTCCACCCGAGTCTATCGGACGGCCACCTCCGCGCCACCTGGCGCATGCAAGCGGTCAGCGCTCAGGCGCGGAAGAAGTCCTGGTACGACGGGTCGCCGACGGGCTGCGAGTAGCCGGGCTCGGCGAGACGCTGCTCGATCATCGCCTGGACGACGTCGGGCGGGGTGAGCCCCCGGCGGCGCCACTCGGTCGGGTTGGCCCGGAGCTGGCTCAGCGTGTTCTGCATGCTGCAACCCTGGCATCGAGTAACTAGTTTGTCTAACTACCTGTCCTGATTCCGCGTCTGCGGCCCGCCGGACCTCGCTTCGCGAGCAGAAGATGTCGGGTCCGAACGCGGGACCCGACATCTTCTGCTCACCGTGTGCGGCGCGCGGACGCGCTCGCGGCCACTACTTGCGCGCGACCTTCGCGGTCGGCTTGGACGTCGCGGTGCCGTCCTTGTAGCCCGAGGCGTGCGCGGTCACCTTGACGGAGAACTTGTGTCCCGCGTCGGACGTGCCGAGCTTGTACGTCGCAGCGGTGGCCTTCTTGACGACCTTGCCGTCGCGGAGCCACTGGTACTTGTACGTCGCCTTCGTCGTGCTCCACTTGCCGTGGTTGGCCGACAACTTCGAGCCGACCTTCGCCGTCCCGCTGACCGTCACCTTGCTGCCCGCGGCGAGCGCGAGCGTGGGCGGGGTCACCGAGATCGTCGACGTGCCGGCCTGCTTGCCCGACGCGTTGCCGAGGTGCAGGAGCAGCACGGTGGCCTTCGTGACACCCGACGCTCGGGTGACTCGGAGGGCGCCGGAGTCGGCGAACAGGACGCCGGTGCTGCGGCCCTGCGCGAAGGACAGTGCCGGCTTCGACGGGTCGAACGAGGCGCTCTTCGTCTCGTCCACCACGGACGAACCGGTGGTCGCGGCACCCGGGGCGTACGCCGACTCGGTGAGGACCGAGTAGGTGAACGCCCCCTTCGCACCGATCAGCGCACCCGTGGTCGTGAGCACCTTCACCGAGCTGTCGAAGGTGTTGACGTCCTGGCCGGGTGCCCCGCCGTTCAGCGGCTGGACGTCGACGACCGGGTCGACGTCCGGGTCGTCCGACGCGGCCTTGGCCAGGTCGATCGTCGTCGCGAAAGTCGCGTCCACCGCGGCGGACTTGGCGTTGTAGACCAGGTAGTCGGGCTCGCCGTCACGGTTCGTGTCGATGAGCACCTCGACGTTGGTCACGGCGCCGGGGTTGGCGTCGGGACCGGCCGTCTGGATGCCGAACGCGATCGTGTCCGAGGCCTTGTCGTAGCTCGCGCCGTAGGAGCGGATGTCCGCCGCCTGCAGCGAGCGCTCCGCCGAGCCGGCCGGGAACGACTCGACCGGGTCGGTCCCGCCGAGCACGAACGGTGCGACGGCGGCGTGGTAGCCGGTCGTCAGGCCGCCCTGGTCGACGGTGCGTCCCTTGAGCGTCAGGTCGGCCGACTTGCCCGGGCCGGTGAAGGCGACGGTGGAACGACCCTGCACGGAGCTGACGGGCTTCGGTGCGAGGTACGCACCGACGCACAGCGGCACCGCGGTCGTGTCGGTCGGCGTGAACGCCACGATGCCCGAGGCGGCGCTGACGAACTCGCGCTGGTAGCCCTGCTGCACCGACTCCTGGGTGGGGTCGATGACGCGGCGGAGCTTCGTCGGATCGGCGATCGTGAAGGTGAGCTTCACCGTCGCGGTGCGGTTCGCCGGGACGGTGACCCGCTTCGTGTTGAGCGCGAACGTCACGCCGGGCTGCGACACCTGCGGCTGGTAGGCCACGTCGTAGGTGTGCGCGACGCCGTCGGTGTTCGCGATCTGCAGGGTGCGGCTCTCGGTCGTCGCGCTCGAGACCTCGACGACACCGAACGAGGCGGTGACGAGCAGGTCGTTCTCGACGCTCCGCACGGTGGTGCCGGCGGTCACGGCCTGCAGGGCGTCGACGCGGCCGGTGCCCTGCCGGAGCAGGGTCGCCGATCGGGAGCCGTCCTTGACGTCGTGCGTCGCCGTGTTCATGAGCGCCGCCTTGACCTGCGGTGCGCTCCACTCCGGGTGCGCCTGGAAGGTCAGCGCCGCGATGCCCGCGACGTCCGGCGTGGCCATCGAGGTGCCGCTCATCGACATGCGGCCGTCACCGGTGCCGTTGGCCGCCGAGATCACGTTGACCCCGGGGCCGGCGATGTCCGGCTTGACGATGTCGTTGAACGACCCGTGGACGCCCCGGCTGGTGAACGCGGCGAGCGTGTTCACGGCCTCCGGGTCGGTGGCGAGTTCGAAGCCCTTGAGCTCGTCCGCGAGGCGCACGTGCAGGGTCCCCGCCTTGGCAGCTGCCTGGAGGCTCGTGGCGGCGTCCAGCGTCAGCTCGGCTCCGGGGATGGTCGCGTTTCCGGCGATGCCCGAGTCGAAGGTGTTGATCGTGCCCGCGAGGAGCACGCCGACGCCGCCGGCGGCCTGGACGTTGTTGAAGCGCACACCGGAGCCGCACTCGAGCGCGCCGTCCGTCCACTTCAGCCAGACGACCTTGCCCGCGATCTTCGCGGCGTCGGCGGCGCTGAACGCGGCGCAGCCGTCGATGTTGCTGGTCGGGACGACGACGTCACCCTCGACCGGCAGCGTGCCCGTGAAGTTCTGCGAGTACTGCGACCGGTAGGTCTTCGCGACGTTCGCGGGGGCCGTGGCCTGCACGCCGTCGTACAGCGACTGACCGGTGGCGCTCGCGGCGACGGTGAGCGCACCCTCGGCGTTGCCCGGCGAGCCACCGATGTCGGTGAAGTCGTCGGCGTTGCCGGAGGCGATCACGGGCAGGACGCCGCGTGCGGTCAGCGCGTCGATCTTGGCGTTGTCGGGGTCGTCCGGTGCGCCGTAGTCGGAGCCGAGCGACAGGTTCAGGACGTTGATGTCCTTGCCCTCGGTGAGCGCCTGGCCCACCCAGTCGAGCGCGGCACCCGTGACGTCAGTGGAACCGCCGCCGTCACCGAACACCTTCAGGGCGTAGAGGCCGGCCTCGGGCGCGGTGCCCGGACCGATCCACATGTCCTGCACCTGCTGCGTGGTGAGCTTGGTGTAGTCGCCGTCGAACTGCTGCTTGTCGGCGGTCAGGCCGTAGCCCGCGATCGAACCGGACACGTGCGTGCCGTGGTCGCCGCCCTTGCCGTCGATGGGGTTGTCGTCCGGAGCCGGCACCGGGTCGTAGCCCTCGGCGTCCGGGTCGGCGTTGTACGTCGCACCGGCGAAGTCGTACCCGCCGAGGAACTTCGACGCGTCGTACAGGCTGGGGTCCGGGGCGCCGGAGCTCGCGTTCGCCAGGGCCTGCTGGTAGGCCGCGGTGGTGCCGGGTCCGCCGAAGTCCGCCTGCGTGTAGTCGAGGCCGGTGTCGAGGACGGCGACGTTGACGCCCTTGCCGGTGTGCCCGGTCTGCTGCCAGGCGTTGAGCGAGCGCGTGTAGACGTCGCTCGCGGCGTTCTTCGGCGAGACGCCGTCGGCGCCCGGCTTCACGAGGCTCGGGTCCACACCGGACGGTGCGGCGCTCGCGTCGGCGTTGACCGTCGGCTCGACGATCTTCTTCGGCGTGAGCGGGATGATGCTCTCGACGTCGGAACGCTTCGCGATGTCCTGCAGCGCGGAGACGTCGGCGACGACCGCGACACCGGGGACGGTGTACTCGGTCGAGTAGAGCTCGGTGGAGTCGGCGTCGGCGCGCTTCACGGCGGCGCGGACGGCCGCGGTCGTCGACTCGATCGCCTTGACGCGGCTCTTCGCTGCCGAGGACTGCGTCTTCGACTTGGTCAGGTCACCGCCCTTCGCGTTCGCGTCCACCTCGAGGGCACCCTGGCCGGTCGTGCGCACGAAGGCGGCGACGGTCTTGGTGGGCTTGGCGTCGCGCAGTGGTGCGGAGAGCTTCAGGTCGGCCACCGACACCCCGGCCGGAGCTGCGGAGGCCGCGCCCCCGACTGCGAGGCCGCCGCACGTCAGGGCCACGGCGGCGATGCCGGCGGTCAGGACGCGTGCGATGCGATGGGAGTTCGGGGTCGGGTTCGGGTCGTGGTTCGGTGTTGCACGGTTCAAAGAGGGCACTCCAGGCTCAGTCCGTGGTTCGCATGAGATTGCTGTGAAGTTATGCGCTTACATTCAGAAAGGGCAGTCCGCACTTTGGGGGACACCCCCGTTCGAGGGCCGGTCTTCCTGTTAAGTTGCACACACGTGTGCACGTTATTACGATGGGGTTCGTGACCACTGCTCCCCACCCCGCACGCGCACCCCGCCGCGACGCGACCGAGAACCGGGCAGCCCTCCTCGACGCAGCACGGACCTGCCTGCAGCGCGATCCGGACGCCTCCATCGAGACGATCGCCGCGGCCGCGGGACTCTCGCGCCGCGCGGTGTACGGACATTTCCCGTCACGTGACGACCTCGTTCGCGAGGTCGTGACGTCCGGTGCCGCTCGCATCGCCGCGGCCATGCCGACCACCTCGGACCTGCAGGAGCTGCCGCCGGCCGCCCGGCTCGCCGCGATCGCGGTGACGCTCTGGACCGAGGTCTCGCACGTCCGGTCCATGGCCCGGGTCGCGGTGCGCAGCCCGTTCGCCGAGCCCGTCGCCGAGGTGTTCGCACCCCTGCGCGCCCAGGTCCGCCAGGCGTGCACGCTCGGGATCGCCGAGGGCGCCATGCGCGACGACGTCGACCCCGCCACCCTCGGGCGTCTGGTCGAGGGCGCGTGCATCGCCGTCCTCGACGAGGCGACCCGATCGGGCACCCCGGACGAGGCCGGACGGCGCATGGTGGTGCTGTCGGCGCTCGGCATGGCCGGCATCGACTGGCGCACCGCACTGCTGTCCGAACCCGCGGCCCCGGCCACCGGCTCCGCTGTCTCCCCCGTGAAGGACCCCGCATGACGCTCGAACTCGACCACGTCGGCATCGGCGAGGAGCCCGGCGCGGCACTGCCCGTCGTCTCCGCCGTCGCCGCACCCGGACACCCCGGGGTCGTCGCCGTCGAGACCGAGCAGGCCCCAGTGCTCGCCTCGCTCGTCGCCGGCGGCCGGATGCAGCCCGACACCGGGCGGCTGCTGCTCGACGGGCACGAGGACGCCGCCGCCGTGCGCCGCGCCTTCGCCCTCGTCGACACCCCGGGCGTCGCCGAGCCCTTCCCCGTGATGACCGTCAAGCAGATCGTGCGCGAGGAGCTCGCGTTCGCCGCCCAGCGCCCCTCGCGCGACCACGTCGACACCGTGCTCGAGGAACTCGGCCTGGGGCACTACGCGGACACCCCGGTCCAGCGGGTGCCGACCGCCGTGCGCGTGCGGCTGCTCGTCGAGCTCGCCCTGCTCCGCGACGGCGTCACCGGCCTCGTCGTCACCGCGCCCGAGCGGCACGGCGGCGCCGTCGAGGAGTGGTTCGCGGTCCTCCGCGACGTCGCCCGACGCGGCGTGACCGTCGTGCTCGTCACCTCGAAGGCCGCAGCCGCGACCGTCGAGACGCTGCTCGACACGACCGAAACCGTCCAGACGCACGACGACGCCGCGACGCACGTCGCGCTCCAGACCGAGGGTCCCGACGACGCGGCCCTGTCCGGCGGAACCGAGCCGGGCCTCCCGTCCAGCCCTTCCGTCACCGCAGAATCCGCAACCGTCCCGACGGAGGCAACCCCGTGACCACCACCTCGCTCGTCCGCGCCGAACTGGCGCGACTCACCGCGACCCCGCTCGCACGACTGGCGTTCATCGCCCTGATGATCGTGCCGCTGCTGTACGGCGGCGCGTACCTGTGGGCGAACCGCGACCCGTACGCCAAGCTCGACCAGATCCCGGCGGCGATCGTCAACCTCGACGCCGGGGCCACCCTCGACGGCGACCAGGTCGACTACGGCACCGACGTCACGAAGGAGGCGATCGACGGCGCCGACTTCAAGTGGACGAAGACCAGCGCCGCCGACGCGCGCTCCGGCGTGCGGAACGGCACCTACGACTTCGTCGTCACGATCCCGCACGACTTCTCCGAGCACCTGGTGTCCGCGCAGTCCGACGACCCGACGCAGGCGAAGCTCGTCATGACGACGGCCGACACGAACTCGTACCTGGCCTCGACCATCGCGGAGCAGGCGGGCAAGACCATGCGCACGGCCGTCGCCGAGCGCGTCGGCAAGCAGGCGGCGAAGACCCTGCTCGTCGGGCTCGCCGACGTCCGCGACAGCCTCGGCGACGCCGTCGACGGGGCCGACGAGCTCGCCTCCGGCACCGCGAAGGCGGACTCGGGGGCTCGGAAGCTGGCGGACGGCACGGGCAAGCTGTCGTCCGGCGCAGCGGAGCTCGCCTCCGGCACGGCGTCGTTGCCGTCCCAGACCCAGCAGCTGGACAGCGGGGCGCAGCAGGTGGCGTCGGGTGCTTCCACGCTCGCCTCGGGGCTGGCGAGTGCGCAGCAGCAGACGGCGGCGCTGCCGTCGCAGACGCAGCAGTTGAACAGTGGGGCGCAGCAGCTGCAGACCGGGCTGCACCAGCTCCGCGACCAGACGTCGACCCTGCCTGCGGACTCGGCGACGCTCGCGTCCGGTGCATCGAAGGTCGCCAGCGGCAACGCCGAGCTCGCCGACAAGGCCGCGCCGTTCATCGCGGGTGTCCAGCAGCTCTCGGCGCAGTCGCCGGAACTCGTCGCATCGTTGAAGCCGGTCGTGCAGGAGTCAACGGTGCTCACCGCCGAGCAGAAGACCCAGCTGCTCGCCGGGCTCGACGACCTGCAGGCCGGCAGTGCCGATCTCGGCACCGGTGCCGGAGCGCTGTCCGGCAACCTGCAGAAGCTCGAGACCGGCAGCGCGCAGGTGTCCGCCGGAGCATCGCAGCTCGCCGAGAAGGCTCCGTCGCTGACGAGTGGCATCCAGCAGCTCTCGGACGGGTCCGACACGCTCGCCGCCGGGACGTCGAAGCTGGCCGCAGCGGCGCCGACGTTGACCTCGGGCATCTCGTCGGCGGCGGACGGGGCGTCGACGCTCTCGACGGGTGCCGCGAAGGTCGCAGACGGTACGTCTGCGCTCGCGTCCGCCGCACCCACGCTGTCGTCAGGTGCTTCGTCGCTCGCGACCGGCGCAGCGTCCGCCGACAAGGGTGCTTCGTCGCTCGTCTCCGGCTTGGACAAGCTCAAGACCGGGTCGTCGAAGCTCGCCGCGTCGCTCGACGAGGGCCGCACGAAGATCCCCGCGTCGAACGCCTCGGAGCGCGAGTCGCAGGCCTCGGTCATCTCCGACCCGGTGAAGGTCGGGGACGACAACGTCGCCGCGGCGTCGAACTACGGCGCCGGCCTCGCGCCGTTCTTCATCTCGCTCGCGGCCTGGATCGGCATGTACGCGCTGTTCCTCATCCTCAAGCCGATCTCGAAGCGGGCGATCACCGCGGTGCGGAAGCCCCTCGCGGTGGTGTTCGGTGGCTGGCTGACCCCGGCGCTGCTCGGCCTGGTGCAGATGGTCGCGCTGTTCTTCATCGTGCGGTTCGCCCTCGACCTGAACGTGGTGCACGTCGGCGGCACGATCGGGATCATGGTGCTCGCCTCGGCGACCTTCGCGGCGGTCATCATGGCGCTCAACGTGCTGCTCGGGTCGGTGGGACAGTTCCTCGGCCTGGTGCTCATGCTCGTGCAGCTCGTCACCGCCGGCGGCACGTTCCCGTGGCAGACGCTGCCCGGACCGTTGGCGGCGCTGCATTTCGCGCTGCCGATGACGTACTCGGTCGACGCGATCCGGCAGACGATGTACGGCGGGAACCTCGGCGCCGCGTGGTCCGACGCGGGCGTGCTGCTCTGCTGGCTGCTCGGGGCGCTGCTCGTGTCCTTCGTGGTAACGGCGCGGCAGACCCGCTCCCGCACGCTGCGCGACCTGCGCCCGAGCCTGATCGGGTAGCGGGGGCGCGGGGGCCGGGCGCCGGGCGTTCGCATGGTGAGCAGAAATGGTCGGGTGGCGTCAGGCCACCCGACCATTTCTGCTCACGAAGTGCTGCGCCCGAGGGGCAACGACACCATCTCGCCGCCGAGGAACCGCAGGTCCTCCGGTGGCAGCTCCGCCCGAGCGTCGGGGTCGAGCGCCCGGGACGCGTCGTCGCGCGGGACGAAGCCGATGCGCTCCCCGGCGGTCAGGTCGGCGGGCGAGCCAGTGTTCCGCGACAGCGCCCACACGACGTGGTGCCCCGGTTCGCGCAAGTCGACGGTCGCGAGCACCAGGCGCGCCAGGTCGGCGGGCGAGCTCCACATCAGGAGCGCTCGCGACGACGACGGCTGCTCCCCGAACGCCCCGATGCGCGCCGAGACGATCGACATGTCGTACCGGTCGGCGAACAGGCTGCCGAGCAGTTCCATCGCCGCCTTCGTCACGCCGTAGTATGTGTCCGGCCGCGGCAGTCGGTCGCCCGGCACGCTGCCCGGTTCGTCGAGCGGCTCGGGGACCCGGCCGACCGCGTGGATCGAGCTCGCGAGCAGCACCCGGAGCACACCGTTCGCCGCCGCACGCTCGAGCACGTTCTTCGTGCCGGTCAGGTTCGCCTCGAGCAGGTCGCCCCACGCGGCCTCGGTCGGGATGCCGGCCAGGTGCACCACGGTGTCCACCCCGGCGAGCGCGTCGTCCAGCGCAGCGGGGTCGTTCACCGAGCCGGAGACGAACCGCTCCCCGGCGACGACCGGGTCGTCGGGCGTCCGTTCGTCGAGCAGGACGAGGTCGTGTCCGGCCGTCAGGAGCCTGGGCCGGAGAGCCGCCCCGATGCGTCCTGCGGCCCCGGTGATGAGCAGCGTCGCCATGCCGCGGACGCTACCCGCGGCGCACGAGCAGTTCCCTCAGGTGGTCGACGGCGCCGGACACGTGCACGCCCAGGTCCGACTTCGTCCACCGGACGACCGCCCAGCCGAGCTGTTCGAGATCGCGGTAGCGCCGCAGATCACGACCCCACTGCTCGGCGTCGGTCCGGTGCTGGTCCCCCTCGTACTCGATCACGATGCGCTGCTTCGGGTACGCCATGTCGACGCGCCCCACGAAGCGCCCGGCCTCGTCGAGCACGTCGACCTGCAGCTCCGGCTCGGGCAATCCGGCACGCACGATCGTCAGTCGCGCCAGGGTCTCCCGCGGCGAGCCAGCACCGACCCGCACGAGCTCGATCGCCACCCGCAGCTTCCGGACGCCTGCGCGCGCCCCGGCCCGGTCGAGCGCTCCGCGCAGGTCGTCGATCATCGTCGTGGCACACCGCCGGATGGTGACGATCGCATCGCCCAGTGCAACGAGCTGGTCGATGCGCAGGAGCGCACCGCAGTCGACCCACAGCGCCGCCGGAGTGCTCACGGGCATCCCCCAGCGCTCGGCGACGGCAGCCCGGTCAGCGGTGATGCGGTGTCCGACGACTCCGATCCGACGTGGTTGGGCCGCGGGGATCAGACTCGTGATGTGCACCGGCCCTGCGGCACCGACGGGTACCGGCAGCTCCCACAGCACAGCTGCCGAGAGGTGGCTGACGAACTGTCCGGGCAGCAGGACCGGCCGGAACGCCCGGATCCGTTCGACGCCGTTGGGTGGGCGTCCCCGCGCCCAGCGGATCGATCGGGTCGGCCGGAACAGGTCTCGCCGTCGGAGTCGTTGGCGGCTGACACCCGCACGGTCGGCGGCCCTGACGTCGAACGACCGGTACCGGAGCCGGGGTGGAAGTGGGCGTGCTCGCATGCCGTCCACACTCGCGCCCCCGCGCAAGGTCCACACGCGCGAACGCACCTTCCGTGCACAACGTGCCCCGGGCCTCCCGTGTGGAGGAGTGACCACGCGCGCTTCGTGAGCAGAAAAGGTCGAGTCAGCACCACGGACCCGACCATTTCTGCTCACGAAGCGCACCGACCACCGACCCCGCGCACCGACCCCCGCGCCCCGCCCCCCACCCCGCGCATGTCACGTCAACCGCTACGATCGACGGACGAACCAACGGAGGTCGAAGCGCATCATGGGAGACGGCAAACCCGCGACCATCTACGACGTCGCCGCGCGCGCCGGGGTCTCGAAGTCCCTCGTCTCCCTGGTGCTGCAGCGCTCCCCCCGGGTCAGTGACCAGCGCCGGGCCGCCGTGCTCACGGCGATCCAGGAGCTCGACTACCGGCCCTCCACCGCCGCGGTGTCCCTCGCCGGCACCCGCAGCCGCACCGTCGGCGTGGTCCTCGACGACTTCCGGAACCAGTGGTTCGTCGACCTGCTCACCGGGCTGCGCGAGGCCCTGCAGGACCAGGGTCACCGTCTCGTCGTCGCGGACCGGTTCCTGAACACGGGGCTCGACGCCTCGCCGGTCGAGGGCTTCCTGTCCATGCGCGTCGAGGGCATCGTCATCGCCGGCGAACCCGACACCGACCTGGCGATCCCGGCCTCGATGCCGGTCGTCATCGCCGGCGGGCGCGTGTCGATCCCCCGCGCGGACACCGTGGCGAACGACGACCGGGCCGGCGGCGGGATGGCGGCGGAGCACCTGCTCGCGCTGGGCCACACGCGGCTCGGCTTCGTGGGGGCGAGTTCGGCGGCATCGAAGGAACGCCGCGCAGGGTTCGAGGCAACCGTCGCGGCCAGTGCGGGTGCAAGTCCCGCCGTCGTGGTCCTGCCCGGCGAACCCACCGAAGAGGCCGGCTCCCGCGCCCTCGGCGCCCTGCTCGACGAGCACCCCGACGTCACCGCGGTGTTCGCCGCCAACGACGTGATGGCCCTCGGAGCACTGTCCGAACTCGCCGAACGCGGACTCCGGGTCCCCGAGGACGTCTCCGTCATCGGCTACGACGACACCCCCGTCGCCGCCACGCGCTACGTCGGCCTGACGAGCATCGACGACCGCAGCGTCGAGATCGGCCGCGGCGCCGGCGAGCGCCTGCTCGCCCGCATCGCCGACCCGGGGCTGGCCGCCACCGAGTCCCTGGTCGAGCCCCGCCTGGTTGCTCGCCGCACGACCGCCCCGCGCTGACGCGGCTGACGGGAGGCCCGCCCCGCGTCCGCCCCGCCCGCTTCGTGAGCAGAAATGGTCGGGTCCAGGGCCCGTACCCGACCATTTCTGCTCACGAAGTCGCGTCGGCAGGCGCCGCGTGCTGCACGATCCAGCTGTGCATGACGATCGCAGCCGCCGCCGAGGCGTTGATGCTCCGCGTCGAACCGAACTGCGTGATCTCCAGGTGCCCGGACGCCCCGGCCACCGCTTCGTCGGTGAGCCCGGGGCCCTCCTGGCCGAACAGGAACACGCACCGCTCCGGGATCGCCGCGGTCTCGATGCGATCGGCGCCAGGGGTGTTGTCGATCGCGATCACCGGGCGCTGCTCCTCGGCCATCGCGGCCAGGAACGCCTGCACGTCGGGGTGGTACCGGACGTGCTGGTACCGGTCGGTCACCATCGCGCCGCGCTTGTTCCAGCGCCGCCGCCCGATGATGTGCACCGTGCCGGCCAGGAACGCGTTGGCGCTCCGCACGATCGACCCGATGTTCAGGTCGTGCTGCCAGTTCTCGATCGCCACGTCGAACGCGTGCCGGCGGGTGTCGAGCTCGGCGACGATGGCGTCCATCGACCAGTACCGGAAGTGGTCGAGCACGTTCCGCGAGTCCCCCGCCGCCAGCAGCTCCGGGTCGAGCCGCGGGTCGTCCGGCCAGGGTTCCGGGTGCGGGCCGACGCCGTTCGTCGTCAGTTCGTGCGTCGGGGCGGGCTCGTCGGTCACGCCTCCAGGGTAGAGCCGCGGCGAACCGGGCCGGTCGGCGCGAGTCCGACGAACGTGGTCCAGCCGAACGCCCGCCGCGTCACGGTGTCACTGCGTACCCGGGCGGAGGAAGTCCTCCGGCACGGCACCGGCGTTCGTCGCCGCGAAGATGCGCTTCCGATCACTCGGACGGGTCGGGTCGAACACGACGACGACGGTCGCTCCGAGCACCGGGCCGGTTCCGTCGCCGAACCCCTCGGTCCGGTCGACCCAGCGCTGTTGTCCCTGGAGGTCCGTGAACGTGAAGGTCCAGCGCAGCAGCGTGAAGGAGGCGTCGTGGGCGGTCGAGCCGCTGACCGCGGTGACGATCCCGTCGACCCGGCGCCCCGCACGCAGCAGCTGTTCGAGCCGACCGCGTCGGCCGCCCTGCCCGCGGCGTGCAACCGTCCCGCCGATCAGGGCGACCAGCGCCAGCGCGGTGACCAGTGCGGGGATCCACCACGCAGCGGCGTACCAGATCCAGCCGCCGATGCCCCAGACTTCGTCGCGGCCGAACGCCGGGTCGACGGTGGTCCCGACGCGGTCGACGGGCGCCCACTGCGTCGCGGTCGTCCACCAGAGCCCGGCTGCGGCGCCGACGAGCCAGATGCTCACCGGTCCCACCCCGACGAACTCCGACGCCCGGCCTGCGAAGCGGTGGTTCCACTTCGAGTACATGCCCAGCGTGACGACCGACCCCGTGACCGCGACGGGCATCGCCCACCACGGGTACTCCGGGTCCGGCGTGTCCGAGAACACGCTGTTGACGGTCATGTCCCGGATGGTGCCGAGGACGGACCCGAGCGCGTACCCGACGACGACGCCGACGGCGAGCAGGAGCGCCGCCCACACGATCGTCAGGACGAGTGCACGGGCGCTGCCCTGCTGCGCGGCGGCCTTCGCACGGAGGGCGGCGGCCGGATCGGTGGTGCTCATGATCGACGTGCGTGGTCGGTCAGTACGAGTACGTCGGATCGGGGGCGTTCGCCGCGAGGACCGCGATCGTCACGAACAGCCCGATGTACAGCAGCGTGACCACCCCACCGACGATGACCGCGGCGAGCGCGAGGCCGCGGCCCCCCTCGGATCGTCTGCGCGCCTGCGACATCGCGACGAGACCGAGGATGAACCCGATCAGCGGTGCGACGAACGCCGCGACGAGCGAGATGATCGCGAGGGTGTTCGTGCGGTGCGGGACGGAACCGTAGGGCTGCGGAACGGAAGACTGTGGGGATTGGTACTGAGTGGACATCGTGAAAGACGGTATCTCACATCTTTTTTTGTTGGGAAGCGTACCGAAATTCAGCGGACGCGCGATTCGATCCCGGCGATGAGGACGTCGAGCCCGAGCGTGAAGCGTGCGTCGTACGAGTGCTCCCCCAGGAGCTCTCCGACGAGCGCGTGCCGCTCGGGACGCCCGGCCTCGGCATCTCCACGCCCGATCTCCACCGAGGTGTGCCCCACCACGAAGTCGTACACGACGAAGAACGCGTACATCGCCTCGGCATCGGCCAGCCCGGCGGAGCGGAGCGCCCCGACGACCTTCGCCACGACGGCGTCGGACTCGGTGGACACCAGGGCCCCGCGCCGGCTGTGCGACTCGAGCACCAGGGGGTGGGTGCGCATCAGGTCGCGGAACGTCGTGGCGAAGGTGCGCACCACGGCGTGCCACTCGTCCGGCCAGACGAAGGTGGCGGTGAACTCGTCGACGGTGCGACGGACGAGTTCACCGTGCAGGTCGTCGAGGCCGCCGATGGTCCGGTGCACGGTCATCGGCGCGACGCCGAGCCGCACCCCGAGCGCACGGAACGACAGGCGGTCGAGGCCGTCCTCGTTCGCGATCGCCGTCGCGGCGTCGATCACCTGCTCGCGGCTCAGGACGTTGGGCCGGCCCCGTCGTCGTCGCGGTGTCGCC
Source organism: Curtobacterium sp. VKM Ac-2887 (assembly GCF_015350935.1). Taxonomy (NCBI): domain Bacteria; kingdom Bacillati; phylum Actinomycetota; class Actinomycetes; order Micrococcales; family Microbacteriaceae; genus Curtobacterium; species Curtobacterium sp. VKM Ac-2887. The sequence continues at coordinate 354,485 of NZ_JADKSB010000001.1, read as the reverse complement.
TCGACCAGATCGGGAGCCGCTTCCAGGTCCGGCACCGCAGCGGGGCGGGGCGTGGCGGTCGGGGATCCGGGTTCGACGAGCACGGCGGGTTCTCCTTGATTCGGTACGTGTCCCGAAAAGCCTAGGGCAAAGCCGAGTGGCGTTCGGTGACTCGACCATCTCGGGTCCGGAGCCGACGCGCAAGAGCCGATCCGCGCCTCCCGGCCCCTTCGAAGGAACCCGTCTGACGGGCCGGCCCGTCGGCCGTGCGCAGTAGGGTGAGGCCATGGCGACCCGCGACGACGTCGAGTGCTGGCTGACCGACATGGACGGCGTGCTCGTCCACGAGAACCAGGCCCTCCCCGGTGCCCCCGAGCTCATCCAGCAGTGGCTCGACGAGGGCACCGAGTTCCTCGTCCTGACGAACAACTCGATCTTCACGCCGCGTGATCTCAGCGCCCGGCTCCGGAGCTCGGGCCTGCACGTCCCCGAGGAGCGCATCTGGACGAGCGCCCTCGCCACCGCCGACTTCTGCAAGTCCCAGATGCCCGGCGGCTCCGCGTTCGTCATCGGCGAGGCCGGCATGACCACCGCCCTGCACGAAGCCGGGTTCATCATGACCGAGACCGCCCCCGACTACGTCGTCGTCGGCGAGACCCGCAACTACTCGTTCGAGGCGATCACCAAGGCCGTCCGCCTGATCCGCGACGGCGCCCGCTTCATCGTCACCAACCCCGACGCCACCGGCCCGTCGGCCGAGGGCGTCCTGCCCGCCACGGGCGCGATCGCCGCGATGATCGAGAAGGCCACCGGCAAGCAGCCGTACGTGGTCGGCAAGCCGAACCCGATGATGTTCCGCTCGGCGATGAACCGCATCGGCGCGCACTCCGAGAACACCGGCATGATCGGCGACCGGATGGACACCGACGTGCAGGCCGGCATCGAGGCGGGGCTCCACACCGTCCTCGTGATGACGGGCATCAGCGACCAGGCCGAGATCGACCGCTACCCGTTCCGTCCGAGCGAGGTCATCTCCGGCGTGCACGAGCTCGTCCGCACCGCCCCCTTCGAGGTCGAGCTGTAGCGGTGCGCTGGGACCCGTCACGGTACGCCGCGTTCGCGGACGACCGCGGGCGCCCCTTCCACGACCTGGTCGCGCAGGTCGCGTGGCCAGCGGACGATGGACGGGAGGCCCCGCGTCGCGTCGTCGACCTGGGCTGCGGTCCCGGGTCCCTCACCGCCACGGTGGCAGCGCGGTGGCCTTCGTCGCCGGTGGTCGGGATCGACAGCTCGAGGGAGATGCTCGCGTCGGCTGCGGCCGACCCCGCTCTGGCGGGCCTGCCGAACCTGTCGTTCGAGCTCGGTGCGATCGAGGACTGGACGCCCGGGCCGACCGACGACGTCGTGGTGACGAACGCGGCGCTGCAGTGGGTACCGTCGCACGTGGCGCTGCTGCCGCGGTGGCTCGACGCGATGCCGTCCGGATCGTGGTTCGCGATGCAGGTGCCGGGCAACTTCGGGTCGCCGTCGCACGCGCTGATGCGGTCGATCGGGGCCTCCGGGCCGTGGGCCTCCGCGCTCGACGGCGTCCTGCGCGAGGACCCGGTGCTCGACCCCGCCGGCTACCTCGGCATCATGCTCGACGCCGGGTTCGCGGCCCGCGCGTGGGAGACGACCTACGCGCAGCTGCTGCCGGGCGAGGACCCGGTGCTCGACTGGGTCCGTGGCACCGGGCTGCGACCGGCACTGGCGGCCCTCGACGCCGCCGACCCAACCGGTGCGCTGACGGCGGAGTACGTCGACCGGTACCGGGCGGCGCTGCGCGAGGCGTACCCGGCGAGCGCCCACGGCACCGTGTACCCGTTCCGCCGCGTCTTCGCCGTCGGTCGCAAGCCCTGACGGACGGCTCCCCACCGGGCGCTGCTGCGGACGCCGGACCGGGCGCGGAAGCGCGCCGGGCTCTGGAGCCGGGCGGCTACCGGGCCGGGGCCGGCGCTGCCAGGTCGCCACGGGCCTCCAGGGCGAAGGCCGCCATCGGCGGCACGGAACGCCACCGCTTCGCCAGGCGACGCGGCCGGTCGTCGCGCCACGCGACCATGCCGCCCGCGACGATCCCGAACGCCAGCACCGCGAACGAGAACAGCCCGATCAGGCCGAGCACCACGACGCGACCCGTGTCCGACGGGTCAGCGGTCGCGGAGTACCCGATCGACCCGAAGTCCCAGAACGCGTGCAGCAGCACCGGGACGAGCAGCGAACCGGTCACTCGGCGAGCGACGTACAGCGTGGAACCGAACGACGCCGCGAACACGACCTGGATCATCGTCGGTCCGATCCCGGCACCGGCGAGCGCGTTGAGCAGGTGCAGCAGCCCGAACAGCACGCACGACAGCGCCCACACGCCGAACTCGGGCACCCGGCGACGCAACCCGACCAGGAGCATGCCCCGGGCCATCAGCTCCTCGAACACCCCGACGAACAGCACCCCGACGGTGAGCAGCAGGAAGTAGTGCGCGGGCAGCGCCGTCCAGTCGATCAGGGGCAGCCGCACCAGGCACACCACGAGCACCAGCGCCGGTGCGAGCGCGGACCAGCGCAGCGGCGTCCGGGTGCGGTCGACGGTCGCGATCCGCCACCACCCGAGCCCGGTGACGACCACGGCGAGCGCGACGGCGGCGATGCCCTCGGGGATCACCAGGGCGCGGACGACACTGTCGACCGTCTGGCCGAGTGTCGGGTAGTCGTCGCTCGGCCGTGACCGCCACGCGCTGATCGCCGCGAAGACCACGAGGGGCGCGAGGCCGATGAGCAGCGAGGGCGGGACCGGCCAGCGGCGACGACGGGGTTGGTGCACGTCCCGGTTGTACCAGTGCAGCCGTACGATTGGCGGTATGCGCCTGCCCTCGTTGTCGACCATGGCCGAGGACTACGTCAAGCTCATGTGGAAGGCCGGGGAGCGCGGCGGCACCGGACTGGCCACGCGGGACATCGCGGCGACGTTGAAAGTGTCGGCCTCGACGGTGTCCGGCAACCTCAAGAAGCTCGACCGCGACGGCCTCATCGAGCACACCCCCTACTACGGCGTCGTGCTCACCCCGCTCGGGCAGCAGGTCGCGGTCGCGATGGTCCGGCGGCACCGGCTGATCGAGTCGTTCCTGGTGTCCCGCCTCGGCTACACGTGGGACGAGGTCCACACCGAGGCCGAGGCGCTCGAGCACGCGGTGTCGGAGCGGTTCCTCGACCGGGTCGACGCCGACCTGGGGCACCCGACCCACGACCCGCACGGCGACCCGATCCCCGCCGCGGACGGCACCGTCCCCGCCACGCTCGGCACGCTGCTCGGTGCGATCGAGCCCGGCGCGTGCGGCACCGTCGACCGGGTGTCCGACGACGACCCCTCGCTGCTGCGGTACTTCGACGAGCTCGGGGTCGGTCTCGGCACCCACCTGCGGGTCGAGCGGGTGCGGGACTACGCCGGCGTCATCGCGGTCTCCCGACGTGGGGCGGACGGCGCCGAGGCGCTCGTCGACCTGCCCGCCGCCGCCGCGACCGCGATCTGGCTGGCTCCCGACGCCGACTGAGCGGGCCCGCCCGCGCCACCCCGCTCACGTCCGCCGAGCGGTCACCATCTGTCGCCCGGCAGCCCCGCAACCGACGGTTCACGACCACTCGGCACCCAGGGCACGGGGCGTCGCGACCGCACCGCGGCCCGCGAACGCGCGTGGTGTCGGACGGGAGGCCCGGTGCGCGGCCGCCACGCGCCTCCTGTCCGTCGCCCCCACTGGTCACGACACCCCGCTCACGTCCGCCGAGCGGCCAGGGACCGCCGCCCGACAGCCCCGCGACCGACGGTTCACGACCACTCGGCGCCCAGGGCACGGGGTTTCGTGACCGCGCGACGCGCCCGCCCCACCACCGCAACGCCGACGGTTCTCGACCACTCGACCCGCCCAGCCGGGCGCGCCCACCGGCCCTAGCCCTTGGCGGACCGGGTCCGGCCGAGCGCCACCTCGCGCCGAGCCCGCTCGAGGGCGAGCGCGGACGCAGCGTCCGGGTCGTGCAACAGCCGCTCCGTGTCGGCGACGTGGTCCCGCACGGCGTCGGAGCCCCGGGCGGCAGCCGCTGCGAGCACCGGCGCCACCGTCTCCTCGCCCAACCCGACCAGTGCCCGCGACAGGCTGAGCCGCCGTTCGCGCGGACCGACCCCGAGCTGCACCGCCAACGTCCGGGCCAGGTCGCCCCGCTCGTCGTCGGGCACGAGTGCGACGGCGGTCCGCCAGGCGGCGCGGAGCACTTCGTCGTCGTGGTCCGCGAGCAACGGGCGCACCGACGGCCACGCCGACGGGTCGCCGACCTTCGACAGGGTGTGCAACGCCTGGCTACGGGCCTGCGGCTCGGAACGGGTGAGCGACGGGACCACCCGCGCGACGACGTCGGCCGACGGGTGCCGGACCAGCGCCCAGGTGAGCATGTCGCGGACGAAGAAGTCCGGCTCGACGGCGCACTGCTCGACGAGCACGTCGAGGTCGGCGGCGTCCGGGGTGGTCCCGGCGGCCATCACGGCCTGCAGCCGCACCGAGGAACGGGGGTCGGCGAGGGCATCGGTGAGTGCGGTCATGGGTCCATGCAACCCGCTGCCACCGGGGCCGTGTCAAGCCTCGGGGCATAGCGTCGGCCGAGGAGCGGTTCGCATCGAGGACCGCTCGCCCGACCACGAAAGGACCCCCGTATGCCCCGCATCGGTACCAGCGACCTCCACGTGTTCCCCCTCGCCCTCGGCGGCAACGTCTTCGGGTGGACGGCGGACGAGTCGACCTCACACCAGGTCCTCGACGCCTACACCGCGGCGGGCGGCGACTTCATCGACACCGCCGACGTGTACTCCGCGTGGGCCCCCGGCAACGAGGGCGGCGAGTCCGAGCGGGTCATCGGTTCGTGGCTCGCGGCCTCGGGCAAGCGTGACGACGTCGTCATCGCCACGAAGGGCTCGCAGCACCCGCAGTTCCAGGGCCTCGGCGCGGACACCGTCGCCGCTGCCGCCCGTGCCAGCCTGCAGCGCCTCGGCACCGACCGGATCGACCTGTACTACGCGCACTTCGACGACCAGTCGACCCCGCTCGAGGAGACCGTCCGCGCCTTCGACCAGCTCGTCACGGACGGCATCGTCCGCTACACCGCGATCTCGAACTACTCGAAGGACCGCGCCGAGGAGTGGATCCGCATCGCGACCGAGAACGGCCTCGCGCAGCCGGTCGCGATCCAGCCGCACTACAACCTCGTCACCCGCGAGCCGTACGAGTCCGACATCGCACCGCTCGCCCACGCGCACGGCCTCGGCGTCGTGCCGTACTTCGCGCTCGCCGCCGGGTTCCTGACCGGCAAGTACCGCTCGAAGGAGGACTTCGCCGGCAAGGACCGCGAGGGCCAGGTCTCGGGCTACTTCAACGACGAGGGACTCGCCGTGGTCGACGCCCTGTCCACCATCGCCGAGGCCCGCGACACCGCGCTCGCGACCGTGGCCCTGGCGTGGCTGCAGGCGCAGCCGGACGTCGTCGCGCCGATCGCCAGCGCGCGCAACACCGAGCAGCTGCCGGCGCTGTTGGCCTCGGCTGAGCTCGAGCTCAGCGCCGACGAGCTGCAGACCCTGTCCGACGTGTCCGCGAAGGTGCCCGCGGCCGCCTGACACGCGCCCGCCTCGACCCCGGCCTGGCTCGCGCGCCACGGATGCGTGTGCATGTTCCGACGATCCACCAGACGATCAACTCGTGGAACGTCGCTCATTGCACACGCATCCGATGCGTGCGCATGTGCCGACAGAACACGCGTCGATCACGTCGTGGATCGTCGGAAGATGCGCCCGCACGCACCCGTCCAGCCGACACCCGCAGCCGACCGCCGCAGCCGCAGCCGCAGCCGCAGCCGCAGCAGCCGCCCTACGCCCCCGGCGCCAACGACGCCGTGAGCTCCTGCCCCGACGACCGGGTCACGAAGCACGAGATGAACCGGTCGCCCTGGTCCCACGTCGCCTGGTCCGGCGCGTACGACCCCTGCACCTGCACGTCCCCGACGGCCGCAGCCGCCGAAGCGTTCAGCGCCGCGTCCGACTGGCACTGGTCGGCCGCCTGCGTCGCGAGGGCCTCGGCCCCCGGGTACGCATCCCCGTCGACGGCGATCCGTGCGGTGAGCTGCCCGATGTGCGGCGTCGCGCAGTCGACGACCGTGAAGCTCTGCGCCCAGGCGTTGGTGAACGGCGACAGGCACTCCCCGCCGGCCAGGTCGGTCCAGGCGTGCTCGCCCGGCAGCGCGGGCGTGGTGGCGAACTGGAGCGTCGCAGCCGGAGCAGCGGCCTCGTCCGAGGGAGCGGCAGACGCCGCAGCCGAGGGAGTCGCCGGAGCCGATGACGCTGCCGCCGGGGACTTCGTCGGCGCGATCTCCTGGTCGGAGATGTTGTTGCCGCGGATCCACGTCGTCAGCAGGAACACCAGGGCGATGAGCACGACGATCAGGGCGATCGAGCCGTAGACGAGCAGCTGCTTGCCGCGCTTGCCCTCGCTCCGCAGGCGCGCCGCACCCTGGTTGATGAAGTTGTCGCGCTCGACCGGCGGGCTGGATGACACGGGCGCGGGCGACGACGCCCCGGCACCGGCACCGGCACCGGCACCGGCAGCAGCCGACGGCACCGCGGCCGCCGGCATCATCCGCGTCCCGGTGTCCTCCGGGTCGTACCCCGTGCCACCGAGCTGCCCGACGGCCTCGGTGCCGAACAGGTCCTTGATCGCACTCGTGTCGCTGGTCTCGCGGCCGTCCCACTCGGACTGGTCCAGCTCGTCCGGCGCAGCGGCCGGCAACGCCGTGGGCTGCGCCCCCGTGTCGTCCCGGCGCAGGCCGAGCACGGCGTCCAGGTCCTGGCCCACCGCGGGCGGCAGGTGCGCCGGGTACGCGGGCGACGCAGCGGGCTCGACGAGGGGCGGCGCAGCGGTCGGCCGCACGGTCGCGTCGGGTTCGGACCACCAGGGTGTCCCGGCGACCGGCAGTGCGGTGGTCGCGGCGTCCGGGAGGCCCGTGGCCGCGTCCGCCCCGTCACCCTCGGCAGCGGAGCGGGTCGCGTCCGGGGCCTCGGTCGGCTCCGCGGGAGCCACCGGCCCGGCACCGGGAACCGCCGTCGGCACAGCCGCAGGCGGCACGGCAGCAGCCGGTGGCACAGCCGCAGGCGGCACGGCAGCAGCCGCAGCAGTCGGCACCGCCGGGGGCACCGGGAACGTCCGAAGCGCCTGCGGCACCCCGTCGACCGGGGTGTCGACCTCGCCGGAGACGACCTCGTCCTCGGCGTCGGTCTCGTCCGCCAACGACCACGAGCCGCCGCCACCGAACGCCGTCGTGTCGAAGGAGTCGCCGGTCAGGGTCGTCGGGACCTCGCCGGTCTCGTCGTCGCGGATGGCCCAGTCGAACGGCCGGTCCGGTCCGGCGCCCTGCGTGGGCACGGACCCCGTGCCGGCGATCCGGAGCAGGTCCGTGAAGCTCGGCGGCTCCTCGGACGGGGGCAGCACGTTCTCGACGCCGAGCGGCTGGTGTGCGACGGGTCCGGCGGGCGGGACGGGTGCACCGGAGCCGGTCGCACGGCCGAGCCAGTCGACGTCGGCACGGCCCTCGCCGAACGGGTCGACGCGGCGACGTTCGTCCTCGATGGCCTGCGACGCCGCGGCGCGCTCGTCGCGGTGGGCCTGCGCGGTGGGCAGCACGATCGACGAGGGGTGCGGCGCGGTGGGGTTCGGCGGTACGACAGCGGCCGGCGGGATGCGGTCGTGCAGGGTGGAGCGCTCGTGCTCGGCGGCGGCGTCCGGGCTCTCGGACGGCGCCGACAGCTGCTCGGGCATCGAGATGGCCTGCGTCGCGCCGTCGTCCAGCACCGGAGCAGCAGGCGCGGTGGGTGCCTCGGGCGTCGGCGCCTCGGGGGCCGAGGCTTCGGGTACCGACGCCTCGAACGGTTCCGGCAACGGTGCGCCCGTCTCGCGTGCGGTGCGCTCGGCCTCGCGGCGCTCCCGTCGCGAGGGCCAGTCCTCCTCGCCCCGCGGGGCGCCGAAGATGTCCGCGGCGCTGCGGAGACCGTGGAACGGAGCGTCCGGGTCGGACGCGCGCCGGGCCTCCTGGCCGTCCACCCCGTCGGCACCGTCGGCCGCCGCTGCGGGGCCGGCCGTGTCCTCGGGGTCGCGCGCGTCGTCCGGACGCTCCCCGCTCACGCGGTCAGCCCCAGATCAGCCAACCCGATGGCCGCGAAGTAGGGGTACCCGGCTGCCTCGATGGTCTCCTTGGCGCCGGTGTCGCGGTCGACGACGACCGCGACGGCGGCGATGATCGCGCCCTCACGCTCGAGCGCTTCGGCCGCCTTGAGCGGCGAGCCGCCCGTGGTGGAGGTGTCCTCGAGCACGACGACGCGCTTGCCCTTGAGGTCCGGGCCCTCGACCTGCTTGCCGCGGCCGTGGTCCTTGGGCTCCTTGCGGACGACGAAGGCGTCGTAGGTCAGGCCCTGTGCGGCGGCCTGGTGCAGCACGGCGCTGGCGATGGGGTCGGCGCCCATGGTGAGTCCGCCGACGGCCGAGACGTCCGGCACCTGCTGCACGAGCTCGGTCATGACCTGCCCGATCAGCGGCGCGACCCGGTGGTCCAGGCTGACCTTCCGCAGGTCGATGTAGTACGTCGCCTTCTTCCCGCTGGTCAGGGTGAAGTCGCCGTGGAACACCGCTTCGGAGGAGATGTACTGGATCAACTGTTCGCGCGCGTCGGTCACAGCGCACAAGGGTAGCCGGTCGGACTCGCAGCGCGCTCCCCCGTCCTGTGGGGTCGTCCTGAGCAGCCCTCGGTACGCTCCGGGACATGCCCCGAGCACCGCGTCGCTCCGCCGTGGCGCCGGCTCCGTCCGGCGGCCGTCGGTCCGGCGGTGTGGCCGGGGCGATCGGACGGGAGGCCCTGGGCGCCCTGGTCGCGCTGGCCCTGGCCGTCATCGCCCTCCGCCACGTCGTCGCCACGGAACGGGTCGCCTTGCTCTGGTACGACGGCGACTCGGTGCTGCTGCCCCTGGTGCACCGGTCGATGCAGCTCGGGCAGCCGTTCGAGTGGGCGATGTCCCCGGCGCTGTTCTTCTTCCCCGAGTTGCCGGTCTACCTGCTCTGCGCCGTCGTCACGGGTACCCCGCAGCAGGCCCTGGCGCTGAACGGGGTGCTCGTCCTGCTGGCCGTGTACGCGCTGGTGCGGGCTGCCGCGAACGAGCTCATGCCGTCGGCCGGACGAGCGGCCCGGATCACGGTGTCGGCGGTGAGCGTGGCGTTCGTGACCCTGCTGGTGCTGACGGAGTCGTCCGGCACCGCGACGTCGCTCGAGCTGGCGTCCCTGCTGCTGACCACGACGTACTACTACGGCGTGGTGCTGGCGATGCTCGGCACCGCGGTGCTCGTGCTCCGCGCCGTGCGGGTCGGGCGGGCGTCGGTCGTCGTGCTCGTGGTGCTCGGGCTGGTGGCCTTGTGCACGACGGCGTCGAACCCGCTGTACGTGCCTTGGTCCGCCGCACCCGTGGTGGTCACGCTCCTGCTGCTGGCGGCGGTGCGCCGGGTGCCGTGGCGTCCCGCGCTGCTGCTGTCGGGCACCGTGACGGTCGGGTCGCTGCTCGGGTACCTGGTGCGGATCCCGCTGCAGCCCTTCGTGTCGCTCGACCCGTCCACCTACGTCCGGCCGTCGCGCGCGGTGGAGACCCTGCAGTTCTTCGCGGCGCTGACCGACGTGCGAGCCGGCACGGCGGCGGGCGACGCCGGGCTGTTCCTGATGTTCGCCGGGGTGCTCGTCACCGTCGGCGGCACGGTGTGGGCCTGGCGGGTCCGGACAGCACGCACCGTGCTCGTCGCGACCGCGTTGCCCCTGGTGACTGTGGTCGCGGCGTCGATCGGGGTCGTCCTCGTCGGGTCGGAGACGCCGCGGTACCTCGAGCCCGTCGTCACCGCACCGCTGCTGGCACTCGTCGCGGTGGCCGAGCTCACGCGCACCGCGGTCCGCCGCACCCGCGTGCACCGGCCGTTCCGCGGGGTCCGCGCCACCGTCGCGATCGCCGCCGTCGCCGTCCTCGCCGCCGGGGTCGCCACCGCACCGAGCACCGCGCACGCCGTCGCCACCGCCCGGTACACGCCGTCGTCCTGCCTGGACCGCTGGGCGGACGGACGATCGGTCACCGGGGTCGGCCAGTTCTGGACGGTGCGGCCACTCGCCACGTACTCCGCGACGAACGTGCAGCTGCTGCAGGTCCGCGACACCTTCGACACGTACCCGTGGCTCGTCGACCTCGGGGCCTACCGTGACGCCGACCCGACGTTCGTGGTGGTCGGGTCGCACGACCTGTGGACCACCGCGGTCGAGGACTCCCTCGGTGCCCCGGCGACGATCACGCACTGCACGGGGTTCGACGTCTACGACTACGCGGGGACCTCCGGCGCGGACGTCCTCCGACGCGACGTGGTCGGCAGTGCCGACGAGATCCGGCAGGAGCGCGGGTTCTAGGAGTTGTCCACAGCGGCGCGTCGGCGTCCGATCTTCTCTGTACGGATGTATAGGCTCGTGGTCGATGTCTCGCCCCACCAGCCACCGCACCCCTCGTGCCTCCGTGCGCCTCCGCCTCGCCGTCACCGGACTGGCACTCGCGGGCCTCGTCGGCACGGTCGTCGTCGATGCACCCACCGCCCAGGCGGTGACCTACCCCACGTGGGACGAGGTCAAGAACGCCCGCGGCAAGGAATCCGCGAAGCAGGGGCAGATCACCGAGATCAAGGGCATCATCAGCGACCTCGACGCCAAGGTCGAGGCCGCACAGGCGAAGGCGAAGGAACTCGGCGACGTCTTCTTCGACGCGCAGTCCGACGCGCAGGACGCCGCCGAGAAGGAGCAGAAGCTCCGCGCCGACGCCGACGAACACGCGAAGGTCGCCGACCAGAGCGCCGCGCAGGCCGGCCAGTTCGCCGCGCAGATGGCCCGCTCGGGCGGTGCCGACGTCACGACCTCGGTGCTCACCAAGGGCGAGGACGCCCGCGACCTGCTCTACGACCTCGGCGCGCTGAGCAAGCTGTCCGAACAGGCCGAGCGTGTCCAGGCCGCCGCCAGCGTCGACGCCGGGGTCGCCCGCTCGCTCGAAGCCCAGGCGGACCGCGCTTCCGAAGAACTCGACAGCCTCGCCGCGAAGGCCGAGGCCCGCATGCAAGAGGCGCAGGCCGCCTCCGACGCCGTGCAGACCGCGTACGACGAACAGCAGTCGAACAAGGCCCGGCTCGACGCCCAGCTCGCGACCCTGGTCTCCGGCCGTGTCCGGACCGAGGCCGAGTTCGCCAAGGGTGAGCGCGTCCGCAAGGCGGCCGAGGCGAAGGCCGCGCGCGAGGCCGAAGCCCGTGCTGCCCGAGAACTGGCCGCGGCGGCTGCGGCAGCGAACGCCGGCGGCGGATCGTCCGGCGGCGGCGGTGGCTCCGGCAGCAGCGGCTCGGGCAGTGGCGGCTCCGCCGGCTCGGGTGGCGGTCAGGGCTGGGTCCGTCCGGCCAGCGGCTACGTGATCAGCCCGTACGGCTACCGCGTGCACCCGATCTACGGCACCGTCATCAAGCACGACGGCACCGACCTGGCCAGCGGCTGCTCGACGCCGATCGTCGCCGCGTCGGCCGGCACCGTCGACTACGTCGGCTGGTACGGCGGCTACGGCAACTACGTCCGCATCAACCACGGCAACGGTGTGCAGACGGCCTACGGTCACATCGTCAACGGCGGCTTCCGGGTCGGTATCGGCCAGCAGGTCTCCGCGGGGCAGCTCATCGCGCTCGTCGGCTCGACCGGCCAGTCCACCGGGTGCCACAGCCACATCGAGGTGCACATCAACGGCGCCACGACCGACCCGGTGCCGTTCATGTCCGCGCGGGGCGTCGCCTTCTAGTCCCCGAGGTCGTCCACGTCGGCGTTCCACAGCGCGCGGTACCAGGCCGTCCGCTCAGGTTCGTCGGGCACCCCGTACGCCTCGTGGAACAGCGGCTCCCACCCGGGCCCGTAGTTCCACCCGAGCGCCATCGTCGCCACCCCCAGGTCCGCCCAGCGGTCGGCGACACCCGTCGCATCCAGGTCGACGTGCCCGCTCCACCGGCCGTCAGCGCCGATGAGCGTGTTCGGCGTGCACGGGTCTCCGTGGCACACCACGACGCGGTCACCGGGCGGCTCCGGGCCCAGGCGGTCCGTGTCGGCACCCGCCGCACGAGCACGGTCGAGCCGCGCCGCCGTCGACCATGCGAAGGGGCATTCGTCCACCGGCAGGGTGTCGTGGAACGCGCGGAGCCCCTCGCCGACCGCGACCACCGCGGTCCGGGGTTCGTCGTGCCACCGCGGGTCGACGGCACTCCACCCGGGGACGGCACGGGTGTGCAGCCACACGCCGTCGTCGTCCGCACCGTGGTCGAGCACCTCGGGCACCCGCACGTACCGTGACGCCCATTCCAGTCGCGCGGCCTCGTTGCCGATCCACCGGCCGTAGGCGTGCGGCAGGACCTTGACGAACTCCTCGGCGTGCTCGTCGGGGCCGATCCGGAACGTCGTGCCGCCGATCTCGTTGTGCCAGACCAGGGCGACCTCGCGGCCCCCGGCGGCCTCCACGACCACCCGCGGCACGGGGACGACGGAGTCCGGCCCCGGCAGCCCGCCGATCGACCGCACCACGACGGCCTTAGTGCACGCGGTCCGGGCGCGAGGACCCGGCCCCACCGCGTGCGATCTCGAGCAGGACCGGCAGTCGTTCACCGAGCAGGGCGTCCAGGTCGGCCACGACGGCCTCGACCCGTTCGGTGACCTCGCGCGGTGAGGCACCCCGGCGCGGACGGACCCGCACCCGGATCGCCCGGCCGCCGCGGACGCGGTAGACGTCGACCGCGAGCGAGGCCACCTGCGGCAGCTCCCCGATCGCCGACGACAACGCGTGCTGCACGGCCGTGGACTCGACGCGCACCGAACCGGCGACGCCGTCGGCTGATCCGTCGCTCTCGACGACGGTGCCCGCACGGCCACCGCCGAGCGTCGTCAGCACCACGATCGCCAGGATGCCGACGACGACCCCGCCGCCGAGCACCCACGTCCACGACAGCAGGGAGTCATCGCGCGACGTGTCCGTGCCGAGGCCCGCGAGTGCGTCGCCGGCCGTGCGCCACCAGGACGCCACGAGCGGCAGGCCCTGGGCCGTCTGCACCAGGATCGCACCGACCCCGGCGACGAACAGGACGAGCCCGACGACGACGAGTGCCGTCCGGCCGAGCCCACGGTTGGTCGCGTTCATCCGTCCACCCGTCCGGTCGGCTGGACGCGCACCCGCGCAGCGAGGGCGGGCAGCGCGTCGATCCCCGCGAACTCGTGCTCGACGGCCTCGGTCGCGGCCACTGCGGGAACGTCGACGCCGGCGGCGGGACGCAGCACCACCTCGACGGTCCGGCGGCCCACGGTGCCGACGGCGGCATCCGGCCCGAGCCGCGTGACGGAACGGGCGGCACGTGCCGCGGCGGAGGCGAGCACCTCGTCGTCGACCACGACGGCGAGCCGGTCGGATGCCATCGCGTGGCGCGGACGCCGCTGCGGCAGGAACCCCTGCAGCAGGAGCACCAGGCCGACGAGGGCGACGATCGCCGCGATCCCGACGACGAGCGTGGTGTCGAGGCCGTCCGGCGCGGCGAGGGCGGCGTCCACCACGGCGCGCGGGTCGACGCCGAGGACGTTCTGGTCGAGCAGCACGAGGGCACCGGCGAAGACGGCAGCGGCGGCGAGCACGAGGGTGATGAGCATCGCGATGACGACGGCACCCGACCGGGACACGTGGGTCTCGCGGCGGAGCAGACGGCGGTACGTAGCGGCGTGCTCGGTGGACGGTGCGAGGCCGGTTTCGGGAGCCGATGCGGTCCGGCCGTCCACGGCGGTCACCGGACTCTCCGCGGGACGTCGACGACCGACGACGCGAACGTCACGGTCACCCGGGACACCTGTCGGCCGGTGATGGTCCGGAGCCGCTCGGCGATCGTGCCGCGGGCCCGGTGCGCGCTCGTGACGACGGGTTCGTCGGGGACCGCGTGGCTCCCCAGCACGGGCATGGTGAGCGGGGCGGTGATCTCGACCGCCAGCGCGCCGCGGCCGTCGTCGGCGACCCGGGCACGGACCTCCCGGAAGGCCACGCGCAGCGCTTCGGCGGCGACCGCCTGGGCGGTGTGCACGAGCGCCGACGTGCCGATGCGGTCGGAGCCGCGGAGCCGGACGCCGCTGTCGCCGACCGTGGCGACGGCGGCGTCGGTCACGACGAGCTCCGGCGTCCGCGCAGCACGTCGACCAGGCGACGCACGTCGACGTCACCGGCGACGATGCGGGCGACCAGGCCGCCGACGGCCATGCAGACGGCGACGACCACGAACGCCCAGAACCCGAGGGTCACCGCGACGATCGCGAGGAGGGCGCCGACGCCCATCCCGACGACGGTGGCGTTCACCGGACCCGGCCCTCGCGGACGTCGCCGTCGAGGTCGTCGGCGGTGCCGTTCAGTGCCGGGATGTTCACGTCGTTGATCGCGATGTTGACCTCGGTGACCTCGAGCCCGACGAGCTCGGTGACGGCGCTCGTGACGGCGGCGCGCACGGCGGACGCGACGTCCATCATCGGGATCGGGTAGTCCACGACGATCGTCAGGTCGACGGCGACCTGGGTCTCGCCGACCTCGACGCGGACGCCCTGGCCGAGCGCGCTCGAGCCGATCGCGTCGCGGATGGCGCCGAAGGCCCGTGAGGCGTTCCCGCCGAGGGCGTAGACGCCGGGGACGTCACGCGCGGCGATGCCCGCGACCTTGGCGACGACGGTGTCGTCGATGATCGTCTTGCCCTTGGCCGTGACCTGCGTGGTGGTGGTGCCGGTCGTGGTGCCGGTCGTCACGGTCCCGTCGACGCGGTTCGTCGTCGATGCCATCAGTGCCTCCTGCGCTCGCTTGCTGGACTTCCAGCGAACACCATCGTGCCGCGCTGCGCCCGAGAGCGGCAGGCGGCGCGCTGCACGGCGGGGTCGGTCGTCCCCGGTAGGTTCGATCCCATGCGCGTGGCGACCTGGAACGTGAACTCCGTCCGCACCCGAGTGGGGCGGGTCGTCGACTGGCTGGTGCGCGAGGACGTCGACGTCCTCGGCATGCAGGAGATCAAGTGCAAGCCGGAGCAGTTCCCGGTGCAGGCGTTCGAGGACGCCGGCTACCACGTCGAGGCGCACGGCCTGAACCAGTGGAACGGTGTCGCGTTCGCCAGCCGGCTGCCGATGGAGGACGTGACCCGCGACTTCCCCGGCCAGCCCGGCTTCCTCAAGGGACACGAGGGGCCGGACCTGCCCGTCGAGGCCCGGGCCATCGGCGTCACCGTCGACGGCGTGCGGCTCTGGAGCCTGTACGTGCCGAACGGGCGCGAGGTCGGCGACCCGCACTACACGTACAAGCTCGACTGGCTCGCGCAGCTGGCCGACCGCACCGCCGAGTGGATCGCCGCGTCGCCGGAGACCCCGCTCGCGCTGATGGGCGACTGGAACGTCGCACCGCTCGACACCGACGTGTGGGACGTCCGCGTGTTCGAGGGCCACACCCACGTCAGCGAACCCGAGCGCGCCGCGTTCCGGGCGTTCGAGGCGAAGGGGCTGCAGGACGTCGTCCGGCCGATCGTCCCCGACGGCTACACCTACTGGGACTACAAGCAGCTGCGGTTCCCGCGCAACGAGGGCATGCGCATCGACTTCGTGATGGGCTCGCAGGCCTTCGCCGACGTCGTCACCGATGCCTCGATCCACCGCAACGAGCGGAAGGGCGACGCCCCGAGCGACCACGTCCCCGTGGTGGTCGACCTCGACCTGGACACGTCGCTCGACGACGACCGCCCGATGATCTTCTGAGCGATCACGCGGTCGTGACGCGTTCTGTTACGCCCGGCGTCCGCCCTCGTTGAGCAGGTGACGGCGCCGACGTAGATTTCCTGCACCGAACCCCTTCGAGAGCAGGTGAAGCCATGTCCCGCACGACGATCCTTCCCATCCAGCGCGTCATGGCGAACGCGGCCCCCGGCGCCTGGCGCGACGGAATCGTCGTCGAGACCCGTCCCGCCGACGCCGTCGTGGTGTTCCTGGACGGCGGCGTGACCCAGCTCCGGGTGGCGGACGCCGACGCATTCCTGTCGGTCGGCGATCCGGTCGCCCACCACCCGGTGGCGGAGATCCTCAGCGCCGGCGGTCGTCAGACCACGGCACGCAGCGCGTAGCCCGTCGGCTCAGGCCGACATCGAGGCGAGCATCGCCTCGCACTTCGCGACCATCTCGTCGCAGGCCATGGCGCAGTAGCGGCACGACTCGTCCATGTCCATGTGCTTCCGGCACTCGGCAGCACACATCGTGCCCATCGTCATCACGGCCATGAGCATCGCCTGCATGCTCGGCAGGTCCATGCCGGCCGGACGCATCATCATCCGCATGCCGGTGTCGGCCATCATCGCCGTGTTGGAGCACATCGCGGCGCACGTGGCCATCTCGCCGCCCATGCGCATGTCGCTCGCGGAGCACATCGTGGCGGCCATCGACGCGGCGTTCATCGCCATCATCGTGTCCTGCATCACGTCCATGTCCATCTCCATGGGCATGTCCGTCATCGACATGTTCTTCATCATCGCCATCGTGTCCATCGGAGGTCTCCGTCCGTCGTGGTCCCGAGGCGGGTCCGCCCCGTGGGTGTCAGCGTACGCGCGCCCCCGATGCGCTTCGTGAGCAGCAATGGTCGGGTCGGTGACCGCGACCCGACCATTTCTGCTCACCATCCGCGGTGCACGCGACCCCACGGCGGACGGGAGGCACGGGGCGGCCCCGCCACGGGCCTCCCGTCCGCCTCGCGGTGCGCCCAGGGCGCGCTACGGGTGCAGCAGCGCGGCGATCGCGACCAGGACGGGGACCGAGCCGATCGTCGAGATGAGCACCACGTCGCGGGCGACGGGGACCGCCGCGTCGTAGCGCTGGGCGTAGTTGAACACGTTCTGCGCCGCCGGCAACGCCGCCAGGGTGGTGAGCACGAAGACGTCCTGGTCGCCGAGCCCGAACACGAACCGTGCGAACACGTACGCGACCGCCGGCATCACCACGAGCTTGATCGACGACGCCACGATCACGTCCGTCCGGATCGCCGGGTCCCGCAGCGGCGCGGCACCGTGCAGGCTCATCCCGAAGGACAGCAGGACGACGGGCACGGCAGCCGCGCCGACCAGCGAGAACGGCTCGAGCACCGGGTCGGGCAGCGTGGTGCCGGTCGCCGAGAACACCAGGCCGACCAGCGAGGCGATGATGATCGGGTTCCGGAACGGCCCGGAGATCCGGCGCCCCCAGCCGCCGGCGCCCGAGGTCGCGGCGTCGAGGATCGTCAACGCGACCGGCGCGATGACGATGAGCTGCAACAGGATCACCGGCACCACCGCGGTCGCCTGCCCGAGCACGTACACGGCGACCGGCAGGCCGATGTTGTTCGCGTTGACGTAGCTCGCTGCCAGGGCCCCGACCGTCGTGGTGGTGACCGGACGCCGCAGCACGAACCGGAAGACGGCCGCCGCTCCGAGTGCGACCACGGCGGCACTCAGCAGCGAGACCCAGAGCATCGGAGACAGCAGCGACTCGATGTCGGCCGAGGCGATGGTGTGGAAGAGGAGGCAGGGCATGAGCACGAAGAACGCGAGGCGACTCATCACGAACTGCGCGTGCGGGCCGAGCAGTCCGATGCGCCCGACGACGTACCCACCGGCGATGATCGCGCCGATGATCGCGAAGCCGGTCAACACGCCACCCATCGCGTCCATCCTTGCACCATGTGACGTCGCTCAGGTCGGAAATGCGTTCGCATCGAATACCGTTGCAGGCACCATGACCTCGACGAACGCCGACACCCTCACCCGGTCCACCGACTCCAGCCAGCCCCTCGTACCCCTGCTCGAAGAGCGCTGGAGCCCCCGTTCCTACGACGAGACCGCGACGATCTCGGACGAGCAGTTCGACGCCGTCCTCGAGGCCGCCCGCTGGGCCGCGTCGGCCATGAACTTCCAGCCCCGCCGCTTCATCGCGGGCCGTCGTGGCACCGAGACGTTCCGCAAGATCAACGAGAACCTGCTCGGCTTCAACGCCGCCTGGGCCTTCCGCGCCAGCGCCCTCGTCGTCGGCGTGCTCGAGACCGTGACCGAGGACGGCGACGAGCGCCCCTTCGCGCAGTACGACCTCGGCCAGTCGCTCGCGGCGCTCACCGTCCAGGCGCACGCCGAGGGCCTGCACGTGCACCAGATGGCGGGCATCGACGCCGCCGGCCTCCGCGCCGCGTTCGACCTGCCGGAGCGCTTCCTGCCCTTCACCGTGACGGCCATCGGCACCGTCGCGCACCCGTCGCAGCTCGACGAGAAGGCGGCCGAGCGCGAGGTCGCACCGCGCACCCGCCTGCCCCTCGACGAGGTCGTGCTCGTCAAGGAGTAGTCATCGGTACCAGCACGCGGCCGCGTCCCCGCCGGGGCGCGGCCGCTGCCGTACCCGCTGCCGCGTAGTATGTCGTGACATGCAGCCCGAGATGAACTTCTACACCCGCAAGTGGGTCCGCCCCGAGGACCTCAACGCCAACGGCACCCTGTTCGGCGGCAGCCTGCTCCGCTGGATCGACGAGGAGGCCGCGGTCTACGCGATCATCCAGCTCGGCAACGGCAAGGTCGTCACGAAGTACATGTCGGAGATCGAGTTCGTGTCCTCGGCGAAGGAGGGCGACATCGTCGAGATCGGCCTCGTCGCCACCCGCTTCGGCCGCAGCTCGCTCACGATGCGGGCCGAGGCGCGGAACCTCTTCACGCACCGCAGCATCCTCACCATCGACGAGGTCGTGTTCGTGAACCTCGACGACGACGGCAACCCGGCGCCGCACGGCTACACGGACATCACGTACGACCGCGACCGGGTCCCCGCGACGCACCGCGCCTGACCCGCGTGACCGCGCGTGACCCCGCAGACATCGCGCACGTGCCGGGCGCTGTGAGCACCGCACCCGGCACGTGATCGGTGGCCTCTGGCAGGATCGGGGCATGACCACGCCCCGCCTCGTCGCCTTCGACCTGGACGACACCCTCGCCCCGTCGAAGTCCTCCCTCGACCCCCGCATGCTCGAGACCTTCGCGTCCCTGCTCGAGGTCGTGCCGGTCGCGGTCATCTCCGGCGGCAACTTCACGCAGTTCGAGCAGCAACTCGTCACCCCGCTCCGCCACCGCGACGGCCTGACCCTCGACGACCTGCACCTGCTGCCGACGTGCGGCACGCGGTACTACCGCTGGTCCGACGACGACTGGGCCCTGCAGTACGCCGAGGACCTCACCGACGACCAGAAGGCGCGCGCCCTCGCAGCGGTCGAGTCCGTCGCGAAGGACGCCGGCTACTGGGAGTCCGAGACCTGGGGCGACATCCTCGAGGACCGTGGGTCGCAGATCACGTTCTCCGCGCTCGGCCAGGCCGCTCCGGTCGACGTCAAGAAGCAGTGGGACCCGACCGGCGCGAAGAAGGACGACCTCCGTCGCCGGGTGCAGGCGGAGCTCCCCGACCTCGAGGTGCGATCCGGCGGCTCGACCAGCGTCGACATCACCCGCAAGGGCATCGACAAGGCGTACGGCATGCAGCGTCTCGCCGAGATCACCGGCATCGCGCTCGACGACATGCTCTTCGTCGGCGACCGGCTCGACCCCGAGGGCAACGACTACCCGGTGAAGGCCCTCGGTGTGCCGTGCCACGCAGTCGAGGGCTGGGAGGACACCGACGCCTTCCTGACCGAGCTCATCCCGACCCTGCGCTGACCGCGCGTCAGCCCAGGCTGCGGACGGCCTCGACGAACGCGCGGATCTTGGCCGGGTCCTTCACGCCACGCTCGGACTCGACGCCGCTCGACACGTCGACACCGTCGGGGTCGAGCGCCTCGACCGCGGCGACGACGTTGGCGGGGGTCAGGCCGCCCGCGAGGATCCAGGCCTCGTCGATCCCGCCCTCGATCACGGCGGGGTCGATCAGCCGACCGCTACCCGGCACGGCGGCGTCGAGCAGCAGCAGGTCGTGGTCGTACGAGGCGCGCTGCTCGGCGGTCTCACGCAGGTAGTCCTCGGCCGCGAGGGCCCGGATGGTGAAGAAGCCGGCGTCGCGGGCTCGGGCGAAGTCGGTCGCGGCCTCGCCACCGTGCAGCTGCAGGGTGGTGAGCCCGACCTCGGACGCGATGCCGACGATCTCGTCGATCTTCTGGTCGCGGAAGACCCCCACGGCGTCGATGCCGTCCGGCAGCCGTTCGACGAGTTCCTTCGCCAGGTCGGCCGTCACGGTGCGGGGGCTGTTCGCGGCGAAGACGAACCCGACCGCGTCGGCGCCCGCGTCGACGGCGGCGTCCACGGTGTCGGGCGTCGACAGGCCGCAGATCTTGATCCAGCGCTGGTCGGTCATGCTGTCCATCCTGCCAGGGACCACGGACGAACGGGACGAGCTCGCGACGTCAGTGCAGCATGCCGGCGACGTAGGCGGAGCCGCACGCGACCAGCACGCCGAACGCCGCGAACGAGCCGACGAGCACGTTCCGCCGACGCCAGCGGCGGACGGCCGAGAAGGTGCCGCGCTTCGCGTGCCGGTGGGCCGCCCGGTGCATCCGGTGGTCGCGCTGGTGTTTGACCCGCTCCGGTCCGAGCGGCACGGGGCCGGTGACCTGCGTGGAGCCGCCCCGCAGGGCGTTCGCGATCGCGACCGCGGTCGGGCGACGCTCCGGGTCGCGGGCGGTCATCCGGCTGAGCAGTTCGCGCCACTCCGAGGCGACGTCGTCGGGGATCACGGGGTCGTGCCGCAGGCGGGCCAGTGCCGCCTCGATCAGGGTGCCGGAGTACTCCTGCTTGCCGGTCAGGGACTCGAGCAGCACCAGTCCGAGCGAGTACACGTCGGTGGCGAAGCTGATCGGCTCACCCGCGACCTGCTCGGGGCTCAGGTACGCCGCCGTGCCGATGATCGTGCCGTCGTTCGTCAGGCGCGAGCCGTCGACGAAGTGCGCGACACCGAAGTCGGTGAGCTTCACGGTCCGGGCGAAGCCGGACGAGCCCTCGTCGCTGATCAGGATGTTGGCGGGCTTGACGTCCCGGTGCACGATGCCGCGCGAGTGCACGTAGGCCAGGGCATCGGCGAGCTGGGCGCCGAGGTCGGCCACCTCGTAGTTGTGCAGGGCCCCCTCGGACAGTCGGCGCAGCAGCGTCGTGTCGGCGATGAGCTCCATCACGATGAACCGGTGCGGGCCGTCGGGGAAGTCGTGCGTGCCGGCGTCGTAGAGCGGGATGAGCCCGGGGTGCGACAGCATGCTGAGGAGCCGGATCTCGCGTTCCTGGCGGACGCGGTCGGCCGTCGTCATCTTGTCCGGCGTCGCGAAGAGCTTCACGGCGACGGCGCGGTAGGTGTGCTCGTCGCGGGCTTCGTAGACGGTCCCCATGCCACCCGTGCCGATGAGCTTCACCAGTCGGTACCGGCCCGACAGGACCGTCTCCGTCCGCAAGCCGTCCAGCAGGGTCATGGTGTCCGTCGTTCCGTCGGGAGCCGCAGGTTCCGCGGCTGCTGCCGGCGTGTTGGCTCACGAGAAACGGTACGCGTCCGACCCCGCTTTTGGGCGGGTGTTATGACATCGTGATCGGCGTACTTCCCTGTGTTCATGCGGATGCATCAGGGTACCGTTCGACCTCCGACCAGGGTGAGCGATCACGCAAGGAGGACAGCGATGGCACTGACGAAGGGTGACGAGGTGCACTGGAACACCTCGCAAGGGAAGACGACCGGGAAACTCGTGCGGAAGCGCACGAGCGACTTCGAGTTCGACGGTCAGACGTTCAAGCCGACCGACGACGATCCGTACTGGATCGTCGAGTCGGAGAAGAGCGGCAAGCAGGCCGCGCACAAGGAGTCGGCGCTGACCAAGGCCTGACGACGACCGGCTCAGTCGCGGGCGGGCTCGGCGCGACGACGACCTCGTGCGCCCCCGCTCGCGGCACCGTCGCCGTTGCCGCCACCGTCCGCGCGACGGTCTGCCCGCCACCGTCGCACCCGCCGGACCACGAACGTCACCACGACGACCGCGATCGCGACGTAGAGCACCCGGTCGATCCACTCGGTGTACTGCTCGACGCGGTCGTACTGGGAGCCGAAGGCAGCACCGAGCAGCACCAGGGCGCTGTTCCAGATGCCGCTCGCGATGATCGTGAACACCGAGAACGTGCCGAGGTGCATGCGGTCAGCGCCCGCGGGCAAGGAGATGAGGCTCCGCACGATCGGGACGAAGCGGCCGAAGAACACGGCGCTCTTGCCGTGCCGGTGGAACCACGCGGCGGCCTTGCGGAAGTCATCCTCGTCGACCAGGGGGAGCTTGCCGAACCACCGCGTGGTGCGCTCGAACCCGATCTTCGCGCCGAGCCAGTAGAGCACCAGCGCCCCGAGGTAGGACCCGAGCGTCGCCAGCACGAGGACGAGCACGAGGTTCATCTGCCCGGCACCCGCCAGGAACCCGGCCAGCGGCAGGATGAGCTCGGACGGGATCGGCGGGAACACCGTCTCGATGAAGAGCATGAGCGCGACGCCCCACTCCCCCAGGGCGTCGATGATCTGGAGCACGAGGCCGGAGAGTCCGCCGAGGTCCGAGGGAGCGGTGGAGTCGCCGGTGGCGACGGTCATGGCACGGGCGGTCACGGCAGTCGTCATGCCCCCAGCATCCCTGAGCGCCCTGTCAGGACCCGGCGCGGTACCTGAACGTCAGCCGAGTCCCATGTGCGAGCTCCGCACGTGCGTCAACGACCGCGCGAGGGCACCGCGGGCGACGGCGTCGCGACCGACCGTCGACGGCACGATCTCGACGGGGTGCCGGAGCTGGGGCGTGACCACCGCGGCGAGCGCCTCGGCGAACACCGGTGCCGCCGGCAGGACCTCGCCCCCGACGACCACGACCTCGGGGTCGATCGTCGTGACGAGCTGCACGACGCCCGGTGCCACGTCGTCCGCGAATGCACGGACGACGTCGACCGCCGCCGGATCCGGAACGCCATCGCCGACGTGGCCCGGCGCTGCGCCCCCGCGCCCGGCTGCGGCGAAGACCGACTCGAGGTCCGTGTCGGACGTGATCCGGGCCTCCAGGCGGGCCGGCGCACCGGGCCACCCGGTCGAGGCAAGGCCGCCCATCTCGCCAGCCGCACCGCGCGCCCCGCGCGCCAACGCCCCGTCGATGACGTAGGCCGCACCGATCTGCCGACCCATCACCAGGTACAGGCCGTCCTGGACGCCTCGGAAGCGCCCCCACATCGCCTCGGCGGTGGCGGCGAGCTTGGCGTCGTTGTCGAAGAACGTCGCGATGCCGGGGAAGAGGTCCTGGATCCGGCCGGGCACGCGGCGCTCGACCCACTCGGGCACCGCGACCGTGTAGTCGATCTCGCCGGCGCGGTCGACCACGGCGGGGACGCCGAACGTGGCGGCGAGGACCGGTGATGTCTCCGAGTCGGCCGTCAGGCGGCGGACCACGTCCTGCACGCTCGTCCAGGCCTGCTCCGCGTCGGCGAGGTCGGCGTAGCGCTCCTCGACCCGGGTGAGGGTGTTCCCGCGCAGGTCGGCGCGGATGCCGACGATGCCGTGCAGTCCGAGGTCGACGCCGAGCACGGAACCGGCGGTGGCGTCCGCGGCGAAGCGCTTGGCCCGGCGGCCGGCCTTGTTCGGGGTGGCGATCGCCTCGGCCTCGGTCACCCAGCCCTCGTCGACCAGGTCAGCGAGCGCCGCCTCGACCGTGGGGCGGGAGAGCCCGACGGTGCGGCTGAGCTCGGTCACGGTGCGCGACGCGTCGTCGCGCAGGAGCTCGTCGAGGATGGCCCGGGAGTTCATGAGTCGGAGCACACCCGGCGTCGTCCCCACGACACTCGGGATCGTTGACACGGTCTCGTCCACGGCCATAGCCTCCACATTACGAAAGATCATTGAGGAATGGTGGACTCCGACATGCTCATCCCACGACCGCGCCGCGCCGTCCCCGGTACCGGCGCCTTCGAGATCACCCCGTCGACCCGCATCGCAGCGGACGCAGCGAGCGGATCGGTCCGACTGTACCTGCAGCAGACCCTCCGGGCGTCGACCGGCCAGCCGGTCCGCGACGCAGCGGAGGACGCGGCGGTCGACGGGGCGGCCTCCGCCGACGGGTCGGTCCGGACGGGCGTCATCTCGCTGCGCGTCACCGACGATCCCTCCCTGCCCACCGGGCCGCCGTCGCCCGAGGGCGAGCGCGCCGAGTCCTTCCGCCTGACCGTCACACCCGACGGTGTGGACGTCGCGGGCGGCTCGGCCGCCGGCGTGTTCTACGGCGTCCAGGCGCTCCTCCAGCTGCTGCCCGCCGACGTGTACCGCAGCGGCCGCGTCGGCACCGGGCCGTGGTCCGTCCCGTCGACCATCGTCGAGGACGCGCCCGCCTTCGCCTGGCGCGGCGTCATGCTCGACGTCGCCCGGCACTTCCGCACCAAGCACGAGGTCATGCGCGTCGTCGACCAGCTCGCGGCGCACCGGATCAACCGGCTGCACTTCCACCTGACGGAGGACCAGGGCTGGCGCATCGAGATCCGGAAGTACCCGCGCCTGACCGAGATCGGGTCCTGGCGTCGCGAGTCCCAGGTGGGCGCGCACGTCCCCGACGCCGACGGCGTGCTGCACCCCGCGGCGTTCGACGGCCGCCCGCACGGCGGCTACTACACGCAGGACGACATCCGCGAGATCGTCGCCTACGCGGCGGACCGGTTCGTCACCGTCGTCCCCGAGATCGAGACGCCCGGGCACGTCCGTGCCGCGCTGGCCGCCTACCCGTCGCTCGGCGTGCACCCCGAGACACCGGTGGAGGTCTGGACCGAGTGGGGCATCGCCGACGACGTCCTGAACGCCGACGACAGCACCGTCGACTTCTTCAAGGACGTCCTCGACGAGGTCATCGCGCTCTTCCCCTCGCGCTACATCGGCATCGGCGGCGACGAGTGCCCGAAGGTGCAGTGGGTCGAGGACCCCCGCACGCAGGAGCGCATGCGTTCACTCGGGCTCGAGGACGAAGAGCAGCTGCAGGCCTGGATCATCGGGCAGCTCGCGGCGCACGTCGCCTCGCACGGGCGGCAGGCGTTCGGCTGGGACGAGATCCTCGAGGGCGGCACGCTCGACCCCTCGGCGACCATCGTGTCGTGGCGCGGTCTGACCGGTGCCCGGACGGCGGCGAAGCGCGGGCACGACGTGATCTCGTCGCCCGACGACCAGGCGTACCTCGACTACCGCCAGAGCGACCTGGCGACCGAGCCGATCCCGGTGTCCATCGTGCTGACGGTCGACGACGTCTTCGGGTTCGACCCGGTGCCGTCCGGCCTGACCGAGTCCGAGCGCGCCCACGTCATCGGCGGCCAGGGCAACATGTGGACCGAGCACGTCGACACCGCGCGGAAGCTCGACTACCAGCTGTTCCCGCGGGTGGCCGCCCTGGCCGAGGCGCTCTGGTCGGCGGACGTCACCGGACCGCGCGACGTCGCCGAGTTCCGCGGGCGGTTGGCCGAGCACACCGCGCGGCTCGAGGCGATGGGGATCGAGTACCGGCACGAGGCCGGGCCGTTCCCGTGGGAGCGGCGTCCGGGCGTTCCGGGGCGGCCGCACTCGCGTGAGGACCGCGCCGCCTACATCGACGCGGTGACAGCGAACATCGCCGAGTAGGGGGCGGGCTGCTCCTCGCGTGGCCACGACACCCCGTTCAGTGCCGGCGCGCGGTCATGTCTCGTCTTTTGGGCGCCACGCCAGCGACGGAACGTGACCGCCCGACGCGCGGCCGGCGGTGCGTCGCGACCGCAGGCGGACGGGAGGCCCGGTGCCAGCTGGCACCGGGCCTCCCGTCCGTCCGTGGTCGCGACCAGGGCCGCGCATCGTGAGCAGAAATGGTCGGGTCCGCATCACGAACCCGACCATTTCTGCTCACGAAGTCACGCGGGGCGGGCCCGCCGCCAGCAGCACCACGAAGACCAGAGCGACCGCCACGACCCCGATGACGACCGCGACTGCGGGGCGACGCACCACGAAGAACAGCAGACGGTCCCAGAAGCCCGAGCGAGCGTCGGGTGAGCGGCGCCACGGGCCCTCGAGCATGCCTCGGCGGGCGACCGCGACCTCGAACGGCACCGTGGCGTAGGGCACGACGGCACTCGCCCAGCCGAGCACGAGTGCCCCGAGGGTCCAGCGCTGGTTGACCGCGACGACGGTCGTCACGACGAGGTAGGCCAGGAACACGAAGCCGTGCACTCCGCCGCCGATCCGGACGCCCCAGTCGCCGGCGTCCAGGCCGTACTTGAGCACCATCCCGGCGATGAGCATGGTCCAGGTCACGAGTTCGGCGACCGCGGCGGCACGGAACAGGGAGCGGGGAGTCATGCCCACATCGTCGCGGACGTGTCCCGGGAAACCCCCGACACTCCGGTGGTCGTATCGATTCGACGCCCGGGGAGGCTAGCGTTGGAGCCATGTCAGTGCCGACCGAGAACCGTCCCCTGAACATCGTCGTCTGGAACGAGAACGTGCACGAGACCCGCGGTGACGCGACGGTCATCGGGCACTACCCCGACGGCATGCACACCGTGATCGCGGCAGCGCTCCGCGAGCACCACCCCGACGCCACCGTGAGCACCGCCACGCTGCAGGAGCCTGACCACGGCATCACCGCCGAGCGCCTGGCCACGACCGACGTCCTGTTCTGGTGGGGCCACGCCGCCCACGACGAGGTCAGCGACGCCGTGGTCGACCTGGTCGTCGACGCCGTGCACGCCGGCATGGGGCTGGTGGTGCTGCACTCCGGGCACTACTCGAAGCCGTTCAAGCGCCTGATGGGCACCACCTGCTCGCTGAAGTGGCGCAACGACGGCGAGCGCGAACTCGTCTGGACGATCGCGCCAGAGCACCCGATCGCCGCCGGGGTGCCGCACCCGATCGTGATCGACCGGCAGGAGATGTACGGCGAGTTCTTCGACATCCCGCGCCCCGACGAAGAGGTCTTCCTGTCGACCTTCGCCGGCGGCGAGGTCTTCCGGTCCGGGGTCGCCTACCGCCGCGGTCTGGGGAAGGTCTTCTACTTCTCCCCCGGCGACCAGGAGTACCCCGTCTACCACCACCCGGACATCCAGCGCGTGCTGTCGAACGCGGCGGCGTGGGCCGCTCCGGTGTCCGAGCGACGCGAGTTGACGGCCGACCAGCACCCGCGGGACTGGTTCCTGACGGACTGAGCGGGTAGACAGGGCGTGTGACCAACCATCTCGACGGTGCGGACCGACGCACCGCGGTGATCGAGGCGCTCGAGGTCTTGGGGGCAGGCCCCGAGGAGCGTTTCGACCGCATCACCCGCATGACCCACGAGGCGTTCGGCGTGCCGCTGACCTTCCTCAACCTCGTCCACAGTGACGTCGTCACGTCGCAGTCGACGTTCGGCTGGCACCAGGGCTCGAGCGTGCCCGCGAGCGAGCAGTTCTGCGCGACGACGGTGCTCAGTCCGGAGCCGATGGTGATCCCCGACACCTCGCTCGACGCCCGGTTCGCGCACACCGCGGCGGTGGTGGAGCACGGGATCCGCTTCTACGCGGGGGCGCCGCTGACGATGCAGGACGGCACCAGGGTCGGCACGCTCTGCATCATGGACGCGACCCCGCGCGAGCTGTCGGTCGAGGACCTCGAGCTGCTGCGTGACCTCGCCCGCTGGGCCGAACGGGAGCTCGGGCACGCCATCGACCGCAACCGGGTCAACCGTGTGCTCGAGGGCCTGGTGTCCGAACCGGTCGACGTCCCCGGGTACGACCTGGACACCCTCGCGATCCGGCGTGAGCCGGGCGGCGGGGACGTCGCCGACTGGCGGCTCGCCACCGACGGTGTGCTGCACGTCACCGTGGGCGGCGTCTCGGCAGCGGGACGAGCGTCGGGTCTCCTCGCCTCGGCAGTGCGCGGTGCCGTGGTGGCGCGCACCGAGACCGCCATGCAGGACGCGATCGGCGGCCTGGAGGCCCAGGTCGCCGCCGACCTGTCCGCTGCGGACGCCGTCGGCTCGCTCTTCCACCTGCGGCTCGACCCGACGTCAGGGCACGTCGTCTTCGGGGACGCCGGCCACGGCCTCGCGGTGCTCGTCCGCGCCGACGGCACCAGCCGGGCGCTGCACTCGCTCGACCTGCCGCTCGGCCTGCAGCCGGAGTCCGTGCCGCGGTCCCCCGCCACGCTCGACCTGGCGGCGGGCGACCGGCTCGTGGTGTGCACCGAGGGCGTACTGGCGCTCGAGGGGATCGGCCACCTCGACGACCTGGCCGCCCTGGTCGCTGCCGAGCCGACCGGTGCCGCGGTCGTCGAACGGGTCCGCGCCCTCGAGCCGGCCGGTGCAGCCCACGACGTGACGCTGGTCGTGCTCGGGCGGCGCTGAACACCGTCCGCTGACGACGCCGCTGCCGCGCAGTCGTGCGCCGCGGTCAGGAGCGGAAGCGGTCCTGCCGTGATCGGGGTGCGCCGGTGAGCGCGACGACGAGCAGCGTGGCCAGCAGTCCGAAGCCCGCGAGCTCGATGCCGAGGCCGGCGAGCTGCCAGTAGGCACTGCCGACCACCTGCGGTTGCGTGATCGACTCGGGCCACCACGCGTCGATCAGCGGGAACGAGCTGGGGAACGGGTCGAGGCCGAACACCACGAGCCCGCCGAGCAGCAGGACGACACCGAGCAGCGCCATCACCCCGCGGGAGCGCCCGAGCATGTGCACGACGAGCGCGGCTGCCATCCCGGCGAGCCCGACGACGGCGATCAGGAACGCGAGCACGACGATGGTCTGCGGCGCGAGGGCCACCCAGTCGAGCACCGCGATCGGCAGCAGCAGCCACCGTCCGGTCCGCGCCCACCGCGCGGGGTTCCGCCATCCGTCCATGGCGGCCAACCGTAGGGCACCCGCCCGAACGCGGGCCGTGCGCAGGCCCGGAGCGGGACTACGATCGGGAGGTGATGGCGCAGGACGGACGCACCCGGCAGCAGCGGGCGCTCGAGACCCGCGCGGCGATCATCGGGGCCGCGGCCGCCGAGTTCGACGAGCGCGGGTACCTCGGCGCGTCGATGGACGGCGTCGCCGAACGGATCGGGCTGACCAAGGGCGCGCTGTACTTCCACTTCGCGTCGAAGGCCGACCTCGCCGGTGCCGTGATCGCGCAGCAGCACGAGGTCTCGCGGCGCTACGGCGAGGCCGCGGTCGCCCGGAGCCGGACGCCGCTCGAAGCCCTCATGTGGATGTCGCAGGGACTGGCGACCCAGATGGTCACCGAGGTCGTCGTGAGCGCCGGCATCCGTCTGTCGACCGAGGTCGCGACGCACGACGTCCCCCGTCAGGACCCGTACACCGACTGGATGGCGCTCATCGCACAGACCGTCCGCCAGGCGATCGACGCCGGCGAGGTCGACCCGCGGTGGGACCCGGAGCTGGTCGGCCGCGTGGTCATCCCCGCGTACACGGGCGTGCAGACGGTGTCGGACGTGCTCGCCGACCGCACCGACCTGTACGAACGCCTGCGGGAACTCTGGACGGTGCTGCTGGCCGCGCTCGTCACCGAACGCGTCCGACCAGAGGTCCCGCGACTCGTCGCCATCATCGCGCCGGAATGACGCGGGTCCCCCCAGGGAAACACCCACGTCACCGTCCCTGCGAGCATACCCAGCGGTCGGTTTCCGCACTCGCCCCCGTTCGCGGGCATGTGTCCACCGGCCCACTAGCCTGAGCCGGTGCCCACACCACCGGCAGAGGTCGACGTCGACGTCCCGCTCGTCCGGGCCCTGCTGCGCACCCAGCACCCCGACCTGGCGGACCTGACGCTCGTGGTCGTCGCGAACGGCTGGGACAACGTCATCGTGCGGCTCGGCGACGAGTACGCCGTGCGGCTGCCGCGTCGGGAGCTCGCAGCACGCCTGGTCGAGCACGAGCAGCGGTGGCTGCCGGAGATCGCCGCCCGCGTCGCACCCGTCGTCCCGGTGCCTGCCCCGGTGCGCGTGGGCCGTCCGGCGCTCGGGTACCCCTGGTCGTGGAGCATCGTCCCGTGGCTCCCGGGAGCACCCGTCGGTGAGCGTGCTGCCGGTGTCCGGGTCGCCGAGGCCCTCGCGGGGTTCGTGCGACTGCTGCACGTGCCGGCTCCGGCGGATGCTCCGGCGAACCCGTTCCGTGCGGTGCCGTTGGCGACGCGCAGCGACGCCGTCCTGACGCGACTCGCCACGCAGGACGTGCCCCGGGCCGTGGAGCTGGCAGCGGTCTGGCGGACCGCGGCGGCGCTGCCGACGCACACCGGGCCTCCCGTCTGGGTGCACGGCGACCTGCACCCGTTCAACCTGCTCGTGGACCGCACGCCGGACGGCGACGAACGCCTGTCGGCGGTCGTCGACTTCGGCGACGTGACCTCGGGGGACCCCGCCGTCGACCTCGCCACCGCCTGGCTGACGCTCGACCGGGAGGCCCGCCACGCGTTCCGGACGCTGGTCGCCGCTCCGGACGGCACCTGGGGACGCGCGCGCGGGTGGGCGATCGCGCTCGCCTCCGCGCTCGCGACGTCCGACGAACGCGCCTTCCGGAGCGTCGCGCGGCGCAGCATCGACGCGGTGCTGGACGGCTGAGACCCCGCGGGGCTATCGTGACCGCACCATCCGTGCACAGCCGATCGGAGGGGCCCTCATGACCCTCGAGTTCCGCGTCCAGCACGACGTCGCCACCGACGCCTCTCCCGCCCCCACCCGATCCGAGCGAACCGGCCTCCGCGGGTTCCTCGACCGCCTCGCCGAGCGCCGCGCCGCTGCACGCGTCCGACGGGTCGAAGCCCGGCTGCAGGAACTCGGCGAGCTCGAGCACCTGCTGTCCGACGCGCGTGGCGTCGTCGAACGCGGCTGGATCCAGCACGCCTGGTTCGCGTACCTCGACGAGCACGGCCGGATGCGGAAGGCCACGAGTGCCGCCGCGATGGACGTGCAGGGGCGACCGCTCGTCGCAGCCTGCCTGGTCGGCGCGGTCGTCTCGGCCGCTGGCGGGCCGCACGCCGTGCACTCGCCGCGGGTCCAGCACTCCCTCGACCTGGTCTGGCACGCGCTCGCCGTGGACGAGGGCGCGCCGGTGCTCTGGTGTCCGGCGCCCGACGTCCGCATGGGCCGCGTGCGTGACCTGACGAGCTGGAACGACGCCCCTGCGCGCACCTCGGCCGAGGTGGCCGGGCTGCTGCTCACCGCGGAGCGGGTGGCCGTGCAGGAATCGGCACGCCTGCAGGACGTCGTGGTGGCACGATCGAGGGCATGAGCAGCACCGACGCCGTCCCCGAGGTCCACCCCGCGACGACGACCGGCCTCGCGTCCAGCGGGAACTCGGCCCTGTCGGACGAGGGCGCGTCGTCGGACACCGATCCCCTGGCCTCGGCCGCTGCGGTGAAGCGGACGCTGCACCGGTACCTGCAGAAGCACCGCGCCGCGCTCCTCGGCAAGCTCGACGGCCTGGCCGAACGGCAGGCCCGCTGGCCGGTGACCCCGACCGGCACGAACGTGCTCGGGCTGGTGAAGCACGTCGCCGGTGTGCAGGCCGGGTACTTCGGCGAGGTGTTCGGTCGGCCGCTTCCGGACCCGCCCGCCTGGCTCGAGTCGGAGGACGGCGAGGACATGTACGCGACGCTCGACGAGACCCTGGACGACGTCGTGGCCTTCCACCACCGCAGTGCAGCGCACGCCGACGCCACCATCGAAGCGCTCGACCTCGACGCCCGCGGCACCGTCCCCTGGTGGCCGGAGGAGCTCCGCGAGGTCACGCTCCACCGCATCCTGGTGCACATGGCGTACGAGACGGCCCGGCACGCGGGGCACGCTGACATCGTGCGCGAGATGCTCGACGGACTGGCGGGCGACGGGGACGGCAACCTGGCCGACAAGAGCCCGGAGGAGTGGGTCCTCTGGCGCGAGCAGCTCGTCGACATCGCCGAGCGGTCCGGCCTGCGGGGCCTGGCCATGTAGCCGATGGCCCCTCACGATCGTTACCGTTCTCTCAGGCTCGACAGTCGAACTGGTCGCTGACCAGGGGTTCTCGCTCGGCTATCTGCACAGGAATCGATCACTTCCGCTGCGCTGCGTCGTACGACCGGTCCGTGCCCTGCGTAGCTTTGGCGCAGCTTGTGCCCCGACCCGTGGGCAGTTCGGCCGACCGGAAGGGGAGCGCCCACCCGTGTTCCAGTACGTCGTGGAGCGATGGAGCCAGATCTGGTTCTCGTCGTGGCAACACTTCTCACTGGTGGTCCAGTGCACGGTGCTCGCCACGGTCATCGCCGTGGTGCTCGCCACACTCGTCTACCGCAGTCCCCGCCTGACCTCCGTCGCGAACGGGGTGTCCGCCATCGGCCTCACCCTGCCGTCCTTCGCGGTCATCGGCCTGCTCATCGTCCCGCTCGGCTTCGGCGTGCTGCCGTCCGTCGTGACGGTCGTCTTCTTCGCCGCCCTGCCCATCCTGCGCAACGCGGTCGTCGGCCTCGCCGAGATCCCGCCGAGCGTGGTCGAGTCCGCGCGCGGCATCGGCATGAGCCGGTTCCGGACCCTCGTGCAGGTCGAACTGCCGATGGCCTGGCCGATCATCCTGAGCGGCGTCCGCGTGTCCGCCCAGATGGTGATGGGCATCGCAGCCATCGCCGCGTACGCCCTCGGCCCTGGGCTCGGCGGCTTCATCTTCTCCGGACTCTCGCGCCTCGGCGGCGCGAACGCCCTGTACTCCGTGGTCGTCGGGGTGGTCGGCGTCGTCCTGCTCGCCCTCGTCCTCGACCTGCTCCTCCTCGGCCTCGGCCGCCTGACCATCTCGAGAGGTATCCGTGTCCAGCACTGACTCCGCCACCACCACCGCGCCCGACGGGGACGTCACCGGCCGCAGCATCCTGCTCGACGAGGTCACCAAGCGGTACCCCGGGCAGTCGAAGCCCGCCGTCGACGGCATCACCCTCGAGATCCCGGCCGGCAAGATCGTCATGCTCGTCGGCCCGTCCGGCTGCGGCAAGACGACGACCCTCAAGATGATCAACCGCCTGATCGAGCCCACCGAGGGCCGCATCGTCGTCGGTGACGACGACGTGACCGGCATCGACGCCGACGAGCTCCGCCGCCGGATGGGCTACGTGATCCAGGCCGGCGGGCTCTTCCCGCACATGACCGTCGCGGCGAACATCGCGATCGTGCCGAAGATGCTCGGCTGGTCGAAGGAGAAGATCGCGGCGCGTGTCGACGAGCTGCTCGACCTGGTCTCGCTCGACCCCGCCACCTACCGCGACCGCTACCCCCGCGAACTCTCCGGTGGCCAGCAGCAGCGCGTCGGCGTCGCCCGGGCGCTCGCCGCGGACCCGCCCGTCCTGCTGATGGACGAGCCGTTCGGTGCGGTCGACCCGATCACCCGGCAGCGCCTGCAGGACGAGCTCCTGCGGATCCAGGAAGAGCTGCACAAGACGATCGTCATCGTCAGCCACGACTTCGACGAGGCCGTGAAGCTCGGCGACTGGATCGTCATCTTCACCGAGGGCGCCCACATCGTGCAGTACGACACCCCGGAGCGGATCCTGGCGGAGCCGGCGAACGAGTTCGTCGAGAACTTCATCGGCTCGGGCGCCGGGCTGAAGCAGCTCACCCTGAACCGCGTCCGCGACGTCGAGGTCGTCTCCGCGGTGACCTGCTCCCCCGGCGAAGAGGCGAAGGCCGTCCTGCAGCGCATGCAGGAGGCCGGGGGTCACGGGCACGCCGTCGTGGTCGACCGTCGGCAGCGGCCGATCGGCTGGCCGTCGCGCCGGCAGCTCGAGCGCTTGGACCGGATCCCGGACGGCGTCGAGGCGGACCTGCCCATCGTGGGCGAGGCCTCGACGCTCAACGACGCCCTCGACACCATGCTCGTCTCGAGCGCCGGGGCCGCACTGGTCACCGGTCGTGGCGAGGCGTTCCGCGGTGTCATCACGGTCGAGGTCGTCATGGAGGCCATCACCCGGTCGCGTGCAGCGGCCGCCGACGACCGCGCGTACACGCCGGTCGGCACGAACACCAACCAGATCGAGACGCTGCCGTCCTCGCCGGCCGCGCCCATGATCGCGCCCTCCGGGGAAGACCTGTGAGTGCTGTCACCGCCGGACCCGCCACCGGCGCCAGCACGTCCTGGAAGGGCCTGCTGTTCCAGCCGATCGCGATCCTGGTCGTGCTCGCCGGGTTCGCGGTCTGGCTCGCCACGGCCGACCTCACGCCCACCGAACGCACGACGCTCAACCCGGCCGACATCCTCGACCTGACCGGGCAGCACCTCGTGCTGACCCTGCAGGCGACGGTGCTCGTGCTCGTGATCGGTATCCCGCTCGGCATCGTCCTCACGCGCGGACCGCTGCGTCGGGCGAGCCCGTACGTGCTCGCCGTCGCGAACTTCGGGCAGGCGGCCCCCGCTGTCGGCCTGATCGTGCTGCTCGCCGCGTGGCTCGGCCTGAACAGCTGGTCCGCCGTGGTCGCGCTCGTGCTCTACGCGATCCTGCCGGTCCTCCGGAACACCATGATCGGCGTGCAGAGCGTCGACTCACGCCTCGTCGAGGCCGGCCGTGGCATGGGCATGAGCGCGTTCAGCGTCCTGATGCGCGTCGAGCTGCCCCTCGCGGTGCCGGTCATGCTGTCCGGCATCCGGACGGCGCTCGTGCTGCTCGTCGGCACCGCGAGCCTGGCCACCTTCGTCGGTGCCGGCGGCCTCGGTCTCCTCATCACCACGGGCGTGACGCTGTTCCTGCCGAAGGTGCTCGTCGCCGGTGCGCTGCTCGTGGCGCTCCTCGCCCTCTCCATCGACTGGCTCGGCCGCGTGGTCGAGACCGTCGCACGTCCGAAGGGACTCCGATGAACCGCCGTACCCGCCGCCTCCGCCGCGGGGCCGCCGTCGCACTCGCCGGTGCCACCGCGCTCGTCCTGGCCGGCTGCGGCCTGCAGCCCGCGACGTCCTTCGTCCCCGAGGCCGGCCCCGGCACCATCGAGCGCATCGACGACCTGCCGGACGGTGCCCACATCACCGTGACGTCGAAGAACTTCACCGAGCAGCTCGTGCTCGGCAAGATCGCCGTGCTCGCCGCGAAGGCTGCCGGGTTCGACGTCACCGACGAGACCAACGTTCCGGGCAGCGTCGCCGTCCGCGAGTTGATGACCTCGCACGGTGCGGACTTCACGTACGAGTACACCGGCACCGCCTGGCTGACCTTCATGGGCCACGCCGAGGGGATCCCGGACAAGACCGAGCAGTGGGAAGCGGTCAAGAAGGAAGACGCCGGCAACGGGCTCACGTGGCTGAACCCGGCGCCGATGAACAACACCTACGCGTTCGCGGTCCGGGATGAAGCGGTCAAGGAACTCGACGACGTCAAGACCCTGTCCGACATCGCGAAGCTGCCCGTCGACGAGCGCACCTTCTGCGTGGAGTCGGAGTTCAACTCGCGCGCCGACGGCTTCAAGCCGATGCTCAAGAAGTACGGCTTGGAGCTCGGCGGCTCGGGGGAGAACGGGATCCCGAGCGACAACGTCAGCATCCTCGACACCGGCACGGTCTACACGGCCACCGACCGCGGCAAGTGCAACTTCGGCGAGGTCTTCACCACCGACGGCCGTATCAAGTCGCTCGGCCTGACCGTGCTCGAGGACGACAAGGGCTTCTTCCCGGCGTACAACGTCGCGCCGGTGCTCGACTCGGCCACGCTCAAGGAGTACCCGCAGCTCGCCGACGTCTACGACCAGATCTCGCCGAAGCTCACCGATGCGGTGCTGCAGGAGCTGAACCGTCAGGTCGACGTCGAGGGGCGCGAGCCGGCCGACGTCGCGTTCGACTGGATGGTGAAGGAGGGCTTCATCACGAAGCCGTGACGGCTCTCGACGCATCCACGTCACGGACGGGAGGCCCGGTGCCGGGTGGCACCGGGCCTCCCGTCCGTCTGTGGTTGCGTCTCAGGCCGCAGCGATGCGCGCAGCCGTGTCGCGGATCGACGCGACGACGCGGGCGCGGACCTCTTCCGGGTCGGAACCCTCGTGCCGCGCCGAACTCCGCAGGCCGGTCATGCACATGCCGAGCAGCATCTCGGCGGCCTGCGGGGTCGCGGCGTCCGGCCCCCACGCCGGATCGCGTTCGAGGATCGTGCGCACCGCACCGGTCATCGCCTCGGCCACGGTCGTCATCCGGCTGACCTGACGGCGCATGAGCTGCGGGAAGCGCACGATGACCTCCTTCCGGGCGAGCCGCTCGTGCTCGTCGCCGAACGACGAGCCGAACACCAGGAACGCCAGGTCGACCACGGCCTGCGCAGCCGGCTCCCCCGCGACGGTCTCGAGGTGCGCTGCCAGGGTCTCGGCGTCCAGGTCGAGCTCGGTGTGCCCGAGGACCGCGTCCTCCTTGCTCTCGAAGTAGTTGAAGAACGTGCGCGGTGACACCTCGGCGCGTGCGGCGATCTGTTCGATCGTGGTGTGGTCGATGTCCTGCTCGAGCGCGAGGGACCGAGCCGCCTCCGCGATGCGGTGGCGTGTCTCGATGCGCTTGCGGTCGCGCAGACCCATCTCGGTGGCGGGCGCGGTGTCGGGCATGGCCCGACTGTAACCGGAACGTCACATGATCTACAGCAAACGCAAACTTGCAGTCGTGCAGCGGACACTACGGTGGGGCCATGACCACTCCCGTGCTCGAGGCCCGTGACCTCGCCAGGACCTACGGCCGAGGCCCGACGCGGTTCGACGCGCTCAAGGGGGTGTCACTCCAGGTGCACCAGGGCGAGAGCCTGGCGATCGTCGGCAAGTCCGGATCGGGCAAGTCGACGCTCATGCACCTGCTCGCACTGCTCGACAAGCCGTCGACCGGGCAGGTCCTGCTCGACGGCACCGACGCGGCGACGCTCGGAGCCCGACAGGTGAACCGCACGCGCAACAGCACCTTCGGGTTCGTGTTCCAGCAGTTCTTCCTGACCCCCAAGACCTCGGTCCTCGACAACGTCGTGCTGCCGCTCAAGATCGCGGGCGTCTCCGGAGCCGAACGGAAGCGACGCGGCATGGCGGCGCTCGACTCCCTCGGTCTGGCTGACAAGGCGAAGAACGACGCCAACGACCTGTCCGGCGGGCAGAAGCAGCGCGTGGTCATCGCACGCGCGTTGGTCGGTGAGCCGAGCGTCATCTTCGCCGACGAGCCGACCGGCAACCTCGACACGAACACCGGGCAGGTGGTCGAGGACATGCTCTTCGGCCTGCAGCGCGAACGCGGGATCACGCTCGTCGTGGTCACGCACGACGAAGAACTCGCCGCTCGCTGCGACCGCAGCGTCAACGTCCGCGACGGACTCATCGTCGGTGGCTCGGACGGCACGCCCGCCGCCGGTGCCGCGGTCGACCAGCAGGCCACGCACGGAAGGCACTCCGCATGAACTTCCTCGACCTGCTCCGCACCGCGGTCTCGAACACCTTCCGGTCGAAGCTGCGCACGACCCTGACCGTCATCGCGATCTTCATCGGCGCCTTCACGATCACGCTGACCTCGGCGATCGGTACGGGTGTCAGCAACTACATCGACACCCAGGTCTCGTCGATCGGCGACACCGGTTCCCTGACCATCACGAAAGCCGTCGACACCGCGTCGACCGACAGCGGCCCGGCCAAGTACGACCCCGACGAGTCCGGCCAGAGCGTCGACCGCGGTCCGGCGTCGTTCTCGTACCTGTCGCAGTCCGACGTCGACGACATCCGCGCGATCGACGGCATCAAGAGCATCCGTCCGGCGGTCGCCCTGGCGCCGAAGTACGCCGAGCACGGCGACGACGGTAAGTACGTCGTCTCCCTGACCGCCAACGCGGGGGAGCTCGACGCCGACCTGGCGAGCGGGAAGCAGCTCGACGACGACACCGACGCGCACCAGGTGATCCTGCCGACGAACTACCTGGAGAACCTCGGACTCGGCAGCGC
Source organism: Curtobacterium sp. VKM Ac-2887 (assembly GCF_015350935.1). Lineage (NCBI taxonomy): Bacteria > Bacillati > Actinomycetota > Actinomycetes > Micrococcales > Microbacteriaceae > Curtobacterium > Curtobacterium sp. VKM Ac-2887. Next base: position 316,426 of record NZ_JADKSB010000001.1, on the reverse strand, counting down.
GAAGGCCGCCGTCGGCAAGGAACTCACCTTCGCGGTGGACGACTACCAGGGCAAGGAGCACACCCTCACCGCGACGGTGGTCGGTGTGCAGAACGAGTCGCTGTTCGGGGGCGGAGCCGGTGCGAACGCCGCGCTCACCGACGCGATGCAGGCCGCGCAGGAGATCGGCAAGCCGGACTCGATCGCGACCTCGTACGCCAGCGCCACCGCGACGCTCGACTCCGGGGCTTCCGCGACCACGGTCAAGAAGGCGCTGTCGGACGACGGATTCCTCGGGCAGACCATCCAGGACCAGCTCGGCCAGTTCCAGACCGTCATCAGCGGCATCGTCGGGGTCTTGAACGCCTTCGCCGTCATCGCCCTGGTGGCTGCGGGCTTCGGCATCATCAACACGCTGCTGATGAGCGTGCAGGAACGCACCCGCGAGATCGGCCTGATGAAGGCGATGGGCATGGGCGGCGGCAAGGTCTACACGCTGTTCTCGCTCGAGGCGGTCTTCATCGGGTTCCTCGGCAGTGCCATCGGAGCCGGTGTCGCGATCCTGGTCGGGACGGGCATCTCGAACGTGCTCGCCGGCACGGTGCTCAAGGACCTGCCGGGCCTGCAGATCATGCAGTTCGCGCCGAGTTCGGTGGCGACGATCATCCTCGTCGTGATGTTCATCGCGTTCCTCGCCGGCACCCTCCCCGCGCGCCGCGCCGCACGGCAGAACCCGATCGAGGCGCTCCGGTACGAGTAGCGCCCGGCGTGCATAGTCTCTGACGGGTGGCGGCATTCGGGCGGGACCTCGGCGACGGGTACACGCTGACGCTGCGCGACCTGACGACGGTCGACCCGGTGCTGGAACTCGTGCGCGCGAACCTCGACCGGCTCCGGGCGGCCGAACCGTGGGCGTGGGATCCGCAGGACCGCGAGACCATCGGACTGCACACCGAACGGCTGCTCGGCCAGTTCGCGATGGACCGCGCGCTCCCCTGCGTCATCCGTTCCGACGACCGCATCGTCGGGGTGGCGTCGCTGACCTTCGACCCGTACCTGGGCCAGGCGTCACTCGGCTACTGGGTGGACGCCGGACACGAGGGCCGCGGTGTCGCGGGGCGGGCCGCCGGCGTGCTGGTCGAGGTCGCGCGGGCACGCGGCACCGCACGGCTCGAGATCCGGACCGGCGTCGACAACGTCCGCAGCCGCGCGCTCGCCGAACGGCTCGGGTTCGCCCTCGAGGGCACTCTGCGGGGCGCGCTGCCGCTCGGGCCCGTCCGCGCCGACGTCGCCGTCTACGGCCTGCTGCTCTAGGCGAGACTCCCCGCCGCCCCCCTGCGCGTGCGCGTGCGTCAGGAGCCCTGCGTCGCGCCCTGCCAGACCGCGAACACACCGCCGACGACCGCCAGCACGAGCAGCAGGATCCAGACGGCGAGCGCGATGAGGTTCAGGAAGATCCCCCAGCCCGCGCGACCACGGGCGAGCGGTTCCCGGCTGCGCGACGCGACGCCCAGGCACAGCCCGACTATCGGCGCGACGAACGTCCAACCGGCGAGCAGCGAGCAGATCCCGAGGACGAGGCTCGCGGTGCCGAGACCGGTGCGGGGGGACTCCGTGTACGTGACCATGCACCCGACGCTACGGAACCACTCGTGGCGTGTCGTCCCTCCAGGGCGTGATCCGGGTCCACCTGCCGACGGATGGTCACCGGACGCCGGTATCGTCGGAGCATGGCCTTGTTCGGACGACGCAACCACGACGTGCGCGATCGACCCATCAGCCAGGTCGAACTGAAGCGGGCCGTCGACGAGGGGTTCCTCATCGCGAAGGCCGCGGTCACGATCGCGGTCGGCAACCGGATCATCACCAACGCGCTGCGCGACCAGGGGTACTTCGACCACGCACTGATCGCCGAGGCCGCGCGCGAGGAGCTCCACCGCATGGCCGAGGAGCAGCGGGGCGACGCCGCGCGCATGCGGGAGATCCGGTCGACGTCGAGCAAGTCGAAGGGCCGTTCACGGCACCAGCACGACTACCGCCGGGGTGACGACCTCAAGCTGCGCACGCGCGAGGCGACGTACGAGCAACTCGCGACGATGCTCGACAAGCGCCGCGACGACCAGCACTTCGTCGACGGCATCGTGCTCGCCGCCCGCGCCCGAGCCTGGGACGACATCGGCACCACGGTGGTCGGGCGCCTCGGCTGGGCCCAGCGTCCGGCCGACGACTACGAGATCGGCCGCGACGACCGTCTGCAGCAGATGCTCGACGAGGACTTCGCGACGTTGCTGGCCGAGCACCCCGTGGGCTCGACCCCGGTCGACGCCGACGAACCCGACGACGCCGACGGCGACGAGGACGGCTCCGACCCTGCTGACCCCGACGTCGCACGCCCCTGACCGGTACTTGAGATATCACCCGGGCGTCGCTAGGCTGATCGGGTAACGCCCCAGGACCATTCGGCACCGCCGGACTCCTGGGGCGAACCGTCTCGCGCACCACGAGCCCGTCCACGCGGCTCCGCTCGAACGGATCCGCGATGACATCGTCGCGATCGCGGGGTACGTCGACCACGATGCTGCGGCCTTCATCGCCGGAGCACAACGGATCGACGCCGTCATCGCCCGGAAGCGGATCGCTGTCTCATCCGGAGCCTCGGTCATCTGACCGGGACCACGCGCAGACACGAGTCCCTAGGCTCGGACCATGGTTGATGCGGTGGTCGTCGGGGCCGGACCGAACGGACTCGCGGCGGCGGTGACGCTCGCCCGTGCGGGCCTGTCCGTCGAGGTGGTCGAACGGAACGACACGATCGGCGGTGGTGCCCGCACCGCCGAGCTCACCCTGCCGGGGTTCCTCCACGACGTCTGCTCGGCGGTGCACCCGATGGCGCTGCAGTCCGAGTTCTTCCGGCTGTTCCGGATGGAGGAGCGCATCGAGCTCCGTCTGCCCGAGGTGCAGTACGGGCACCCGCTCGACGGGGGTCGCGCGGGCATCGCGTACCAGGACCTCGAGCGGACGGCCGCCGAGCTCGGCGTGGACGGCCCGGCCTTCCGGAACCTGATGGGCCCGCTCGCCCGCGCGGCCGACCAGGTCGCCGACTTCGCCACCGACGCCCTCCTGCACGTGCCGCGACACCCGCTCACGGTGCTGCGGTTCGGCCTGCGCGCACTCGAGCAGGGCAGCAGCGCCTGGAACGCCCGCTTCCGCCAGGACGCCGCCCCGGCGATGGTCTCCGGGGTCGCCGCGCACTCCATCCAGCACATGCCCTCGCTGTCGACGGCCGCCGCGGCGCTGTCGCTCGGCGCCTACGCGCACGCGCGCGGCTGGCCCGTGCCGATCGGCGGCAGCCAGGCGATCGTCGACGCGCTCGCCGACGACCTCGTCGCGCACGGCGGACGGATCGTCACCGGGCACGAGGTCCGGTCGCTCGGTGACCTCACCCCGGCGAAGGCGGTGCTCTTCGACACGAGTGTCCCCGGCATGCTGCGGATCGCCGGCTCGCAGATCCCCACGCCGAAGCGCGGTGCGCTCCGCCGGTTCCGGTTCGGCAACGCGGCCGCGAAGGTCGACTTCGCGCTGTCCGATCCGGTGCCGTGGACGAACGAGGCGCTGCGCCGGGCCGGCACGGTGCACATCGGCGGGACACGGGCCGAGATCGCGGCGGCGGAGGGCTCGGTCGCGCACGGCCAGCACGCCGAACGGCCGTACGTGCTCGGTTCCGAGCCGACCGTCGTCGACCCGACCCGGGCGCCGAAGGGCAAGCACGTCTTCTGGGCCTACGCGCACGTGCCGGCGGGGTCCGACGTCGACCAGACCGAAGCGATCACGCGCCAGGTCGAACGATTCGCACCGGGGTTCCGCGACACGATCCTGCACACGTCGAGCCGGACGGCCGCGCACATGGCGGACCACAACCCGAACTACGTCGGCGGCGACATCGCCGCCGGTGCCGCGAGCTTCTGGCAGCTCGTGAAGCGCCCGGTGCTGTCCAGCGACCCGTGGCGGATGGGCGGCGGCATGTACCTGTGCTCCGAGTCGTCCGCGCCCGGCCCCGGCGTGCACGGCATGGCCGGTTGGCGTGCCGCGAAGAGCGCACTCCGGCACACCTTCGGGCTGCCCGACGACGTCGACCTCACCCCGGAAGGCTGATCACCATGGCGAAGAACGTCCGCATCCTGCACTGCGCTCCCGAGGACGTCTTCGACGTGCTCGGCGACGGCTGGCTCTACACGACCTGGGTGGTCGGCGCCTCGCGCATGCGGAAGCAGGAGGCCGGTTGGCCGCAGGTCGGCACGCACCTGCACCACTCCTTCGGTGCCTGGCCGCTCGTCATCGACGACGTCACGACCTCGTTGGTGTGGGACCCGCCGCACCGCATGGTGATCCAGCCGAAGGGGTGGCCGATCGGCGAGGCCCGCGTGGAGCTGACCGTGGAGCTGCACCGCAAGGGCTGCAAGGTGACGATCGTCGAGAACGCCGTCGCCGGTCCGGGGGCCTACGTCCCCGACTTCCTCATGCAGCCGCTCATCTGGGTCCGGAACCACGAGACGCTGCGCCGACTCGGGTGGGTGGCCGTCGGGCGCGCGACGAACGCCTGAGACGTTCCCACAAAGGCGGACGGGAGGCGCGGTGCCAGCTGGCCCCGTGCCTCCCGTCCGCCCTGTGGGTGCGTCGACTACTCGGCGCGCGAGAACTCGCTGGCGCGCGCCACCTGGTCGTCCGTCAGGGCGACGCCCGTGTACCGCTCGAACTGGCGGGCCGCCTGCAGGGCGATGACCTCGGCTCCGGTGATGACGTGCTTGCCGGCGTCCCGTCCCGCACGGACCAGCGGGGTCTCCGACGGGAACGCGACCACGTCGAAGACCGTGTGGGCCGCCTCGATCCGGTCCTGTGCGAAGGCGAGCGCGTCCTGCTGGTCGCCTCGCATGCCGAGCGGCGTGACGTTGACCACCAGGTCGGACTCCCCCGCCTCGCGCTCCTCGGCGACCCACTCGTAGCCGTACTGCGACGCGAGCGCCGTACCGGTCTGCTCGTTGCGGGCGACGACCGTCAGGCGGTCGAAGCCGGCGCCGCGGAACGCCGCGGTCACGGCCTTCGCCATGCCGCCGGAGCCGCGGAGCAGCACTCGGGACGCGGTGTCGACGTCGTGCGACCCGAGCAGCGCGGCGATCGCCTCGTAGTCGGTGTTCGATGCGGTGAGCACGCCGTCGTCGTTCACGACCGTGTTCACCGACTGGATGGCGGCGGCGGACTCCTCGACGTGGTCGACGAGCGGGATGATCGCCTCCTTGAAGGGCATCGACACCGAGCAGCCACGGATGCCGAGGGCGCGGATGCCGGCCACGGCGCCGGGCAGGTCGGTCGTGGTGAACGCCTTGTACAGGAAGTTGAGCCCGAGCTCGTCGTACAGGAAGTTGTGGAACCGGGTGCCGATGTTGCTCGGCCGGGCCGCGAGCGACATGCAGACCTGCATGTCCTTGTTGAGGATGGGCATGGGGCCAGTCTCCCACCGTCGTACCGATGGAGCGGTCCACGCGGACCGTTCGTCATGCTCGGGGTACCGTCGGACGCGATGACTGAGATCCCGGAGACCATGCGCGCCGTCCGCTTCGACGAGTGGGGTGACCGCTCCGTGCTGCACGTCGCCGAGGTCCCCGTCCCCGAGGCCACCGCCGGTCGGGTGCTCGTCCGGGTCCGCGCCGCCGGCATCAACCCGGGCGAGTCGGCGATCCGCCAGGGGCTGCTCGACGGCGGGTCCTCCGACGCGCTGCCGTCCGGTCAGGGCACCGACTTCGCCGGCATCGTCGTGGCCGTCGGCGAGGGCGTCGACGGCGTCGACGAGGGCGAAGAGGTCCTCGGGTGGTCGTGGGACCGCGCGAGCCAGGCCGAGTACGTCTCGGTGCCGGCCGAACAGGTCGTGCAGAAGCCCCAGCTGCTCGACTGGACCGTCGCTGGCGGGCTCGACATCGTCGCCACGACCGCTGCCGCAGCCGTCCGTGCCGTCGACCCCCGACCCGGCGAGACCGTCGTCGTGTCCGGTGCCGCCGGTGGTGTCGGCGGGTTCGTCACGCAGCTGCTGACGAACGAGGGCATCGACGTGATCGCGATCGCGTCCGAGGCGAACCACGAGTGGCTCCGGTCGAAGCGTGCACGGCCCGTCGCGTACGGCGAGGGCCTGCAGGAGCGCATCACCGAGCTCGCCACCAGCGGCATCGACGCCGTCATCGACACGTACGGTCCTGAGTACGTGCACTTGGGGATCGCCCTGGGCGTGCCGGTCGACCGCATCGAGACGATCATCGCGTTCGAGGCTGCCGCCGAGGTCGGTGCGAAGGCCTCCGGCAGTGCGGACACCGCCGACCCGGAGATCCTCGGCGCCCTCGCGATGCAGGTGGCGAACGGCGAGGTCGAGGTGCCGATCGCGGCGACCTTCCCGCTCGACCGGGTGCAGGACGCCTACGAGCAGCTGGAGCAGCGGCACACCCGCGGGAAGATCGTGCTGATCCCCTGACGGGTGTCGGGCCTTCGGGGTCGTTCGGGGGTTTTCCCCACCGTTCTCCGGGGTACTGCCCGGATGCCCTGGCCCGTCGCTGGTGCGTAGCGTCGTCCCCATGAGCACACTCTCCCGTCCCCGCAACGGCCGCATCCTCGCCGGTGTCTGCGCCGGCCTCGCCGATCGCTTCGGCCTGTCCCGCACCCTCGTCCGCATCGGCTGGGTGATCCTGAGCCTGTTCCCCGGGCCGCTGTGGATCGCCTACGTCGTCCTCTGGTTCGTGGTGCCGGCGGAGGGCAACACCCGCCGCTGATCCCCGGTCCGTCCGTGCCCGGGGGCCGAGTCTCGCGGTGAGCGACAGTTCTCGCGCTCGTGAGTCCGTGATCTGTCGCTCAGCCCGAGACTCGGCACGGCCAGCTGAGCCCGGTCCGTCCGGACGGGGCTGAGCTCGGTCCGTCCGGACGGGTTAGTGTGGCGGCGTGCCGGTCTCCGTCTTCGATCTGTTCAGCGTGGGTGTCGGTCCCTCGAGCTCGCACACCGTCGGGCCGATGCGGGCCGGCGCCGAGTTCGCGTCCCTGGTCGCCGGGCTGCCCGTCGCCTCCGTCGCCGTCGACCTGTACGGCTCACTGGCGTCGACGGGACAGGGCCACGGCACCCTCGGCGCCGTGGTCGCCGGCCTGATGGGGTCCCACCCCGAGACCGTCGACCCGGACGCGATGTCGTCGGCGCTCGACGCCCTCGAACGCGACGGTCTGCTCCGGCTCGACGGTGGGGCGACCGTGCCGTTCCGGCTCGCCGACATCGTGCTGCACCCCCTGACCATGCTGCCCCGGCACCCGAACGCCATGCGGCTGCGAGCCCGTGACGGAGCCGGTGCCGACCTGGCCGACGAGACGTACTACTCGATCGGTGGCGGCTTCATCGCGCGCGACGGCGAGGACGGCGGTGCCGTGGACGACGGTGCCGTGGTCGCGGGGGCGGCGATCCCGGTCGACGACCGCGTGCCGTACCCGTTCTCGAGCGGCGCCGAGCTGCTGGCCGCCTGCGCTGCCTCCGGTCTGCCGATCAGCGGAGTGGCGCTCGCCAACGAGTCGGTCACCCGCACCGACGCCGACGTCCGCTCCGGGCTGCTCGACATCCACGCCGTCATGGACTCGTGCGTCGACCGCTCCGTCCGCCGTGACGGATGCCTGCCCGGCGGGCTCGACGTCCGGCGTCGTGCAGCCACGTGGCACGAGCAGCTCACCCGCGAGGACCCCCACCACGACCCGCTGTTCGCCATGGAGTGGGTGAACCTCGTCGCCATGGCGGTGAACGAGGAGAACGCCACCGGCGGCCGGGTCGTCACCGCACCCACCAACGGCGCCGCCGGCATCATCCCCGCGGTGCTGTACTACGCGCTCACCTACGTCCCCGCGATCACCGCTGCCGACCGCGACGACGCCGTCGTGCGGTTCCTGCTCACAGCCGGCGCCGTCGGGTCGATCTACAAGGAGCGTGCATCGATCTCCGGTGCCGAGGTCGGGTGCCAGGGCGAGGTCGGCTCGGCCGCGTCGATGGCTGCCGCGGGACTCGCCGAGGTCCTCGGGGGCACCCCGGAACAGGTCGAGAACGCCGCGGAGATCGCGATGGAGCACAACCTCGGGCTCACCTGCGACCCGATCGGTGGCCTGGTGCAGATCCCGTGCATCGAGCGGAACGCGATCGCGGCGAACAAGGCGATCAACGCCGCACGGATGGCCCTGCGTGGCGACGGCGTGCACCACGTGTCGCTCGACCAGGTCGTCGAGACGATGCGGCAGACCGGGGCGGACATGTCGACGAAGTACAAGGAGACCGCGATGGGCGGGCTCGCGGTGAACGTCCCGCTCTGCTGAGCACTGCGGTTGCCCGGGCCGCGACCGCTCAGCCGTGCAGGAGCGTCAGCAGCCGGGCGGTCTCGGTGGAGATCGCCTCGCGCCCCGCCGACACGTACTTCCGGGGGTCGACCAGGTCGGGCCGCTCGTCGAGCACGGTGCGCAGGGCACGCGTGAACAGGCCGTTCAGGTGCGTCGAGATGTTGATCTTCGTCATGCCGGCCTGCACCGCGCCGCGCAGTTCGTCGTCGGACAGCCCCGACGAACCGTGCAGGACCAGCGGGACCGGCACCGCGTCACGCAGGCGTTCCACCAGGTCGCGGTCGACCGAGGCTTCGCGGGTCTGCATCGCGTGCGAGGTCCCGACGGCGACGGCCAGGGCGTCCACCCCGGTGTCGGCCACGAACGCGGCGGCATCGGTGGGGTCGGTGCGGACACCCGGAGCGTGCACGCCGTCCTTGCCGCCCACTTCGCCGAGCTCGGCCTCGATGGCGACGCCGGCGGCGTGACACCGGACCGCGAGGGCACGGGTGGCGGCGACGTTCGCCGCGAAGTCCAGGTGCGAGCCGTCGTACATGACGGAGTCCACGCCCAGGTCGATGCCGGCGGCGACGAGGTCCGGGTCCTCGATGTGGTCGAGGTGCACCAGGACGTCGACGTCGGCGGCCCGGGCGATCGCCTGGGTCGCGGTCGTGATCGGCGCGAGCCCGCCGTGGTACCGGACGCAGTTCTCGCTGATCTGCAGGATGACGGGCAGTCCGGCCCGCTCGGCCCCGGTGACGATGGCCTCGGCGTGCTCGAGCAGCACGACGTTGAACGCGCCCACGCCACGGTGTGCCGTGCGGGCGGTGTCGAGCAGGCCCGTCAGGGCGAGGTCGGTGATCATGCTGGGGTCCTCGTTCGGTCGGGGTGGGTCAGGAAGCGGTGGACGTCGGCGGGGTCGACCTCGCCGGCCACCGGGCGCAGGACGGCGGCGGCGCCGTGGGCGGCGGCGGACCGGAGCGCTCGGAGCAGGGTGTCGTCGGTGAACGGGGCACCGGTGCCCTGCTGGTGACCCGAGCGGACCAGGGCACCGACCAGACCGGCGGTCGCTGCGTCGCCCGCCCCGGTCGGGTTGCCCGAGACGCCGGGCACCGCTGGGACCTCGAGCACGTGGTCCGTGGTGTGGGCGGCGATGCCGTGCGCACCGCGGGAGACCACGACGACGCCCGCACCGCGTTCCAGCAGCCGGAGGGCGGCGGTGCGTTCGTCCGCGGCGCCCGTGGCCTCGAGCAGCTCTTCGCGGTTGGGCTTGCAGACGATGGCACCGGCGCTCGCCGCCGCCAGCAGTGCGGCACCGGAGCAGTCCACGACGCTCAGGACGCCGTGCTCGTGGGCCGTGGCGACCCAGCGCGCGACGACGTCGGGTGCGGCACCGCCGGGCAGCGAACCGGACACCACGAGGCCGGTGGCGTCGGCGCGGCCGAGCAGTCCGTCGACCGCTGCGGCGACGGCGTCCCACTCGGTGCCGGTGAGCACCGGGCCGGGCTCACCGAACATCGTCGGGTGGGCGACGTCGTCGACCACGGTGACGGTCGTGCGGGTCGTGCCGGACACCACGACGTCGGTGTGACCGAGGCCGAGGTCGTCGAGCGCGTCCGACACCCAGCGGCCGGGCGTCTCCCCGAGGGGCAGGACGGCGTGCGTCGCGACACCCGTCGCCGCCAGGACCCGACCGACGTTCAGGCCCTTGCCACCCGGGTGCCGTGCGACGTCGAGGACCCGCTGGGTCTCGCCGATGCGCTGTTCGGCGACCCGGTACGTGACGTCGACGGCCGGGTTCGGGGTGACGACGACGATCACGAGACCACCGCCGTCCGCAGGGGGTTCCGCACCGCACCGGTGTCGGGGTCGAGCACGAGGAGATCGGCGGGTGCGCCGACCGTGAGCGGCGCCGGCCGACCGAGCAGCCGAGCCGCACGTGTGGCAGAGGCGGCGACGACCTCGGGCACCGCGACCCCGCTCGTCAGCAGCCCACGGACCGCGTCGGCGACGGTGATCGTGCTGCCCGCCAACGACGACCCGTCGGCGAGCATCGCGACACCGCCGCGGACCGAGACCGCGGACCCGGCGATGGTGTGGTCGCCGTCGGGGCAGCCCGTCGCCGACATCGCATCGGACACGAGCACCAGGCGGCCCGGTGCACTCCGCTGGACGAGCCCGATCGTGGTCGGGTCGAGGTGGTGTCCGTCGACGATGCACTCGAGCAGGACGCGGTCGTCGGTCAGGGCGACCCCGACCGGCCCCGGCGTGCGGTGGTGCAGCGGTGGCATGCCGTTGAACAGGTGCGTGACGAGCGTGGCACCGGCGTCGATCGCGCGGCGGGTCTGCTCGGCGGTGGCGTCGGTGTGCCCGATCGCCACGACGACCCCGGCGGCGACGAACCGCGCCACGGTGTCGAGGGCGCCGGGGAGCTCGGGGGCGAGTGTCACGACCCGCAGCGCGCCGTCGGCGGCCGCCAGGTACGCGTCGACCTCGAGCGGGTCCGGCGCGTGGAGCAGGTCCACCCGGTGGGCTCCGCGGCGGGCCGGGGACAACCACGGCCCTTCGAGGTGCAGGCCCGCCAGCGTGCCGTCCGAGGTGAGCGGTCGCAGGCGCGTGAGGGCTGCGACGGTGTCGTCGGGACGCCCGGTCGCGATCGAGGCGACGAGGGTCGTGGTCCCCCGTGACCGGTGGTGCGCGGCCGCCGCTCGGGCGTCCGCTGCGGAACACGTCGCGAAGTCGTGGCCGAGTGCGCCGTGGGCGTGCAGGTCGACGAAGCCCGGCACGACGGTGCCCTCGACGGTGACCGCGGAGTCCGCGCGCGGCGGTGTGCCGGCACCGACCGCGAGCACGGTGGCGTCGTCGCCGAGGACGAGCCACCCGTCGTGCAGGTCGTGGGCGGCGGTCACGATGCGTGGCGCGCGGACGAGCGTGGTCACAGCAGCACCCCGCTCTCGAGCAGCCGCCGTGCGAGCAGACCTGCGCCGATGGCTCCGGCGGCGTCGCCGTGGGCGGCCGGCAGGATCTCCGGGGCGCGGACCCCGACGAGCCGCTCGGCCACCGCCGTGCGGAGCGGCCCGAACAGCAGCGGGCCGGACTCGGCGAGTCCCCCGCCGACGATGACGGTGTGGCAGCCGGCGACCGCGGTCGTCCAGGCGAGGGCGTCCGCGAGCACGGCGACGCAGTCGTCCCAGACGGCGGTCGCCACGGGGTCGCCGTCGCGCACCCGGAGCATGGCTGCGTGCGCCGATGCCGACCCGGAGCGGCGTGCGACTCCCCCGGCCGATGCGATCTCCTCGACCCGGAGCCCCTCGTGCGGTCCGGACGGGATCAGCACCTGGCCGATCTCCCCCGCCCATCCGCCCCCGGACACGACCTGGCCGTCGACGACCAGCGCGCTGGCCAGGCCGGTGCCGACGGGTACGAACGCGACCGATCCGCGGGACAGCGCCGTGTCACCGGTGTGGGTCTCGGCGAGGGCACCGGCGCGGACGTCGTGGCCGAAGGCGATCGGGACGTCGACACCGCGTCGGACGAGCTCGGCCCGCACGAGGTCGCGGACCGGCACGTCCCGCCACCCGAGGTTCACCGCGAGGACGACGGTGCCGGCGGCTTCGTCGACGACACCCGGCGTGACGAGCCCGACGGCGTCGAGCCGACCGCGGTCGAGCGCCCGCACTGCCAGGTCGGCGACGGCCACCGCCAGTCGGAGCCCCGACGGATCGTCGCGGGGCGTCGGGACCCGGGTCTCGTCCAGGACGAGTCCGTCGGCGTCGGTCAGCCGGGCCTTGGTGCCCGTGCCGCCGACGTCGACCCCGAGCACCGCGCCTGCGCCCGCCATCAGGTGAGGATGACCGACCGCGTCAGCGAACGGGGGTTGTCCGGGTCCAGCCCACGACCCTCGGCCAGGGCGACGGCGAACCGGTGCACGACGACGAGGCCGGCGATCGGGTCGAGGTCGTGCTGCACGAAGCGCGCACCGGTGGCGGCGACCTCGTCAGCCAGCCCCTGCGGTGCGGCACCGAGCGACCAGACGAGCCGGCCGGGCTGCGCGATGGCGATCGGCCCGTGCCGGTAGTCCATCGCCGGGTAGGACTCGGCCCAGAACTGCGCAGCCTCCCGCGTCTTGAGTGCGGCCTCGAACGTCAGGCCGACGGCGGCACCGCGGCCCACGAAGGAGACCTGCTCGGCGTCGAGCAGGTCGTCGATCGGCAGGGTCAGCGCGATCTCGGCCTGGGCGGCGAGGGCCTCGACGTCGTCGCCGATCGACGCGCGCAGCAGGGCGAGCGCCGTGGTGGCGAACCGCGTCTGCACGACGGAGCGCTCGTCGGCGAAGGGCAGTGCGACCACGTCGTCGGCGACGGCCGCGGCGGGACTGTCCCCGACGGCCGTGATCAGGACGGTGCGCTGCGACGGCAGGGCCTGCAGGAGGTCGACGATCTCGGTCGTGGTGCCCGAGCGGCTGATGGTGAGCACGCGGTCGTACTCGCGCGATGCGGGGTACTCGGAGCCGGCGAAGGCGTCGGTGACCCCGAGGCCGGCCTGCTCGCGGGCGACGGCGTAGCTCATCGCGATGAACCAGCTCGTGCCGCAGCCGATGACGGCGACGCGTTCACCGGGCTGGGGGAGCGCGTCCGAGAAGGTCGGCAGGAGTGCTGCGGCGGCGCGCCAGGTCTCCGGCTGGGAGGCCAGTTCGGCGCTCACGAAGGTGTCGGTCATGGGAGCCTTCCGGTCCGGTTCGATCCGGGTGATCGATGATCAGGAAGCGTAGCGAGCGATCGTGCGCGATGGAAGACCAAAGCGTCAATTCCGATCACCGAGCAGTCGCGATGGCACCGTAGGATGGCCGTCATGACCCCCCAACAGCGGCTGAACGCCCTGCTCGAACTGGTGAGCGAACGCGGCAACGTGTCGATCGCCGAGATCGGCGAGCTGCTGGGGATCTCGGCCGCCACGGCCCGACGCGACCTCACGACGCTCGCCGACCAGCGGCTCGTCACGCGCACGCACGGCGGAGCAGCGGCGCTCGGGGCCGGCTACGAACTGCCCCTGCAGTACAAGATCGCGCGCCAGGCCGAGGCGAAGACCGCCATCGCCCGTGCCGCCGCGCGACTGGTGCAGCCGGGCGAGACCGTCGGGCTGAACGGCGGGACCACCACGACCGAGGTCGCGCGAGAACTCGGCAAGAGCGAGCGGTTCATCCGCGCCGACGGCGAGTTCGGGATCACCATCGTGACGAACGCGCTCAACGTCGGGTACGAGCTGTCCGTCCGCGCCAACGTCAAGATCGTGGTGACGGGCGGGGTGGCGCGGCGGCAGTCGTACGAGCTCGTCGGCCCGCTCGTCCGCGACACCCTCGACGAGTTCGCGCTCGACCTCGTGGTCCTCGGGGTGGACGGGCTCACCGGGCAGTACGGCGCCACGACCATGCACGAGGGCGAGGCCGAGGTCAGCCGGCACTTCGCCTCGGTCGGCCGACGGGTCATCGTGGTCGCCGACTCGACCAAGATCGAGCGGTCGACGTTCGCCAGGATCTGCCCGTTGGACCGCATCGACGTCCTGGTCACCGACCAGCCCGTCCCGCCGGCCTTCGCAGCCGACCTCGCCAGCGCCGGCGTGGAGCTCGTCGTCGCCGACTGAGCCGACGGACGAGCGCCCGGATCCGGGGCGCGACGTTTCGATCGTGTAAAACCCTCCCGTCGTGGACCCATGAGCGATCCGTGAGCGCCTATTGTGCATTCATGATCGATTCGGCATCATGGGCGTCACAATCACGCAAGGGAGCGAGATGAGCATGGGCGTTGACAACGGGATCCTCCGCGTCGCGGTGATCGGGATGGGCCAGCGGTCCGCCATCGCACGGCACGTCGCCGAAGCGGTCGCCGCGGACCCGGCACTGCAGGCGCAGGTCGTCGCCGTGGCGGACATCACCGCAGCGGGCCGCGAGCGCGGGCGGGTCGAGTACCCCCATGCGCTGGTGGTCGAGCACCACCGGGACCTCACCGACCAGGTCGACGCTGCGATCGTGACCACCCCGGACTGGACACACGCCGAGATCGCGATCGACCTGCTCCGCGCGGGCATCGCCGTCTACCTCGAGAAGCCCCTCGCCATCACGGTCGAGGACGCCGACGCGGTCCTCAACACCGCCGCCGAGACGGGTACCTCGCTCTACGTCGGCCACAACTTCCGCCACGCGGCCGTCGTCCGCCTGATGCGCGAGATCGTCGACCGCGGCGAGATCGGCGAGGTCAAGGCCGTCTGGTGCCGCCACTTCGTCGGCAACGGCGGGGACTACTACTTCAAGGACTGGCACGCCGACCGCGCGAACGTCAACTCCCTGCTCCTGCAGAAGGCCAGTCACGACCTGGACGTCATCCACGCACTCGGCGGCGGGGACACCAGCCGCGTCGTGGGCATGGGGTCACTGTCGGTCTACGGCGACGTCACCGACCGACGGGACCGCAGCGGCGAGCTGATGGGGGACTGGTTCTCCCACGACAACTGGCCGCCACTCGCCCAGACCGGGCTGAACCCGGTCGTCGACGTCGAGGACGTCTCGATGGTGATGATGACGCTCGACAACGGCGTGCAGGCCAGCTACGAGCAGTGCCACTTCACCCCGGACTACTGGCGGAACTACACGGTCATCGGCACCGAGGGTCGCCTCGAGAACATCGGCGACACCGGCGGTGGCGTCGTGAAGGTCTGGACGCACCGTCGTGGCTGGGACACCGCGGGGGACCGCGAGTACCCGATCGACGGCGTCGAGGACGGTCACGCCGATGCCGATCTGATCACCATGACCGAGTTCCTGCGGTCCGTCGCCCTCGGCGAACCGACGGAGCTGTCCCCGATCGCGGCGCGCGCCGCGGTCGCCGCCGGTGCCCTGGCGACCCGTTCGCTGCGCACCGGTTCCGTCCCCATCGACGTCCCGCCGCTGCCGGCCGAGACGATCGCGCACTTCAGCCGGCCCGCCACACCCTCCACACGACCCGCTCCGCACCCCACCCACCCCGCCCAGACCGTCGGTTCCTGACGGCCGTGCGAAAGGACCTCCCGATGACCGCACACATCCCCGCCCGAGGAACCGGCGTCCGCCGGATCCTCGTCGGCGCCGTCGCCGCCCTCGGCGCGGCCGCACTCCTCGCCGGGTGCTCCACGTCCTCCGGGGCGTCGAGCTCCGGCGGCGACTACACCGCCGCCGCGAAGGACACCAAGGCGAACCTGACGTACGCCGTCTGGGACGAGAACCAGGTCAAGGCGATCAAGGCCAACCTCAAGGGCTTCAACGAGGAGTACCCGGACATCAAGGTCAGCGTCGACGTCACGCCGTTCGCCAACTACTGGACGAAGCTGCAGACCCAGGGCTCGAGCAACACGCTGCCCGACCTGTTCTGGATGAACGGCCCCAACTTCCAGCTGTACGCGGCCAACGGCAAGCTCGCGCCGATCACCGGCGAGGTCAAGGCCGGCGACATCGACCCCGCGAAGTACTCGAGCGCGCTGAACGACCTGTACACGTACGACGACACCCAGTACGGCGTGCCGAAGGACTTCGACACCATCGGCGTCTGGGTCAACAAGGCCCTGTTCGAGAAGGCCGGCATGGACCTGCCGTCGAAGGACTGGACCTGGGACGACTTCCAGAAGACCGGCGCCGAGCTCAGCGAGAAGCTCAAGGCGTACGGCGCGTACGGCGCGGCCGGCGGCATGGACGGCCAGACGACCTACTACGACACGATCTTCCAGGCCGGGGGATCGGTCGTGAACGCGGACGGCACGAAGTCCGAGTACGCCTCGAAGGCCTCGGAAGCGGGTCTGCAGTTCTGGACGGACCTGATCGACTCGGGCGCTTCGCCGTCGATGAAGCAGCTCACCGACACCACCGCCGACCAGTGGTTCACGTCGGGCAAGCTCGCGATGTACCAGGGCGGCAGCTGGTTCCGCTCGGCCCTGACCGGCACCGCGATGGAGAAGGACATCGTCGTGTACCCCCTGCCGAAGGGCAAGGAGCAGGCGACCGTCATCCACGGTGTCTCGAACGTCGTGTCCGAGGCGAGCAAGAACAAGGCCGCGGCGCAGGCGCTCCAGGTCTACCTCGCCGGCAAGACCGCCCAGCAGCAGCAGGGCGACATGGGCGCCGTCATCCCCGCCTACGAGGGCACGCAGTCCGCCTTCACGAAGACGATGCCGGACGCCGACCTGCAGGTGTTCCTCGACGCCGTCGACTACGCCAAGCCCCTGCCGGTGTCGAAGAACACCGCCGCGTGGAACACCCTCGAGACCAACCTCCTGCCGAACGCCTTCGACGGTTCGACCCCGGTCGACGACGTCGCGAAGCAGCTCGCGCAGAAGATGGACGCCGCCCTCGCCAAGGAACAGTGAGTCCCGAGCCGATGACGATCAACACCGAGCGGCCGCAGGCCGCCTCCACCCCCGCCCGGACGACGCGTTCGTCCGGGCGGGGCGCCCCCGGCCCGACGGCCGGCGGCAAGAGCGCAACCCGACGGACCGACGGCTGGTGGCCGTGGCTCTTCGTCCTGCCGCTGCTCATCGGCGTCGGCACGTTCTACATCTGGCCGATCATCCAGACGTTCTGGTACTCCTTCACCAGCTGGGGCGTGTTCGGCGGTGCGACGTTCAGCGGCGTCGCGAACTACGTGCGGCTCGCCGGTGACCCGCAGCTGTACCAGTCGCTGCTCAACACGATCGTCTACACGGTCATCGTGCTGGCCGGCATCCCGATCGCGGTGTGGCTCGCCAGCCTGCTGAACACCCCGGGCCTGCGGTTCGCGCAGTTCTACCGGGTGCTCTTCTTCCTGCCCTACGTCGCCATGCCGGCTGCGATCGCCCTCGTCTGGCGCATCATGTTCAACGGCGACTACGGCATCGTGAACTGGTTCATCGGACTGTTCGGCATCGACGGTCCGTACTGGATCTCGACGCCCGGGTTCGCGCTCGTCGCGGTGAGCTTCGTCGGCCTGTGGTCGTCCCTCGGGTTCTCGATGATCATCCTCGGCGCAGGCCTCAAGGACATCCCACCAGAGCTGTACGAGGCCGCCGAGCTCGACGGCGCGAGCCGCTGGCGGCAGTTCCGCTCCGTCACGGTCCCGCTGCTCAGCCCGAGCATCTTCTTCGTGGTCATCGTCACGACGATCTCGAGCTTCCAGCTGTTCGACCTGCTCTACGCCATCCTCGGCAGCACCAACCCGGTGATCCCGAAGACGATGTCGCTCGTCTTCTACTTCTACAGCGCCGGGTTCATCGACAACGACAAGGGCTTCGCGGCCGCGATCGCCATGGTGATCTTCCTGCTCATCGGCATCGTCACGCTCGTGCAGTTCCGCGTCCAACGGAAGTGGGTGCAGGCATGACCGCAACCGTCACACCGCCACGGGCAGCACGTCGGCCCGGTCGTCGCGGCGGCAGCCACTGGTGGATCCACGTCGTCCTCGGCGTCGGCGGCTTCGCGATGGCGTTCCCGTTCGTGTGGCAGATCATCATGTCGCTGTCCACGAACGCCCAGGTGCAGTCCGTCACCCCGACGTTCTGGCCGGGGGAGCTGCAGTGGCAGAACTACGCGCAGGTGTTCGAGCGTCTGCCGTTCCTCAGCCAGCTCGGCACGTCCGTGTACGTCACGATCATCCGCACCCTCGCGCAGATCGTGCTCTGCACGCTCGCCGGCTACGCCTTCGCCCGCATGCGGTTCCGCGGCCGGGCGATCCTGCTCGCGATCGTGCTGTCGATCCTGCTCGTGCCGTCGCAGGTCTACCTGATCTCGCAGTACCAGATCGTGCAGGGGCTCGGATGGCTCGACACCCTGATGGGGATCGTCGCGCCGGGCCTGTTCAGCGCGTTCGGCACCTTCCTGATGCGGACGGCGTTCCTGAACATGCCGCCCGAGCTCGAAGAGGCTGCGCGCATGGACGGCGCGAACCCGTTCCAGACGTTCTGGCGGATCATGCTGCCGCTCGCCCGTCCCTCGATCAGCGTGCTCGCGATCACGACGGTGCTGTGGTCGTGGAACGAGCTGCTCTGGCCGCTCGTCGTCTCGACCCGTGCCGAGGACATGCCCCTCGCTGCAGGACTCGCGACGCTGTCGAGCGACCGGACGATCGACTACCCGGTGCTCATGGCCGCGAGCCTGATGGCCATGGCCCCGGTGCTCATCATGTTCATCGTCCTGCAGCGGCGGGTGATGGACGGGCTCGCCTCGTCCGGTCTGAAGTGACCGCCGACACCCCCGGCCAGGAGGCCCGTCCCGCGTCCGTCGCGGTCCTCGCCGCCGCCGTGGGGTCGCCGGACGACTCCGCCACGGTGGCGGCCGCACTGGCCGCCACCGTGGCCGACGCGGAGCCCGCCCAGCGGGACGCCCTGCTGGTCGCCGCGCTCCGCGCGGCCGTGCCCGGCAACGCCGCGGCGCTCGAGGCGCGGGGGCTCCCGCGCAGCCTCGCCGAGGCGTCCGTGGCGGACGTCGACCGCAAACTCGACCGGTACGGTCTGCGTGGCACGGGGGTGGACTGGCTCGTCGCGGTGGCGACCGGTCGCGTGGTGGCCGTGGGGCGCCTCCAGTACGAACTCGGCGACCACCTGCCCGACGGCCAGCCGGCCTGGGGCGTCCACGTCCCGGAGACCGGGCCGCTCGATCCGGACACCTGCGACCGGTCCTTCGCCCGCGCGCCGGAGGTCCTGCGCGCCCTCGCACCGGCGCTCGCCGCCGACCGGTGGCAGTGCCGCTCGTGGATCCTCGATCCCGGTCTGGCCACGGTGCTCGGTCCCGACGCGAACCTGGTGCGCTTCGCCCGACGGTTCCGGCTCGCGCCACCCGGCCCGCACGACGCCGCCGAGGGTGACGAGAGCGTGGCGAAGTTCGTGTTCGGCGTGCCGCTGGCCACCGCGCGGGCCTCGAACGCGTCCGGTCGACTGCCCGGGGCGGTGCTCGACCGGTGGGCGGCGGGCGCGCACTGGACCGAACGGACCGGCACCGCACCCGTCGTCTGATCGCGCGCAGCAGTCAGCGCGTACCGTGCAGCGCATGACGAAGCCCGACCACGACCACCTCGACGACGGCGTGGACATGACGTTCGAGGAACGACGCCAGGACACCTTCCGGCGCATGTCCGGGTCCGACGCGCACGACGCTGACCCCCGGGTCGAGGTGTCCCGCGCCGAGGACGGCGACGTCCGCATCGACGTGGCCGACACCGCAGCCGTGCGCCCCGGCGGTCCGAAGCGCGCCTGAACCGTCACCCCGTCAGCCGGTGACGGTGGGGCACGGCATGATCGTTCCGTGCACCTCGTCCTCCGCCGCGTCGACGGCGGCGTCCTCGCGACGCCCCTGACCGACTCGGGGACCGCTGACGGTGAGCCGATGCGCGTGGACGAGTCGGGCCTCCCGGCCTTCGTCGCGGCGCACGACGCGCCGAGCGTGCGCTGGGTGTGGGACGACACCGCACGCTGGTACCCGGCCGTGCTCGCCGCCGGCGGACGCGTGGGGCGCTGCGTCGACCTGCGGTTGTGCCGACGGATCCTGCGCGCAGCGCTGGCCGCGCGCGGTTCCGCACTCGCTGCAGCGCCGTCGGATGCGCTCGACGCTCCGGTGGCGGAGGCCCGGGTCGTCCGACCGACGCAGGCCCAGCTCTTCGACGACGCCCTGTTCACCGCGTCGGTGCCGGACGACGACGTCGACCCGGTCGCCGAGTTCCGGGCCCAGCTCGCGGCGGTCGCGGGGTCGACGTCGCCCGGTGCCCTCCGCCTGCTGACGACCGCCGAGTCCGCCGGAGCCCTCGTCGCGGCGGAGATGCTGCACGCGGGGCTGCCGTGGCGTGCCGACGTGCACGAGCGACTGCTCGAGGAGACGCTCGGGCCGCGCGTCCCGTACGGCGTGCGGCCGCGCCGGCTCGAGGAGATCGCCGCCGTCATCCGCGAGCGCCTCGACGACCCGACGCTCAACCCGGACTCGCCGGCCGACGTCCTGCGGTCGTTGCGCCGTGCGGGGCTCATGGTGACGAGCACCCGCAAGTGGGAGCTGCAGGAGATCGAGCACCCCGTCATCGAGCCCCTGCTCGAGTACAAGCGACTGGCGCGGCTCCTGACGGCGAACGGTTGGACGTGGCTCGACGAGTGGGTGCGCGACGGCCGGTTCCACCCGAAGTACGTGGTCGGCGGCGTCGTCACCGGGCGCTGGGCAGCCGACGGCGGGGGAGCGATGCAGCTGCCGAAGGGCATCCGCGGGGCCGTCATCGCCGACCCGGGCTGGAAGCTCGTCGTGGCCGACGCTGCGCAGCTGGAGCCGCGCGTGCTCGCCGCGATGGCCGGTGACCGAGCGATGGCCGCCGCGGGCGACGGACGCGACCTGTACGACGGCGTCGTGGCCTCGGGCGCAGTCGAGACCCGGCAGCAGGCGAAGGTGGCCATGCTGGGCGCGATGTACGGCGCCACCCAGGGCGAGGGTGGTCGGCTCGTCCCACGACTGGTGCGGGCGTTCCCGCGCGCGCTCGACCTGGTCGAACGCGCCGCACGCGCGGGGGAACGGGGCGAAGCCGTCACGACGTTGCTCGGTCGGACGTCGCCCGTTCCGGAGTCGTCGTGGTTCGAGGCCAGGAACCAGGCCTACACGGTCGAGGGGACCCCGGCGATGCAGCGTGCCGTCGAGTCCCGGGCGCGGAGCTGGGGGCGGTTCACCCGGAACTTCGTGGTGCAGGGGACCGCGGCCGAGTGGGCGCTCGCGTGGATGGGGTCGTTGCGCTCCCGCCTCACCGCGCGGTTCCCCGGGGCCGTGACGGACGGCCCGCACCTGGTGTTCTTCGTGCACGACGAGATCGTGGTGCACGCGCCGGAGGAGCACGCCGAGTGGGTGGCGACGCAGATCCGCGAGGCCGCGGTCGACGCCGGTCGGCTGTTGTTCCAGGACTTCCCGGTGACGTTCCCGCTGTCGGTCGCGGTGGTGGGGGCGTACTCCGAGGCGAAGGACTGACCGGTACCTGGTTGCATGGTGTCGTGACGACTCCGTACCGAAGGTCAGACCACCGGGGTGCCGCCGTACTGCTCACGGTGCTGGTGGTGGTCTGCTGGGTGGCCACGATCGCGTTGCCGATCGTCGCCCTGTCGTTGATGCTCCACGTCGAGGCGCCGGCGGAGCGGGCCGTCCCGATCGTCATCGGGTGGTTCATGACCCCGTTCATGACCGCGCTCGGTGTGACGATCGGGCTCGTCATCCTCCAGCGGTCTCGCCGGAGTGCCGAGCTGGAGCGCCGCGATCAGCGCCGGGCGGCGCGGTAGGCAACGGCGTCGTCCCGCCAGCGGACGGCCTCGGCGTCGAAGTCCGGGATGCTGTCGAGGTCCGGGCCGCCGACGGCGTAGTGCTCGACGATCGCGTCGTTCGCCGCGCGACCGATCGTGGCGCCACGCTCGACCATCCGCTCCTCGTACGCGCGCACGGCGTCGTCCAGGGACGTGCCGTCGCCGGCCGATGTCAGGACGGCGCGAGCGAGTTCGGCTCCGTCGAGGAGCGCGAGGTTGACGCCGTTGCCGCCGAAGGGCGACATGACGTGCGCAGCGTCACCGAGCAGTGTGATCCCGACACGGTGCTCCCACCTGGTCGGCGTCGGCAGGGCGAAGATCGGCCGGTTCGGCAACGACCCCTCGCTGTCCTCGATGGCGCGGAGGAGTTCCGGCGCGAACTCGGCGAACCGTTCACGGAGCGCCGTCCGGACGCGCTCGGTGTCGGTCGTCTGCGTTCCGTTCGCGTCCAGGACGCGGCCTCGACCGTCGGCGGTGCCGAGCCCGGCGTGGGCGAGCCAGTCGAGCTCCGCGCGCATCGAGACGTAGCCGCGGACGACGTCGCCGCTGTTTCGCTGGAGCACGATTGTCCGTCCGTCGCCGTTGGCCCACATGTGACCGTCGCCGACGAGCTCGGCGATCTCGGGGTGCTGTTCGGTGACGCGGGTGAACAGCGCCTCGACGAAGGTGACCCCGGTGTACGACGGCACCGCATCGGTGAGCGCTGCACGCACCCTCGACCACGCACCGTCCGCGCCGACGACGAGGTCGGCCGACGACGTGGAGCCGTCCGTGAACGTGATGACGCCGTCGCTGACCGCGGCGACCCGGTGCCCCCACCGGATCGTGTCCGGCGCGAGTGACTCGACGAGCATCCGGCGGAGCTGTGCACGGTCGATCTCGGGCGCGGCTGCTTCGCCGTCGGCGGGGGCCTGGTCGACCAGGACCGTTCCCGACGGGTCCAGGAGCCGGTGCGCCTGCCCCTCGGGGCGGGCGAGCGCGGTGAACTCGCGCGAGAGTTGGGCGTCCTCGATCGCGATCTGGCCGCTATCGGCATGGAGGTCGAGCGTTCCTCCCTGGTCACGCGCCGCGAGCGACTCGTCGGCGTCGTACACGGTGACGTGGAGTCCACCGAGCTGCAGGATCCGTGCGGTGAGCAGGCCGCCGGGGCCCGCCCCCACGACGGCGATGGTGGGGGCAGTGGTGGTGTTGGTCATGGCGTGCTCCGATCGGTCGGACTGACCGAACGATCGTTCGGCTGGAGGCGATACTACTTACCGAACGATCGTTCGGCTGGAGGCGATACTACTTACCGAACGATCGTTCGGCAAGTAGGATGCACGTCATGGATGCGATCACGACCCGACGACCTGGCAGCGAGACGAGGGCGCAGATCCTCCGGGTCGCCCTCGAGCAGTTCACCGAGCGTGGGTACGAGGGGACGTCCATCCGGGACATCGCCGAGGCCCTCGACATCACGAAGTCGTCGTTGTACTACCACTTCACGAACAAGGAGGCGATCGTCCGGGCGCTCCTCGACGGGCGGCGCAACGAGATCGACGAGTTGATCGCCTGGGTCGAGTCGCAGCAGGCCGGGCCCGACCTCCTGCGGCGGGCTGCGGTGCGGTGGGTCGAGTCCACCGGTCGCGACCGCGTGCAGGGCATGCGGTTCGCGCACGCCAACCGCCCGATCATGCAGAAGCTGGCCGCCGAGGGAACCGATCGCCGGTCCTGGTTCGACGCCGTCGTCGACCGGGTGCTCCCCGAGGCCGCGCCGAGGGCTGATCGACTCCGGGCGCAGATGGCGTTCGATACCGTGAGCGCCGCATTGTTCGCCGCGCAGGGGTCCGACGCCTCGGACGACGAGGTGCTCGAGGCCGCACGCACAGCCACGATCATGTTGACGGAGACCGGCGGCGACGAGCGACTCGTGGGCGGAACTTCGTGACGGGCTCCGCCGCACCTGGGCAGGGTGGACGGATGGACACCGAACGCGGGGACGCCGCCGACCGCACCGTCGGCGAGGTCGACCTCACCCGCTGGCGCACCCGCGCGGGCCGGGCGACCGCGCAGGGGTGGACCACGCTCGGTCACCGGTACGGCGCGATGCCGCTCCTGCTGCTCACGCTGGCCGTCGGGATCGGCATTGCCGTCGTCGCGACCTGGCTCGCCTCCGAGGTCTACGACGCCGTCCGCGAAGCCGACGACGTCGCCGTGCTCGACCGTCCGGTGCTCGACTGGGCACTCACCCTCCGGTCGCCCGTGGGGGATCGCCTGGTCACGTGGTGGACCGACATCGCGGGCACGATCGGCATGCCCATCGTCGCCCTCGGGTTCCTGGTCGGGTTCACCATCCAGCGTCGGGCGTGGACCCCGTTGGTGCTGCTCGTCGCGGCGAGTGGCGGCTCGATGCTCATGACGATCGCGGGCAAGGACCTCATCGGTCGAGCGCGTCCGCCGCTCTCCGACGCGGTACCGCCCTACGAGCACTCGCCGTCGTTCCCGTCCGGCCACACCCTCAACGCGACGGTGATCGTGGGGACGATCGTGTACCTGTTGCTCCTGCGACAGTCGCGGGTCGTCACGCGGGTGTGGACGATCGTCGTCGGGACCCTGTTCGTGCTGTCGGTCGGGGCCTCGCGGGTGTTCCTCGGGCACCACTGGCTGACCGACGTACTGGCGGCGTGGGCGCTGGGTCTCGCCTGGCTCGCCCTCGTGATCACGGCGCACCGGCTGTACCTGACGGCGCTCCGCCACGGTGCCGAGCCCACTCCAGACGCAGACATCGTCAAGAAGACTTGAATTGCGATCGATCCTGTTCCAGAAACATCTTCGGAACTTGAACAATCCCTCTTCGAGTTCAAGTTTTGATCCGTAAAGTGGAACGATGGACCTCACGCGCTTCCGGAGCAGCCCCGTCGGTCAACTCGTTCCGGTTCGTGGAGTCGACGGTCGGACCGGCCGCTCGTACGACCACTTCGGTTTCGTACCGGACCCGCTCGGTGAAGTCCCGACATTGTCCGGAGTGACGTGGACCAAGGTCGCCCGCGCGAACCGGGCGCTCGGGGCGCTTCGGCAAGGATCATCTCTGATCCCGAACCCCGGCATCTTGCGCGCTCCGACTCTCCGGCGAGAGGCGCAGAGCACCTCCGCGCTCGAGGGCACCTTTGCGCCGCTGGACGACGTCCTCGCCGCGGAAGCGGTCGGGAAGGCTGACCGGTCCGCGGCTCTGTCCGAGGTACTGAACTACGTGGATACCGCCGAGCTCGGGTTCACCTGGGTGCAGGAGCGCCGCGTCACGACCGGTCTCCTCGAGGAACTGCAGTCGGTACTGGTCCGTGGCACTGCCGCAGATACACCGCAAGCTGGACACATCCGGACGGTTCCAGTGGCGATCGGAACGCGCGGAGGTGGCATCGAGGATGCCCGATTCGTCCCGATGCCACCGGGGACGCCGCTGCGAAGTGCGTTGGGTGACCTCCTCGAATGGGTGGACACGGCGCCTCTGTGCGACATCGACCCAGTGGTCGCGGCAGCGCTCACGCACTACCAGTTCGAGACGCTGCACCCGTTCATCGACGGCAACGGGCGTCTCGGTCGCTTGCTCATCGTCCTGCAGTTCATGCGATCTGACGTCCTCACGGAGCCGTTGCTGAGCGTCTCGCCGTGGTTCGAGGCCCGGCGAGAGGAGTACCAGGATGCGCTGGCCGCGGTCAGTGCAGAGGGGGCCTGGGACGAGTGGGTCGCGCTCTTCGCCGACGGGATCCACAGCTCCGCGACGGACACAGGAGCCCGGATGTCGGATCTTCTGGCGGTGCAAGCGGAGTACCGCGATCGCATCCGAGCAAGCGGAGCGCGGGGAATGGTCCTCGACGTGGCTGACTACCTCATCGGGGCGCCGTTCGTCACGGTTCCGATGTTGGCCAATGCTCTGGGAAAGACCTACCAGGCCGCCAGCAACGCCGTCGCTCGGCTCGTCGATCTCGACATCTTGTCCGAGGTCGAGCGGCAGGGAATCCGTGTCTTCCGGGCCTCGAACGTCGTCCAGGTCACGATGCGGTCGGGGAGCGGAACCCCTCAGTGAGCAGAAGACGTCGAGTCAGTCGAATGGACTCGACACCTTCTGCTCAACAAGCGCCGGGACTCGACGGATGAGCGGGCCCGTCAGCCGCTACCGGTAGGTTGCCCGTCATGGAAGAACGGGTCTTCGGCGGCAGGTACCGCGTCACGGGCACGCTCGGACACGGTGGCATGGCGTCCGTGTACCGGGCGGTCGACGAGCAGCTCGGCCGCGAGGTCGCCGTCAAGGTGTTCCGCATCGGACCGGTCGACCACGGTGAACGCGCCCGCGCCGAGTCGGAGATCCAGACGCTCGCGACACTGCGCAGCCCAGCCCTGGTCACCCTGTACGACGCTGCCCTCGACGACGAGGACGGGGACTCGTACCTCGTCATGGAGCTCGTGCCCGGTAGCGACCTGGCCACCCGGCTGCGCGAGGGACCGCTCGACCCCACGACCGCCGCCCGCGTCGGCGCGCAGGTTGCCGACGGACTGAGCGCCGTGCACGCCCAGGGCATCGTCCACCGCGACGTGAAGCCCGCCAACGTGCTGCTCGAGCGCGACGGCAGCCACGTCAAGCTCGCCGACTTCGGCATCGCCCTGCTCCGAGACGCTTCGCGCGTAACGGGGACGGGCACCGTGATGGGGACGGCTGCGTACCTCGCGCCGGAGCAGGTCCTGGCGCAGGAGATCACCGGCAAGGCCGACGTCTACGCGCTCGGGCTGGTGCTGCTCGAGTGCCTGACCGGCGGGACGCCGTTCCCGGGCAGCGCGATCGAGTCCGCGACCGCGCGACTCACCCGCGGCCCGGAGATCGACCAGCACCTGCCGACGGCCTGGCGCACGCTCCTGCACGTGATGACCGCGCAGGACCCGTCCGAGCGCCCGAGCGCGGCGGAGGCAGCCGAACGACTCCGCGCCCTGGGCCGCGACGAGCCCGGGCCCGCCACGCAGCTCCTGCCCGGTGGTCCCGGCACGTTGACGGCAGCCGGTGCCGGCGCGGCAGCCGGAGCAGCCGCGGCCGGTGCCGCCGCCGCAGCCACGGCTCCGATGGCCGCGCACGCGGACGACGCGACCCGCGTGATGCCGGCGAGTGGTGCCTCCCGTCCGGGTGGACAGCCGGGCGCGGACGACGCGACCCGCGTCATGGACGCCCAGCAGCCGAACGCCGCGGACGACGTGTCGACCACCGTCCTCGGTGCTCAGCGCGGCACCGGCGGTCCGACCGGCGGTGGCGGCGTGCCACCCGCGGCCCCGCCCGTCCGTCCGGGCTCCGGTGACGACCCGGCGAAGCGCGAGAAGCGACGCAAGGGGCCGATCATCACGGCGATCGTCGTGGTCGTCCTGGTGCTCGTCGGCATCGGGGTCGCAGTGTTCGCACTGAACGGCGACGACGACGGCACACCGGCTCCGACGGACACGAACTCGACCGCGCCGACGGAGCAGCAGCCCAGCGAGGAGCAGCAGCCGAGCCAGGAGCAGCAGCAGCCGAGCGAGCCGGCTGAGCAGCAGCCCTCCGAGCCGGCCGAGCAGCCGTCCGAGCCCGCTGAACAGCCGACCGAGCCCGCCGAGCCCAGCCAGGAGCCGTCGGTCGGTCCGGAGCCGAGCGCGCCGGTCTCGAACCCGGTGCAGGAGCCGCAGGACGGCGCCGACCCGGCCGATGGCGCAGCCGACACGACGACCGACACCTCAGCGGACGCCGGTCCGGGCAACTCGGGGAACGCGCCCGGGCAGAACAAGGGCTGACACGCCGAGCGTTTTCGTCCAGACGCTGGACCAAATACGCTTGACCCGTGCGAGAACTGCAACGGAGCGGTGGGCCGACGACGGCCGTCGCGGCGCGGAACGGTGTCGGCTTCGGATCATCGGAGGGGTGGCTGGTCGAACGACCCGCGGGTGACGGCGCCGTCGTGGCGCTCGTCCCCGGGGCCGGTGGCCGGGTGGTCGCACCCGGCGACGAACTGTCGTGGGTCTGGTTCCCCGAACGCACGCTGCCGCACGGCGCCACCGAGCCCACCGAGGCGGACCTGCCGCACTTCTGGGACGCCACGGCCTTCACCGTCGACGTGGTCTTCACCGGCGGCACACGACTGAGCGCGCACGAAGCCGCGCGCGGTGGACAGGCTCGCGACCAGTACGGCGACGCGCTCACGCCCGAGGCGCAGGACGCGGCCCGCAAGCAGTGGGTCGACCAGTGGAACCGTCGCGCGGTGGACCTCACGCCGTTCGCGGGGCTGGTCGTCGACCGACTGGAGGCCCGGCTCGGCTCCGACACGCAGCCGTCGGACGCCGACGGGGAGCGTCCAGCCCTGCGCGGCTGGCTCGACGACGTCCGGATCGCCCCGGCACGCCCGGCACCGGTCAGGCCGCTCGACCACGTCCGCACGACCCGCGGCACGCAGGCGTCGTCACGGTTCTCCCGCGGCAACAACGCGCCGCTCGTCGGCATCCCGCACGGCGGGGTCTTCGGCCTGCCGATGACCGACGCGTCGAGCAACCGCTGGCCCTACGCGTACCAGGAGCACTCGCGCACCGACGCCGACGGGCGGGTCCGACCGGCGATCCAGGCGTTCGCGACGAGTCACATCCCGTCGCCGTGGATGGGGGACCGCGGCGTGTTCCAGGTCATGCCGTCGCCGCTCGACACCCCCGACGTCGACCGAGCCGCCCGCGCGCTCGGCTTCGACCACGACGACGAGATCGACGGTCCGCACCGGTACCGGGTCGCCCTCGACCAGGGTGTGACGGCCGAGATGACCGCGGGGGAGTTCGCCGTCGGCTTCCGGTTCACCGGTACCCGCAGCATCGTGCTCGACCACCACGGGTGGGTCTCCGACGTCTCCGTGACCGTGACCGACGGCACCGCCGTGGTCGAGGCCGTGCTCGACGACCGCCCCGGCACCCCGCCGCACCACGTGCACGTCCGGATCCCGCACGTGACCGCGGACCACACCAGCACCGGCGAGCACGAGCTGCGCGGCTGGCTGGCCGTGGACGGCGACGGAGCGGTCGACGTCCTGCTCGGCATCTCGACCGTCTCGATCGAGGACGCCCGCGCGAACCTCGACGCCGCCGGCTCCTTCGACGCCATGTGCACCCGCGCCGAGGCGCTCTGGACGGAGAAGCTCGCGACCCTGTCGTTCGACGGAGCCACCCCGGACCAGCTGGTGAGCCTGTACTCCGGCCTGTACCGGCTGTTCCTCTACCCGAACCGTGCCGGCGAGACCGCCCTGACCGGGTCGCCGCACCACCGCTCCCCGTACGGAGCCGTCCTCGCCGACCCGATCCGCGACGAGCCCGGGCCGGAGGTCGTCGAGGGGCCGTTCACCACCACGAACGGGTTCTGGGACACCTACCGCACCGCCTGGCCGCTCCTCGGACTCCTCACCCCGGAGACCGCCGGCGAGCTCGCGCAGGGCTTCGTCGAGCACCACCACGACGGCGGGTGGACGCCGCGCTGGAGCGCCCCCGGCGCCGAGGACTGCATGACGGGCACCACGAGCGACACCGTCTTCGCCGACCTCGCGGCGAAGGGCGTCACCGGGTTCGACCTCGCCGAGGCGTACCGGAGCGCCGTGCGGAACGCGACCGTCCCGCCGCGCGACGAGCGCGTCGGACGGAAGGGGAGCCTCCCGGGCGCCTTCCGCGGCCACGTCGACACCGCGACGTCCGAGGGGATGTCCTGGACCCTCGACGCCGCCATCAACGACTGGGGACTCGCGGTGATGGCGGGGCTGCTCGCGTCGCGGGCGGGCACGCCCGCCGATCTGTCCCGGTACGAGGCCGAGGCGGAGTGGTTCGCCCGGCGGTCGCTGCTGTACCGGCACGTGTTCGACTCCGAGCGGGGCTTCTTCATCGGCCGCGACCCCGACGGCTCGTGGCGGGTCGTCACCGAGTTCGACCCGCGTGACTGGGGCGACGACTACACCGAGACGAACGCGTGGGGGACGGCCTTCACCGCGCCCCACGACGGTGCCGGGATCGTGGACCTGCACGGCGGCCCGGCGCGGTTCGACGCCACGATCGACGCCTTCTTCGCGACGCCTGAGACCGGCGCGACCGTCCGCTCCGGCGCGTACGGCTTCCCCATCCACGAGATGACCGAGGCCCGCGACGTCCGGATGGGCATGCTCGGCCTGTCCAACCAGCCGGCGCACCACATCCCGTTCTTCCCGATGTTCACCGGTCGGCACGACGACGCGCACCGGATCGTCCGGGAGTCGCTCGAGCGGCTGTTCGTCGGTTCCGACCTCGGCCAGGGCTACCCCGGCGACGAGGACAACGGCGAGATGAGTGCCTGGTACGTCTTCGCGACGATCGGCCTGTACCCGCTGGCGCCGTCAACGGGCACCTACGTGCTCGTGCCGCCGTCGGTCCGCAGGACGGTGCTGCAGCAGCCGGGAGGAACGCCCACCGTCATCGAGATCGCCGACGGTTCCGCAGGTGCCTACGTGGCGTCGGTGACGGTCGACGGCTCGCCCTGGACGTCCGTCAGCATCCCGCACCACGTGGTGGTGTCGGCGTCGCACATCGTCTTCACGCTGTCGTCCGAACCGCAGGGCTGGGCATCGGACACCCGGCCGGTGTCGGCCTCCGAGGTCCACGGCTACCGGGACGCCCCGGTCGACCTGCTGCCCGTCGGGACGTCGTCGGAGGGCTCGTCGCCACTGGTCGACGACACCGGGCGGACCCTCACGGCGCTCGCCGCGGGGGAGTCGGTGTCGTTCGACGTGGACTGCCCCGCCGCGTCGCTGTACACCGTGACGGTGGCGACCCCGGGGTCGTACTCGTGGCAGGTGTCCCTCGGCGAGACGGTCACGGCCGTCGACGGCGCCGAGTTCACCTGGCCCGGGCAGACCCGGGTGTTCCGGATCATCGGCGGCGGCTCGTCGTTCGTGTTCACGGCGGGTACCGACGTCGGGTTGACGCAGCTCGAGCTGATCGCGGCGGATCGTTCCTGACCGCCGGCCACCGCGACTGATCGCTCGCTCTACGGCGATTCAGAGGCGTCACTCAAGGTCGCCCGGCATGCTCGTCGGCATGTCGATCGCGAACTCGTGGGACCCGTCTGGTGGCCGTGCAATCCCGGAGGACCAGGTCCGCGAGGACGGGCTGGAGCTCGACGAGGACCCGGCGATGCTCGGGATCTCCTTCGACGTCGTGGGTGGCGCCTCCGCCGACCCCGCCGCGGTGTCCCCGGTCGACGTGCGCGTCCCGTCCTCGGGGGCCCCGGCCTCCGCCGACTGAAATCCTGGGGTATCGGCCGCCGGGCCGATCGTTGTACCATCGGAGGGCGCGTTGCAGTAGCGGCGCGAAGTGAGCTCGGCAGCCTTCCGGACGGTCGGTGAGCCGAGCTTTGCGCTTTCTACGGTCTGATTGCTGCAGACACGATCATGGGTTGGGCGCGCCGGCGCCAATCGCCACCCTTGGCCTGGCTCCAAGCGATCGCGTCGGCCGCCCACAGAAGCGGCTCGTGGTGCGCGGTCTCGTGCGCGTACGTGAGCGCATCCCGCACCCCGTGTGCATGAACGGCGTCGTAGAGGACCTTCTTGTCAGCGCGCTCGATCGACACGTCTCGCTCGAGTACGATCCGCTCGTGTCCGGCGCTCGCCGCGAGCGCAACGAGCTCACGCAGGCACGCTGCACGGTCGCTCGGCTCGTGCTTCAGGTCGGACCGGACGAGGTGTGCGCGCACTCCGATCTGGTCCAGGGTCGACAGGACGTGACGCCGTCGAGAATCGCTCTCGCTGGTGAAGTGGAGTCGTCGCTGACCGGGCAGTACGAGGGCTCGTATCTTGCGGCGGAGCGTCGTCTGCTCACCTGGGGCAACGACGACGGCGACCATGAGGTAGCCCTTCGTCTTCGATTCGTCGACGAAGAGCGACGTCATCGACTCGAGTCGGTGGACCGGCCACCGAGAGAACTGGCGGGCTCCGGCATGGGACGAGTCTGCCACTGATGTTTCAGTGGATCGGACCGCCTCGCCGCCGCTGGGGAGACGCGCGGTTCACGCTTGCCGGTCTGCGCCGACGCCAGGGACGCGGTACTTGAAGCCGACATGGGACGCGGTGAAGCCGAGGCGCTCGTAGAACCGGTGCGCATCCGTCCGGGCGGCGTCCGAGGTGAGCTGCACGAGCGGGGTCCCGAGGTCCGGCGCTGCGACGTCGGTCACCCAGCGCATCAGCGCGCTGCCGATGCCTCCCGAGCGGAGCGCACTGCTCACGCGGACGGCCTCGACGAGCAGCCGCGTCGAACCCCGGCGAGCCATGCCCGGGATCCGGGTGAGCTGCAGCGTGCCGACGAGCCGACCGGACTCGTCCTCGGCGACGAGCAGCGCGTTCGCCGGGTCGTCGGTGATCGATCGAAGGGCCGCGGCGTACTGCGGGCGGTCCTCCGGGGCGGCGACATCGCCGCGGGCGGCACTGATCGGGTCGTCGGACAGCAACGCCATCAGGGCGTCGAGGTCGCCGTCGGCCGCGTTCCGCACCACCACCGAACCGGCGCGGGCGGACAGGCGGACGGGCAGGGTGAGGTCGTGGAGCACGACTCCACCCTGCCCGACGGACTCACGGAACGGTGTGCCCCGCAGCGGTGAAGATCCGGTACCACTCCTCGCGCGACAGCTCGACGTCCGAGCCGGCCGCCGAGTCGCGCACGCGCTGCGGGTTCGTCGTGCCGAGGACGACCTGGAAGTGCGCGGGGTGCCGGGTGATCCAGGCGACGGCGATGCCGGTCGGGGTGACCCCGTGCGCGGCGGCGATCTCCTCGAGGACGTCGTTGAGGTCGGCGTACTGTTCGCGGTCGCCGAGGAAGACGCCGTCGAAGAACCCCTTCTGGAACGGCGACCAGGCCTGCAGCGTGATGTCGTTGATCCGCGAGTAGTTGAGGATGTCGTTGTCGCGGGAGATCGACTGGTCGAGGCCACCCATGTTCGCCGTGAGGCCCTGCGAGATGACGTTGGCGTGCGTGATGCTCAGCTGCACCTGGTTGAAGGCGAGCGGCTGCTGGACGTGCTTCTTGAGCAGGTCGACCTGGCCAGGGGTGTGGTTCGAGACGCCGAAGTGGTGCACCTTGCCGGCGGCGTGCAGCTCGTCGAAGGCCTTCGCGACCTCTTCCGGTTCGACCAGGGCGTCGGGGCGGTGCAGCAGCAGGACGTCGACGTAGTCGGTCTGCAGCGCGGTGAGCGATTCCTCGACCGACTCGAGGATGTGCTCGTACGAGAAGTCGAAGTACGCGCCGTTCGAAGTCGGACGGATGCCGACCTTGGTCTGCAGCACGATCTCGGCACGCTCCGACGGTGACAGCGTCACGGCGGCACCGAACCGCTCCTCGCAACCGTGCCACTCGCCGTACACCGCGGCGTGGTCGAACATGTTCACGCCCGCGTCACGCGAGGCGCTGTAGAGCGCGCGGATGTCCTCGTCGCTCATGTCGTTGATCCGCATCAAGCCGACGACGACGTCGGATGCGGTGAGGTCGGTCTGTGGCAACTCCAGTGTCTTCACGCCCCCGATCCTGCCAGCCGGTCCCCGGTGCAGGCAGGCCCTGCCAGTACCTCAGGCGCGTTCGGGCAGCAGGACGGCGAGCACTCCGGAGTCGTCCGTCCACGTACCGGTCAGCTTCTCGCCCTCGGGCAGGGCGGTGCCGACGACCCGAGCGATGACGATCGTGCCGTGGTCGGTCGCGATCGACGTCACCGCGCCCGTCGTGGTCGCGTGCACCGAGGTGACATCGGGGGAGTCGGGTTCGGAGCCGCTGCCGTGGGCCCAGGCGTCCTTCGGCCGCCGTCCGGCATCGTTCGCCAGTTCGAGCTCCGCTTCGTGCCCGCCGGTGACGATCGCCCGGCGCAGGACGTCGGCGT
The DNA here is from genome assembly GCF_015350935.1 of Curtobacterium sp. VKM Ac-2887. NCBI lineage: Bacteria > Bacillati > Actinomycetota > Actinomycetes > Micrococcales > Microbacteriaceae > Curtobacterium > Curtobacterium sp. VKM Ac-2887. Next base: position 282,870 of record NZ_JADKSB010000001.1, on the reverse strand, counting down.
GGACCGGATCGCCCACGGCGTCGTACACCCAGCGTCGCCCGAGCACGGAGTGGTCCATCTCGGTGACCAGGAACGCGTCGGCGCCGGGCAGCGGTGCATCCCGGTAGGTCAGTGGCGCCTGCAGGACCCGGCCGTCCTCGGTGCGGGCGAGCAGCACTTCGACGCCGACCTCGCCGGCGGGGTCGTCGAACCGGAACTGCCCGACGACCTGCAGCGGCGCTCCCGCGACGACGCCGCTCCACGCCTGGTCGGGCAGCCAAGCGGCGAGCGCTTCGGCCTTGGAGGGGCGGAGCGTTGCCTGCTCGATGACTGCCATGTCCCGACCGTACTGCTGCGCAGCACCCTGCCGTCGGCGCACCTCGAGGTCAGTGGACGGAGAACCCGCCGTCGACCGCGATGGACTGCCCCGTGACGTACGCCGAACCAGGGCCGGCGAGGAACACGGCAGCGGCGGCAAAGTCCGAAGCGAGTCCGTTCCGGCCGACCAGCGTCCGCGCCGCGAGCGCTGACACCGCGGCCGGGTCGGAGCCGAGCCGCTCGTTGAGCGGGGTGCGCACGAAACCGGGGATGAGGACGTTGGAGGTGACCCCCTGCGCGGACCAGGCCTCCGCTTGGGACCGGGCCAGTGCCTCCAGGCCGGCCTTGGAGACCCCGTACGCGCCACTCGCGGCGAACGGACGGTGCGCCTGCTGCGAACTGATGCCGATGATCCGGCCGTGGCCACGAGCGGCCATGCCGGGCGCGAGCCGCTGGCCGAGCACGAAAGGTGCGTCGAGGTTCACGGCCATCGTGGCGTCCCAGGTGTCCTCGTCGAGGTCGGCCATCGGCGGCCGGAGGTTGATCCCCGCGGAGTTCACGAGGACGTCGACGTCACCCGCCGCGTCGGCGAGGGCGTCTGCCCCGGCACGCGAGGACAGGTCCGCGACGATGCCGTCGGCCGATCCTCCAGCGGCGCGGACGTCGTCGACCGTCGCGTCGATGGTCGACCGTGTCCGAGCAGCGACGAGCACGTGCGCACCCGCGTCGGCGAGTGCGGTGGCGATGGCGCGTCCGATGCCGGAACTGCCTCCTGTCACGAGGGCGGTGCGTCCGTCGAGGCCGAAGAGCTGCTGCAGCGACATCCGGCCAGGCTAGCGAGGCCCCGTACGCTGGGCCGGTGCGTGACGACCTGCTGCCGATGCTCGCCTGCCCCGTGTGCGCCGAGCCCCTCGGTCGGGTCGACGGCGGCCAGGTCGGCTGTACGACCGGACACCGGTTCGACGAGGCCAAGCAGGGCCACCTGACGCTCCTGCCGGCGAAGCGTCGGGCGCTCACCGCGGACACCCCGGAGATGGTCGACGCCCGGCTGCGGTTCCTGGGACGGGGCCACTACGCGCCCGTCGAGCGGGCGCTCGCCGACGCCGTCGCCGAGGCGACGGCCCCCGGCATCGTGCTCGACGTCGGGTCCGGTCCGGGAACGTACCTGGCGCATGCGCTGGACGCAGCGCAGGTTCCCGACGCAGCGCACGTCCCGGACGGTGCGGACGGGAGGCTCGGGGTCGCGTTGGATCTGTCGGCCATCGCGATCCGCCGCGCGGCCCGCGTCCACGAACGTGCCGGAGCCGTCGTCGGGGACGTGACCGAGCGCCTCCCGGTCGTCGACCACGCTGCCGCCGTCGTCCTCGATGTCTTCGCACCGCGCAACCAGACCGAGTACGCCCGTGTCCTGCACCCCGAGGGCGTGCTGGTCGTCGTGACCCCGCGCACCGGCCACCTGGCGGAGCTGGCCGAGGCGACGATCTCCGTCGACCCGGAGAAGGAGCGCCGGTTGCACGAGTCGCTCACGCCGTCGTTCGTCCTGCGGTCCTCCGAGGACCTGACCTGGACGATGGACCTCTCCGCCGAGGACGTCCACGACGTCGTGCACATGGGGCCGAGCCACCACCACGTCGCACCGGACGCGGCGTTCGCCCCAGCGACGGTGACGGCCGCGGTCACCGTGTCGACGTGGACGCCGACGCGCTGACCGCGGCCACGGGGAACTACAGCTAGCGGTCGGCCGGGGCGACGTCGAGCTGCCAGACCACGCCGAACCGGTCGCGGAGCTGCCCGGCGAGCGGCGCCCAGGCCGAGGGAGCGAGGGGCTGCCGGATCTCGGCGCCGTCTGACAGCACGGCCCAGTACCGCTCGATCTCGGCGGTGTCGTCGCCGTGCACGAACACGTAGAACGCGTTCGATCCCTGGTCGTAGGGCTGCCCGGGCCAGACGTCGAAGGCCATGACCCGGAACCCGGCGTCGGTGGAGACCTGGCCGAAGACGATGCGGTCGGCCCAGGCCTGGTCGTCGAGGGCGCCCATCTGGCCGTAGGTGGCGGCGGTGACCTCGCCGCCGAAGACCGATGCGTAGAAGTCGAGGGCCTCGCGGGCATTGCCGTCGAAGTTGAGGTGGGGTGTCGTTTCGATGCTCATGGAACGAGGATGACCGGCAATGCGGTCAGATCGTGTCCGCTTCTCCGACGAGAATGCTCGACATGGCCGGACCCTCCTCGCGCATGCTCGCGCTGCTGTCACTGCTGCAGGTGCACCGCGACTGGCCGGGCGACGAGCTCGCCGGACGCCTCGAGGTCAGCCCCCGCACGGTCCGCCGCGACGTCGACCGGCTCCGCGAGCTCGGGTACCGGGTGGAGGCGCTCCGCGGGCCGGCCGGGGGCTACCGGCTCGCAGCGGGCTCGGACCTTCCGCCGCTGCTGTTCGACGACGACCAGGCCGTGGCGATCGCGCTCGCCCTGACCGTCGCCCCCGCCTCGGGCGCGGACATCGCCGAGTCGGCCGCCCGGGCGCTTGCGACGATCCGGCAGGTCATGCCAGCGCGGCTCCGGTCGCGCATCGACGCGGTGCAGGCCGTGACCGCGACGAGCCGGACCACGACCGACCCGGACGTGCTGGTGGCGGTGAGCGAGGCCGTCCACCTGCGCGAGGTGTTCCGCTTCGGCTACGGCGAGGACGAGACCCCGCACCGGGTGGAAGCGCACGCCGTGATCGCGCGGAACGGCCGCTGGTACCTGCTCGACTGGGACCTCGACCGCGACGACTGGCGCACCCATCGCATCGACCGGATCACCCCGCGGATGCGCACACGGGTGCCGTTCACCCCACGGCCCGTACCCGGTGGCGACCCCGTGGCCTTCGTGTCGGCGCGCTTCAAGGGATCGGCGCAGGCCGACGTGTGGCCGTGCGTTGGTTCGGTCACCGTGACGGCTGCCGAGGCCCGGACGATCGCGCCCTACCTGCCCGAGGACGCCGTCGTCGAACCCCTGTCCGACGCGCGGATTCGGGTGACGCTCGGCTCGTGGTCCTGGTCGGGGCTCGCCGGAGCGTTCGCGGGGTTCGCGGTCGACTTCGTCGTCGAGGGTCCCGAGGACCTCCGCGACGCCGTCGGTGCGCTGGCCACGCGGCTCCGGGCGGCGAGCGCGCGTTAGCGGGGCGCATGCGTCCGCCAGGGCGGCGTGAGGAAACCGTTAGGAGCGGCCAGGAGGCCCGGTGCAGGATCCAGCATCGGTCCAGGCACCACACGTGGTGCCGTCCGCGTCGCCCGGCGCGGACACCGCAGACCTTCTGGAGTCCCTCGTGTTCGACGTGTTCGTCGTCGCCGGTGTCCTCGCCGTGTTCGGCGTGGTGGCACTGATCGCCAAGGGGGTGGAACGGCTGTGATCGGCATCACCATCGCGGCCGCCGTCCTCGGCATCGCCGCTGTCGTGTACCTCGTCTGGGCGCTCGTGCGTCCGGAGCGGTTCTAGTGGGCGCCGTGGGCGCGTCGGTCGCCGCGGACGTCTGGGCGGGGATCGTCCAGGTCGCCACGCTCGTCCTGCTGCTCGTCGTCGCCTACCGGCCGCTCGGCGACTGGATGGCCCGTGTCTTCACGCCCGTCCGGCACAACCGGGTCGAGCGCGGGGTCTACCGGCTGATCGGGGTCGACCCGGACGCCGAGCAGTCGTGGCCCGTGTACCTGCGCGGCGTGCTGCTCTTCAGCGTCGTCGGCCTCCTGCTCGTCTACCTGCTGCAGCGCATCCAGGTCGTGCTGCCCGGCGACCTCGGGCTCCCTGCCGTCGGCCCGTCGCTCGCGTTCAACACCGCGGCGTCGTTCGTCGCGAACACGAACTGGCAGTCCTACTCGCCCGAGGTCACCGTCGGGTACAGCGTGCAGATGGCCGGCCTCGCGGTGCAGAACTTCCTGTCCGCAGCCGTCGGGCTCGCCGTCGCCGTGGCGCTGGTCCGCGGGTTCGCCCGGCGCAAGTCCGGCACGCTCGGCAACGTGTGGGTCGACGTCGTCCGCGGCGTCGGTCGGCTGCTGCTGCCCGGGGCGTTCGTCTTCGCGATCGTGCTCGTCGCCGGCGGCGTCATCCAGTCGTGGGGGAGCGGCACCGACGTCACCACGCTGGTCGGTGGCACGCAGCACCTGCCGGACGGGTTCGTGGCGTCGCAGGAGGCGATCAAGGAACTCGGCACGAACGGCGGTGGCTACTTCAACGCCAACTCGGCGCACCCGTTCGAGAACCCGCAGGCGTGGACGAACCTGGTCGAGGTCTTCCTGATGCTCGTCATCCCGTTCTCGCTGCCGCGCACCTTCGGCCGGATGGTCGGCGACGACCGCCAGGGCTACGCGATCCTCGCCGTGATGGGCGCGATCTTCCTCGTGTCCCTGTCGGTGATGTCGATCGCCGAGCTCAGCGGTGGGGGGCTCGCCACACACGCAGCCGGTGCCGCGATGGAGGGCAAGGAGACCCGGTTCGGGATCCTCGGCACCACCCTGTTCGGCACGACGTCGACCGCGACCTCGACCGGTGCGGTGAACGGCATGTTCGACAGCTTCACGCCGATCGGCGGGATGATGGCGATGCTCAACATGATGCTCGGCGAGGTCACCCCCGGCGGTGTCGGTTCCGGCCTGTACGGCATGCTCGTGCTCGCCGTCATCACGGTGTTCATCGGCGGGCTGCTCGTCGGCCGGACGCCGGAGTACCTCGGCAAGAAGATCCGCGCCAAGGAGATGACCTTCGCGGCGCTGTACATCCTGGTGACGCCGACCCTCGTGCTCCTCGCGACCGGACTCTCGCTCGTGATCCCCGGTGTCCGGGAACAGGTGCTCGGCACGTCGATCTTCAACCCCGGCAACCACGGTCTGTCCGAGCTGCTCTACGCCTTCACCTCGGGTGCGAACAACAACGGCTCGGCCTTCGGCGGGCTCACCGCGAACACCACGTGGATGAACTCCGCGCTCGGCGTCGTGATGCTGCTCGGGCGCTTCGTGCCGATGGTGTTCGTCCTGGCGCTCGCCGGGTCCCTCGCCGCCCAGGACCGCGTACCCGAGACCGCCGGCACGCTGCCCACCCACCGCCCGCTGTTCATCGGGCTGCTCGGCGGCGTCGCCGTCATCGTCACCGCACTCACCTACTTCCCGGTGCTCGCACTGGGCCCGCTCGCAGAAGGACTGTCATGACCGTGACCACCGAGCCGGAACCGCGCACCGCAGTGGAGCCGGCCACCCGCTCGTCCGCATTCGGACCCCGTCAACTGGTGGCGGGCCTCCCGGGAGCCCTGCGGAAACTCGATCCGCGACTGATGTGGCGGAACCCCGTCATGTTCATCGTCGAGGTCGGCGCAGCCCTGACGACGGCGGCCGCCGTCGTCGAGCCGTCCGCGTTCACCATCGCCATCGCGGTGTGGCTGTGGCTCACCGTCGTCTTCGCGAACCTGGCGGAGTCCGTCGCCGAGGGCCGTGGGAAAGCGCAGGCCGACACGCTGCGGAAGACCCGCTCGACCACGAGCGCCCGACGGGTGCTCGGCTACGACCCGGCCGACGCAGCGGCCGTCGGCAACGCGACCGAGGAGGTCGCGTCGGTCGACCTGGCCAAGGGTGATGTGGTGGTCGTCGTCGCCGGCGAGGTGATCCCCGGTGACGGTGACGTCATCGACGGCATCGCGTCCGTCGACGAGTCGGCCGTCACGGGGGAGTCCGCACCGGTCATCCGCGAGTCCGGCGGCGACCGCAGTGCCGTCACCGGCGGCACCCGGGTGCTGTCCGACCGGATCATCGTGCGCATCACCTCGACCCCTGGTGAGACCTTCATCGACCGGATGATCCGCCTCGTCGAGGGTGCAGCCCGGCAGAAGACGCCGAACGAGATCGCGCTGAACATCCTGCTCGCCTCGCTGTCGATCGTGTTCGTGATCGTCTGCCTGACGATGCAGCCCATCGCGGGACTCGTCGGTGCCACGGTCAGCGTCCCCGTCCTGATCGCCCTGCTCGTCTGCCTCATCCCGACCACCATCGGCGCCCTGCTCTCCGCGATCGGCATCGCCGGCATGGACCGGCTCGTGCAGCACAACGTGTTGGCGATGTCGGGCCGTGCGGTCGAGGCCGCCGGTGACATCACCACCCTGCTGCTCGACAAGACCGGCACGATCACGTACGGCAACCGTCGGGCGTCCCGCGTGGTGCCGGTGCCGGGTGTGAGCGAGGCCTCGCTGATGGCGGCAGCCGCGCTGTCGAGCGCGGCGGACTCGACGCCCGAAGGTCGCTCGATCGTGTCGCTCGCTGCCGAGGCCGGGGTCACGCCGGCCCTGCCGGACGGCGCCGTCGAGGTGCCGTTCACGGCGCAGACGCGCATGTCCGGTCTGGACCTGCCGGACGGGTCGCAGATCCGAAAGGGTGCCGCTGCGGCCGTACTGGCCTGGGCAGACACCCCCGACGCCGGTTTGGTTGCCGCGATCGACTCCACCGTCGCGGAGATCTCCGACCAGGGCGGCACCCCACTTGTCGTCGGCCGCCGCTCCTCGGACGGCGCGGTCGCCCTGCTCGGCGTCGTGCACCTGAAGGACGTCGTCAAGGACGGCATGGCGTCACGGTTCGCCGAGCTCCGGTCGATGGGCATCCGCACGGTGATGATCACCGGTGACAACCCCCGAACCGCGGCCGCGATCGCGCACGAGGCCGGCGTCGACGACTTCCTGGCCGAGGCCACCCCGGAGGACAAGCTCGCGTACATCAAGCGCGAGCAGGAGGGCGGCAACCTCGTCGCGATGACCGGGGACGGCACCAACGACGCCCCGGCCCTGGCGCAGGCGGACGTCGGCGTCGCGATGAACACCGGCACGACGGCGGCGAAGGAGGCGGGCAACATGGTCGACCTCGACTCCGACCCGACCAAGCTCATCGACGTCGTCCGCATCGGCAAGCAGTTGCTCATCACGCGCGGCGCCCTGACCACCTTCTCCATCGCCAACGACGTCGCGAAGTACTTCGCGATCATCCCGGCGATGTTCCAGGCGGCGTTCCCCGGGCTCGCAGCACTCAACGTCATGGGGCTGCACAGTCCGTCGTCAGCGATCCTGTCAGCGGTCATCTTCAACGCGCTCGTCATCGTGGCGCTCATCCCGCTGTCCCTGCGTGGCGTCAAGTACCGCGCGGCCGCAGCGTCGTCGATCCTCGGCCGGAACCTGCTCGTCTACGGGCTCGGCGGCGTGATCGTCCCCTTCATCGGCATCAAACTGATCGACCTCGTGGTCGGTCTCATCCCGGGGTTCTAGTCATGGCATCTGCACGTTCCACCGTCCGTTCCGCTGGTGTGGCCATCCGCCTCACCCTGCTCGCCACCGTCGTGCTCGGCGTCGGCTACCCGCTCGCCGTCTGGGGCGTCGGCCAGGGGGTGTTCCACGAGCAGGCCAACGGCTCGGAGGTCACCGATTCGTCCGGCGCCGTCGTGGGGTCCTCCCTCATCGGGCAGTCGTTCTCCGGCAAGCAGGCGGATCGCTGGTTCCAGTCGCGGCCCTCCGCAGCTGGCGAGGACGGCTACGACGCCGGGGCCTCGTCCGGCTCGAACCTCGGGCCGAACAACCCGGACCTGCTGAAGGCCGTCGAAGAGCGGCGTGCGGCACTGGCAGAGGCCGACGGGGTCTCGGAGGCGGACGTCCCCGCCGACGCGGTCACCGCCTCGGGTTCGGGCCTCGACCCGGACATCAGCCCCGAGTACGCGTCGCAGCAGGTCGCGCGCGTGGCAGCGGCGCGGGGCGTGTCCGAGGACACGGTGCGGCAGTTGGTCGCATCGCACACCGAGTCGCGTCAGCTCGGGTTCCTCGGCGAGCCCGTCGTGAACGTGCTGGCCCTGAACCTCGCGCTGGCGAAGGCATCCTCGTGATCGATCGCGCCCCGCGGTGGTCATCGCGCCCCGACTCACCGGGGCGCGATGACCACACAGGGGCGCGATCCCGCCCTGCGCCCGGCTTCGCACCCGCTGCGGAACTCGACGCGAGAGGATGAGCACGTGAAGCGCGGCAAGCTACGGGTCCTGCTCGGTGCCGCACCGGGCGTCGGCAAGACGTTCACCATGCTCGAGGAGGGCCGCCGGCTGCTCGACGAGGGCCGGGACGTCGTCGTCGCCGTGGTCGAGACGCACGAACGGGCCGCCACCGCTGCGCTCGTCGACGGCCTCGAGGTCGTGCCGCGCCGCACCGTGGACCACCGCGGTGTGGAGCTCGACGACCTGGACCTCGACGCGGTGCTCCGGCGAGCGCCCGAGGTCGCCCTCGTCGACGAACTCGCGCACACGAACGCTCCCGGCAGTCCGAACGAGAAGCGCTGGCAGGACGTCGAAGCGCTGCGGGCCGCCGGCATCGACGTCATCTCGACGGTCAACGTGCAGCACATGCAGTCCCTCGGTGACGTGGTCCGCGAGATCACGGGCACCGTGCAGCGCGAGACCGTCCCCGACGCCGTGGTGCGCGCGGCCGACCAGATCGAGGTCGTCGACCTGGCACCGGCCGCCTTGCGCGAGCGGCTCTCCGACGGGCTCGTGTACCCGGCTGCCCGGATCGATGCGGCCCTGTCGAACTACTTCCGGCTCGGGAACCTGACGGCGTTGCGCGAGATCGCGCTGCTCTGGCTGGCGGACGAGGTCGACGACGCGCTCAAGGCCTACCGCGCCGAGCACGGCATCGAGCACCGGTGGGAGACCCGGGAGCGCGTGCTGGTCGCCCTGACCGGCGGCCCCGAGGGCGAGACCCTCCTGCGCCGCGGTGCCCGCATCGCTGCCCGCAGTGCCGGGGGTGAACTCGCGGCCGTGCACGTGACGACGAACGACGGCCTGCGCGAGCGCCACCCGGGGGCGCTCGGTGCCCAACGCACCCTGCTCGAACAGCTCGGCGGGACGTACCACCAGGTGGTCGGCGACGACGTGCCGTCGACCCTCGTGCGGTTCGCGCGGTCGATCGACGCGACCCAGATCGTCATCGGCGTCAGCCGTCGCAGTCGGCTCGCCGCGGCCCTGACCGGCCCGGGCATCGGCAACACGGTGATCCGGGAGTCGGGCGACATCGACGTGCACGTCGTCACGCACGAGCGCGCCGGTGGTGGCTTCGCCCTGCCCAAGCTCGGCGGCAGTCTGTCCCGCGGACGGGTCCTCGCCGCGTTCGTGCTCTCGGTCCTGGTCGGGCCCCTGCTCACCTGGGTCCTGTCGATCGGCAGCGACCCCGACGCCATCACCGTGGACGTCCTGGCGTACCAGTTGCTGGTGCTCGTCGTGGCGCTCGTCGGCGGGATGTGGCCGGCGGTGTTCACGGCGGTGCTGTCCGGACTGAGCCTCGACTTCTTCTTCGTCCAACCCCTGCACATGGTCACGGTGCAGCAGCCGTGGCACCTCTTCGCCCTGGTCATGTACGTCATCAGTGCCGTACTCGTCAGCTTCGTGGTCGACCGGTCCGCCAGACGTTCGCGTGCTGCCCGTCGCGCCGCGGCGGAGTCGGGTCTGCTGATGGGGATCGCCGGCAGCGTCCTCCGCGGCGACGACGCCCTGCAGGCCCTGCTCGACCGCACCCGCGAGGCCTTCGGGTTCGCCGGTGTCCGGATCCGGCAGGGGAACGAGGAACCGGCCACGTCGGGGACGTTCGGCGAATCGCCGGACGCGTCCACGAGCCTCCCGTCCGGTGCCGTGCTCGAGTTCGCGGGCGCTCCGGACGACCCGACGCAGCGCCGGTTGCTGCGCGTCGTCGAGCAGCAGCTCGACGCCGCGGTCGAACACCGCTCGTTGACGCGCACCGCGCTGGACGCGGAGCGGATCGCGGCGGCTGACCGCGTCCGCAGCGCGATCCTCGCGGCCGTCGGCCACGACGTGCGTCGGCCGATCGCGGCCGCCTCGGCCGCCGTCCAGTCGTTGCGTGCGCTGGACGTCGACCTGTCCAGGGCCGACCGGGAGGCGCTGCTCGCGACCGCCGACGAGAGCCTCGGTCAGCTGGCGGTGCTGTTGGCAGACCTGTTGGACGTCAGTCGTGTGCAGGCGGGTGTGCTCGCGGTCGCGTCCGGGCCGCTGGCCCTCGACACGGTGGTCGCACCGGCGCTCGACGAGCTCGAGCTCGGGCCCGACGACGTCGACCTCGACCTGCCGGCGGACCTGCCGCCGGTCCTCGCCGACCCGGTCCTGCTGCAGCGGGTCGTCGTGAACCTGCTCGCGAACGCCGTCCGCTACGCACCCGACGGCACCCGCGTGCGCGTCGCGGCGAGCGCCTTCGGAGGCGGGGTCGAGCTCCGGATCGCCGACCACGGTCCGGGTATCCCGTCGGACCGGGTCGACGAGGTCTTCCAGCCGTTCCAACGGCTCGGCGACACCGACAACGAGACGGGCCTCGGACTCGGTCTCGCACTCGCGCGGGGCTTCACCGAGGGCATGGGCGGCACGATCGAGGTCGACGACACCCCGGGTGGTGGGCTCACCGTCGTGGTGCGGCTGCCGATCGCCGGGCACGTGGGAGTGGAGCTCCGGTGAAGGTCCTGATCGCGGACGACGACGCGCAACTCGTCCGAGCGCTCTCCGTCACGCTCGCCGCCCGCGGGTACGAGGTCGTGACGGCGAAGGACGGGCGCGCGGCGATCGACGCCGTCATCACCGAACGCCCCGACCTGGTGCTGCTCGACCTGGGCATGCCCCGGCTCGACGGCATCGGGGTGCTCGAGGGCATCCGGGGGTGGTCGCAGGTGCCGGTGCTCGTGCTGTCCGGACGGACCGACTCGTCCGACAAGGTCGACGCACTCGACGCCGGCGCGGACGACTACGTGACGAAGCCGTTCCAGATGGACGAGCTGCTGGCGCGGTTGCGGGCCCTCGGACGACGCCGTGCCCCGGCCGGCGTCGACAGCGCGCCGACGATCCGGATCGGCGACCTCGTCGTGGACCTCGTCGCGAAGCAGGTCACCCCGGCCAGCGGTCCCGCGATCCGACTGACCCCGACCGAGTGGCGCCTGCTCGAGGTGCTCGTCACGAACCCCGACCGGCTGATGACCCGCGAGATGCTCCTGACCGAGGTGTGGGGGCCCTCGCACGGCAACGACTCCGGGTACCTGCGGCTGTACATGGCGCAGCTGCGGCGGAAGCTCGAGCCCGACTCGGCGACCCCGCGGTACCTGGTCACCGAGTCCGGCATGGGCTACCGCTTCAGCCCCTCCGGGGTCACGCCCGGGAACTGAAGGCGGCGAGCTCGGCACGGGTGCGGGCGCCGTGCTTCCGGAGCAGGTTCGCCACGTGGTACTTCACGGTGTTGACGCTGATGCCCAGGCCCTCGGCGATCTCGCGGTTGCCGACACCCGTCGCGAGCAGCCGCAGCACGTCGCGCTCCCGCGGGGTGAGGTCGTCGTCCGCGACCGAGTCCACCTCGGTCGGCGACGGGTCGAGGGGCAGCGAGATGTCGAGGACCGAGCCCCAGTCCGGCGTGCTCGACACCTGGACGCGGCCGTCGAGGGTGACGACCCGTTCTGCGATCGGCCGCATGGCGTCGTCGTGCACGTCGAGGGTGCCGGACCCGTCGTCACGGAGCTGCATGAGCAGGTTCCGGCCGTCGCAGTCCCACTGGATGCGGACCCGCTTGGCCGCACCACCGTCGACCAGGGCGAGCACGGCGGTCCGGACGATGGCGCGGGCCGCGTGCGCGACGTCGCCCGGCAGTGCGCGGCCGGTGGTCGGCGGCTCGACGAACTGCACGTCGAGGTCGCCGAACCGGACGAGCGGGCGCAGGTCGGCTCGGAGGCGCGAGAACGCCCCGGTGACCGGCTCCAGCAGGGTGCTGCGCTGGTGGTCGGTCTCGGTGCGCAGGTCGACGAGTGCTGCCGACGCGATCTCGACGGCCTCGGCCCGCGCGGCGGCGTCCGACACCCGTGGTGACCGGAGCACGGCGAGCACGGACTCGAGGGTGAGCGCCTGACGGTCCGCCTGCTCGGCGACGGTCCGGGCGTGCTCCGAGGCGGCGAGCCGACTGGCGGGCTCGCCACGGGCCTCCCGGTCGGGTGCGATGGCGTCCATGGGAGCCGAACCTACCTGTCCCACCCGTGCGGACGGGGCCACCCGATCGGGTGGGATGCCTGCCGACGCGGGTAGCGGTGCGGCGGGCCGCGCGACGGCATGCTCGTGGACATGGCAGAACCCACCGTCCCCGCAGCGTTCGACGTGATCGTGCGCGAGGTCACCGACCTCGCCGCGAACGTCGACGACGCGTCGGCCGAGCGCGCCCTCGACCTGATCGACCGCTCCCACCGTGTCTTCGTGCACGGTGCCGGCCGTTCCGGACTCGCGCTGCGCATGACCGCGATGCGGCTCATGCACCTCGGTCGCGACGTCCACGTCGTCGGCGAGGTCACCACGCCCGCGATCCGGCCCGGGGACGTGCTCCTCGTCGCGAGCGGTTCCGGCACGACCACCGGCATCGTGCAGGCCGCCCGCACCGCGCACGACGTCGGCGCGTCCGTCGTCGCCCTGTCGACCACCGACGACTCCCCGTTGTCCGAGGTCGCGGACGTCACCCTCGTGCTGCCGGCAGCGACGAAGACCGACCGCTCCGGCACGGCCTCGGCGCAGTACGCCGGCAGCCTCTTCGAGCAGGCCGTCGCCCTGGTCGGCGACGCCCTGTTCCACACGCTCTGGTCCCGCGGCGGGCAATCCGCCGACGACCTCTGGCCCCGACACGCAAACCTCGAATGAAAGGCATCCACATGCAGCTCCAGTTCGCCATGGACACCCTGACCACCGAAGCCGCCCTCGAACTCGCCGCCGCGGCCGCGCCGCACGTCGACGTCCTCGAGCTCGGAACGCCCCTGATCAAGAGCGCCGGCCTGTCCGCCGTCACCGCGATCAAGGAAGCCCACCCGGACAAGATCGTCTTCGCCGACCTCAAGACGATGGACGCCGGCGAGCTCGAGGCCGACATCGCGTTCTCGGCCGGAGCCGACCTGGTCACCGTCCTCGGTGTCGCCGGTGACTCGACCATCGTCGGCGCCGTCAAGGCCGCGAAGAAGCACGGCAAGGGCATCGTCGTCGACCTGATCGGCGTCTCCGACAAGGCCGCCCGTGCCCGCGAGGTCGTCGCGCTCGGCGCCGAGTTCGTCGAGGTCCACGCCGGGCTCGACGAGCAGGCGGAAGAGGGCTTCACGTTCTCGACACTGCTCGACGCCGGCAAGGAGTCGGGTGTGCCGTTCTCGATCGCCGGCGGCGTGAACGCGTCCTCCGTCGCCTCGGTGCAGGAGGCCGGTGCCCGGATCGCCGTCGCCGGCAGCGCGATCTACAGCGCGTCGGACGTCGGCGCAGCAGCCGCCGAGATCCGCGCCGCGATCACGGCGTAGCGCCCGCGGCGCCCGCGGCGCGATGGTGAGCAGAAATGGTCGAGTGCGCATCCCGCACCCGACCATTTCTGCTCACCGAGGGACCTCCGCCGGTACCGTCGAGGCGTGACGATCGAGCTGCGCCGGGTGACCGCGGACGATTGGCGCGTCTGGCGACCCGTCCGGCTGCGAGCGCTCGCCGACTCCCCGCACGCGTTCGGCTCGACGCTGCAGGACTGGGCGGACGCCCCCGAGCACCGCTGGCGGACACGCCTGTCGATCCCCGGTGCGCTCGACCTGCTGGCGGTCGCCGCCGAGGGCGACGTCGTCGGGATGGCCAGCGGCGTCCCGGGTACCGACGCCGGTGCGCCAGCCGAACTCATCTCGATGTGGGTCGACCCCGCAGCCCGGGGCCGAGGCGTCGCACGTGCCCTGATCGAGGCGATCGCGGAGTGGGCAGCGGCCTCCGGTGGCAGGGCGCTCGAACTCTCCGTGATGCCCGACAACACCGTCGCCCGGCACACCTACGAACGCGCCGGGTTCACCGCACTCGACGAACCGGGCGATCCCCTGCCCGACGGTCGGAACGAGGTGCTGATGCGTCGTACGGTGGTCGCATGAACCGAGTACTGCGGTGGACCGCGTGGATCGTCGCCGTGCTGCTGGTGGTCGTGGTGGTGTTCCTCGTCTGGGCGCACATCGTCATGCAGGGCACCCGGAGCGCTGCGCTGCAGGTCTGGCGCGACGACCGTGTGTCGGTCCAGGACGCCGGTGACTCCGTGGTGATGACGCCCACGGGGCAGGCCGACGGCAAGGGCATCGTGTTCATCCCGGGTGCGAAGGTCGATCCGTACGCGTACATGGCGACCTTCCGGCAGGTGGTCGCGAACGGCACGACGGTCGTCATCACGAAGCCGACGCTCAACCTCGCGTTCTTCGACACCCGGCCGCTCTCGACCTTCGAGGCGCACGCGCCGGACGTCGCGACCTGGGCGGTCGGCGGGCACTCGCTGGGCGGGGTCCGTGCCTGCCAGCTCGCGCAGGACGCGGACGGCCTGCTGCTGCTCGGCAGCTACTGCGCGAACGACATCAGCAGCTCGTACATCGACGTGCTGAGCGTCTCGGGCTCGCGTGACGGGCTCTCGACCCCCGACAAGGTCGACGCGGCCCGGCACCTGTTGCCGTCGACCGCGACGATGACCGAGGTCCAGGGTTCGAACCACGCCGACTTCGGCGCCTACGGGGACCAGCCGGGCGACCGCACGGCGACCATCAGCCGCGAGGCCGCCCGCGAGCAGATCTCCTCGGCGATCGAGGAATGGGCGCGCGACCTGCCGCCGGCCCCTGGCCTGCGCTGACGGCGCGGTCTGAACACGCGTGCTGGAGCGGTCCTAGACTCGACGAGAGCAACGTCCACGAACCCCGTTCCCTGAAGGGCTGCAGATGACGACGCCGACCCGGCGCACACCCGCGCGACTCGCGGACACGCGAGCGCTCCTGTTCGACCTGGACGGTGTCCTCACCCCCACCGCCAACGTGCACATGCGCGCCTGGAGCCGGCTCTTCACGCCGTACCTCGAAGCGCACGGGGTCGCGCCGTACACACAGGCCGACTACTTCGCGTACATCGACGGCAAGCCGCGGTACGACGGCGTGCGGTCGCTCCTCGAGTCGCGGGGGATCGACCTGCCGCAGGGCACCCCGGACGACGGCCCGGACGACGACACCGTGTGCGGTCTCGGCAACCGGAAGAACGCCGAGTTCACCGCCGAGCTGGACGAACACGGCGTCGAGCCGTACCCCGGCTCGCTCCGGTTCCTCACCGCCGCGATCGACGCCGGCTTCCACGTCGCGGTCGTCTCGAGCTCCGCGAACGCCGTCTCGGTGCTGCGGACCGCCGGCATCCTCGACCGGTTCACGGTCGTGGTCGACGGGCTCGTCGCCCGTCAGGACGGCCTGGCCGGCAAGCCCGCCCCCGACACCTACCTGGACGCGGCCGGGCGCTTCGGACTGACCGCCGCCGAGTGCGTCGTGGTCGAGGACGCCACCAGTGGTGTCGAAGCCGGCCGGAACGGGGCCTTCGGGCTCGTCGTCGGGGTCGACCGCGGAGCGGGCGCCGACGCGCTGCGTGAACACGGCGCCGACGTCGTCGTGACGGACCTCGCCGACCTGGTCGCGGACCTTCCCCACGCGACCACCAGCACGACGTAGCCAGCGCGCCGGAGGCGAGCCGCGCCTCCCGGTCGAACCGACGTCCCCACGCCACCCTCCCTTCCCACGGAGCACCATGAACCCCATCACCTCGGACCCGCTCGACCGCGTCCGGTACCCGATCGACGAGTGGGCACTCGTCGAGACCGAGTACACCCCCGACCAGCAGGGCGTCGCCGAGACGAACTTCGCCGTCGGTAACGGGTACCTCGGCCTGCGCGGCAACCTCGACGAGGGCCGCGGCGGTGTGCAGTACGGCACGTACATCAACGGGTTCCACGAGACCTGGCCGATCCGGCACGCCGAAGACGCCTTCGGGTTCGCCAAGACCGGCCAGACGATCATCAACGCGCCCGACGCCAAGGTGATCCGGCTCTACGTCGACGACGAACCCCTCGTGCTGGCCGAGGCGGACATCCTCCACCACACGCGGCGCCTCGAGTTCCGCGGCGGCTACCTGTTCCGCGAGACCGAGTGGTCGACGCCGTCCGGCAAGCGCGTGCTGATCCGGTCCCGCCGCCTGGTGTCGTTCACCGATCGGCACCTCGCCGTCATCGACTACGAGGTCACCGTGCTCGACGCGGACGCCTCGATCCTGCTGTCCAGCCAGATCCTGAACCGCCAGGACGTGCAGGACGAGTACCACGCGGGGATGCGCGCAGCCGCGAACGCCTTCGACCCGCGCAAGGCCGAGGCCTTCACCGACCGGGTGCTCGAACCGAAGCTCAAGCGCAGCACCGGCGCCCGTTCCCTGCTCGGGTACCAGGCGTCGAGCTCCGGCATGACGATCTGCGTCGGTGTGGAGCACCACCTCGAGACCGAGAACAGCTGGGACGAGTCGTCGTCGATCGACGACGACCTGGCGAAGCACGTCTACCGCGTCCAGGCGCGTGCCGGGCAGCCGATCCGACTCGTCAAGCACGTGGTGTAC
The DNA here is from genome assembly GCF_015350935.1 of Curtobacterium sp. VKM Ac-2887. Classification (NCBI taxonomy): domain Bacteria; kingdom Bacillati; phylum Actinomycetota; class Actinomycetes; order Micrococcales; family Microbacteriaceae; genus Curtobacterium; species Curtobacterium sp. VKM Ac-2887. The sequence continues at coordinate 266,117 of NZ_JADKSB010000001.1, read as the reverse complement.
CACACCTCCCGCGGTGTCCCGGTGCGCGAACTCGCCGACCGCTGCGACCGCACGCTCGACCGGGCGCACGCCGAGAACATCGACGAGACGTTCGAGAAGCAGCGCGTCTGGCTCGACGACTACTGGGCCCGGAGCGACGTCGAGATCGCCGGGCAGCCGGAGATCCAGCAGGCCGTCCGGTGGAACCTGTTCATGCTCGCGCAGGCCACGGCCCGCACCGACGGGCACGGCATCGCCGCCAAGGGCGTCACCGGCTCCGGCTACGGCGGGCACTACTTCTGGGACATGGAGATCTACGTCCTGCCGTTCCTGTCGTACACGGCGCCGATCGTCGCCCGGAACGCGCTGCGGTTCCGCTACAACATGCTCGACGCCGCACGCTCGCGGGCACGCGAGCTGAACCAGCGGGGTGCCCTGTTCCCGTGGCGCACGATCAACGGCGAGGAGTCGAGCGCGTACTACGCCGCCGGCACCGCGCAGTACCACATCGACGCCGACATCGCCCATGCCCTGATGCAGTACGTGCGGGCGTCCGGTGACACCGAGTTCCTGAAGCGCGGGGCGATCGACGTGCTCGTCGAGACCGCCCGGCTGTGGGCCGACCTCGGCTTCTGGCGCTCCAACGGCGACAAGAAGTTCCACATCGACGGCGTCACCGGGCCCGACGAGTACACGACCGTCGTCGACGACAACCTCTACACGAACGTCATGGCGCGGGCGAACCTGTGGTTCGCGGTGAACGCGTGCCGCGAACTCGCGGCCGACGACGTCGAAGAGTACGACCGGATGGTCCGGCGCACCGGTCTGCGCCCCGACGAGCTCGTCGAGTGGGAGCACGCCGCCGAGTCGATGGAGATCCCCTTCGACCCGCACCGTGGCATCCACCCGCAGGACGCCCAGTTCCTCGACAAGGAACTCTGGGACCTCGAGAACACCCCCGAGTCCAAGCGTCCACTGCTGCTCCACTACCACCCGCTGGTCATCTACCGGTTCCAGGTGCTCAAGCAGGCTGATGTCGTGCTCGCGCTGTTCCTGCAGGGGCACGAGTTCACCGCGGCCGAGAAGCGCCGCGACTTCGACTACTACGACGCGCTCACCACGGGCGACTCGACGCTGTCGGCGGTCGTGCAGTCGATCATGGCGGCCGAGGTCGGGTACCACGACCTCGCCGACCAGTACTTCCAGACGGCGCTTTACGTCGACCTGGCCGACCTGCACGGCAACACCTCGGACGGCGTGCACATCGCGTCGACCGGGGGCATCTGGGGTGCGCTCGTCAACGGGTTCGGCGGCATGCGCGACCACGGTGGCCGGATGACGTTCAACCCGCGACTGCCGCGGCACTGGGACTCGTTGACCTACCGTCTGACCGTGCGCGGGTCGCGGGTCCGGGTCGACCTCGGGCAGGACGCCATGACCTTCACGGTCGAGACGGGTTCGGGCTTCACCGCCTGGGTGCACAACCAGCAGTGGGACATCGAGGCCGGCGAGCCGACCGTCGTGCCGTTGCCGCACCAGGGGCCGCGGATGTCCGGGCACGCACCGACCACGAGCGACATCCAGGGCACGCTCCGCGCCGACGGCTCCGTGATCACGGCGTCGATCCCGACGATCTCGCTCCAGCGCGACTTCGACGTGGACGAGACGACCGCGTAGGGCGTCACGCCGGCTGTCGGCAGGGGCCCGCTCGACCCGGTCAGCTCGCGACGAGCTCGACCTTGAAGCGTTCGGCGTCCTCCAGGAAGGCAGCACGGTGGTCTGGACCGCCGGCGTACGGGTGCCGGTCCTCGTAGAGGCGGGTCCAGCCGTGCGCCGGTGCGTCCGTCCACAGCTGCTCGACCTGTCCGGCGTCGCCGGCGTGGAACGCGAGGTGGCTCAGCCCGGGCCGTCGGCGGTCGTGCGCGCCGTCGAGCGGTGCGGCCTCGAGCACGACGTAGACGTCACCGAGTCGCCAGGTCCGGCCCGCTGGCCACTCCTGGAACGGCGTGTACCCGAGCTCGCCGAGCAGCCAGTCCCACGCCCTGCTCGCCGTGTCGAGGTGGGCGGTGCGGAGCTCGACGTGGTGCAGGGCTCCCCGGGTCACAGGAGCTTCCGGAGCGTGTTCGTGTTGCGCGTCGTGGTCGTCCGCTTGAAGCGTGCTGCTCCGGCCCGCTTCGCGAACGCGGTGTCCGTGCTCGACCCCTTCGGGCACGACCAGTACACGACCCCGTCACCCCGGGCGACCTGCTCCACGGCGGCGTCGAGCGTGAGGTCGGCGAGCAGCGCATCGAGGGCGTCGTCGTCGGAGCCGAACACCACGTAGTCGTGCCGATCGTCGGCCCGGTCGAACGGGAACCCCTCGACGATGCGTTCGAGGTCGTCGTGCGGGACGAGCACGATCCACGCGTCGTAGCCGAAGCGGTCGCGGAGTGTCTGCTCGATCGTGGCCTTCAGGGTCGGCGCGTCGGCGTCCGTCCCGAACACCACGTTGCCGGATGCGAGCACCGTGCGGACGTCGTCGAAGCCGATTCCACGGAGCAGTTCCGCGAGCTCGGCGTTCTTGATCGTGATGCCGTTGACGTTCACTCCGCGCAGCAGCGCGATCCACTTCGCCATGCCGGAACCGTAGCGCGGTGGCGGCCGTCTCAGCCGATCAACTACACAAGAAGCATTGCGCAAGAGTTCTTGTGCATCTATCGTCAGAGCATGACCGTGCGCAGACTCGACGACGCCGCCCACATGCGTGCCCTCGCCCACCCGACCCGACTGCGGATCGTCGGGCTCCTGCGTTCCGGTGGACCGCAGACTGCGGCGATGCTCGGCGACGAGATCGACGAGGCACCCGGCACGATCAGCTACCACTGCAAGCGCCTGGCCGACGCGGACTTCATCGAGCCGGCGCCGGAGCTCGGTTCGGACCGGCGGGAGCGGTGGTGGCGTGCGACTGCGGACCGCACGTCGTGGGACCTCGCCGATGCGCTCGACGACCCGGAACGGATGCTCGCCACGACGGCACTCGACCACACCGTCGCCGATGCGTACGCGGCCGAGTACGGGCGGTTCATCGACCAGGCGCCGGTGCTCGGCCGTGAGTGGGTCGCGGCGTCGACCAGTTCCGACGAGGTGCTGCGGCTGACCGCCGAGGAACTCACCGGCCTCGGCGCCGAACTGCGTGCCGTCGTCGAGCGATGGACGGCCGTGAGTGACGCGCACACGCCGGGTGACGGGTCGGAGCGCGTCATCGCCGTCACGCAGAGCTACCGGATGGGGCGACCGTGAACGCCCGGGCACGGTTGCGGGCGCTGCTCGCGGTCCAGGTCGTCTCGCGGACCGGCAACGTCGTCACGACCGTGGCCGTGCCCTTCGCCGTCCTGGCCCGGGGCGGCTCGGCGACGGATGTCGGGATCGCCGCCTTCGCCGCGACGGTGCCGATCGTCCTCGGCGGCCCGTTCGGCGGGGCGCTCGTCGAGCGGGTCGGGTTCGTCCGTTCGAGTGTGGCGTCGGACCTCGTCAGCGGTGCGACCCTCCTGGCGATGCCGATCCTCGCCTGGACGGTGGGTCTGCCGTTCTGGGCACTCCTGGCGCTCGTGTTCGTGAGCGGCCTGTTCGACCTGCCCGGGGAGTCCGCACGCCGGGTCCTGCTCCCGGGGCTCGCACGATCGGCCGGCGTCCCGCTGGAGCGCGCGGTCGGTCACTTCGAGGCGTCCCAGCGACTCTCGGTGCTCATCGGCGCGCCGCTCGGCGGGGTGCTCGTCGCGGCTGCCGGACCGATGGCCGCCCTCGTCTGCACCGCGGTGGCGTTCAGTACCGCAGCGCTGCTCGCTGCGGTACTGGTCCGGCCAGCGGGCGACGACGCAGCGGGCGACGACGCAGCGGGTGCGAGCGCTGATGCGGCTCCGACCAACGGGTACTGGCGGGACATCGCCGAGGGCTTCCGGTTCTGCGTCCGCGACCCGTTCTTCCGGCTCGTGATCGCCCTCGTGCTGATCACGAACCTGCTCGACGCGGCCCGGTCGACGACGTTGCTCCCGCTCTACGCCGCCGACGCACTCGGCGGGGCGCAGGCACTGGGCTTCGTGACCGGGACCTTCGGCGGTGCGGCGTTCCTCGGGTCGGTGGCCTTCGGGTACGTCGCACACCGCGTCCCCCGTCGGATCACGTTCGTCGTGTGCTTCGTGCTCGCCGGTGGGCCCTCGCTCCTGGTGCCGGCGCTCGGCCTCGGGCTGCCGTGGATGCTCGCTGCCTCGGCGCTGTCGGGCCTCGCCGCCGGTGCGCTCAACCCGATCCTCGGTGCGGTCGAGCTCGAGCGCATCCCGGTACACATGCGGGCCCGGGTGTTCGGGCTGCTCGGAGCCGGGTCCTGGGCGGGCATCCCGCTCGGCGGACTGCTCGCCGGGTTCGCGGCCGAGGGTGTCGGTGTGCAGGCGACGTTCGGAGCGGTCGTCGTGCTCTACACCGTCGTGACGCTCGCGCCGCTGACGGGTGGCGCCTGGCGCCTCATGGAACGACGGGCTCCGGAGCGGGCGCCGGTCGAGCGCGTGACGACGTAGTCCGCATCCGGGGCGGCGCTCACGTCCACGTCCGCGCGACGCCCCAGCCGCTGCCCTCGGGCACGATGTCGACCACCAGCGTGTCCCCGTCGTCGGCCGTGGCCTGGAAACGCCAGCCGACCGTGCGCTCGGGGGCGTGGGTGATGGCGGTCGGCAGCTCGGCCCGCGTCACGGTCAGACGGGTCGGGGTGTCGCTCACCCGCCAGCGGCGCCCGCCCCAGACCAGCCGGCTCGGTGCGCCCTCGGACCACCACACCGTGGCGGCCGTCTCCGTGATCATCATCGGGTCTCCTCGTTCGAACGTGTGTTCGAATGCTAGGTCGCAATCGGACGGCGAGCAACTGCGGGTTGTATTCAGAACGCGTTCTGAATACGCTGGATCCATGACCCTGACCGCCCCTCCTCGCTCGCGTCGTGCCGTCCAGTCGTCCGACCTCTCACGCCATTCGAGAGAAGTGTTCGCCGCGGCTGAAGAAGAGCCGCTCGAAGTCACGCGGCGCGACGGAAAAGCGCTCGTGCTCACCACGAAGGAACGCTCGGACGACGACGACGCGGTCCTCGAGATCGCCGCGCAGCTGATCGCTGCAGTGACCGTCAACGAGGGGCTGCCGCTCCACGATCGACTCGCCATCCCCTACCCGTGGATCAAGCTCCTGAGTCGAGACGACCAGCAGCGATTCGCACGTGAGATCGTCGACGTGGCTCGTGGATCGTTCTCGCTCAGGCAGCCGCGTGCCTTGCTCGTCGAGATGCAGGCGTGGCGCAGCAGTGCCGAGGCGATCGCGGCGGGCTGGAGCACCGGCGAACCCGAACTCCTCGAGCACCCGATCGTCCTCGACGCGCCGTGAAGCCGTGGTCAGTCGGGGCACCGGTGTCCCCCGTCCGGTACGGACGACGGAGTTCACGGTCGTCCTGGGTACGCGCTCGGCAGAACACGGCTGGCGAGACGTCCTGGCGACACAGCGGAACGCCGTCGTGTCAGCCTGGGAGCGGTTGACCAGCGACCCCTTGTCCGAAGACCTGGCCTGCCATGCGCTCCGCGGTGCGCTCGGCGTCGTCCGGCACTCGGGTCGCGAATGGACACGTCGGCAGCTCGAACTGAAGCGGGGCGCGCGGATCTGGTTCACGGTGGACGAGGCGGATCGAGTCGTCTGCATCACAGACGTCCACACGCGCCATCCCAACCAGACGAAGTGACTGCGCCTGACCTCGGATGCCCTCGTGTAGACGGAGAGCATGACGAACGACGATCAGGGCCCCGACGCACAGCACCAGGCCCCCGCGGGGGTCTCCGACGCCACGGTCGAGGCACTCGGCACACTGTCGGCAGCGGTCGAGGTCATCGAGCACGCCCGCGGCCTGCTCTACGGCTTCCACCGCCTGACGGGCACCGCCGACCTGAACCTCGGCGAAGCCGTCGAGCAGCTCCGGGAGGCCGGCCACACCGAACTCGCCGACCGCATCGACACCGAGCTCGTGGGTCGCAACGTCATCGCCGGCCGCTGGACGTTCCAGGTCGTCGAGGACTACGACGACGGGTACTACGCCCTGGCGAAGGAGCTGGAGCGCACTGCGCGGGACGAGCTCGTGCAGGGGCGGCGCCACCTGTTCGAGGCGGGCATGAAGGAGGACCGGCGGTCCGGCGGTCGACGCCACCACGAGGCGACGCCGGGCGACCTGCCGGACTGAGCACGGGCCTCCCGGCCGGCCCGAACGCGAAAGCGACAGTTCTCCGCGGATGTTTCGCGGACAACTGTCGCTTTCGTGGACCACCCTCGGACGGCCCCACAGGAACTGTCGCTCTTGCAGACCAGCCCCTGCCCAGCCCCCCCCCGGCCTCAGCCGACGCCGAGCAGCGCCTCGAGCGGCCCTCGTGCGAAGTACAGCAGGAAGCCCGCGGCGACGACGTAGAGCAGCCACGACACCTCGCGGCCCCGGCCGGACAGCAGCTTGATGAGGACCCAGCTGATGAACCCCACGCCGATGCCGTTCGCGATCGAGTAGGTCAGCGGCATGACGACGATCGTCAGGAACGCGGGCAGGGCCGAGCCGAAGTCCGTCCACGAGATGTCCGCGACCTGCGCGACCATCAGGGCGCCGACGACGACGAGTCCGGCGGCGGCGACCTCGAGCGGGACGACCTGCGTGAGCGGGGTGAGGAACATCGACGCCAGGAACAGCAGGCCGGTGACGACCGACGCCATGCCGGTGCGTGCGCCCTCGCCGATGCCGGCGGCGGAGTCGATGAAGACGGTGTTCGACGACACCGAGGCGCCACCGCCGGCGATCGCGCCGACGCCCTCGACGACGAGCGCCGACTTCAGGCGGGGGAACGTGCCGTCGGGCTTCGCGACGCCGGCGGCCTTCGCCAGGCCGGTCATGGTGCCCATCGCGTCGAAGAAGTTCGTGAACACGAGGGTGAAGACGAGCATCGACGCGGCCAACGGCCCGATGCGGCTGAATGCACCGAACAGGTCAGCGTGGCCGACGAGCGACAGGTCGGGGAACGCGAAGAGCGCACTCGGCAGGCCGGGGGCGTTGAGGTTCCAGCCGGTCTTCGAGTCGACCGAGGTCGGCACCTGGAAGATCGCCTGCAGGATGATCGCGATGATCGTCGTCGCGACGATCCCGATGAGCAGCGCGCCCTTGACCTTGCGGGCCATGAGCGTGCCGATGATGACGAGGCCGATCAGGAACACGATGGTCGGCAGGGCGCCGACGGAGCCGTCCTCACCGAGCTGCAGGGGCGGCGACGCGAGCCCGGACGAGCGCACGAAGCCCGAGTCGACGAGGCCGATGAAGGCGATGAACAGGCCGATGCCGACGGTGATCGCTGCCTTCAGCTGCGCCGGGACGGCGGTGAAGATCATCGTCCGGATCCCCGTCAACGCCAGGACCACGATGATCACGCCGTTGATGACGACGAGTCCCATCGCCTCGGCCCAGGTGACCTGCTGCACGACGCTGACGGCCAGGAACGAGTTGATCCCGAGGCCCGCGGCGATGCCGAACGGCAGGTTCGCGATGACGCCCATGGCGATGGTCATCAGGCCGGCGACGAGGCCGGTCGCGGCGGCGACCTGCGCGTTCTCGAGCCAGCCGCCGGAGACGTCCTTGGCGGCCTGGTCGGCGCTGAACCCACCGAGGATCAGCGGGTTGAGGATGACGATGTACGCCATCGTCACGAACGAGACGAGTCCGCCTCGCACCTCGCGCGGGATCGTGGATCCGCGCTTCGTGATGGAGAAGTATCGATCGAGGCCGGTCGCGAAGCGGTTCCGGGGTGGGGTGTCGGTCTTCGTGGCGCTCACCGAGCAAGTTTAAAGCCTGCTGGGTTTCCGGCATGTCACAGGATCCTCACAGGGCGCGCAGGGTGCGCCGATGTCCGACCGGGAGGCCCGACCCGCGTGATCGGGGGACGTCACGCCGTGCGCCGGCTCGCGTTCTCCGGCCATGGCTGGTGTTGGATGGACCGGTGACGTCACGCATGGACCGTGCCCGCGTCGAGGCCGCGGTGCGCGAACTCCTGCTCGGCATCGGCGAGGATCCCGACCGCCCCGAACTCGAACGCACACCCGCTCGGGTCGCCGACTCGTACGCCGAGTTCTTCGCCGGCATCGGCACGGATGCCGTGGCCATCGCCCGCGACGGCACGGTGCACGCCGAGGACGGTGAACGCGGCCGACTCGTCATCGTCCGCGACGTGAAGTTCCGGTCCGTCTGCGAGCACCACCTGCTGCCGTTCCTCGGGGTCGCGCACCTGGCCTACGCGCCGGGTGATCGCCTGATCGGGCTCGGCACCCTCGCGCGTGTGCTCGACGCCGTGGCCTCGCGTCCGCAGCTGCAGGAACGGCTGGGCGAGCAGGTCGCCGCCACGATCGCCGAGGGGCTCGGTGCCGAGGGGGTCCTCGTGGTCCTCGACGCGCAGCACCAGTGCGTGACGACCCGTGGGGAGCGCCAGACCGGCTCGACGACCGTCACGGTCGCGGCGAACGGCTCGCTGGCCGACGCCGCGGGCCGGGCGGAGGCGATCGCGCTCATCGGTGCGGGGCGTGTGCCCGACCCCGAGGCGGACTCGTGACGTCGGAGGGGGCCGCCACGGGCCTCCAGGCAGGATCGACCGCACCCGGCTGGGTCGTGCCGGACCTGCGGCAGCCGGTCCGTACGATCGGACGCAGAACGTTCGACTTCGACCACCGCATCGCCGTGATGGCGATCGTGAACCGCACGCCCGACTCGTTCCACGACCGCGGCGCCACCTTCGAGCTCGACCGCGCCGTCGCCGCCGCCGTCCGGGCTGCCGAACAGGGCGCCGACTGGGTCGACATCGGCGGCGTGAAGTTCGCTCCGGGGCCGGAACTGCCCGCTGCGGACGAGGTCGACCGCGTCGTGCCCGTCGTCGAGCAGCTCGCCCAGGAGTCCGACGTCACCATCAGCGTCGACACGTTCCGCCCCGAGGTCGCCGCAGCGGCGATCGCAGCTGGCGCGAGCGTGGTCAACGACACCACCGGCCTGTCCGATCCCCGGATGGCGGCCGTCGTCGCGGACTCCGAGGCGACGATCGTCATCACGCACTCGCTCGCCGAACCCCGACGGCCCCTCGCAGCGCCGCCGCAGTACGACGACGTCACCGCGTCCGTCGTCGGGTTCCTGCGGGAGCGCGTCGACCGGGCGCTCGCCGCGGGGATCCCGGAGTCGCGGATCATCGTCGACCCGGGCCACGACCTCAACAAGAACACCGTGCACACGCTCGAGGTGACCCGGCGCCTGCCCGAGGTCGTGGCGCTCGGCTACCCGGTGCTCGCGGCGGTTTCGAACAAGGACTTCGTGGGGGAGTCGCTCGGACGCCCGCGCGGCGAACGCCTGGCGGGCTCGCTCGCCGTCGCGACCGTGAGCGCGATGCTCGGGGCGCGGATCGTCCGGATGCACGACGTCGCCGAGAGCGTCGACGCGATGCGCATGGTCGAGGCGACACTCGGCTGGCGCACCCCGGTGGAAGCACGGCACAACACGTGAACCTCCTGCCCCCGTCGATCGCGGACCTGTCCGACGACGACCTCATCGACCTGTACACAGCGGGTGCCTCGGCGCCGTGGCTGCGGGTGAACTTCGTGGCGACGCTCGACGGGTCCGCCTCGGCCGCCGGGGTCTCGGGGTCGCTCGGCGGCCCGGACGACCTGCGCGTGTTCGACCTGCTCCGCCGGGTCGCCGACGTGGTGCTCGTCGCAGCCGGCACCGTGCGTGACGAGGGCTACGGGCCGATGGTCCTGCACGACGCCGACGTGGCCTGGCGCCGGGCGCACGGCCTGCCCGACCACCCGGTGTTCGCGATCATGTCGCGGTCACTGTCGCTGGACGCCGGATCCCGGGTGTTCACCGAGGCCCCGGTCCGGCCCGTCGTCCTGACCTCCGCGGCGGCGTCGGACGTCGGGGTCGCGCTGTCGTCCGTCGCCGACGTCGTGCCCTGCAGCACCGACACCGACCCCGACTCGGTCGACGTGTCGCTCGTCCGCGACGCACTGGTGGCGCGGGGGCTCGGCACGATCCACTGCGAGGGTGGCCCGTCGTTCCTCGGGTCGCTCATCGCCGCGGACGCCGTCGACGAGCTGACCCTGACGATCGACCCGTCGCTCGAGGGCGGCGCCGGGCCCCGGATCGCCCGCGGCAGTTCCCCGGAGCTGCGACGGATGCGGCCCGCGCACGTGCTCCGCGGTGCGGGTGACGTGCTGCTGACCCGGTACGTCCGGGCGGAGCCGTCCGCCCGAGTCTCGGTGCCGGTCGACCGCGTCGGCTAGGGTCGGGCGCGTGATCGACATCGTGGCGTCCGGGGTCCTCTTCGACATGGACGGGACGCTCGTCGACTCGACCGCGGTGGTCGAGGCGACCTGGACGAGGTTCGGTCAGGACCGCGGCATCGAGCCCGCCGAGATCCTGGCCTTCTCGCACGGCCGTCAGGCGATCAGCACGATCGAGCACTTCCTGCCCGGACTGGACCGCGACGAACAGCTCCGCATCGCCGCCGCACTGGTCGCCGAGGAGAGCGCGAGCAGCGAGGGCATCTTCGAGATCCCCGGCGCCGCAGCCTTCGTCGACCGGCTCCTCGACGCGGGGGTCCCGGTGGCGCTCGTGACGAGTGCGCCGCGCGACCTGGCCGCCGGCCGGATGGCGGCAGCGGGCCTGACCATGCCGACGGCGTTCGTGCCGTCCGAGGACGTCGAGCACGGCAAGCCGCACCCCGACGGGTACCTGCGCGGTGCCGCACTGCTCGGTGTCGCGGCAACCGACTGCGTGGCGTTCGAGGACGCCCCCGCCGGCCTCGAGTCGGCCATCGCCTCCGGAGCGACCACGGTCGTCGTCGGCCCGCACGAGTCGGACGTCACGGCCGGGCTCTACCGGGTGTCGGGGTACGAGGGCATCACCGTCGAGCCCGAAGGGTCCGCTTTCCGCATCCGCGGCTGAGGACCCGCTGCGTCCTGCGGGCACGCCCAGCGCTCCCCGACGACCCTCGGGTGTGCGGCCGGAACAACCGGGCCGCACGTGCGGCCGGAACCACCGGGCCGCGGAAGGAGCGACCATGGCAACCCTGGACGGCAAGAAGGTCCTCGTCATCGCGACGAACTACGGCGTGGAGCAGGACGAGATCGTCGTGCCCGTCGACCAGCTCCGCGAGCGCGGCGCGACGGTGACCGTGGCGGCGCAGGACTCCGGTTCGATCGCGACCCTCGTCGGCGACAAGGACCCCGGCAAGTCCCTCGACCCCGACACCACCATCGCCGGTGTCAACGTGACCGGGTACGACGCGCTCGTGGTCCCGGGTGGCACCATCAACGCCGACACCCTGCGACAGGACAACTCGGCGGTCTCCCTGGTGACGGCCTTCGTCGAGGCGAACAAGCCCGTCGCGGCGATCTGCCACGGCCCGTGGACCCTCATCGAGGCCGGTGTGCTGCGCGGACGGACGATCACCTCGTTCCCGTCGCTGCAGACCGACGTCTGGAACGCCGGCGCCGAGTGGGTCGACCAGGAGGTCCAGGTCGACGGCGGCATCATCACCTCGCGGAACCCCGACGACCTGCCGGCCTTCGTCGACGCGATCGAGAGCGCGCTGACCGCGTGAGCACGGTGCGCTGCCGCTGACGGCGGTGCGCTGCCGCTGACGGCGCCGCCGTCAGCCCGGCGCGACGGGGCGGGTCGTCCGGAGCACCGCGGGTCCGAGGGTGAGCACGCCGTCGGACTCGGGGTCGCACCGCACCCCGCCCCGTCCACGCATCGCCCGGAACGCACCCGGCGCCACCTCGTGGTCCATCCAGGCGCACGGGTTCGCCGGCCGGTACCCGCGGAACAGCACGGCACCGCTGCCGGGGCTCTGCAGCGAGAACGGCTCCCCCCGGAGCGCTTCGACGTCGGCGCCCCGCAGGAACACGTTCCGCCGGGTCGCCACGGGGTCGACCGGCACGCCGAGTGATCGTCCGACCTCCTCGAGGCCCTCGAGCCCGATGACCGTCACCGAGGCGTGCACGTGCGCCCGCGCCGCGAAGTAGCGGTCGCCGACGATGCCGAGTCCCGCGCGCAGTTCGATGCGGTCGCGCAGCTCGTCCGGGTCGTCCGATCGGACCGGCAGCGCACCGTCGGCCGGCCTGCCCTCGTAGCGGTGGCGGCGCGACACGAGCAGCAGCGCGACCTCGACGTCGGTCCGGAACGGCAGGTCGACGGAGTCGGCGACCTCGGCGAGCCCGGCGAGCTCGTCGGAGCCGACCCGGTGGTCAGACCCGGCCACGTCGTCTCCGGAGGTCACCCGCCCAACGCTAGCCGGGCCTCCCGGTCGACGCCGTGCCGTCGTCGGTACTGCGCCGAGGTTCCACAACACGCCGTCGGTGTGGCGCCGAGGTTCCACGGGCGAGTACATCGAGCGCCGACATGCCGAGATCTCGGAACCTCGGAACCTCGGGCCGCCCGCCACCCGCACCACGCGACGTGCCGCGGCGTCCGATTTCCGCCAGTCGCGGTCGGTGGTGCGTGTCAGGCTGGGCCCGTGACCATCCCCGGAACCGACCAGCTGCATGCCGAGCGCTACCGCGTCGTCGCCTCGCGCGACGCACGCTTCGACGGCCAGTTCGTCACCGCCGTGCACTCCACGGGCATCTACTGCCGACCGAGCTGCCCGGCACGCACGCCCCGCGAGACCGGCGTCACCTTCTACCGCACGAGCGCCGCAGCGCACCTGGCCGGCTTCCGTGCCTGCAAGCGCTGCCTGCCCGAAGCGACCCCCGGCAGCCCCGAGTGGGACCTGCGCGAGGACGTCGCCGGCCGCGCCATGCGCCTCGTCCTCGACGGCGTCGTCGAGCGCGACGGCGTCCCGGGGCTCGCCGCACGGGTCGGCTACTCCGAACGCCAGCTCAACCGCATCATGACGGCCGAGCTCGGTGCCGGCCCGAAGGCGCTCAGCCGCGCACACCGCGCCCAGACGGCACGCACGCTGCTGACGTCGTCGGACCTGCCCATCGCGGACGTCGCCTTCGCGGCCGGGTTCGCGAGCGTCCGCCAGTTCAACGAGACCGTCCGCGAGGTCTTCGCCGTCACCCCGTCCGAGCTGCGCGCCCGTCGGACGCTCCGGCCCGCGTCCGACGGCGCACTGCACGTGCACCTGCCCGCGCGGCCGCCGTTCGACGCGCAGGGGCTCCTCGACTGGCACGCACTGCACGCCCTGCCGGGCCTGGAGCAGGTGGACACCGACGAATCCGGTCGGGTCACCTCCTACGGGCGGCTGCTCGACCTGCCGGGAGGCCCGGGCTGGTTCAGCGCATCGGCCGCGGTCGCGGGGACGGCCGGTTCCACGGCCGCCGGTCGCGGTACCGGGATCGACCTGCGGGTGCGCGTCACCGACCTGTCCGACCTGCCGACGCTCGTCGCCCGCGTCCGGTCGTACTTCGACCTCGATGCCGACCCGGTCGCCGTCGACGCGGTGCTCGGCTCCGTGCCCGAGCTCGCTGCGGCCGTGCAGCGGGTCCCCGGCCTGCGGCTGCCCGGTGCCGTCGACGCGCACGAGATCGTGTTCCGCACCCTCATCGGGCAGCAGGTCTCCGTCGCCGCGGCCCGGACGGCCCAGACGCGGCTCGTGGCGGCGTTCGGTGCCGCCGTGCCGTCGGCGATCCTGCCGGACGGCCTGCTGTTCCCGTCCGCCGAGGTCATCGCCGCCCGCGGCCACGAGGTGCTGCGCGGTCCGGCCGCCCGCGTCGACACGATCCTGCGGGTCGCCGCGGCGCTCACCGACGGGTCGCTCGTCATCGACGGCGGACAGTCGCTCGACGAGCTGCGCGAGCGGCTGCTGGCGGTGAAGGGCATCGGGCCGTGGACCGCCGACTACGTGGCGCTCCGGGTCCGGCACCACCCCGACGTGTTCCTCCACAGCGACCTCGCGGTGCGCAACGGTGCACAGGAACTCGGACTGCCCGGTACGGCGCGCGAGCTCTCCCTATGGTCGGAGCAGGTGGCGCCCTGGCGGAGCTACCTGACGATGCACTGCTGGCGACCGATCATCGACCGCGCGATCGCGACGGCCGCCGGTGCGCGGGTGCACGGCACCGGCCGTGCGCGGCACGCAGACAACGACCCTCGGAAGGACGAACGATGACCGACGCAACCATCCAGACCCTGGACACCCCGGACGGGGCCTTCACCGTGCTCGAGGACGCCGAGGGCCGTGTCCTCGCCTCGGGCTGGACCGACTCCGTCGACCGGATCCTCGGGCGGCTCGCCGACCGGTACCGGCCCAGTCGCATCGTCGACGGCACGGTCGCCGCCGCTGATGCCGTGGACGCCTTCTACTCGGGCGAGGTCGAGCACGCCATGCAGGTGCCGGTGCGGCAGTTCGGCACCGACCTGTTCACCGAGGGGTGGCGGCAGCTCCGCCGCATCCCGGCCGGCGGCACCCTGACCTACACCGAGTTCGCGGGGGCGATGGGCCGACCGGACGCCGTGCGGGCCGCCGCCAGCGTGTGCGCACGGAACGCTCCCGCACTGTTCGTGCCGTGCCACCGGGTGCTGCGTTCCGACGGCACGCTCGGGGGCTTCGCGTGGGGGCTCGACGTCAAGCGATCGTTGCTCGAACGGGAGTCGGTCGGTACCACGGCGCTCGTCTGAGTTGTACAAAACGCTCTAGAATGTACCGGTGAGCGAAGTGTCGATCTCCGAAGCACGTGGCCGCCTGGCGTCGATCATCGATGACGCCCGGCACGAACCCGTCTACCTGACCCGGCGCAACAAGCGCGTCGCGGCGGTGGTGGACGCGGATGTCCTGGACCGCCTGCTCGAGGCGGCCGAGGACCTCGACGACCTGGTCGCGTACGACGCTGCCATCGCGGAGAACAAGCGCATCGGCGGCGAGAACGTGCAGTGGGACGATCTCAAGCGCGAACTCGGACTCGGATGACCTGGTCGGTCGAGGTCATCCCGTCCGCGCAACGTGTCATCCGCAAGCTCCCGCCCGACGGTCGTCGGCGGATCGAGGGACTCCTCGCGATCCTCGCCGACCACCCGCGGCCCCCGGCAGCTCGGAAGCTCGTGAACCGACCCGGTTGGCGGGTGCGATCAGGTGACTACCGTCTGATCTACGAGATCGACGACGGCCGACTCATCGTGATCGTCGTCGATGCCGGCCACCGCCGAGCGATATACCGCGACCGCTGAGCGGAGCCGGAGCCGGAGCCGGACCCGGACCCGGATCGGTCGTCTCCCCCTGGTTGCGGGTGGTGACGTGGGAGCGCTCCGATGCCATGCTTCGAGGACCGACCCGCCCGGTCCCTCCCGAGGACCCGACGCAGCGCCGTCGAACCACCCTCGGAAGGCCCCCAATGGACCAGCACGTCGACCGCACGGTCGTCTCCGCCGACGGCACGGTGATCGCCGTGTCCGACGCGGGGACCGGTCCGGCGCTCGTCGTGGTCGGTGGCGCCTTCGACCACCACGGCACCCCCACCGTCGAGCACCTGACCGGCGGCCTGCAGGACCGCTACCGGGTCATCACGTACGACCGGCGGGGCCGCGGTGCGAGCGGCGACACCACCCCGTGGACGATCGAGCGCGAGGTCGAGGACCTCGCGGCCGTCGTCGCGAGTGTGGACGGACCCGTCGTCGCGCTCGGCCTCTGCGTCGGCGCGGGGGTGGTCCTCCGGGGCCTCGCCGCCGGTGTCCCGCTCGGGGCCGCCGTGCTGTGGGAGCCGCCGTACCGGGCGACGGTCGACCCGCACGCCGACGACGTCGTCTTCGCCGACCTGCTCGACGAGCACGTCGCCGCCGGCCGTCGCGCCCAGGCCGTCCGGGCGTTCCTCGCGCACGTCCTGGGGGTGCCGATGGGGCAGATCTCGGCGCTGCGGCTGAAGGGTGCGCTCTGGCGGTCGCTCGTCGTCGACGCCCACGTGCTCAGCCGCGACGTGCGGGTGCTCAACGGCCTGGCGATCCCGGAGCGGGTGGCAGCAGCGGTCGGTGTCCCGGTGCTCGTCGCCGCGGGCAGCGACGGCCACGAGTGGATGCGGCAGGCGGCCCGAGCGGTCGTCGAGGCCGTGCCGGGCTCGGGCTACGTCGAGGTCCCCGGGCAGGGTCACGTGCCCGACCCGGCTGCGATCGGCGCCGTGCTCGACGGGTTCCTGGTCCGGGTCGTCTCACCGAGCAGCTGACTGCGAGAGGATGGCGTGGTGAACGCACCTCGTCTCGGTCTCCTGCTCGACGTCGACGGGCCCATCGCCAGCCCCGTCTCCCGCACCATCGCGATCCCGAGCATCATCGAGGACCTCGTCGCCCTCGCCGCCGAGGGCATCCCCGTCGTCTTCAACACCGGCCGGAGCGACGCCTTCATCCGGAGCGAGGTGGTCGGTCCGCTGCTCGCCGGTGGTCTCGCCGAAGGTGGCCGCGTGCACGCCGTCTGCGAGAAGGGCGCCGTCTGGTGCTCGATCGGCCCGCAGTACGAGGGCGGGACGAGCGAGCTCACCGTCGCCGACGACCTGGCGCTCCCGCGCGACTACGCCGACGAGATGCGCGAGCTCGTCCGCACCGAGTACGCCGACCTGGTGTTCTTCGACGAGACGAAGCGCGCCATGGTGTCGATCGAGCAGCGGGTGGAGGTGCCGAACGCCACGTACCTGGCTCGGCAGCCCGAGTTCGACGCGAAGGCGATGGCGGCCCTCGAGCGTCGCGGCCTGGGCGTGCGCCGTCTCGACGACGTCCGACCCGACGCCGACGGCGCCGTGCAGTGGCGGATCGACCCGACGATCATCTCGACCGACGTCGAGTCCGACCGCAGCGGCAAGGACATGGGCGCCGAGCGGTCGCTCGAGCTCCTGGCGCAGGACGGCGAGTTGCCGACGGCCTGGCGCACGATGGGCGACTCGCGCAGCGACTACGCGATGGCGGACTGGCTGCACGCGAACGGCCACGAGGTCGCGCACGTCGACGTCCGTCCCTCGGACGGCGTTCCGGCGACGCCGTACCCGGTGCTCACCGCACCCGACGGGGTGATCCACGACGAGGCCGGAGCGCGGTTCCTGGCGGACTGGCGCCGATCCGCCTGAGCCGAGCCGGGCCTCCCGGTCGACCCGCTCTGCCCACGGAACCTGGTTCCGGACACCGCACCGCGCCGTTCCCTGGTTCCGCGTCCGGAACCTGGTTCCCATGCGCCCAGCGGCTCCGCTGTTTGCGTGTCGGGGTGGTACACCAGTAATGTCACGGGGTCCGCCGCCCAGTCGATGACGGGATCCACCCCATGGCAACGAAGCTCCGCATCAAGTCGATCGAGGCCTCACTGGCCGACTCCGAGGAGCAGGGCCGGTCCCTGAAGCGCTCCCTGAAGACGTTTGACATCGCCGCGATGGGCATCGCGGTCGCCGTCGGCGCCGGCATCTTCTCGGTCGGCGCGAACGCCGCCGCGAACTTCGCCGGGCCCGGCGTCATCATCTCGTTCCTGCTCGCCGCGGTCACGTGTGGCCTGGCGATCATGTGCTACGCCGAGTTCGCCTCGACGATCCCCGTCGCCGGCTCCGCGTACACGTTCACCTACGCCACGATGGGCGAGCTCCTCGCCTGGATCGTCGGCTGGGACCTCATCCTCGAGACCCTCACCGCGAGCGCCGTCATCGCGAAGTACTGGGGCATCTACCTCAGCACCGCGTTCGACGTCTTCGGTGTGACCCTGCCCAGCACGATCCAGCTCGGCCCGATCCCGTTCACCTGGGGCCCGGTCCTGATCGTCGGCATCTTCACGGTGCTGCTCGCCTTCGGCACCCGCCTGTCGTCGCGGGTCTCGGCGGTCATCACGATCATCAAGGTCGCCATCGTGGTGTTCGTCATCGTCGCCGGTGCGTTCTTCGTCAAGGCCGCGAACTTCACCCCGTTCATCCCGCCGTCGGAGCCCGCCAAGGGCGCCGAGGGCAGCGTCTGGACCCAGTCGCTCGTGTCCTGGTTCACCGGTTCCGAGCCCGCGCAGTACGGCGTCTTCGGGCTGCTCGCCGCGGCGTCGCTCGTGTTCTTCGCGTTCATCGGGTTCGACGTCGTCGCGACCAGCGCGGAGGAGACCGAGAACCCGCAGAAGACGCTGCCCCGCGGCATCTTCATCGGCCTGGGCATCGTGACGCTGCTCTACGTCGGCGTCAGCATCGTCATCACCGGCATGGTCTCCTACCAGCGCCTGGCGCAGGAGGACGCACCGTCCCTGGCCTCGGCCTTCGACATCGTCGGGTTGCCGTGGGCTGCCGGCATCATCGCCATCGGCTCCCTGATCGGTCTGACGACCGTCGTCATGGTGCTGCTGCTCGGCCTGTCCCGCATCGTCTTCGCGATGAGCCGCGACGGTCTGCTGCCGCGCTGGTTCTCGAAGACGAACCCGAAGACGCAGACGCCGGTGCGCGTGCAGGTCGTCGCGGGCGTCGTCGTCGCGCTGCTCGCCGGCTTCACGGCGGTGGACAAGCTCGAGGGCATGATCAACATCGGCACCCTGTCGGCCTTCGTGCTGGTGTCGATCGGCATCATCGTGCTCCGCAAGTCGCGCCCGGACGCCCCGCGCTCGTTCCGGGTGCCGTGGTCGCCGGTGATCCCGATCCTGTCGGCGGTGCTGTGCTTCTGGCTGATGCTGAACCTCGAGGTCGAGACCTGGCTGCGGTTCGTCGTCTGGCTCGTCATCGGCTTCGCGATCTACTTCGGCTACAGCCGCCGCAACAGCCGGGTGGGCAAGGGGCAGCAGTAGCGGGCTCCGGCCTCCTACGCGCCGACGACCAGCAGGACGCCGAAGCCCAGCATCACGACGGCGACCAGGCCGTCGAACACCCGCCACGTCAGGGGCTTCGCGAACAGCGGCCGGAGCAGTCGCCCGCCGAACCCGAGCGCGCCGAACCACAGGCAGCTCGCCGCGACGGCGCCGACCGTCCACAGCCACCGGTCGTCGGGACCCTGCTGGTTCGCCACGGACCCGAGGAACACCAGCGTGTCCAGGTACACGTGCGGGTTCGCCCACGTGAAGACGAGCATGGTCGCCACCGCCGTGCGCATGGTCACCGCCTGGCCGGGAGGCGCGGTGCGCGTCCGCCCCGCCACCACCGTCCCCGGGCGCTCGGGTCCACTGCCCGCGGCCGGCTCCGGCACGCCGTCGTCCGCCGCCTGGTCGGCGACGCGAGTCGCGATGGTCACGTCGTCCGCCGCCGCCTCGTCGGCCACGCGCATGGCGTCGCTCGACGGCCGCAGTGCCCGTCGCGCGGCGAGCACGCCGTAGGTCACGAGGAACGCGGCTCCGACGAACCGCACGACGACGAGTGCCACCGGGAACCGCTCGACCACGGCCCCGACGCCGAGCACCCCGGCGACGATGAGCACGGCGTCCGACACCGCGCACACGACGACCGCCGCCGTCACCACCCGCAGGCCCGAGCTGACCGCCAACCGGAGCAGGTAGGTGTTCTGCACACCGATCGCGACGATCAGGGCGAGTCCGGTGCCGAGGCCGGCGAGCAGGGGGAGGAGTGCGGTCACGTCCACGACGCTAGGGGCACCCTCGTCTGTAGACCAGCTCACGTTCCTACAGCGCCGTAAGCTGCACTGCATGGTCCGGTTCCAGCGCGAGCACCTCGAGACCCTGTTGGCCGCCGTCGACCACGGCACCCTCGACGCGGCTGCCCGGGCCCTGGCGATCACCCCGTCGGCGGTCTCGCAGCGCATCAAGTCGATGGAGCAGCAGGTCGGCCGGGTCCTGCTGCAACGGACGACCCCGGTCACCCCGACAGCCGACGGCGCGGTCGTGCTCCGGCACGCACGCCAGGTGCGGTTGCTCGACGACGAGACCGCCCGTGCACTCGGCGAGACCGGTGCCGACGGTGCGGGGTCTGCGGTGCCGTCGATCCCGCTCGCCGTCAACGCCGACTCGCTCGGCACGTGGTTCCTCGACGCGCTCGCACTCGTCCGTGCCGACACCGAGGTGGTCTTCGACCTGCACCGCGAGGACCAGGACCGCACCGCCGAGCTGCTGCGCGCCGGCACGGTGATGGGTGCCGTGACGGCCGAGGCGGACCCCGTGCAGGGCTGCTCGTCGGTACCGCTCGGCATCGACCGGTACCGGGCGGTGGCATCGCCGGCGTTCGTCGACCGCTACCTGTCCGACGCCGACACCGAGCGGCGGATGCTGAGCCGCCTCGACCGGGTGCCGCTCGTCGACTACGACCGTGACGACGACCTGCAGCAGGGCTACCTCCGCCGGGTGCTCGGCCACGCGCCCTCCGGTCCACGCCACTTCGTCCCGACCTCGGCCGACTTCGCACGGGCGGTCTCGCTCGGCTTCGGGTGGGGGATGCTGCCCGAGGCGCAGTGCCTCGATGCCCTGGCGCGGGGCGAGCTGCTCGAGCTCACCCCGACCCGCCGAGCCGACGTCGCCCTGTGGTGGCAACGGTGGAACCTGGCGTCACCGCTGCTCGAGCGGGTCACGGACGCGGTGCGGTCGACCGCCGCCGAGCGCCTGCACCCCGTCACCCGGTGAGCAGGCACGTGCCGGTGCTCGTCGCTGCGCCCGCGGTTCAGGTCTGGCAGCGCGGGCACCAGTAGGTGTCCCGCAGGGTGAGCTCCGAGTCACCGAGGTCTCCTCGCCGGATCCGGGTGCCGCACCGCAGGCACGGCTTGCCCGCTCGTCCGTAGACCCAGAACCGACGCCCCGGGCGGTCGATCCCCGTCGTCACCCGGTGGCTGCGGTCGCGGTTCGCCAGGATGAGCCGGCTCGCCAGGGAGATCGTCCGGCCGGCGTCGTGCACCTCGGCCACCGGTCGGGTCGGCAGGACCCCGCGCAGGAAGCAGAGCTCGTTGCGGTAGACGTTGCCGAGGCCGGCGAGCACGCGCTGGTCGAGCAGCGCCAGTCCGACCGGCCGTGCAGGATCCCGCGTCAGGTTCTCGAGCGCCAGGTCGGCGTCCCAGTCGGGCCCGAGCAGGTCCGGGCCGAGGTGTCCGACGACCTCGGACTCCTGGTCGCGGGGGATCACCTCGAGCACCCCGAGCGTGAACCCGACGGTCGAGACGTCCTCGGTGTCGAGGATCGCGCGTGCCTGGTGCGCCGGGCGTCGCCAGCGCTCACCTGGCGCGTAGACGTCCCACCGCCCCTCCATCTTCAGGTGCGAGTGCACGGTCAGGTCCCCGATCCGGTGCAGCAGGTGCTTGCCACGGGGCACGACCTCGTCGACGGTGCGGCCGACCAGGTCGACGGTCGCGAACGCGGGCACCCGGAAGTCGCTCCGGGTCAGGACCTTGCCCGCGAGCGCCGTGTGCAGCCGGTGCGCTGCCCGGTAGACGGTGTCGCCCTCAGGCACGGAGCCGGAGTCCCTGCGGGGTGGCGGTGAACCCGGCGTCGCCCAGCGCGGTGCCGAGCGGGGTCCCGAGCACGAACTCGCCGTCGACGCGCTCGACCGCGAGCTTCCGCAGGCCCGTGCGCACGATGCCCGCGATCGACGCGGCCGCGACGGCGAGGTCCGCGGGGTCGTCGGTGAAGGTCAGCACCGACTTGCCGCCGCGCTCGACGTACACCGCGAGCCGGCCGTCGACGGTGGTGACGAGCGCTCCGGCCTTGCGCCCGGGCCGGTGGCCGCGGGAGCCGGTGGTGGCCGGTGCCGGGGCCATCTGCGCAGCCGCAGCGACAGCAGCGACGTCGGCGCCCGTGTCGCCCGCCTCGGCCGCCGCGTGGTCCTCGGACGGCCAGGGCAGCGATGCTCCGTACGGGTTCGCGGGGTCGGTCGCGGCCAGGGTCAGTGCCTCGCGCTTCCGGTCCGGGTCGACGCGCTCGTCGTCGAGGTCACGGGCGTAGGTCCGCAGCCGGTCGATGGTCGGACCCGTGGCGAACTGTGCGGCCCCGAGGCCCTCGATGAAGTAGCCGCGGCGCGCCCGCCCGGACTCCTCGAACCGCGAGAGCACCCGGTACACGCCCGCGAACCCACCTCGGACCCCCTCGACCTGGACGGCCCCGCGGGTGACGACCCCGTAGCGCTCGAGCAGCTGCTCGGCGGTCGCGGCGGCCCGCACGGTCGAGTCGGACTCGGCCAGGGGGAGCAGGGACCAGCGGCCACCGACGGACGGCGGACCGGACTGCGTCGGCATCGTCGGACGTCGGCGCCCGCGGTACGCACGAGCCCGCGGGGCGCTGCTGCTCTTCGCCTTGCCGCCGAGCATCGAGCGCAGCGGAGCGAACGTGTCGTTCGTGATCTGTCCGGCCCAGACGAGGTCCCACAGCGCCGTCGTCAGGGCCGGGTCGTCGGTGCTGCCGACGGCCTGCCCGAGCTGGCGGAAGAAGTACGCGCCGCCGCCGGCCAGGGCACCGAGCACGTCGCGCTGCAGCTCAGTGGTCTCGTCGCCGGAGGGCTCGGCGAGCGTCGTCGACGCCGTCTCGGCGAGGTGCAGGCGCACCCACCCGTCGTTGCCGGGCAGGGTCCCGCCGCCGGACCACAGGACCTCGCCGGTGGCGGTGAGCTCGTCGAGCATGTTCGTGGAGTAGTCGGTCACCCGCGCGGGCAGCACCAGGGTCTCCCAGGCGCTGGCGGGCAGGGCGACGCCGGCGAGCTGGTCGATCACCTGCAGGACCCCGTCGACCCCGCGCAGGCCGCCGCGGGTGCCGGGGGTCTGCACGTGCTGCCAGGCGGGCAGGAAGCGCGCGAGCGTGTCCGGCGACACCGGCTCGACCTCGTGGCGGAGCGCGGCGAGGGACTTCGTGCGGATCCGGCGCAGGACCTCGGCGTCGCACCACTCGGCGCCCTGCCGATCCGGGCGGAACTCGCCCTCGACCACACGTCGGTCGGCGACCAGACGGCGCAGGGTGTCCTGCACGACGGCGACCCCGAGGCCGAGGCGACCCGCGGCCTCCTGCGCCGAGAACGGCCCGTGCGACCGGGCGTACCGGCCGACCAGGTCACCGAGCGGGTCGGCGACGGGTTCGACGAACGCGGTCGGCACGCCGATCGGCAGCGGGACCCCGAGGGCGTCACGCAGGCGCGAGGCGTCTTCGATGACGGCCCAGCGGGTGGACCCGGCGTGTGAGAACGACAGGACCCGGCGGTCGCGCTCGAGCGCGGTGAGCACGGTCTGCACCTCGGTCGCAGCGGCGGAGCGGTCGTCCGACGCCGCCAGCCAGCTCCGGTCGACGGCTTCGTCGAGGTCGAGCGCGCCGACGAGCCGCAGCACGTCGACCAGCCCCTCGGCGTCGCGCGCCCGGCGGTCCGGCGACAGCCGCTGCAGGTCCTGTTCCACCGAGGCGATGACCGCCGGGTCGAGCAGCTCCCGCAGTTCGGCGCGGCCGAGCAGTTCGCCGAGCAGGGTCGAGTCGAGCGACAGTGCCGCGGCCCGGCGCTCGGCGAGCGGGGAATCGCCCTCGTACATGAACGCGGCGACGTACCCGAACAGGATCGAGCGGGCGAACGGGGACGGCGTCTCGGTCTCGGTCTCGACCAGGCGGATGCGGCGGCCGGCGATCTCGTCGGCGATGCCGAGCAGGGCGGGCACGTCGTAGACGTCCTGCAGCACTTCGCGCACGGTCTCGAGCACGATCGGGAACGACGGGTACTTCCGGGCCACCTCGAGCAGCTGCGAGGCCCGCTGCCGCTGCTGCCACAGGGGCGATCGCTGCCCGGGGTTCCGACGGGGCAGCAGCAGGGCGCGCGCCGCACACTCGCGGAACCGCGCGGCGAACAGCGCCGACCCACCGACCTCGTCCGTGACGAGTGCCTCGAGGTCGTCGCGCTCGAACACGAACAGGTCGGCGCCCGGCGGTTCGGCGTCGGTCTCGGGGATGCGCACCACGATGCCATCGTCGGCGGCCATCGCGTCGCCGTCGATGCCGTGGCGTTCACGCAACCGTGCCGCGACCGCCAGGGCCCACGGCGCGTGCACCTGCATGCCGTACGGCGAGTGCAGGATGAGCCGCCAGTCGCCGAGTTCGTCGCGGAAGCGCTCGACCACGAGCGTGGTGTCGTTCGGCACGTGACCGGTGGCCGCGCGCTGGTCGCGCAGGAAGGTCAGCAGGTTCGTGACGGCACGCTCGTCGAGGCCGCCGGCGGCGACCCGGGCGCGGGCGTCGTCGTCCGAGGCGCCCTCGACCTCGCGCACGAACGCCCCCGTCGCGCGACCGAGTTCGGCGGGGCGGCCGATGCCGTCGCCCTTCCAGAACGGCACCCGACCGGGCTGTCCGAACGCCGGGCTCACGATGACCCGGTCGTGGGTGATCTCCTCGATCCGCCAGCTCGTGGCTCCGAGGGCGAAGACGTCGCCGACGCGGGACTCGTAGACCATCTCCTCGTCGAGCTCGCCGACCCGGGAGGCCTTCTCGCCGACCATGAACACGCCGAACATGCCGCGGTCCGGGATCGTGCCGCCGCTCGTCACCGCGAGCCGCTGGGCGCCGGGGCGTCCGGTCAGGGTGCCGTGCACGCGGTCCCACACCAGCCGCGGGCGGAGTTCGGCGAACTCGTCGCTCGGGTACCGCCCGGTGATCAGGTCGAGCGTGGCGTCGAACGCCGAGCGGGGCAGCCCGCTGAACGGAGCGCTCCGCCGGACCAGGTCGAACCAGTGCTCGACGTCGACGGTGTCGATCGCTCCCGCGGCGACGGTGTGCTGCGCCAGCACGTCGAGGGGGTTCGCCGGCACCGAGATCGACTCGATCTGCCCCGAGACCATCCGTTCGACCGTGACCGCACTGTTGACGAGGTCGGCGCGGTGCTTCGGGAACAGCACCCCGCGGGAGATCTCGCCCACCTGGTGCCCGGCACGCCCGACGCGCTGCAGGCCGCTCGCGACCGAGGGTGGCGCCTCGACCTGGACGACGAGGTCGACCTCGCCCATGTCGATCCCGAGCTCGAGCGAACTCGTCGCGACGACGCACCGCAGCCGACCGGACTTCAGGTCGTCCTCGATGATGGCGCGCTGGTCCTTCGACACCGAGCCGTGGTGGGCGCGGGCGAGCACGGGCACTGCAGTGTCGGAGCCGCCGCCACCGGTTTGCCCGGACGCGCCGATCATCTGCGCCGGCGGCCGCTTCGTGCCCTGGGGTGCGACCGCGTGCGCCGAGGTCCGGGCGGGCGACTGTGGGCGACCCCGCGCCACCGGCAGTCCGTCGTCGGCCGGCGAGACACCCGCCGGCACCAGCGCATCGCCCTCCGCGGCCGAAGCCGGAGCCGCCGCGGCGAGGACGCGCTCTTCGTGGATCTCGTTCAGCCGCGCGGTGAGTCGCTCGGCCAGTCGCCGCGAGTTCGCGAACACGATCGTCGACCGGTGCTCCTCGATGAGGTCGACCACACGCTCTTCGACGTGCGGCCAGATCGAGCCGTTCGCGGGCGCATCGGACGCGTCCGCACCGACCGGCGGAGCACCGAGCTCGGCCATGTCGTCGACCGGCACGACCACGCGCAGGTCGAAGGTCTTCTGCGCCGGCGGGGCGATGATCGTCACCGGCGCCCGACCCCCGAGGAACCGGGCGACCTCTTCCGGCGGCCGGACCGTGGCGGACAGCCCGATGCGCTGCACCGGCTTGTCGAGCAGGTCGTCGAGCCGTTCGAGCGAGACGGCCAGGTGCGCTCCGCGCTTGGTCGAGGCGACCGCGTGCACCTCGTCCACGATGACGGTGTCGACGTTGACCAGGGTCTCGCGCGCCTGCGAGGTGAGCATGAGGTACAGCGACTCGGGCGTCGTGATGAGGATGTCCGGCGGCTGGCGGAGCAGCTTCTGCCGGTCCGACGACGGGGTGTCGCCACTGCGCACCCCGACGGTGACCTCTGGTGGTTCGGTACCGAGCCGCCTGGCCGTCTGCGTGATGCCGACGAGCGGGCTGCGCAGGTTCCGCTCGACGTCGACGCCGAGGGCCTTGAGCGGCGAGACGTACAGGACCCGCGTGCGCTGCTTGGCCGGGGGCCGGTCGGTCGCGCTGATGAGCCGGTCGATCGACCACAGGAACGAGGCCAGGGTCTTGCCGGAACCGGTCGGCGCGATGACGAGTGCGTGCTGCCCCGTCGAGATGGCGTCCCACGCGCCCGCCTGTGCCGGAGTGGGGGCGTCGAACGCACCACGGAACCACTCCGCGGTCGCGGGGGAGAAGCGCTCGAAGACGTCCGTCATGGTCCGCCCATCCTGCCCGCCACCACCGACAGCAGGCCGAGCGGGGAATACTCCTTGACAAGACGATAGTTAGCGATCTATCGTAAACACATCGCGATACGACGAAGACGAAACCAGTCAGACCGATCGCGAGCCGACTCAGCAACAAGGAAGGACGCACCATGCGCCCCATGCACAACGACAACGACAGCAACCACCACCCGCGCGGCCCCCGTTTCGGCGGCGCGCGGCAGCACCACGGCGCCGGTTTCCCCGGCCGCGACCGCGGTGACCACGAGCACGGCGGCCGAGGCGGCCGTGGCTTCGGCCCGGGCTTCGGGCCGGGCATGGGCTTCGGCCCCGGCTTCGGTGGCTTCGGCGGACCCGGCTTCGGTCGTGAACGCCGCCGCCGCGGTGACGTCCGCCTCGCGATCCTCGGCCTGCTGGCCGAGGGGCCGCAGAACGGCTACGCCGTGATCAAGACCATCGCCGAACGCACCGGCGGCGCCTGGAAGCCGAGCCCCGGCTCGGTCTACCCGACGCTCCAGCAGCTCGTCGACGAAGACCTCGTGGTCTCGTCGGGCGACGGCCGCAAGACCCTCTTCGAGCTCACCGACGCCGGCAAGGCCGAGGCTGAGGCGAAGGCCGACGAGATCGCCGCGGCACTCGACGCGGCCCCCGGGATCCCGGACGCGCAGCGCGAGTTCTTCGAAGCGCTCCGGAAGACCATGGGCGTCCTGCAGATGTACCGGACGACCGCGACGGAGGACCAGGCCAAGGCCGCCACCGCCAAGGTCGACCAGCTCCGCAAGGACCTGCTGCAGATCCTCGCCGACTGACGGACAGGAGGCACGGTGCCAGCCCGCACCGTGCCTCCCGTCCGTCGTCGCCGGGGCCGACCCCCGCGCATCGTGAGCAGAAATGGTCGAGTCCGCACGTCGGACCCGACCATTTCTGCTCACCAAGCGGGCTGCGCGTCGCACCAAGCGCGCCCCGCGCCTACGCGCCGTCGATGAACGCCGCGACGTCCGACAGCTCCGCTGCCGACACCGCGTGCGGCAGGCCCTCGTACGTCCGGTCCGTCACGGTGGTGTTCGCCGCCGCCCACGCCTGCGTCCGCGCGGTGGCCTCCGCCGGGATCACCGGGTCGAGGTCTCCGTGCCCGAGGAACACCCGCGGCCGGACGGCGGCGACGGCCTCGTCACGCGCATCCGTCACCCCCGGCACGACGAACCCGGACAGCGACACCGCGAAGGCGAACGCAGCCGGTCGTACCCGCAGCAGCTGCAGCGCCATCGACCCGCCCTGCGAGAACCCGAGCAGCCCGATCCGCGGGTGGTCGGCGGCGACGGAGTCGACCCACGCGAGCACCTCGGCGACCGCGGCGTCGACGGGCTCGAGTGCGGGGGAGCCCGGCGTCCCGAGCGGGTACCAGCTGAACCCCTGGCCCCACGGCATCGGTGCCCGCAGTGACGCCATCGTCCAGGCCGCCGGCAGCGCGGGGGCGAGTCCGAGCAGGTCGCGTTCGTTCGACCCCACCCCGTGCATGGTCACGAGCAGCGGTGTCCCTGCGCGTTCCTCCGCGGGACGGGTCCACTGCACCAGGTCTGCATCAATCATGTGGACAACGCTAACCATCCCCAAGTCCCGCGCCTTCCGCCGAACTCGACGCCGTCCCTGGTAGACACGGTGCATGGCCTCGTTGCAAACCCCCGACCCCGACTCCGGCTGGCTGTCCGACGAGGAACTCGCCAACGCGCGTCGTCGACTCCCCATCTGCTACGTCGAGGCGATCCCCGTCCGTACCGACGGGCTCGGCGTCGTGACCGAGGTCGGAGTGCTGCTGCGTGTGGCCCCGAGCGGCTCGATCGTCCGCACCCTGGTGTCCGGTCGCGTGATGTTCGGCGAGTCCATCCGCACGGCGCTCTTCCGTCACCTCGAGAAGGACCTCGGCCCGATGGCGTTCCCGCAGCTGCCGTCGAGCCCGACGCCGTTCACGGTGGCCGAGTACTTCCCGCTGCCCGGCGCCTCGGTGTACACCGACGAACGGCAGCACGCGATCTCGCTGGCCTACGTCGTCCCGGTCACCGGCACGTGCGAGCCCCGGCAGGACGCCCTCGAGCTCACCTGGATGACCCCGATGGAAGCCGCGTCGGACGGCGTCGCCGACGACATGGAGGGTGGCCGCGGCGCCCTGCTGCGTGCGGGCCTCGCGTCGGTCGGCGCGCTCATGTAGCGACCGGCTCGGTTCCCGAACACGACGGAGCCCCCCCCCGAACACGACGAAGCCCCCGGATCCGGGGGCTTCGCAGCGCGGTGATTGACCGGCTTGTTACTTCGTGTCGCGGTCGCTCTTGAGGCTGTCGGCGACGCCGGAAGCGGCGTCCTTGACGTTCGTACCCGCCTGCTTGGTGTCGGCCTTGACCTGATCGGTCTTGCCCTCAGCCTTGAGGTGGTCGTTGTCCGTCGCGTTCCCGACGGCCTCCTTGACCTTGCCTGCCGCCTTCTCAGCGGCGTTCTTGATGTCTTCGATCCCAGCCATAGGCACTCCTTCCAACAGCGGACGTTTCCCCGTCAGCCGCTTGCGCGGCATCCGGTGAAGGAGAACCTACGCCTTGGGGGCGTCCGCTTCGCAGGCGCCCCCAAGGTTGTCCCCCGCTGGTCAGCGCGGGCCGGGTCGACAGGTCAGTGGCGGTCGGCAGCGCCGGCCGGACGGGAGGCACGGCGCGACGAGCCACGACGGCCCCCGCCCGACTCCTGGCCGGCTCCACGGCCCGCGGCGTAGCCACCGTCCGAGGACCAGACGGCAGAGGACCCACCGCGCACGGTGTCGCTGCCGGCACGACGGCTGCCGCCGGTACGGCGACCACCCGTCGAGCCCGCGCCCGCGGCGGCGGAGCGCCCGGTGCCCTCGGAACGTGCGCCACGAGCCGGACGGCCCTGACGGCCCCCGGCCGAACCGGCGGACTCGGAAGCCGAGCCGGCACGCGCGGGCTGACCCGAGCCTCCCGGACGGCCGCCGCGACCACGACGACCACGGTCACCGGCGGAATCGGCGGAGCGCTGCTTCGGCTGACGCTGCTGCTGCGCGGGCTGGTCCTCGGCGACGTGGCGGATCGGGGCGATCTCACCGACGAGCGTGGTGACCGCCGGGGAGGTCGCGGTGACCTGCTGCGGGGTGACCTTGATCGCGGCGGCACGCATCATCTGCGCGACGTCGCGACGCTCGGCGGGCATCGTCACCGTGACCACGTCACCGGACGAACCGGCACGGGCGGTACGGCCCGAGCGGTGCAGGTACGCCTTGTGCTCGGTGGGCGGGTCGACGTGCACGACGAGCTCGACGTTGTCGACGTGCACACCACGGGCGGCGACGTCGGTGGCGACGAGGACGAGGGCCTCGCCGGACGAGAACTTCGCCAGGTTCCGCTCACGGGCGCCCTGCGACAGGTTGCCCTGCAGGTCGACGGCCGGGATCCCCTGGCTGCTGAGCTGCTTGGCGAGGCGCTTGGCGTGGTGCTTCGTGCGCATGAAGAGGATGCGGCGACCGTTGCCCGAGGCGAGGGTGCTCACGAGGTGCTTCTTCGCGTCGGCGTCGGCGACCTCGAACAGGTGGTGGGTCATCGCCTCGACGGGGCTGTTCGCCTCGTCGACGGAGTGCATCACCGGGTTGTGCAGGAACTTCTTGACGAGCTTGTCCACGCCGTTGTCGAGCGTGGCGGAGAACAGCAGACGCTGCCCCTGCTCGGGCGTCGCCTGCATGATCTTGGTCACGCCGGGCAGGAAGCCCATGTCGGCCATGTGGTCGGCCTCGTCGAGGACGGTCACCTCGATGTCACCGAGGTTGACGTGGCCCTGCTGCATGAGGTCGGCGAGGCGACCCGGGCAGGCCACGACGACGTCCACGCCGCCGCGCAGGGCGTCGACCTGACGGCCCTGTCCGACGCCACCGAAGATGGTCGTGGTGTTGAGGCCCATGGCCTTGGCGAGCGGGGCGAGGGCGACGTCGATCTGGGTCGCGAGCTCACGGGTGGGGGCGAGCACCAGGGCGCGGGGGCGGCCGGCGCGGCGCTTGCGGCCACTGGCGGCGAGGCGCGCGACGAGCGGGATCGCGAAGGCGATCGTCTTGCCGGAGCCGGTGCGGCCACGGCCGAGGACGTCCTTGCCCTGCAGGGAGTCGGGGAGCGTGTCCTCCTGGATCGGGAACGCGGTCTCCTTGCCCTGGTCGGCGAGGACGGCGACCATCGGCGCGGGGACGCCCAGGTCGGAGAAACGGAGGTCATTGGTGGTCATGGTGACCTTTCGAGCCGGATGAGACCGGCTGTGGGCGCGCTCTGAGGCAGCGCGCGGGCGGGACGCGCGCCAACAGAGGTGGCTGGCGCAGTCGCCGCAGCAGAGAAGCCTGGGCACCTTCGGGAGGTGCTCGATCATCGACCAGAGGATCAGTGGAACGTGGTCGGGAGTTCGGGGCGTCCGTACGACGCACGAGACGATCGGCGTCTCGAGTACCACCAGCATAGCGCGTGCACCCCGCAGAACCCAGGACCGGTCCGTTCGCCGTGCGCATGCGAGGATTCCCGGGTGCGTACGCGAACCGTCCTGATCACCACCGCGATGGCCCTGGTGGCCGTCCTCGGCACGGCCGGTTGCGCCGAGGCTGCTCCGACCAGCGCTGCGGCGAGCTACCGCAACCTGCCGACCTCGGGGCGCCCCGACTACCAGCTCGGCGGCTCCTACACGCCGCCGTCCGGTGTGACGATCGTCGAGCGGGACAGCACCGCCAAGCCCGCGAAGGGCACGTACGACATCTGCTACGTCAACGGGTTCCAGACGCAGCCCGAGTCCGCCCGCACGTGGACGGGGTCGTACCCGTCGGCGATCCTGCGCGACCCGGCCGGCAAGCCGGTGTCCGACCCGGGTTGGCCGGACGAGATGCTCCTCGACACCCGGACGGCCGCGAAGCGCGCGCTCATCACGAAGGTGCTCGCGAAGTCCATCGCCCGCTGCGGCGACCGCGGGTTCGACGCGGTCGAGTTCGACAACCTCGACTCGTGGACCCGGAGCGGGAAGCGGCTCACGCGCGCCGGCAACCTCGCGCTGGCGAAGTCACTCGTCGACACCGGGCACCGCCACGGCCTGGCCGTCGGGCAGAAGAACACGCCGCAGCTCGGGGCCTCCGGCCGGAAGCAGACCGGGTTCGACTTCGTCGTCGCCGAGGAGTGCGTGCAGTACCGGGAGTGCTCGGCGTACACGAAGGCCTACGGCAAGCGGGTCATCGACATCGAGTACGCGGACACCCTCGAGCGCTCGTGGGGGTCGGTCTGCAAGCTGAAGAGCCGCCCGGCGATGACGATCCTGCGCGACCGCGACCTGGTCACGCCGACCGACGACGCCTACGTCTTCGAGCACTGCTGAGCGCGGGTTCCTTCCCAGAACGCCCGCGATGGAAAGTCGAATCGGGCGTACCGGGCCGGAACTTCCGATCAGGTACGCCCGGAAGCGCCAGGTACGCCTCGAAGCCCGGCGCTACGCGGGCCAGGCGTCCTTGAGCGCGGTGGCCGCCTGGTCCGCCGACAGTCCCGCCGCGCGGGCAGCGGCTGCGAGCGCACGTGCCGCATCAGCCACGGCGTCCGGCACCTCGGCCGGCCGCACCACCCGGGTGCCGGCACCACGCGCGGTGTGCACGAGCCCGGCCTCCTCGAGCAGCTGGTAGGCCTTCGCGACCGTGCCGGCCGCCAGCCCGAGCTCGTCGGCCAACCCCCGCACGCTCGGCAGCCGTTCGCCGTCGACGAGGTACCCCGCGCCGATCTGTGCCGCGATCTGCGAGCGGACCTGCTCGAAGGGCGGCACGCGTCCGCCGGCGTCGAGTGCGACCAGTCCTGCCATGCGTTCCACCCTAGAAGTCGTACTGCTCGCCGACCGGGATCGGCACCGGCACGGTGTTGCCCGGAGGCGCGAGCGGACACGCCCACGCCGGGTCGTACGCGCACGACGGGTTGTACGCGAAGTTGAAGTCCAGCACGAGCGAGTCGGCGTCGTCGCCGCCCAGGTCCGAGCCCTTGATGGTGTCGAGCAGGTAGCGTCCGCCGCCGTACGTGCCACGGGCCTTGCCGGCGCTGGAGTCCTTCACGGGGACGAACAGCCCGCCCGCGTAGCCGCCGTGCGACCAGACGTCGAGCGTGCCGACGCCCGGGACCGTCACGACGCCGAGGCGGTCGAAGTGCACGGTGCCGTCGGTGCCGGTCTCGTAGTCGAACTCGGCGGGCTCGGCGGGTTCGATGCGCACCTGGAACCGCCAGGCGGGGTCGTAGTCCGGCACGGGCAGCGACTCGAAGTCGCGGGCGTCCTCGTCCAGGAGCGGCGACGCGGGGTGCTCCGCGAACATCGCGTCGCGGGTCTCCCGCCACAGCGCGTGCGCCGTCTGGGGATCGGGCGTCGCGCGGACGCGGCGGTACAGGTCGAACGTCATGCGCCGCCAGTCCACGGTCGCCAGCGTGCTGCGCACACGGTCGTCGGTCGTCGGCTCCTGGGGGCGCGTCTGGCTCACGTGGTCGAGGCTACGCCCGCTCCGCGGTGGACGGGAGGCCCGACTCGCCTCGGTCAGGCAGCATCCGTCCGCCAGGTGGGCGCGAGCGCACGCATCCGGTACGCCCGCCACTGCCAGATGACCCACATCCCCGGCCACAGCAGTGCGCCGAGGGGCCACGGCCGCATCCGGTAGGTCAGGCGGTCGATGAGCAGCGTCCGGTCGCCGGGAGCCGGCACGACCGCCATCCGGTGGCGCATCGTCATGCGGCCGAACAGCCCGCTCGTGCCGCCGCCGTTGTCACGCTGCACGGGGACGCCGTCGATCTCGTACAGGTCGAGGTCGACGTGCGTGTCGCCGCTCGGCACGAGGCCGAACGCACTCGCGGTGATCGGGTGCGGGTGCCCCGGTTCCCACCGCTCGGGGAACCCCTCGGGGCTGCGCGAGCGGTACACCAGGAACGGCTTCGTCACCGCGACCATCACGGATGGGGACAGCAGGGCATCGCGCACGGCGTCGACCGGAGCATCGAGGACGATCCGGATACCGACGTGCATGCCGAGGACCCTACGCTGGCGGCCGACGACCGCTCTCGGCAAATGTGAAATACGAGTATGTGAGTGTGTACAGCATGCGATCCACTCACCCCCGCCTCCCCCTGCTCGCCGCTCCCGCCGTCCTCCTCGTCCTCGCCGGCTGCGCGGCCGGAACGCCTCCCGAGGCCGACGCGCACGACGCCGGCACGTCGTGGTCGTACGAGGGAGCAGGCGCCCCGCAGCACTGGGGTGGTCTCACCGACGAGTACGGCACGTGCGGCACCGGCGACCAGCAGTCCCCGATCGACCTCCCGGCCGCCCGCGGTGGCGCCGACCTCGACCTCGTGGGCTCGGGTGCTGTCCGGGGGCTGACGGCGGACAACGGGCACACCGTGCAGTTCACCGCTGACGACGGCGCCTCGACGACCGTCGCGGGCGAGGAACTCGACCTGGTCCAGATGCACTTCCACGCGGGGTCGGAGCACACCGTCGACGGCGAGCCGGCCGACGCGGAGTTCCACTTCGTGCACGCCGACGACCGCGGAGCCCTGACCGTCGTCGGGGTCCTCGCCGAGCGGGGCGCGCACAACCCGGCGTACGAGAGCTACCTCGCCGGGGCGACGGCAGGGGCGGGTCGCGAGAGCACCGTGGACGTCGAGGCGATGCTGCCTGCGTCGCGCTCCTTCGCGACCTACGAGGGCTCGCTCACCACGCCGCCGTGCACCGAGGGGGTGCGGTGGATCGTGCTCGAGGACCCGATCGAGCTCGGCGCCGACCAGCTCGCCGACCTCGAGGCAGCGCACGTCGAGAACGCGCGTCCGGTCCAGCCACTGGGCGACCGGACGGTCCGTCACACGCTCTGACGGTCAGGCGTGCCGGGCGGACCGGCGGCGCGACCCCTCGGCGCGGTCGTGCCGCCGGAGCCGCTCGGCCAGGGACAGCCGGACCGCCGGCCACTCCGAGGCGATGATCGAGAACACCACGGTGTCGCGGAGCGTGCCGTCGCGGCCGATCGAGTGGTTCCGCAGCACGCCGTCCTGCTTGGCGCCCAGACCGGCGATCGCGGCGCGGGACTGGTGGTTGTGCCAGTGCGTGCGGAACTCCACCGCGATGCACTGCCAGGCCTCGAACGCGTGGGACAGCATCAGCAGCTTCGCCTCGGTGTTGATGCCCGACCGCTGCGCCGACTTCGCCAGGAAGGTGCTGCCGATCTCGACGTGCCGGTTGCCCGCGTCGATGTTCATGAAGGTCGTCGAGCCCACCACGCGGCCGGTCGGACGGTCACGCACCGCGAAGGGCACCATGCGGCCGGCCTCGTGCTCGGCGAGGCGCCGGTCGATCTCGTCCTCGACCTGGGCCGGCGCGGGGACCGAGGTGTACCAGGTGCGCCACAGATCGCCGTCCGTCACCGCTGCCCGCAGGTCTTCCGCGTGCTCCTGCGCGAGGGGCTCGAGCGTCACACGGTCGCCGGTCAGGGTGGGCGCGGGGGCGATCTCCATGGAAGTGCATCCTACGGTCGTCGACCATGGTGGAGCCTGTCGGGACGGCCACCCTGTGGAGAGGGACAGCATCGCCCGGACGGCTATCGTGACGGACGTGGCAGAACGCACCCAGGAGCAGTACCAGGTCCGGTTCGCGTGGGGCACCGGTGGTGCGGCACGCATCGCCCACGGCGCACACCTCGTCGTCTGGGTGGACGTCCTGCCGAGCTCGCCGGACGCGGCGGCGCAGCGCCGCGCGTTGCGGAACGCGACCGCCCAGCTGCCGGACGGTCCGGAGGTCGTGCTCGGCCACCTCGGCAACGCGAGTGCGATCGCGGAACGGGTGACGGGCCTCCAGGCCGATCGTGGCGACCGGTGCGTCGTCGCGGTCGTCGCCGCCGGGCTGCACCATCCCGGAGCGCTGGACGACGCGGCCGAGGCCGCGGGCGAGACCGTCGACGTGCCCGACGCACCCGACTTCGCCGTCGAGGACCTGCTCGCCGCCGGCGCCGTCGTCGACGCGCTCGCCGCGGTCGGGATCGACCACACCTCACCGGAGGCCGCCGCGGCCTGCGCGGCGTACACCGGGCTCCGGCGCGCGGTGAAGCACCTGGTCACGGCCTCCGAGAGCGCGGCCGTCCTCGGTCGCGAGCCGGTGCACGCGGCGCTCGCCGTCGGACCGGAACTGGTCGTCCTGCGGGAATCGCGGGGCCGGGCGTAGCGTTCGGGCGGACAGGGACCGGAGCGCCGTCCAGGCCGTCCGGCACCAGCGAGCGAAGGAGCAACGCATGAAGGCAGTCGTCGGCGACACGGTGATCGCGGAGGCCCCGGAAGAGGACCTCATCAAGATCGAGGGCAACTGGTACTTCCCGCCGTCGAGC
The DNA here is from genome assembly GCF_015350935.1 of Curtobacterium sp. VKM Ac-2887. NCBI lineage: Bacteria > Bacillati > Actinomycetota > Actinomycetes > Micrococcales > Microbacteriaceae > Curtobacterium > Curtobacterium sp. VKM Ac-2887. The sequence goes on along the minus strand of NZ_JADKSB010000001.1, from coordinate 230,582 downwards.
GTGAAGTCCGAGCTGTTCACCGAGAGCCCCACCCAGTACCACTGCCCGTGGAAGGGCGACACCCAGTACTTCACGGTGAACGTGGACGGACAGGCGCTGCAGGACCGCGCGTGGTCCTACCCGACGCCGATCCCGTCGTCGTTCGACCGCGTCGGCAAGGACTACTCGGGCTACGTCGCGTTCTGGAAGGACGTCACGGTCGTCGAGTGACGACGGACGTCGTGCCGCGCACCGCGTCGCCGCTCACTGCGTCACCGTGAGCACGATCAGCGCGACGTTGAGCGCCACGATGACCGCCGCGATCACCCACGCCACCACGCGGGTGGTCGCGGCGTTCACGTCCGTGCCCATGATGCTGCGGCGCGACGTGTAGACGACCAACGGGACGATCGCGAAGGCGATCCCGAAGCTCAGCACCACCTGGCTCACCACCAGCAGCATCGTCGCGTCGGCACCGATCGCGAGCAGCACGATCGCCGGCACCAGGGTGATCACGCGCCGTGCCACGAGCGGGATCCGGACGTGCAGCAGCCCCTTCATGATCTCGGCGCCGGCCATGCAGCCGACCGAGGTCGAGGCCAGCCCCGACGCCAGCAACCCCACCGCGAACGACACCCCGACGACGGGCCCGACGTGGTCGGCGATCGCCCGCTGGGCACCGGGGATCGAGTCGGTGTCGGCGACGCCGGGCAGGGTCGCCGCGGCCAGGACGAGCATGCAGATGTTCACGCCGCCGGCGACCACCAGCGCGAGACCGACGTCCCACCGGGTCGCGACGAGCACGCGGCGGCGCTGGGGGCCGGCGGGGACGTCGCCGTGCCGGTCGCGGGCCAGCGCGGAGTGCAGGTACACCGCGTGCGGCATGACCGTCGCGCCGAGCATCGACGCCGCGAGCATCACCGACTCGGAGCCCTCGAACCGCGGCACCAGGCCGCTGACGAGCTCGGCGGGGGAGACCTGCGCGAAGAGCAGCCCGGCGCAGAAGCCGACGGTCAGGATCGCGAGCATCGCCGTGACGACGGCTTCGAAGGTGCGGGTCCCGCGGCGGCTGTGCAGGGTCAGCAGGAGCATCGAGACCACGCCCGTGATGAGCCCACCGGCGACGAGCGGCAGGCCGAAGAGCAGGTGCAGGGCGAGTGCGCCGCCGATCACCTCGGCGATGTCGGTCGCGGCCGCGACGATCTCGGCCTGCCCCCAGAACAGCAGCCTCGGGGTGCGACGCATCCGCAGGCCGAGGTGCTCCGGCAGGGACTTGCCCGTGACGACGCCGAGCTTGGCGGACAGGTACTGCACGACGACCGCGCTCGCGTTCGCGGCGACCAGGACCCAGAGGAGCAGGTAGCCGTACTTCGCCCCGGCGGTGAGGTTGGCCGCCACGTTGCCGGGGTCGACGTAGGCGATGGCCGCGACGAACGCCGGGCCGAGCAGGGTGAGGCCGGCGGCGCGGCGCCTCGGGGTACCCGTGGGTTCCTCGGTGGTCCTGGCTGCGGCGGTGTCGGTCACGGGACCCAGCATGCCAGAGAATTCGGCGCACCGAATCTTTTTCTTCGCGGTGCCTTGTCGGCTGGCTGGAGGGTGGTTCAGACCGCCGCGCGCCGAGCGCGGTGCGCACGGACCTTGGCGCGGTTCCCGCACCGCTGCATCGAGCACCAGCGACGCGTCCCGCCCCGCGAGGAGTCGTAGAAGACCAGCGCGCAGTCGTCGGCCGAGCAGCGGCTCAGACGCGTCGGTCGGCCGTCGGCCTCGACGTCGTCGAACCCGACCTCGGTGAACAGCGCGACGGCGTCGCGCGCGACGCTGGACAGTGCCTGGGCCAAGCGGACACGGTTCGCTCCGGCACGGCGTCGGCCACCCGGGAGGCTCGGGGGCACGTCCGGCAGGGCGGCGAACAGGTTGACGGTGTCGATGTCGTCGGGCGCGGGGCGCGTGCGGCCGGTCCCGGCACGAAGGCCCGCCGCGACGGCGGTGCGCTCGGCCGCGGTGGTCGCCGGGCCGGGGGCCGCGGCGACGGCGAGTCGGGCGATCGCCGCGCGGAGCGCGCGTGCGTCCTGCAGCTCGCGCGCGCTCGCCCCGACGTCGATCGGTTCGGTGTGGTCGCTGAGCCACTCGTCCAGGTCCGCCGGGCTCGCGAGCAGCTCACCGAGCTGCGATCGAGGGCGTCGGCCGTCCGGGTCGTCGGCGAACCCACCGGTGTGCGCGAAGTCCAGGGCGATCCGACCGGCGTCGAAGAACCAGGTGGATCCGGCGTCCGTGCGGATGTGCTGCCCCGTGTGCATCCGTCCAGGCTAACGGGTTACCGGCGCGCCTCCGCGCGCGGACGGACTCATGCGGTAGTCGAGGCCACTGTCGACGGGGTGTCAGCCTCGCTCCGGCGCCGCCAGACGATGGCGTTGCGGGGATCGAACCGGCGGGAGCACCGGGCACAGGCGAGCTGGCGGGTGGGCGTCCGGTAGCGGAAGTGCTCGTGTCCGGCCGGGCAGGTCCCGATCCACGGTGCGAGCTCGCTGGCGATCGGGCCGTCGTGCAGCCGCGAACCCGTGTACCCGATGGCGGACGCGGTCCGCTTCCACTTCGGGCCGTGGCCCGCACGGGCGCCGGCGAGGGCGTGCGCGACCTCGTGCAGCAGGACCTGCTCGACGTCGTCGTCCGAGAACCGTGTCGCCAGGTGCCGGCTGACGGTGATGCGCTTCCGGGCGAAGTCGCACTGTCCTGCGCGGGTCTTCGCGTGGTCGAACCCGAAGGCCCACGAGCCCGCGCCGAGGTGTTCGGAGATGAGTGCCTCGGCTCGGGAACGGACCGTCTCGAGTGCGGTCACTGGTCGGCGCGGGGGTCGGCCTGGCCCTTCTTGGCTGCCCGGGCGGCGATCCGTCCCCAGATGTCGTCGGCCTCGGTGCGCGCGGCGTCCGGCGCCCCGAGCACCCGGCGGCGGATCGGCGGGACCTGCTTGACCGGCTCCGCGACGCGCATGGTCGGTTCGTCGTCCTCGGCGCGGCGGGCGGCGACCTCGCGGGCCGTCCGCGGCTTGTCGGCGGGTTCGGCGGGGTGCGTGATCGAGGCACGCATCGCCGCCTCGACCGCGGTGCGCAGCGCGTCGGTGCGCTCGGACGGGGCACCGGCCTGGCGGAACGCCTGGTAGGCGCGGGACAGTGCGGCGCGGGCATCTTCGAAGCGGTCGTTCTCGAACAGCGACCACCCCTCGATCTCGGCGGCGGCACCCTCGAGCTCCGGCCACTCCTCGGTGGCTGCGGTGTCGCGGGCCAGGGCGGCCTCGGTCGCGGCACGCTCGTGGCGACCCAGGTCGTGCAGGATGTGTGCGCGCCGGATCCGGGCGGCGACCTTGTCCTGACGCTCGCCCGTGAACATCGCGAGGCGGAAGACCTCCTCCGCGACGACGAGTGACTCGTCGAGGCGACCGAGCAGGCGGAGGAGTTCGGCGCGTTCCGCGAGCGCCTCGGTGCTGCGGCTCTGACCGAGGTCGCGCAGACGTTGGTGCACGGCGTCGACGTCGACCGCCGGTCGCAGGCTGATGGGCGCGAAGGTGCTGCCCGGGCTGACCCCGGCCGTCACGGGAGCCGCGTGGCGCGGTTCACGGGACGGGTCGGACGGGTCGGGCTGCTGACGGTCGTCGGGCGGGAGGGACATCGGTTCGAGGGTAGCCGCGCTCTGCCGGGAGCGGCCGGTGCGACGCGCTCAGGCTTCGCGCCGGTGGACGCAGAACGGCCCGCCGTGCCGGAGCACGACGGGCCGTTCCGGACGGGCTCAGCGGATCAGGACATCCCGCTCGCCGCGACCGCAGCGACGCCGACCGCCACGACGAAGACGATGAGCGCGACGACGGCGAGGACGATCGCGAAGACGCCCCAACCGCGGCCACGCTTGGTGACGGCAGCGATGATGCCCTGCACGATCGCCCACAGGCCGAGGGCCGTGCCCAGGTAGAACATGAGGGATCCGGTGATGACGTTCGACGAGGTCATCAGCTCGGTGATCTGCGCGTCGCTCGGCGTCGCTCCGCTGTTCTGCATCGAGTCGCGGAAGGCGTCGGAAGCGCCGAACGACTGCCCGAACAGGTACCCGCCGATGGCTCCCACGACCAGGGCGGCGAGGCCGACCAGGAACGCGATCACGCCGACGGTCTTCTTCTTGGCCTTCGGTTCCTCGTAGCTCTGCCACGCGGGCGAACCGGAGCTCGCGGGCGCGGCGGCGTACGGCTGCTGGCCGTACTGCTGCTGCTGGCCGTACTGGTCCTGCTGCTGCCCGTACTGCTGCTGCTGCTGCTGCCCGTACTGGTTCTGCTGCTCGCCGTACTGCGGGGCGGACTGCCCGTACTGCGGCGTCGGGTCGCTCCGCTCGCCGTACCGCGGTGCGTCGGCGGCGGGCTGCTGCTGCGGGGCTTCGCCCCAGCTCGGCGCCTGGCCGTCGCCCGTCCGGTCCTGGTTGCTCCGGTCGTCGTTCGTCATCAGGGGATCCCATCGCTCGGTCGCGCACCTGCGCGGTCGTTCAGACCATCCTGACAGCCGCACCCGCCGAGTGCCCGGGAACGGCCTGGCGCGCCGCCCCGTCGTCACCGCAGGGTCAGGCGCCGAACACGCTCCGGTTCGGCTCCGGTGACGCCACGGCCGTCGCGTCGGTGACGATCGGCGCCCCGGCGATGAACGCCCGCAACTCGGCCCCGTGCACGACCTTCGCCGGCATCGGGTCCGACGAGTACCGCCGCGGCATCTCGGCGATCGGCAGGTCGGTCGGCGAGCCGAGCAGCACGATGTTCCCGAACCGACGCCCCTTGAGCATGCCGGTGTCCGCCACCGCTGCCACCGACGGCAGCACGGCCTGCAGCGTCGACGCCTGCCCCCGTGCGAACGCGAGACCCGCGCCGTCGGCCACGTTCACGGCGACGATGCCGGTCGGCGACAGGAACGCGGCGACCTCGCGGTAGAACTCGATGCTCGTCACGTGCGCCGGGATCTGCGAGCCGCCGAAGACGTCCACCACCGCCAGGTCCACCGTGCCGCGCAGCCCGGAGGGGAGCTTGCCGAGCACCTCGCGCGCGTCGCCGTACCGCACCCGGATCGACGCTCCGCGGGGGAACGGCAGGACCTCGCGGACGTGGTCCACCAGGTCGCGCTCGAGCTCGATGACCTGCTGGCGGGAGCCCGGCCGGGTCACTGCGACGTACCGGGGGAGCGTCAGGGCACCGGCGCCGAGGTGCAGCGCCGTGACCGGACCGGACGGCAGCAGGTCGATGGCGTGCCCGATCCGTCGGATGTACTCGAACGCCAGGTGGGTCGGGTCCTCGAGGTCGACGTGCGACTGCGGCGTGCCGTCCACCACGAGTGTGAACGACCCGGGGCGGTGCCGGTCCGGCTCGACCACCGAGTAGCCCGCACCGATCCGGAACCCGTCGAACGCATCAGCCATGCGGTCAATCGAACACCACCCGACCGGCACCGCGATCACCACCCGGGCCCCCACCCCTGGTTGGTGTGCCCGCGAACGCACCGGAACGAGGCTGGATCCATCGGTCGGGGACGTCCCGCCGGGTCACCTCGAAAGGCACACCATGTCGGTCCAACTCCTCGTCAACGTCCTGATCGGCGTCGCCCTCGTCGGCTTCCTCGGGTACCGCCAGGCCACCTGGCAGTACCTCGACCCGGCGCGCATCTGGCGCACGCCGATGATCATGGCGATCGTCGGTGTGGTGGTCCTGGCGCAGTCGGGGGCGACGATCACCACGACCGACGTCGTGTTCCTCGGCATCGAGGCCCTGATCACGATCGGTGTGGGCCTGACGATGGGCACCATCACCCGGTTCCGCACGGTCGCCACCCCGGACAGCAAGGGTCGGACGATCCAGTCCCGCACGGGGTGGCTCGGTGCGTCGCTCTGGATCGTGCTCATCGCCGTGCGCGTCGGCCTCGACGTGCTCGGCGGCCACCTCGGTGCGCACCTGCTCACCTCGACCGGCGCGATCCTGCTCGTGCTCGCCCTGAACCGCGCCGCCCGCGCCGTCGTCATCGACCAGCGCATCCCGCGCGGAGACCGCGGAGACCACGGAGACCAGAGCGACCGCGGAGACCGCGGCGACCGGACCGCCAGTGGCCGCACCACCCGCGGCATGATGGTCCGGTGACCCTGCTGAGCGGACAGGACCCGACCGACCTCCCCGGGGGTCGGTCCCGTTCGGCAACCGCCTGGGGACTCAACGCCCTCGGCATCGCGATCGTCGGGTTCTGGTTCGTGAAGAACGGACTCGAGCTGCAGCCCCCCGCGTGGGTGTGGGTGCTCGGCGCGGTGGCGCTCGCCGCGTGGGCGCTCCGCGAGTTCGGCCGGACGCCGCAGCTGCTCGTCGTCGCGGGCGTGGTGATGATCGTCGCCGGTTCCCTGACCGTGGTGGCGACCGACTCGCTCATGATCGTCCCCGTGATCGTCGGGATCGTCCTGCTCGGCGCGAACCTTCGGGTGCCGGTCTGGCTCGCGGCGGTGGCGGCGGTGGGGGCGATGGTGGTCATCGCCGTCTGCGCGACGATCGAGCACGCCTCGGTCCAGTTCGTCCTCGGCACGAGCGGCGGGCTGCTGCTCGGCGTGCTCATCGGGTTCAGCCGCCGGCAGTTCCGGGTCGCGGCGCAGCGCGCGCGGCAGGCCGAGCAGGACCAGCAGCGGGCACAGCTCCTCGCCGACCGGTCCCGGGCCTCGCGGGACATCCACGACGTGCTCGCGCACTCGCTGGGCGGACTCGTGCTGCAGCTCGATGCGGTCGAGGCCCTGCTCGAGGCCGGCCGGGTCGACGACGCGACGAAGCGTGCCGGCGAGGCCAGGACCCTGGCGGCGGACGGCCTCGCCGAAGCCCGCCGAGCCGTGCACGCCCTCCGCGACGACGCGGACGCCGAGCCCGATGCCACCCCGGACCGGGCCGCCACCCCGGACCGGGCCGCCACCCCGGACGGGGCCGCCGTCTCCGACCCGACCACGACCGCGGACCGCACCACCACACCGGACCGGACCACGGCCCCGGACCAGGCCACGCGGACCACCGGAGCCGACGTGCCGGACGCGAGCCGCGCCTCCCGGCCGTCCACCGACCACGTGCCGGACCACACCGACCAGACCGACCGCACCGACCACGTGCCGGACCGCACCGACCTGACCGCCCTGGTCGCCGCCCACCGCTCGTTCGGCGGCACCATCGTGGTGCAGGGCGACACGACCCTGGCCGCACTCGACGAGGCGCACCGCGCCGCCGTCGTCCAGGTCGTTCGCGAGGCCCTCAGCAACGCCCGCCGGCACGCCCCCGGCCGACCCGTGTCACTGTCCGTCGTCCGCGACGGCGACGCCGTGGACGTCGTCGTGGCCAACCCGCTCACCGGCGGCGGCCAGGGTCTGCTCGGGATGCGCGAGCGCGTCGAGGAGCTCGGCAGCGGCGCGACGGTCGAGGCCGAGCGGTCCGACGACGAGTTCGTCGTCGCGCTGCACCTGCCGGTGGACCGGGTGGCCGAGCACGAGGTGGACGCCTCGTGACCATCCGTGTCCTCGTCGTCGACGACCAGGCGATCGTCCGCGACGGCCTGGTGACGGTGCTGTCGCTCGTACCGGACCTGCAGGTGACGGGTGAGGCAGCCGACGGCGCGGAGGCGATCGCGGCGGTGGACCGTGACGCTCCCGACGTCGTGTTGATGGACCTGCGCATGCCCGGCACCGACGGGCCGACGGCGACCGCGCGCATCGTGGCCGACCACCCGCAGGTGTCGGTGCTCGTGCTGACGACCTACGCGGACGACGAGTCGATCGTGACCGCGCTCCGGGCGGGTGCGCGTGGGTACCTGACGAAGGACGCCGGACGGGCCGAGATCGCGACGGCGATCCGGGCGGTCGCGTCGGGGCAGTCGACGTTCGACGCGACGGTCGGAGCGCGGCTGGTGGCGCAGCTCGCCGGCGGCGGGGCGACGGCGTCCGCGCCCGCTGTGCCGCCGCTGCGAGACCGGTTCCCGGACCTCACCCCGCGCGAGGCCGACGTGCTCGAGCACATCGCGGCCGGCCGGACGAACCCGCAGATCGCGGCGGAGCTGTTCCTGACGGTGCCGACGGTGAAGTCGTACGTGAACCAGGTGTTCGCGAAGCTCGGGGTCGCCACCCGCGCCGAGGCGGTCGCGCGCGTCCTGCGCTGACCGGTCCTGGCCGGTACGTGAATGCGTACACATGGACGGCCAGCGGACGCCAAGACTCGTTCCGTACTGTTCATCCGGTCGTCACGCGGGACCGCGTCGATGCGTGCAGTGCCCCACACCTCGCGCGTCCGCCCTCCCGACGTGACCACGACGTGCCGTCGAGCGCCCCCAGCGCTCGAGCGTGCGCGCCGTCGGCGCGCGTCCGCGTGCCCCTTCCGGTCACCCGCGCGCGCTGACCGTGATCACATCGCACCCGTCATGTAAAATACGGGATGCAACACTCCGCCGAGCCGCAGGAGACCCGACATGACCGCTGACACGATGAGCGTGCCCACCGCACGCCTGGCCGCACCGACGACCCGTGCCACCACGCGCACGACCGCGAGCCGGACGACGCGGGTGCCCCGCGCCTCCCGTCCGGCCCACGCCGACCACGAGACGGCGCCCACCTGGATGCGTGTCGTCGGCGCTGTCCTGCTCCTCGGTGGCCTCGGCCTGACCGCGGCGGTGACCGCCTGGCCCGGCGACGCGCCGGAGACCGCGCTCATCGTTCCGGCGCTGGTTGCCGTCGTGGCGGGCGTGCTCCTGCTGCTCGCGCGAGCCGGGTTCGCCGTCACCGACACGCACGTCACGCTGCACTTCCGGCCGCTGCCGCCACGGCGCATCGCACGTCGGCGCATCGCCGACGTCCGACTCGTCGAGGCGGACGCCCGCACCTACGGCGGCGTCGGCCTGCGGATCGGCCGCGGTGTGCGCGCCCTGATCCTCACCCCCGGACTCGGGATCGAGCTCACCGACGACCGTGGTCGCGTCACCTTCGTGCGCACCCGTCGACCCGAGGACGCCTTCCGTGCGCTGGCCGGACTGCAGGGCCAGCCGGGAGGCGCGGGGCACGTCGAGCGCGAGCGACTCGGCTGAGCGCACGGCCGGGTCCACTGCGCGGGCGGGGTGCGCAGGCCTGTTGCGGGCCGTCGCGGGCCGGGCGCGGGCCGTTGCGGGCCGGGCGCGGGCCGGGAATTCCGCGGGCACGCAGCGGCTTATACACGCCACTGCCGAATCTGGTCAAGCCAGGACTGGACAGCACGACTCGGCGCGAACTATGATGGCAGTTCGCGCTCCCTGGCATCCGTGTCGTCATATTGCGGTCGACGCAGAGTTCTGAGTTGGACAAGCTCAACTCGCCCTGGTGCAGCCGGACCCGTATATGGCGGCGGGTCCCGCTCACGGAGATCATCCCACACGTGCACCGACGTTCCGCGTCAGGCACGCGTCGGCGTGGTCGCAGGGCAAGAACTCGCGGGGATCGCCGAGCGATCATCTACTCACCTACATGCTGCTCGTCAGTATCGGCCCGACGGGGCCTACGGAGGTCACACCCTTGGCTGCTGCGCCCAACGCATCCACCAACCCCAAGAACGGTCGCAACCACTCGCGACTCTCGTTCGCCAAGATCACGGACACCCTCACGGTTCCTGATCTGCTCGCACTCCAGACGGAGAGCTTCGACTGGCTCGTCGGCAACGACGTCTGGAAGGCCCGTCTCGCAGAGGGACAGGAGCAGGGTCGCACCGACCTCGCCCTGCACTCCGGGTTGGAGGAGATCTTCGAGGAGATCTCCCCGATCGAGGACCTCGGCGAGACCATGCAGCTCTCGTTCACGGCGCCCGAGCTCGAGGACCCCAAGTACTCGATCGACGACTGCAAGGAGCGCGGCAAGACCTACGCCGCTCCGCTGTACGTCAACGCCGAGTTCATGAACCACATGACGGGTGAGATCAAGACGCAGACGGTCTTCATGGGCGACTTCCCGCTCATGACCGAACGCGGCACGTTCATCATCAACGGCACCGAGCGCGTCGTCGTGTCGCAGCTCGTCCGTTCGCCCGGCGTGTACTTCGAGCGCCAGCAGGAGAAGACGTCCGACAAGGACATCTACTCCGCTCGCGTCATCCCCTCGCGTGGTGCGTGGCTCGAGTTCGAGATCGACAAGCGCGACCAGGTGGGCGTGCGCATCGACCGCAAGCGCAAGCAGTCCGTCACGGTCTTCCTCAAGGCGCTGGGTCTGACCAGCGAGGAGATCATGGAGGAGTTCCAGGGCTTCGCCTCGATCGAGTCGACCCTCGAGAAGGACGCCATCCTCACGAAGGAAGAGGCGCTCAAGGACATCTACCGCAAGCTGCGCCCGGGCGAGCAGGTCGCTGCCGAGGCCGCGCGTGCGCTGCTCGACAACTTCTACTTCAACTCGAAGCGCTACGACCTGGCGAAGGTGGGCCGCTACAAGGTCAACCGCAAGCTCGGGATCGACGCCCCGCTGTCCGACTCGGTGCTGACCGTCAAGGACATCGTCGCGACGATCAAGTACCTCGTGTCCCTGCACGCCGAGAAGACCACGCTGAACGGCGTGCGTGACGGCGAGCCGGTGCAGCTGCGCCTCGACGTGGACGACATCGACCACTTCGGCAACCGTCGCATCCGCGCCGTCGGCGAGCTCATCCAGAACCAGGTCCGCACGGGTCTGTCCCGCATGGAGCGCGTCGTCCGCGAGCGCATGACCACGCAGGACATCGAGGCGATCACGCCCCAGACGCTCATCAACGTGCGTCCGGTCGTCGCCGCGATCAAGGAGTTCTTCGGAACGTCCCAGCTGTCGCAGTTCATGGACCAGAACAACCCGCTCGCGGGCCTGACGCACAAGCGTCGTCTCTCGGCCCTCGGCCCGGGTGGTCTGTCCCGTGAGCGTGCCGGCGTCGAGGTCCGTGACGTCCACCCGTCGCACTACGGCCGCATGTGCCCGATCGAGACCCCGGAAGGCCCGAACATCGGCCTGATCGGTTCGCTCGCGTCGTTCGGTCGGATCAACTCGTTCGGCTTCATCGAGACCCCGTACCGTCGCGTCGTCAACGGCGAGGTCACGAAGACCATCGACTACCTGACCGCCTCGGAAGAGGACGAGTTCGTCGTCGCGCAGGCCAATGCGCCGCTGACCGACTCGTTCCACTTCGCCGACGACAAGGTCCTCGTCCGCAAGAAGGGTGGTGAGGTCGAACTCGTCGCCAAGGGCGAAGTCGACTACATGGACGTCTCGCCGCGCCAGATGGTGTCGGTCGCGACCTCGCTCATCCCGTTCCTCGAGCACGACGACGCGAACCGCGCCCTCATGGGTGCGAACATGCAGCGTCAGGCCGTCCCGCTGCTCCGTTCCGAGTCGCCGCTCGTCGGTACCGGCATGGAGGGCTACACCGCGATCGACGCCGGTGACGTCGTCACCGCCGACAAGGCCGGTGTCGTCTCCGAGGTCTCGGCAGACGCCGTGACCCTGCAGCTCGACGAGGGTGGCACGCAGACCTTCTACCTGCGCAAGTTCGACCGCTCCAACCAGGGCACGAGCTACAACCACCGCGTGGTCGTCTCGGCCGGCGAGCGTGTGGAGCAGGGCGAGGTCATCGCCGACGGTCCCGCGACGGAGAACGGCGAGCTCGCGCTCGGCAAGAACCTCCTCGTCGCGTTCATGCCGTGGGAGGGCTACAACTACGAGGACGCGATGATCCTGTCGCAGAACCTCATCAAGGACGACACGCTCTCCTCGATCCACATCGAGGAGTACGAGGTCGACGCCCGCGACACGAAGCTCGGCAAGGAGGAGATCACCCGTGACCTCCCCAACGTCAGCCCGGACCTGCTGGCCGACCTCGACGAGCGTGGCATCATCCGCATCGGTGCCGAGGTCCGCCCCGGCGACATCCTGGTCGGCAAGGTCACGCCGAAGGGCGAGACCGAGCTCTCCGCTGAAGAGCGCCTCCTCCGCGCCATCTTCAACGAGAAGTCGCGCGAAGTCCGCGACACCTCGCTGAAGGTGCCCCACGGTGAAGAGGGCACGATCATCGGCGTCAAGGTGTTCGACTCGCAGGACGGCGACGACGAACTCGGCTCTGGTGTCAACCAGCGCGTGGTCGTCTACATCGCCCAGAAGCGCAAGATCACCGCGGGTGACAAGCTCGCCGGTCGTCACGGCAACAAGGGCGTCATCTCGACCATCCTCCCGGTCGAGGACATGCCCTTCCTCGCCGACGGCACCCCGGTCGACATCGTCCTGAACCCGCTCGGCGTCCCCGGCCGCATGAACTTCGGCCAGGTCCTCGAGATCCACCTCGGTTGGCTCGCCAAGCAGGGCTGGAACGTCGAGGGCATCCAGGAGTGGGCATCGGCCCTCCCCGAGGCAGCGCACAGCGCCGCTCCGGGCACGAAGGTCGCCACCCCGGTGTTCGACGGTGCGTACGAGCGCGAGATCGAGGGCCTCCTCGACTCGACCCTCCCGAACCGCGACGGCGAGCGCCTGATCGGCTCGTCCGGCAAGGCGCAGCTCTTCGACGGTCGCTCCGGCGAGCCGTTCCCCGAGCCCGTCTCGGTCGGCTACATGTACATCCTCAAGCTGCACCACCTGGTCGACGACAAGATCCACGCTCGTTCGACGGGTCCGTACTCGATGATCACGCAGCAGCCGCTGGGTGGTAAGGCGCAGTTCGGTGGCCAGCGATTCGGTGAGATGGAGGTGTGGGCGCTCGAGGCGTACGGCGCCGCCTACGCCCTCCAGGAGCTCCTGACGATCAAGTCCGACGACATCCTCGGCCGCGTGAAGGTCTACGAGGCGATCGTCAAGGGCGAGAACATCCAGGAACCCGGCATCCCCGAGTCCTTCAAGGTCCTCATGAAGGAGATGCAGTCGCTCTGCCTGAACGTCGAGGTCCTCTCGGCCGACGGCCAGGCGGTCAGCCTGCGCGACAACGATGACGAGGTCTTCCGCGCTGCGGAGGAGCTGGGCATCAACATCTCCTCGCGGTTCGAGTCGTCGTCCGTCGACGACATCTGATCCCGCCCGTACATCGAAGCCTGAATCAAGCAAGAGAGAAGAACATTGCTCGAAGCAACTTCCTTTGACGCCATTCGGATCGGCCTCGCGACCGCCGAGGACATCCGTCAGTGGTCGTACGGCGAGGTCAAGAAGCCGGAGACCATCAACTACCGCACCCTGAAGCCCGAGAAGGACGGTCTGTTCGGCGAGCAGATCTTCGGACCTTCCCGCGACTGGGAGTGCGCCTGCGGCAAGTACAAGCGTGTCCGGTTCAAGGGCATCGTCTGCGAGCGCTGCGGCGTCGAGGTCACCAAGTCCTCGGTCCGTCGTGAGCGCATGGGCCACATCGAGCTCGCTGCCCCCGTCACGCACATCTGGTACTTCAAGGGCGTCCCGTCGCGCCTCGGGTACCTCCTCGACATGGCGCCGAAGGACCTCGAGAAGGTCATCTACTTCGCGGCGTACATGATCATCGACATCGATGAAGAGGGCCGTCACGCGGACATGCCGGGCCTCGAGAACGAGATGCGTCTCGAGATCAAGACCCTCGAGGGCCAGCGCGACTCGATCATCGCCGACCGCCTCAAGAAGCTCGAGGACGACCTCGCAGCCCTTGAGGAAGAGGGAGCGAAGGCCGACGTCAAGCGGCGCACCAAGGACACCGCCGAGAAGGAGATGTCCCAGGTCCGCAAGTCGTTCGACGAGGACATCACCCGTCTCGAGCGTGTGTGGGAGGACTTCCGCAACCTCAAGGTGGGCGACCTCAAGCCCGAGGACGCCGTCTTCCACGAGCTCCAGGACCGGTTCGGGATCTACTTCGACGCCTACATGGGCGCCGAGGCGATCAAGCTCCGGCTCGAGGCGTTCGACCTGGCTGCCGAGGCCGAGGCGCTGCGTCTGCAGATCGCCGAGGGCAAGGGCCAGAAGAAGATCCGTGCGATCAAGCGTCTGCGCGTCGTCAGCTCCTTCCTCGCCACCGGCAACTCGCCGGCAGCGATGGTGCTCGGCGTCGTGCCGGTCATCCCGCCGGAGCTGCGCCCGATGGTGCAGCTCGACGGTGGCCGTTTCGCCACGTCGGACCTCAACGACCTCTACCGTCGTGTGATCAACCGCAACAACCGTCTCCGCCGCCTGCTCGACCTCGGTGCCCCCGAGATCATCGTGAACAACGAGAAGCGCATGCTGCAGGAAGCCGTTGACGCGCTGTTCGACAACGGTCGTCGTGGACGTCCGGTCACGGGTACCGGCAACCGCGCCCTGAAGTCCCTGAGCGACATGCTCAAGGGCAAGCAGGGTCGTTTCCGCCAGAACCTGCTCGGTAAGCGCGTCGACTACTCGGGCCGTTCGGTCATCATCGTCGGCCCGCAGCTGAAGCTGCACCAGTGTGGTCTGCCCAAGCAGATGGCGCTCGAGCTCTTCAAGCCGTTCGTGATCAAGCGCCTGATCGACCTGTCGCACGCGCAGAACATCAAGTCGGCCAAGCGCATGGTCGAGCGTTCGCGTCCGCAGGTGTGGGACGTGCTCGAGGAGATCATCCGCGAGCGCCCCGTGCTGCTGAACCGTGCGCCGACGCTGCACCGTCTGGGCATCCAGGCGTTCGAACCGCAGCTCGTCGAGGGCAAGGCCATCCAGCTCCACCCGCTCGTGTGTGCTGCGTTCAACGCGGACTTCGACGGTGACCAGATGGCCGTGCACCTGCCGCTGTCGGTGGAGGCCCAGGCCGAGGCCCGCATCCTGATGCTCGCCTCGAACAACATCCTGAAGCCGTCCGACGGCCGTCCGGTGACCCTGCCCGCACAGGACATGATCATCGGTCTGCACCACCTGACGACCGTCCGCGAGGGCGCCGTCGGTGAGGGCCGTGCGTTCTCGTCGGTCGCCGAGGCGATCCTGGCCAACGACCAGCACACGCTGCACCTCAACGCCATGGCGAAGATCCGCATGACGGGTGTCCACTTCGCCGAGGGTGAAGCTCCCGAGGGCTACGAGCAGGGCGACACCGTCCTCCTCGAGACGACCCTGGGCCGTGCGCTCTTCAACGAGACCCTCCCGGCGAACTACCCGTTCGTCCAGAAGGTCACCGACAAGGGTGTGCTGTCCGCGATCGTCAACGACCTCGCCGAGCGGTACTCCAAGACCGAGACGGCCGCTGCGCTGGACCGGATCAAGGACGCCGGCTTCTACTGGGGCACGCGCTCCGGTGTGACCGTCGCCCTGTCGGACGTCGTGACGCCTCCTCGCAAGAAGGAGATCATCGCGGGCTACGAGATCCAGGCCGCCAAGGTGCAGGGCGAGTTCGACAAGGGTCTGATCACCGACTCCGAGCGTCGCGCCGACCTGATCAAGATCTGGACCGAGGCCACCAACGAGATCGCGCAGGAGATGCGGGACAACTTCCCCGTCGACAACACGATCAACCGCATGGTGTCGTCGGGTGCTCGTGGTAACTGGCTGCAGGTCCGCAACATCGCGGGTATGCGTGGTCTGGTGAACAACCCGAAGGGCGAGATCATCGCCCGCCCGATCATCAACTCGTACCGCGAGGGCCTGACCGTGGCGGAGTACTTCATCGCCACCCACGGTGCTCGCAAGGGTCTTGCCGACACCGCGCTCCGTACCGCGGACTCCGGGTACCTCACCCGTCGTCTCGTGGACGTCTCGCAGGACGTCATCATCCGCGAGGACGACTGCGGTACGACGCGTGGCCTCGAGCTGCCGATCGCGACCGTGGACGCGGACGGCAAGCTGGTCCGTGACCCGCGCGTCGAGAACACCGTGTACTCGCGCACCCTGGCCACCGAGGCCGTGGACGCCAAGGGCACGGTCGTCGCCGAGGCTCGTGAGGACGTCGGTGACGTGCTCCTCGAGAAGCTGCTGGCAGCCGGTGTCGAGAGCATCAAGGTGCGCTCGGTCCTGACCTGCGAGTCGGCCGTCGGTGTCTGCGCGAAGTGCTACGGCCGTTCGCTCGCCACCGGCAACCTGGTCGACATCGGTGAGGCAGTCGGCATCATCGCCGCGCAGTCCATCGGTGAGCCCGGTACCCAGCTGACGATGCGTACCTTCCACACGGGTGGTTCGGCCTCGGCCGATGACATCACCCAGGGTCTGCCGCGTGTCACGGAGCTCTTCGAGGCCCGTACGCCCAAGGGCGCGTCCCCGATCGCCGAGGCCCCCGGCCGCGTCGTCGTCGAGGACACGGACAAGGGTCGTCGGATCATCCTCACGCCGGACAACGGTGACGAGCCGTTCATCTACCCGGTGCTCAAGCGTGCGACGCTCCTCATCGAGGACAACCAGCACGTCGAGCTCGGCGAGCAGTTCATCGCCGGCACCGTCGACCCGAAGGAAGTCCTCCGGGTCAAGGGTGTCCGAGAGGTCCAGAAGCACCTGGTCAACGGTGTGCAGGACGTCTACGGCTCGCAGGGTGTGCCGATCCACGACAAGCACATCGAGGTCATCGTCCGTCAGATGCTCCGCAAGGTCACCGTCGTCGACCACGGCGACACCGACCTGCTGCCGGGTGAGCTCGTCGACCGGTCGCGCTACAACATGCTGAACCGCGCGGCGCTGCAGGAGGGTCGCAAGACCGCCTCGGCTCGCCAGGAGGTCATGGGCATCACGAAGGCGTCCCTCGCGACCGAGTCGTGGCTGTCCGCCGCTTCCTTCCAGGAGACCACCCGCGTGCTCACGCAGGCGGCCATGGAGGGCAAGCAGGACCACCTCGTCGGCCTCAAGGAGAACGTCATCATCGGTAAGCTCATCCCCGCCGGGACGGGTCTCAGCCGGTACCGCGACGTGGACGTGAACGCGACGGAAGAAGCGAAGGCAGAGCGGTACCCCAACCGCATCTTCGCGGACGACTCGTCGTTCTCGGACGCCGACCTGAGCTTCGTCGACTTCGACAGCTTCTCGTCGGACGACTTCACGCCGGGCACGTACAACTGAGTCTGATGTGATCCCACGAAGGCCCCGTCTCCGCAAGGAGGCGGGGCCTTCGTCGTGTCGTCACCACGTGACGGACAGGAGGCCCGGTGCCAGGCCGCCACGGGCCTCCCGGCCGTCGAGCGGGTGCGTCTAGAGCGCGCGGTCCGCGCCGCTGTCGCGTCCCGAACCGCGACCGGTCTCGTCCACGAGCGAGAACAGGCTGAGGACGTTGCCGTCGGGGTCGCGGACGTCGAACCAGTTCACGGCGCCGTCGACGCACTCGACCGGTCCGATGTCGATGCCGAGCGAGCCGATGCGAGCGTGCTGGGCTCCGACGTCGTCGACGCCGAACCGGACGCTCACGGGGTTCTCCTCGGCGGAGTCGTCCTCGTAGAGCTGGATCCAGATCCCGCCGACCTCGTACTCGGCGACACCGTCCTCGGGTTCGAGGTCCGGTTCGGTGCGCTCGAAGACGGCGCCGTACCAGAGGCAGGACGCCTCGATGTCGGTGACGGGCAGCCCCACGGTCACGCTCGTGATGTCCATGACTCATCATGGTCCCGGTCGGGCCTGCTCGTCGAGGGGCTTTCCGCGGTGCCTCGCCGCGCGGCGGAACTGGCAGGCTGGAGGGATGGCGACCCTGCGCGAACGGATCACGGCCCCGGCACACCTCTCGTTCCCCACGCCGATCGGCGGCCTGACGTTCCGCGCGGGCGCGCACGACGACGTCGGGGCGATGCACGCCGTCGCGGTCGCGTCGGCTGCGGTCGATGACCCGCACGCTCGTCCCTCCACAGCTGACCTCGAACGGTCGTTGTCCACCGAGGGGCTGGACGTCACCAGGGACACCGTGGTGGGGGTCGATGCTGGAGGGCATGTGCAGGCCTACGGCATCGTCATCGACGTCCCCTCCCGCGTCACCGCTGCGCGTGCCGTGCTCGACGGGGCGGTCCACCCCGACCTGCGCGGGCAGGGGATCGGACGGCGGGTGCTCGGATGGCAGGTCGGCCGGGCCCGGCAGCGCCTGGCGACGCTCGACGTCGACCTGCCGGCGACGCTCGAAGTCGGTGGACGGCAGGGGTCCTCGGCGCTGCGGCTGGCGGCGCACCACGACTTCGCGCCGGTGCGCACGTGGCTCGACATGCAGGTCGTGTTCGACGACCGCACGCCGGACACCGACGCAGTGCCCGTCCTGGGGGACGGGCTCGTCCTGCGGCCCGTCACGGCGGACGACATCGAACCGCTCCGGACGGCCAAGAACGACGCCTTCCGCGACCACTGGGGTTCCCAGCCGATGGTCGCGTCGGACTGGCGGGGGTTCCTCACCTCGGACAAGAGCCGGCTGGACCTGTCGCGGGCCGTCGTCGACGCCGACGGTTCGGTCGTGGCGTTCACGATCGTCGAGGTGGAGCCCGACGGGTTCGCTGCCCGGGGCCGTTCGTACGGGTACGTGCACTGGGTCGGCGTCGTGCGTGCAGCACGGGGGACGGGTCTCGCCCCGATCGTCCTCGACGCCACGCTGCAAGCGATCCGCGCCGACGGGCTGTCCGCGGCGGTGCTGCACGTCGACGCCGAGAACCCGAGCGGAGCCGGGCGCATCTACGAGCGACTCGGGTTCGTCGCCGGCGAGGTCCACGTCACCGCGTCGGCGTCGCTCTGACCGTCGCGTCGGGGATCCTGGACCCCAGTTCTGGGTGCATCCGGACCCCCTCCGCCCCCTCCTTCTGGGACTGCGGCCGACGACTGTCGCAGAAGTAGCGTGGTCGAGCGCCACATCCCTGGTGGTGCGGAACCCGACCACGTCTCGCCGCGCGCGAGTCCAAGGAGGCACAGGACTCATGGCGACCCTGTCCGAGATCCTCATCCTGAACGGCGCCCTGCCGATCGAGCACCTCGACTCGATGACGGGCGACGAGGACCTCGACGAGCGCGCGATCCGCGGCCTGGTCGACCAGGGCGTCGTGAGCGAGGCGCAGTTCATCACCGCCCGCGCGGCGTCGAACAACTCCCGCACCGTCCCGTTGACCGACTACCCGGTCGACGGCACTGCGGTCTCGATCCTCCCCGCTGCGCTCTGCCGTCGCCACGGTGTCCTCGGTGTCGGGTTCGAGGGCGAGCTGCTCATCCTCGCGATGGTCAACCCGACCAACGTGCTCGCGATCGACGATGCCCGCGCTGCGTCCGGCCGGCCGATCAAGCCGCTCCAGGTCGACGAGCGCGACCTGCTCACCGCGCTCGACCGCTACCTGCGTGCCGACGACGAGCTCAACGACCTGACCTCGTCGCTCGAAGAAGAAGCCTCGGTCAGCTCCTCGGCCCAGGTGGACCTGGCCGACGGTGCCCTCGACGACGTCCCGATCGTTCGCTTCGTGAACCTGCTCGTCTCGCAGGCCATCCAGGACCACGCCTCGGACATCCACATCGAGCCCGGTGAGCACGAGGTCCGGATCCGCTACCGCATCGACGGTGTGCTGCACGAGATGGCCCCGGCGCCGAAGAACATCCAGAACGGCGTCATCAGCCGCCTGAAGATCATGAGCGACATCGACATCGCCGAGCGTCGCAAGCCGCAGGACGGCCGCATGTCGGTCCGCCACGGTGGCCGCCAGATCGACCTCCGCGTGGCGACGCTGCCCACCGTGTGGGGCGAGAAGGTCGTCATGCGGATCCTCGACAACACGAACACGTCGCTGACCCTCAAGGACCTCAACCTCCTCGAGCAGAACTTCCAGGCGTACCAGCGGTCGTACTCGAAGCCGTACGGCATGATCCTGGTCACCGGGCCCACCGGCTCCGGCAAGTCCACGACGCTGTACACGACCCTGAACGCGGTCGCGAAGCCCGAGATCAACGTCATCACCGTCGAGGACCCGGTCGAGTACCGGATGGCCGGCATCAACCAGGTGCAGGTCAACCCGAAGGCCGGGCTGACCTTCGCCTCGGCGCTGCGCTCGATCCTGCGCTCCGACCCCGACGTCGTCCTGCTCGGTGAGATCCGCGACCACGAGACCGCCCAGATCGCCATCGAGGCATCTCTCACCGGCCACCTGGTGCTGTCCACCCTGCACACGAACGACGCCCCCTCCGCCGTGACCCGACTCACCGAGATGGACATCGAGCCCTTCCTGGTCGGCTCCGCGTTGGACTCCGTCGTGGCCCAGCGTCTGGCGCGACGGTTGTGCGACCGGTGCAAGGCCCCCGCCGTGTACGAGGCCGAACAGCTCCGTACCCTCGGGTTCCTGCGCCCCGGCGACGAGGTCCCGGCGTTCTTCGCCCCCATCGGCTGCGCGGTCTGCTCGAACACCGGGTACCGCGGCCGCATCGCCCTGCACGAGGTCATGACCGTCACCGAGGAGATCGAACGCCTCGCCGTCTCGCGCGCCTCGAGCGCCGAGATCAGCCGCGTCGCCCAGGCGCAGGGGATGCTGACGCTCCGCCAGGACGGCTTCGAGAAGGTCAAGCTCGGTCTCACGAGCGTCGACGAGATCCTGCGCGTGGTCGCGTAGTCACGAGAGAGCGCAGCAGATGACCGACTCCGTGTACGACATCACGCACCCCGGCGACGAGCCCGTCGCCGGCTGGCACCCGGGCAACCCCGGCACCGAGGTGGGCTCCCGCCGTGCAGCACGCCTGGCTGCCGCCGCAGCGTCGGCCCCTCCGGAGCAGGTGTACGACCTCGGGGACGACACTGCCGGATGGCCGGCACCGTCCGGGTCGCCCGTCGCCGTGCCCGTCGCGCAGCCGCTCGCCGCTCCGGCGACGCCGCCCGCCGGGGTGCCGTCGTCGATCGCGACCTACGGCTACGCCGAGGCGCCGACGCAGCAGCTGGCCGCAGTGCCGTACAGCGGCTCCCACTACGCCGCGCCTGCCGCGCCTGCGCCCGCGGCGACGACCGGCGGCGACATCGACTTCTCGCGCCACGCGCGCGAGGTCGCCGACCCCGACCTGATCACCGCACTCGCCCAGGTCGTGTACCAAGGCGCGTCCGACCTGCACGTCACCGCCGACGCCCCGCCCACCGTCCGCGTCGACGGCTCGCTCCGTCCCGCGGTGCCCGGGGGCGCGTGGTCGCGCGGCAAGGTCATCGCCGCACTCAAGACGATGCTGTCGGTCGAGCAGGCCGGCCAGTTCGACCAGGAGCAGGAACTCGACTTCGCGTACTCGCTGTCGCCGGAGTACCGCTTCCGCGTGAACTTCTACCAGCAGCGCGGCAACTGGGGCGCGGCCTTCCGCATCATCCCCACCAAGATCAAGACGCTCAAGCAGCTCGGCATCCCCGAGCACGTCGGCGACTTCGCCGGCCTGCCCCGCGGACTCGTCCTGGTCACCGGCCCGACCGGCTCCGGCAAGTCCACGACCCTCGCCGCCCTGATCGACCTGGTGAACGAGAGCCGGGCCGACCACATCGTGACGGTCGAGGACCCGATCGAGTTCATGCACGAGCACAAGAAGGCGATCATCAACCAGCGCGAGGTCGGTGCCGACACGCACTCCTTCGCCGCCGCGCTGAAACACGTGCTGCGTCAGGACCCCGACGTCATCCTGATCGGGGAGCTCCGCGACCTCGAGACCATCTCGGTCGCGCTCACCGCGGCCGAGACCGGTCACCTGGTGTTCGCCACCCTGCACACGCAGAGCGCCCCCGGCACGATCGACCGTGTCATCGACGTCTTCCCGCCACACCAGCAGGGCCAGATCCGCACGCAGCTCGCGGCGACCCTGCAGGGCGTCGTCTGCCAGACCCTGGTGCCGAAGGCCAACGGCGTCGGCCGGGTCGTCGCCACCGAGATCATGACGATCACCCCCGCCATCGGCAACCTGATCCGCGAGGGCAAGACCTACCAGATCACGTCCGCCATGCAGGCCGGCCGTG
The DNA here is from genome assembly GCF_015350935.1 of Curtobacterium sp. VKM Ac-2887. Lineage (NCBI taxonomy): Bacteria > Bacillati > Actinomycetota > Actinomycetes > Micrococcales > Microbacteriaceae > Curtobacterium > Curtobacterium sp. VKM Ac-2887. The sequence goes on along the minus strand of NZ_JADKSB010000001.1, from coordinate 208,774 downwards.
ACCTGGGCATGCACACCATGGACCAGGACCTCGCCGAACTGGTCAACGTCGGCACGATCTCGCGCAAGGCCGCGATGGACAAGGTGCACGACGAAGAGGGCTTCGACCGGCTGGTGCAGCGCGTCGAGTCCCCGTCCGACTCCTCGGCCGCCGCGATCGCCGCCAGCGGGATCGACTTCGGCGACAAGTTCTCCGGAGGCTACTGATGTCCCTCGCATTCGACTACCGCGGGCGCGACGGTGCCGGCAAGCTCGTCAAGGGCCGCCTCGACGCCTCGTCCGAGGGCGCGGTCGTCCAGCGGCTCCGGGGCATGGGTGTCTCGCCGATCGCGATCACGGAGTCCAAGGCCGGCACCGGCCTGCAGACCGAGATCAAGATCCCCGGGTTCGAGAAGGGCGTCGGCCTCAAGGACCTCGCGATCATGTCGCGCCAGGCCTCGACGATGCTCACCTCGGGACTCTCGCTGCTGCGCGCGCTGTCGATCCTCGCCGACCAGACCGAGAACAAGAAGCTCAAGGACATCCTCGGCAAGGTCCGCGACGACGTCGAACGCGGTGTCTCGTTCTCCGACGCGGTGGCGAAGTTCCCGGTCGACTTCCCGCCGATCATGATCAACATGATCCGTGCGGGGGAGACCGGCGGGTTCCTCGACCAGGCCATGGACTCCATCGCCACGAACTTCGAGAAGGAGCACAAGCTCCGCTCGACCATCAAGTCGGCGATGACCTACCCCGTGGTCGTGCTGTGCATGTCGCTGGCCGCGGTCGTCATCATGCTCATCTTCATCGTGCCGATCTTCCAGAACATGTTCTCGTCGCTCGGTGGACAGCTCCCGATCCCGACCCAGATCCTCGTCTCGATGTCACACGCCATGCGTTGGCTGGCGCCGGTACTGGCCGTGATCGCGGTGGTCGGCTGGTTCTGGTACCGGGCCAACAAGAACACGGATCGGTTCCGGGCGTTCCGCGACCCGATCCTGCTGCGTCTCCCCGTGTTCGGCGCATTGGCGAAGAAGATCGTGATCGCGCGGTTCGCGCGCAATTTCTCGAACATGATCGGTTCCGGAGTTCCAATTCTGCAGGCCTTGCAGATCGTCGGAGAAGTGTCGAACAATTTCGTCGTGCAAAGCGCGCTCGTCCGCGTTGCCGAAGCCGTTCGGAAAGGTGAATCCATCGCAGCGCCGATGGCGGTGGAAAAAGTGTTCCCGAGCATGGTCTCGCAGATGATCGCCGTTGGTGAGGACGCCGGCTCGCTCGAGACGATGCTCGAGAAGATCGCTGTCTTCTACGACGCCGAGGTCGAATCCACCACCGAATCGTTGACGGCACTCATCGAGCCGCTGCTCATCGCGTTCCTCGGAGTCGTCGTCGGCGGGATGATCGTCGCGCTCTACCTGCCGATCTTCCAGATCACTGCGCTCGTCAAGTAACCACTCGGAGGCCATGCCCCTCGTGCGGGGGCATGGAAGCACGAAATGCCCCCGTTACTGGGGGCATTTTGGTACCCCCGGACCCCCCGTTCTCGGGATTACGCACGGAAACACCCCTGAATACTCTTGTGACCGGCGGCGGAGCACTCCCCGGCACAATCCCCATCGCATTCCCAGAAGAATGGAAACCACCATGTACTTCGCTCTCATGGGCAAGCTCGACGCTCGCCGCAAGGGTCTCCTCGAGGACAACGAAAAGGGCTTCACGCTCATCGAGCTCCTCGTCGTCGTCATCATCATCGGCATCCTCGCGGCCATCGCGATCCCGGTGTACCTCAACGTCCAGAACAACGCGAAGGACGCGACCGTCAAGTCGGACCTCGCGAACGCGAAGACTGCCGTCATCGCGTTCCAGACGGACAAGAACGGCGTTCTCCCGACCGCGACCGAGTTCGGCACTTCCGCGACGATGACCCCGTACGGCTACACCCAGAGTGATGGCACGACCTTCACCTACAAGCCGGCCGCGACGGGCTCGAGCTTCGCGATCTGCGCTGTCGGTGCGACGAAGACCAGCTTCAAGATCACTGACACGGCGGCTGCCGCGGCAGGCACTTGCTGACCTGACCACGTCGAAAAGGCGGCTCGTCGTGAGACGAGTCGCCTTTCGTGCAAGAGCCAACTGGAGGAGGTGACCATGTTCCGTCGAATGAACCGCGTCCTACAACGCGCGGAGTCCGGGGATGCCGAGGCCGGCTTCTCCATCATCGAGGTCATGGTCGCGATGATGGTGTTCGCCGTGATGTCGGTGGGGATCGCCTACGGCATCGCGAACACCCTGCAGCTCACCCAGACCAGCCGCGGACGTGAAACCGCCGTCGCACTCGCGTCACAGGACATCGACACGCTCCGCCAGACGGCAGCTGCTTCGACCGGCGGCATCTTCAAGGTCGTGAGCAAGGCCGGCGCTGACAACACGAAGACCATCGGCGGGGTGACCTACAAGATCGAGCGCGCCGTGACCTGGGTTCAGAGCGACGGAGCCAGCGGTGCCTGCGGCACGTCGAACGGCAAGCTCGCCTACAAGAGCGTCGTCGAGACCGTGAGCTGGCCGAACCCTCGTGGCGGCGGAGCAAGCTCGACGACTGTCACCTCCGCGATCGCCCCGAGCGACGCCGTCACCGACCCTGGGTACGGGACGATCATTATCTCGGCAGTGACGGCGTCGGGAAGCCCCTACCAGGGCGTCTCGATCACCGTCACGCCGCTCGCCGGGGGCGGCGGTTCGCCGCTCACCACCGCGGTGCAGTCGACGGACGCGCAGGGCTGTTCGTACGCGGTCAACGTGGCGCCGGGCGACTACACGGTGACGGCGACCACGACCGGAGGCATCGACACCAACCAGGCGCAGCCGTCCTCGCAGACTCCGATCACGGTTTCTGCAGGCGCGAGCTCCCCGGTGCCGTTCGTCTACGACCGCGCGAGCCAGCTGACCCTCCAGTACGCGAAGACCTACAATGCCACCCTGCCGACGAACATGGTGACGGTGCTCTCGAGCTCGGTGGGGGGGCTCGACACCATCAAACCGTGGGACGTCGCGAGTACGTCCCTCGTGGTGACCTCGACGTCGAAGCCGTCAGTGCCGGTGTTTCCCTTCACCTCGGGCTACGCGGCGTACGCCGGGCCCTACTCCAACAGTCCAAGCTCCACGGTGAGTTGTCTGAGCCCGAACCCCTCAGCGTGGTCGACACCGAACGCCGCCGGGGCCATCGGGGCCATCCCGCCCACGATCGAGGCGTCGCCGGGCGCTCCTGCGTCGGCGTCTGTCATGACCGGCGTCGCCACGGTGAGTGGAGTGAAGGGCCGGTACATCACCGCGGTCTCCTCGGCGAGCCCGGCGGCGGGCGACCCCGGATGCTCAGCCGGGATGACGATGAAGTTCCCGGTCTCCTCGACAGACGCCGCCACGGTGGCGCTACCGTTCGGGACCTGGACCATCTACTCGGGCACGAGCTTCGGATCCACGACGAAGAACGAGATCGCGTCGAACGCATCGAACGTGAAGCCGGTGACCAATGGCTCCATCAACCAGAAGACCGCACTGGTGGTCATCAGCTTCGACAACACGTTGACCCTCGACCCGCGAGGCCAGACGTCGTGATCCGCCTTCTCCGCCGTGTGCACCGTGATCAGGCCGGCATCAGCCTCTCCGAGCTGCTCGTCGCCGTGAGCGTCTCGATGGTCATCCTCGTCGCGGTGGGGGGTTTCTTCACCGCCACGTTGCGGGCGGGTGCGACCAACACCTCGTCCGACCAGAACGCGCGGTACGCATCGGTCGTGATGAACTCCGTCACTCGGTACGTCCACGCCGCCAGCCTGCTGCCCAAGTCCGACGGTAGCTACGCCGCAGCCGTCACCGAGGCGGCCCCGACGCGACTGACCTTCTACGCCTACATCAACCTCGACGGGAGCGGTACCGACAACCCGGTCCAGATCCGCTACTCCCTCAACGCGGCGAAGAAGGTCGTCCTCGACCAGTGGGACGGCACGGCGTCGAACGGCTTCTGGACCTTCCCGTCGACGGCGCAGGCGCCGACTCGTTCGATGGTGATCGGAGGCCCGGTGGCTTCTCCCACCGGTGGCGCACCGATGTTCGAGTACCTCGGGGCGGACGGCAGCCCGCTGCCGGCGCAGAGCGACGGCACCATCTCGACCACGCAACTCAGCAACGTCCGCGCCGTCCGGGTCAACCTGGAACTCGGGTCGACCGTGAGTGGGGCAGCAGGGAACACGACCATCCAGAACACGCTCTACCTCTTCAACGTCGTCTACGGGACCAGCAACGGAGGAACGCCATGACCCGGCTCCGGAGCGTGCTCGAGCGGGCGCGCGACGACGACCGAGGGATGATCCTCGGCAACGTCCTGATCTTCGGGACCGTGATGATGCTGCTTGTCGCAACGATGATCGCCGTGTCGACCTCCGGGGCGGTGAAGTCAGCGACGGACCGCAACTTCCAGAACGCGATGGCGGCCGCATACGCAGGACTGGCCGACTACCAGTCCAAGCTGTCCAATGACAACGGCTACGCGCTCTACGGAAACTCGAGCGCGCAGTTCAGCAAGGCGAGCGGTTCGAGCTTCAGCGGGCAGGCGGACAACATCGCCTTCACGAATGCCGGCTCCACCTGGGCCAAGGTGGTTGGTTCAACCGACCAGTGGTACCGGTACGAGGTGGACAACTCGAACTACTCCGCAAAGGGCGTCCTGAAGGTCCGTGTCACGGGGAAGTCGGGGGGTAGCGTCCGGTCGTTGGTCGCGAACCTCAAGGGTGACGGGTTCATCAACTACCTGTACTTCACCAACTACGAGTCGTCGAACCCGGCGATCACCGGAAGTACCTGCACGACCGTCTACCAGTGGCAGTCTGCAAGCAACAAGTGCGCGGCGGTCCAGTTCGCCGGTACCGATGTCCTCAACGGTCCGATCCGGACCAACGACGTCTTCACCGCGGCCTGCGCGACCGTGTTCAACGGGCCGGTCGAGCAGCACGACACCTCGGTCCGCCCCGCGAGTGGGACCTGCGCTGGCGCTTTCAACGGGGGTGCCGCGAGTGCGGTGCCCTACCTCGGGCTGCCTGCGCTGAACTCGAACCTCTCGCAGGAGACACGCGTCGACCTCCCGACCTCGGTACCTCGGCCGGGCTGCCTTTACACCGGCCCGACCCGGGTGTCGTTCCTGGGCAACGGCAAGATGACTGTCTGGTCGCCGTGGACGAAGGCAACGCAGGTGCAGGTGAACGGTTCGACCGGTGAGGTCAAGGCGGGTGCCGACATCGCGAAGGCCGCTGCGCTGTGCGGAGCCGTCGCTGACCTGCAGAGTTCGGCAGGCGCCACGATCCCGACGCTCCCGACGAACCTGATGTACGTCCAGGACATCCCTTCTGCCGCGAACGACGTGAACGCTTGGGCCGCCAACACCTTCCCTTCCCGGTACACGAACACCTACTGCACGACGACGGTGACCGTCCGGTCGAACGGGACCGCGACGACCACCAGCAACCAGGCCTTCAACAACGGTCAGGGTTTCCCGGCGTCGGGGGAGTGGGTCAACGGTGGGCAGTCTGGGTCCTACTACCAAACCGGATCGGCATCGGACACGTACAGCTGCTCAGCTGGCGATGTCTTCGTCAGCGGGGGCTTCAGCGGCGCCATGACGATCGCTGCATCGGGGACGGTCTGGGTCACCGACGACATCACCTACGCCAGCGCCACCAACGACGTCCTCGGACTCGTGGGCCAGAACGCGGTCGAGATCTACAACCCCGCGCGGTGCAGCTCGTACCCGACGACGTACCAGCCGCGGGTCGGCTACGTGACTGACACCACCCGTTGCAACCAGAGCGGCGTCGGCCTCCTGAACCGCAGCAGCGGCGCGGGCATAACGATCAGCGCTGCTATGGCGAGCAACGCCGGCACGTTCTGGAACCAGAACTACGACATCGGGCCCAAGCTCGGCGTGCTCAAGGTCGTCGGATCGATCGCGCAGAACTGGCGTGGTGCGGTCGCGACGACCGGCAGCACGGGGTTCTCGAAGAACTACGTGTACGACCAGCGGCTCCTCACGACGGCACCACCGAAGTTCCTGCAGCCCGTCTCGACGTCGTACGGCGTCACCACGCAGGTCGAGGTCCAGACGGCGTACAAGGTAGACGGATCGTGCGCGACCACCAGCAGCGGGGCATGCCGGTGACCGCGGTCCGTGAGCTCCTTCCGGTGACCCTGGCACTGGCAGGCGTCTTCGGTCTCGTCGTCGGGTCGTTCCTCAACGTCGTCGTGTACCGGGTACCCGCAGGATTCTCGGTGGTCGCACCGCCGAGTGCCTGCCCGCGTTGCGGTCACCAGATCCGGCGCCGCGACAACGTTCCGGTGCTCTCGTGGTTGGCCCTGCGCGGTCGGTGCCGGGACTGCGGCGCGCCCATCTCGGCGCGCTACCCGTCGGTCGAGCTGGCGACTGCCGCCCTGTTCGTGGGCGTGGCGTGGTCGTGGTCGTGGTCCTCGTCGGTAGCCGTGATGCCGCCCGGGGCGGCCGTGCTCGCTGAAGCCATCGACTTCGCAGCACTCCTCTTCCTGATGGCCGTCTCCGTGGCACTGGCACTGATCGATGTCGACACGCGCCGACTACCGAACGCCATCGTCTACCCGTCCGCAGGCGTCCTCGGGATCCTGCTCGTCACGGCTACCGTCCTCAGCGGTGATGTCGGTGCGCTCGTGCGAGCTGTGGCTGGTGCTGCTGTGCTCGGCGGCGCCTATCTCGTGCTCGCGCTCGCGGTCCCCGGGGGAATGGGGCTCGGGGACGTGAAACTCGCCGTGGTCCTCGGCTTCGTGCTCGCGTACCTCGGATGGGGACCCCTCGCAGTGGGTGCTTTCGGAGCCTTCGTCGTGGGCGGTACCGTCGCGATCGCACTGCTCGTGAGCGGGCGAACACGGTGGCGCGGCGGTCTGCCCTTCGGGCCGTCGATGCTCGCGGGCGCCTGGATCGGGATCTTCTTCGGCCAGGACCTCTGGGCCGCCTACCTCCGGCTGCTCGGGCTCGCCTGACTTCTCCGGCAACCAGACTCCAACCAAAGCGAAAGCAGCATCATGGGCAAGAGCATCGTCGGCATCGACATCGCGGGTACCGCGATCCGCGCGGTCGAGGTCGCGAACGCAGACCGCGCTCGGCCGACCGTGTTGCGTTTCGCCGAGGTCCCGACGCCGCCCGACGCCGTCAGTCGCGGTGAGGTGCTCGAACCGAACACCGTGGCTGCGGCGCTGCGCTCGCTGTGGTCCACCGGCCGCTTCCGCTCTCGGGACGTCGTGCTGGGCATGGGGAACCAGCGTGTCCTGTCCCGCGACCTCATCGTCCCGGCAGCACCCCTGGAGCAGATTCGAGAGAGCCTGCCGTTCCAGGTGCAGGACATGCTCCCTGTGCCGGTCGGTGATGCGATCCTCGACTTCTACCCGACCTCAGAGGGCATGAGTGAGGACGGCCCGGTCGTGCACGGGCTCCTCATCGCGGCGATCAAGGACGCAGTCCTCGCCAACGTCCACGCGGCGCAGCTCGCCGGGCTGAACCCCGTCGGGGTCGACCTCATCCCGTTCGCGTTGACCCGGGTGCTCGTCGGCCGCCCTGGCCTGCCGGGCACCACAGTGCTGGTGCAGCTCGGCGCGGACACGACCACCGTCGTCCTGTCGACCGACGGCATTCCGCAGTTCGTCCGGATCATCCCCATCGGGGGCAACGACGTGACCCGCGCGCTCGCCGGCAACCTCGACATCGAGTTCGCGCAGGCGGAGGCCGTCAAACGTCACCTCGGGATCGGGCAGGGTGCGAGAACGCCTGATGACGGCCGGGCAGTGGCGATCATCAGCGATTCAGTACTCGAGCTGATCGCGAGCCTGCGGAACACCATCAACTACTACGTGAACACCCGACCCGGCGAGCGGGTCGAACGGATCGTCCTCGTCGGCGGCGGAGCCCGACTCGTCGGGTTCCGGAACGCGCTCGCTGAGCACACGCGGCTCCCGGTAGAGTTCCGGTCCGCATTCGCAGGAGCCGACGTCGCTCGGTCGATCCCGGCCGACGACATCGCAGTACACGAGGACGCGATCGCCGTCGCCTACGGGCTGGCAGTAGGGAGCCGGGCAGCATGACTGCAACCGAGATCAGACCGATCGTCGCCAGTTCGGACGCGACCGGCGAACAGCGTGGTCGAGGCCGTCGACCGAAGAAGGCTGCCTCGACGACGTCCATCGTCGGCCGTGAGCCGCGCGTCGACCTGCTCCCGGCCGAGGTGCACACGGGGCGCCGAGAGCGTGCGCTTGCCCGCCGGGCCTGGCTCGGAGTCGTGGTGGCGGCCGCCGTGGTGGTCGTCGGATCGGGGGTGGCGTACGTGCACCAGCTCGAGACCGCCGAAGCCCTCCGCAGTGCACAAGCGGAGACGACGTCGTTGCTCCAGCAGCAGCTGCGGTACTCGGACGTGCGACAGGCGGAGCGGGACGCAGCGCTCCTCGAGGCGGCGCAGGCAGTCGGCGGGTCGACGGAAGTCGACTGGAACGCGACCCTCGCACAACTCGAAGCCGTCCTCCCTGCGGGGGTGTCGATCACAGCGATGTCCATCGACTCGGCAGATGTGACGAAGGCGTTCACGCAATCGACAGTGCCGTTGGAGGGAACGCGGATCGCCACGATGCAACTGACCATCGAGAGCCCGAGCATCCCGTCCGTCCCCGACTGGACTGCCCGCTTGTCGACGATCAAGGGGTACGCGGATTCGACCATCACCTCGGTCTCGCTCGAGGCCGACACCGGTACGTACTCGGCGACGATCGAAGCGCACCTTGGCGACAAGGCCTACGACGACAAGTACACGAAGGACGATGCCAAGTGAACAAGAGCCGCCTCTCGCTGATCGTCGCTCTCGCCGCCGCGCTCGCCGTCCTCGCTGGCGGGTGGTTCCTCGGTGCGCAGCCGCAGATCGCACAGGCGTCCACCAACGCGTCGCAGCGAGCGGACATCGCAGCGACGAACTCGGGCAACCGCGCTGAACTGCGCCGCCTCGAGAAAGCGTCCGAGTCGCTCGACTCGACGAAGCGAGAGCTTGCAGCGCTGCGCGCGTCAGTTCCTGCAGCGCCCGAGACTGACTCCTTGTTGTCCCAGCTGAATCTCGCGGCCTCTTCGAGCGCCGTCACCGTGACCTCGGTCACCTTCGGCGAGCCGAAGGCCTACCTGCCGGAGGGCTCCGGATCAGCGGCGGCGCCGAGCCCGTCAGCATCCCCGAGCGCTGCGAGCTCGAGTGCCACGCCGACGGCGGCAGCGACGCCGGCTGCGCCCACCCCGTACAGCGATGACCAGATCACCGCGTCGAACTTCGTGCTCATCCCCGTCACCGTTGCCGTCACGGGCTCATACGACCAAGCGCTGAGCTTCACGAAGGCCGTCCAGGGCGGCGAGCGGCTGTTCCTGGTGAACGGCATCGCTGCGACGAGTGCGGATGAGGGGGACTCGCCGATGGCGAGCCAAGCATGGTCGCTCTCCGGTTCGGTCTACGTGCTCTCGGACGCCGCAGCCGCGGCCTCCGCGAAGGGCTGATCCGACCCCCTCCCACTGGGGTGTGACGCGCCACGCCGACCCCTCTTCCGCGACACCCGTCGGTGTGCATGCGATGCTCACGACGCCGTGATCGCGGCTGCTCATCCCCCTCTCGAACGGTCGGCTCGAACCGGCCGTTCCCGTCGTGCCCGGAGTCGCGCGTGTTGGTCGGAATCGTGGAATTCCTTGGTTGGTTCGGTGCTGTAACCGTGCTGGCTGGTTACATTCTCTTCTCCACGGGGAAGCTCCCGAACGGGCCGGTCTACCAGCTCTTCAACCTCGTCGGCGGGCTGGCCGTCGCCGTCAACGTGGCCGCGCACCACGCGGTGCCGTCGACCATCGTCAACGGCATCTGGGCGATCGTGGCGGTGGTCGTCCTGGTGAAGATGGGACGCGCCCGTCGCGCGGCGAAGCGCGGCGAGCTGGCGGCCTCCGAGGCGACCGTCCTGCACGCCGAGCCGGCGTCCACCACCGGCGTCCTGCCGATCATCGGCCCGGCCCTGCGCGACCACGAGCCGGACGAGCCCTCCGAGGCGGACGCAGCCCCGGGCCTCCAGGCAGCGCCGACCACCAGCACGACGCAAGCAGCGCCGACCACGAGCACGACGCAAGCAGCGCCGACCACGAGCACGACGCAGGTCGCTCCGATGACCGAGACCGTCCCGATCATCACCGCGACGATCGCGCTGGCCCTGGTCGCCGCAGCCCAGGGGCACGTGGAGCGTGCGGACGGCGCGGACAGCGCAGACGCCGCCGAAGGCGCCGACCACGCGGAGCGGACCGAAGCCACCCGCTGACCGCCCCGTCGGCGATACGATCACCTCATGTCCCGGTGGTTGATCGCGACGATGACGTCCGTCCTCTTCATCGCGCTCGTCGTCGCCGTCGCGGGGTTCGAAGCGCTCCTCGCCGACGTCGAGGCGATCGCGCAGCCGGACGCGACCCCGTACCTCGGCCCGGCCATGGTGATCGGCGCCGCAGTGGTGGTGTTCCTCGCGACCGCGGTCGGCGCGCGAGAGGGCAACCCCGGTGTCACCGGCCTGGTCGCCGCCGCGACCGCCTACCTGGTCATGCTCGGCGTCGGTGCCGTCGGGTACGCGGCGATCCGCCGCGACCTGACCGAGCTCCTCGTCTTCCCGGCCGGCTACGCACTCGGGCCGTTCGTCGTCGGCTCCGTCGTGGTGGCGCTCCTGTCGGTGATCGGCGGGATCTCCATGGCCCGGCACCAGGCCCGGACGACGGGCTCGACACCGACGGCAGGGCAGCGGCAGGAGCCGACCGTCGCGGGTGACGACACCGTCGGGCGGTAGTCTGCCCGGGCAGGACGCACACGCAACGGGGGAACGATGAGCGACGAGAACACGCCGGATCCGGACCAGCAGGACGGTTGGGGAGCCGTGCCGTCGGTGGCGTCGATCCGCGGGACGCAAGAGACGCCCGCGGCCGCGCAGAACGCGCAGGCCGGGTCGACGGCGCAGGTCGGCACGACCGCGCACGGCGCGCAGTACGCCCCGACCGCGTCGCGTGCACCGCGCCGAAAGCTCCGCCGCGGCCAGCTCATCGGGATCATCGCCGGCAGCACCGCCGTCGTGCTGTTGCTCGTCGCCGGTGTCGTCGGGTTCTCGGTCGGCTCCGCCACCCACTCGGCCGACCGCCCCGTGCGGGCGTTCCTCGACGACCTGACCGCGGGGAAGGTCACCGACGCCCTCGACGCAGCGGGCATCGACCGGACGAAGTCGGACGTGCTCCTGACCGACGCCGCGTACGCGAAGGCGACCGCGAAGGTCACCGGCTACCGCGTGGCCGCGACGCGCACGGACGGCGACACCGCCACCGTCCGCGCCTACCTGCGCCAGGCCGGCCGTGACGTCGCGGCGACCTTCGCGCTCGACAAGACCGGCACCGACTGGGGCGTGTTCCCGGTGTGGGAGCTGCAGGCGCCGGAGCTCGGCAGCGTCGACGTCAGCGTCCGGGGTCCGGCCGGCGCCTCGGTGCAGGTCGCGGGCACGTCGACGAAGACCCCGAAGGACGGCACGGTCGGTCTCCGCGCCCTCCCCGGCACCTACGCGGTCACGTACGACGGCGGCAAGTGGACCAAGGCCACTGGAGGCAGCGCCGTCGTGGGCGGGTTCGGTGGCAGTACCTCGACGCCGGTGCAGATGACCGCGACGCTCACGAACGCGGGCGACCAGGCGGCGAAGCGGGCCGTGGACGCCTGGGTGGACGGCTGCATCGCCTCGAACGACGCCGCGCCGGCCGGGTGCAGCTTCTACGCGTACGGCGAGAACCCGGCGTACACCTACACGAACGAGAAGTGGACGCTCGAGTCGCGGCCGACCGTCGCCGTCGGCAGCTGGACCACGAACGGCTGGCTCGTCTCCACCACCACCTTCGGCCGGGCCACCTTCACGGCGGACATCGCCGGCGCGGGCGGCACCGGGACGGCCACGGCCGGACCGCTCAACGTCAACGCGAGCGGGTACATCACGGGGTTCTCGAGCTCGGGTGCGACGTTCCGGTCGGCGGTCGGCAACGGGTCCTCGGACACCGGCTCATGACGGTGTCCGGCGTGGTGCCGGCCCGGATTGATTTCGTCCCGTTACGCGGGTAGTCTCTTCTGGGTGTGCGCCCTCGGGCGCGCCCGAAAAGTCCGGCGAGCGAGATCGCCCAGTCGGACCACTCCGTCCCCCCGCAGGTTCCTCCGCCGTCAGGCGGTCATCAGCGTGGGACGAGGAAGCCGGCGGATCGCGCCGGCCAGAGAGCACGAGCGAAGAACCAGGAGAACAGTTGCCTACTATTCAGCAGCTGGTTCGCAAGGGTCGTACGCCGAAGGTCACCAAGACCAAGGCGCCCGCCCTGAAGGCGAACCCCCAGCAGCGTGGTGTGTGCACCCGCGTCTACACCACCACCCCGAAGAAGCCGAACTCCGCACTGCGCAAGGTCGCTCGTGTGAAGCTCTCGAACGGCACCGAGGTCACGGCGTACATCCCCGGTGAGGGCCACAACCTCCAGGAGCACTCGATGGTGCTCGTCCGTGGCGGTCGTGTGAAGGACCTCCCCGGTGTGCGGTACAAGATCATCCGTGGCGCCCTGGACACCCAGGCCGTGAAGAACCGTAAGCAGGCTCGTAGCCGCTACGGCGCGAAGAAGGGTTGAGTTAGATGCCTCGTAAGGGTCCCGCCCCCAAGCGTCCCGTCGTCGCCGACCCGGTCTACGGTGCGCCGATCGTCAGCCAGCTCGTCAACAAGATCCTGCTCGACGGCAAGAAGGGCCTCGCCGAGCGCATCGTCTACGGTGCACTCGAGGGCGTCACTGCCAAGAACCAGCAGGATGCTGTCGTCACGCTCAAGAAGGCGCTCGACAACGTCCGTCCGACCCTCGAGGTCCGCAGCCGCCGCGTCGGTGGCTCGACCTACCAGGTCCCGGTCGAGGTCAAGCCGCACCGCGCGAACACCCTCGCGCTCCGCTGGCTGACCTCGTACGCCAAGGCCCGTCGCGAGAAGACGATGACCGAGCGTCTCATGAACGAGATCCTCGACGCGTCGAACGGTCTCGGTGCCGCGGTCAAGCGCCGCGAGGACACGCACAAGATGGCCGAGTCGAACAAGGCCTTCGCCCACTACCGCTGGTAGTCCCGGCACCGTCCGGGCACCGGTGGTCAAGAACCCCGGCGCCCGGACGGCCGCCAACCTCTCCTACAACTCTTCCGGAGGAACCCTGTGGCACAGGACGTGCTCACCGACCTGAACAAGGTCCGCAACATCGGCATCATGGCGCACATCGATGCCGGCAAGACCACGACGACCGAGCGCATCCTGTTCTACACGGGCATCACGCACAAGATCGGTGAGGTCCACGACGGCGCTGCCACGATGGACTGGATGGCGCAGGAGCAGGAGCGCGGCATCACGATCACGTCGGCCGCGACGACCTGCTTCTGGGACAACAACCAGATCAACATCATCGACACCCCCGGTCACGTGGACTTCACGGTCGAGGTGGAGCGTTCGCTCCGCGTCCTCGACGGTGCGGTTGCCGTCTTCGACGGCAAGGAGGGCGTCGAGCCCCAGTCCGAGACCGTGTGGCGTCAGGCTGACAAGTACAACGTCCCGCGCATCTGCTTCGTCAACAAGATGGACAAGCTCGGCGCGGACTTCTACTACACCGTCGACACGATCATCAACCGCCTCGGTGCGGAGCCCCTCGTGCTCCAGCTGCCGATCGGTTCGGAGAGCTCGTTCGAAGGCGTCGTCGACCTCGTCCAGATGCGTGCACTCACCTGGCGCGGCGACGCCAAGGGTGACGTCGCGATGGGTGCGAAGTACGAGATCGAAGAGATCCCGGCCGACCTGCAGGACCGCGCCGCCGAGTACCGCGAGAAGCTCATCGAGCGCGTGGCCGAGGCGGACGACGTCCTCATGGAGCGTTACCTCGAGGGCGACACCGACTTCTCGGTCGACGAGATCAAGGCCGCGATCCGCGCCCTCACCGTGAGCAGCACGCTCTACCCGGTGCTGTGCGGTTCCGCGTTCAAGAACCGCGGTGTCCAGCCGATGCTCGACGCCGTCATCGACTACCTCCCGTCCCCGCTCGACGTGCCGCCGATGATCGGCCACGACGTCAAGGACGAGGAGAAGGAGATCATCCGCAAGCCCGACGCGTCGGAGCCGTTCTCGGCTCTCGCGTTCAAGGTCGCGGTGCACCCCTTCTTCGGTCGCCTCACCTACGTCCGCGTGTACTCCGGCTCGATCGAGTCCGGCGCACAGGTCATCAACTCGACCAAGGGCAAGAAGGAGCGCATCGGGAAGATCTTCCAGATGCACTCCAACAAGGAGAACCCGGTCGCCAACGTGACCGCTGGCCACATCTACGCGGTCATCGGCCTCAAGGACACCACCACCGGTGACACCCTGTGCGACCCGACCAACCAGGTCGTCCTCGAGTCGATGACGTTCCCGGAGCCGGTCATCGAGGTCGCGATCGAGCCGAACACGAAGGCTGACCAGGAGAAGCTCTCCACGGCCATCCAGAAGCTCGCCGAAGAGGACCCGACGTTCCGCGTCGAGCTCAACGCCGAGACCGGTCAGACGACGATCAAGGGCATGGGCGAGCTCCACCTCGACATCCTCGTCGACCGCATGAAGCGCGAGTTCCACGTCGAGGCGAGCGTCGGCAAGCCCCAGGTGGCCTACCGCGAGACGCTCACCAAGATCGTCGAGCGCTACGACTACACCCACAAGAAGCAGACCGGTGGTTCCGGTCAGTTCGCGAAGGTGCAGATCGCGCTCGAGCCGATGGAGGTCACGAGCGAGAAGGTCTACGAGTTCGTCAACGCGACCTCCGGTGGCCGTGTCCCGCGCGAGTACATCCCCTCGGTCGACGCCGGTATCCAGGACGCCATGCAGGTCGGCATCCTCGCGGGCTACCCGACCGTCGGCGTGAAGGCCATCCTCAAGGACGGCGCGGCGCACGACGTCGACTCGTCCGAGATGGCGTTCAAGATCGCCGGTTCCATCGCCTACAAGGAAGCGGCCCGCAAGGCCGGTCCCGCGATCCTCGAGCCGATCATGGCCGTCGAGGTCCGTACTCCTGAGGAGTACATGGGCGACGTCATCGGTGACCTGAACTCCCGTCGTGGCCAGATCGCCTCGATGGAGGACGCCTCGGGCGTCAAGGTGGTCCGCGCGAGCGTGCCGCTGTCCGAGATGTTCGGCTACGTCGGCGACCTGCGGTCGAAGACCTCTGGTCGTGCGGTCTACTCGATGACCTTCGAGACCTACAGCCAGGTCCCGGCCAAGGTCGCCGAGGAGATCATCGCGAAGAACGCGGGGGAGTAGCGCTCAGCGCTTCTCCACAGGCGGGGGTGCCCGGCGACGGGCCCCTCGCCACCAAGTAAAGTACAGACACACACCGCGCATCAACGGTCGCGAGCCCATCCAGGGCCGGCCGGGGATGACGCTTCCGAGTCCTGAGGAGGACCCACAGTGGCCAAGGCCAAGTTCGAGCGCACCAAGCCGCACGTCAACATCGGAACCATCGGTCACGTCGACCACGGCAAGACCACGCTCACGGCGGCGATCACCAAGGTTCTGCACGACCAGTACCCGGACCTCAACGAGGCCCGTGACTTCGCGCAGATCGACAACGCTCCCGAGGAGCGCCAGCGCGGCATCACGATCAACATCTCGCACGTCGAGTACCAGACCGAGAAGCGTCACTACGCGCACGTCGACGCCCCCGGTCACGCCGACTACGTGAAGAACATGATCACGGGTGCGGCGCAGATGGACGGCGCGATCCTCGTGGTCGCCGCCACCGACGGCCCGATGCCCCAGACGCGTGAGCACGTGCTGCTCGCCCGCCAGGTCGGCGTCCCCTACATCGTCGTCGCGCTGAACAAGTCCGACATGGTGGACGACGAGGAGATCCTGGAGCTCGTCGAGCTCGAGGTCCGCGAGCTCCTCGGCTCGCAGCAGTTCGACGAGGACGCCCCCGTCGTGCAGGTCTCGGCGCTCAAGGCGCTCGAGGGCGACGAGAAGTGGGTCAAGTCGGTCCAGGAGCTCATGGCCCAGGTCGACGAGCACGTGCCGGACCCGGTGCGCGCCACCGACCAGCCCTTCCTGATGCCGATCGAGGACGTCTTCACGATCACCGGTCGTGGAACGGTCGTCACCGGTCGTGTCGAGCGTGGAACGCTCAACCTGAACGCCGAGGTCGAGATCGTCGGCATCCGCGCGACGCAGAAGACCACGGTCACGGGCATCGAGATGTTCCGCAAGCTGCTCGACCAGGCGGTCGCCGGTGACAACACCGGTCTGCTCATCCGTGGCCTCAAGCGCGAGGACGTGGAGCGCGGCCAGGTCGTCGTGAAGCCGGGTTCGGTCACGCCGCACACCGAGTTCCAGGCGAACTCCTACATCCTGACCAAGGAAGAGGGCGGGCGTCACAACCCGTTCTACGCGAACTACCGTCCGCAGTTCTACTTCCGCACCACGGACGTCACCGGCGTCATCACGCTGCCCGAGGGCACCGAGATGGTCATGCCCGGTGACACCGTCGCCATGACCGTCGAGCTGATCCAGCCGATCGCCATGGAAGAGGGCCTCCGCTTCGCCATCCGTGAGGGTGGTCGTACGGTCGGCGCCGGTACGGTCGAGAAGATCCTCAAGTAACTCCGGTTACCTGCCGCAGCGGGGTCGAGCCTTCGGGCTCGGCCCCGCTGTGTCGTTGCCCCGGTCGACATGGCAGCGCTCGGAGCCACTGTCGGCCGCTCACGGCCCTGGCGGGCGGCGGACGGGAGGCCCGGGGTGCGCCCGCCACGACGGCGTCCGTCCGCCCCGTACGGCGTCCCAGGCACCGGGGAGTTGGCTCGGCCGGGTGACTCGTCTGCGCCGTTCCACGACCTCCGGTCGTGGCTACCACCGTGTCCGGAGTGGCCGCGGCTTCTCGTACCGCGACCCCGACGGTGCGACCGTCACCGATGCCGGGGTGCGTCAGCGGCTCGAGGACCTCGTCATCCCGCCGGCGTGGGACGACGTCTGGATCTCGCCGTACGAGAACGGGCACGTCCTCGCGACCGGCATCGACGGAGCCGGACGCCGCCAGTACATGTACCACCCGTCGTGGCGCGAACGGATGGACCGGATCAAGTACGACCGGGCGCTCGCCCTCGCGGAGTCGCTGCCGGTCGCACGGCGCGGGGTCACGCAGGACCTCCGACGACCGGAACCCGATCGCCGCCGAGCGCTGGCCGCAGCGTTCCGGATGCTCGACCAGGGATCGCTGCGGGTCGGTTCGGAGCGGTACGCCAGCGAGCACGGCAGCCGCGGACTGTCGACCCTGCTGTGCGCGCACGCCCACGTCTCCGGTGACGACATCGAGCTCGACTTCCCCGGCAAGAGCGGGCAGGAGTGGTCGTCGTCGATCCACGACGCCGACCTCGCGACCGTGATCGCCGGCATGAAGCGCCGCGGGCCGAACGCCCGACTGCTGTCGTTCCGCGAACGCCGCGGTGACGAGTGGGAGCCGTTGTCCGCCGAGGACATCAACGCCTACGTCAAGGAGCGTGCGGGTGACGACTTCACGGCGAAGGACTTCCGCACCCTGCACGGCACGGTGGCCGCGGCCGTCGACCTGGCGCAGACCGGTCCGCTGTCGTCGCAGGCGAAGCGGAAGCGTGCGGTGTCCCATGCCGTGGAGGCCGCGAGCGACGAGCTCGGCAACACCCCGACGGTGTGCCGGCAGAGCTACATCGACCCGCGGCTGCTCGACGCCTACGAGCACGGCGAGACCATCGATCCGGCCCGGATCCACGCCGCCGAGTCCGAGGTCCGGGCACTGCTCTACCGACAATGACCCCCGGAGCGTCCGGATGACGTAGCGTTGGTCGACGTGCCGGACCACCCCACACGGCACGGAAGGACCCACAACAGTCGTGACTGACGAGTGCATCCACGGTTTCCCCACCGAGCTCTGCGACATCTGCGCGCCCCGGCAGCGTGAGGAGTCGGCGATCCCAGCCGCTCCGGCGCCACGGCGGACCCGCATCACCACCAACCTGCGCGTCGACCCGCCGGCCTCCGGCCCCGGGACGTCGCTGCGTTCACCGACGTCGCTCCGGTCGTCGTCGGCCGACCTGCCCGAGGCTCGGGTGTTCGCGTCGCTGCGTGCGCACCACGTGACCCACATCGACAACCTCGACGGCATCGTCGGGTCCGGCGCCATCCTGGCGGCCGACCAGGCGGAGCCCGCCGTCGACGTCAGCAGCCCCGAGACCCGGGGCGCACGCGCCGAGGCCGAAGCGCCCGACGGCAGCACCATCGCGAGCCACGTGCCCTTCACCCTGTCGCCGGATGCCGTCCGGTGGGACGAACTCCGCACCGGCGCCGTCGGGGAGCGGTGGTCCGACGCCGCCCGACGCACGCGCGCGGTGGACTACGTCGTGCTCGTCGTCCCGGTCTCGGCGTTCGGTGACTCGGTGGTCGTCGCCGACCAGGACGCCGACGCCGACGACGTCCGGTTCGCCGTCGGCCCCGACGCCGGGACGAACCTGATCCGCCGCACCGACTTCTCCGACCCCGAGATGCTCGGACTCGAGCTCCTCGCGGGGCCGAGCGTGCCGTTCTCGTCCGTCGCGGTGATCGGTGTCCCGAACGACAAGGCCCGTCAGACAGTCCGTGCGGTGCTCGCCGACCACGGCGGCCACGCGCCGCGCGTGGCGGTCTTCCCGCCGTGGTTCGTCCCCCCGGTGACGGCCGAGTAACCGTCTCCACGAGCGCCCTCCGGACCATGTCCGGAGGGCGCTCCGCGTTGCGGCGGCGACCCGTGCCTCCAGGCCGTCCGATCCGCGTGGATCCGGGGAAGTGAGCCGGTGTCGACACGCCCGGCACATCGCGACACGCCCGGGTTGCACGTGGGCTCGGGACATGCGAGACTTGTCCGGTTCCGAATTCCCCGCGGGTGCGAGTCCGCAGGATCACTGCTCTGGCAGTGCACAACCCCCCTGTTCAGCAGGGCTGGGTTGGGCCGCAGGCAGCAGAACACGACTCCCCGAGGTCATGACGGACGCGACACTGTTGCGCCCGGAGTGCGAGGAAGTCGATTGCCCACGCTGGACGGCCAAGGTCGCCCGCGCGGTTGACAGGTGAACAGCGGTCATCCCCAGCGGATGCGGCCGGTTGGTTCAGGAAAACAGCACGGTCTGCAGCAATGCGGAGCCGAGCGGCGTCAGGCGGCCTGCGGGTGCGCGGCGCAGAGAGAGGACAAGAGACACATGGCGGGACAGAAGATCCGCATCCGGCTCAAGTCGTATGACCACGAGGTCATCGACACGTCGGCCCGGAAGATCGTCGACACGGTGACCCGTGCCGGTGCAACCGTGGTCGGCCCGGTGCCACTCCCCACCGAGAAGAACGTGATCGCAGTGATCCGTTCTCCTCACAAGTACAAGGACTCGCGCGAGCACTTCGAGAAGCGCACGCACAAGCGGGTCATCGACATCGTCGACCCGACGCCGAAGGCCGTTGACTCGCTCATGCGACTCGACCTGCCTGCAGACGTCAACATCGAGATCAAGCTGTAAGGGGGCTGACCAATGGCGAACTCAACCAAGACCGTCAAGGGCCTCCTCGGCAAGAAGCTCGGGATGACCCAGGTGTGGGACGAGAACAACAAGTTCATCCCCGTCACCGTGATCGAGGTCGGCCCGAACGTGGTCACCCAGATCCGCAACGCTGAGCGCGACGGCTACGAGGCGATCCAGATCGCCGCCGGTGCCATCGACCCGCGCAAGGTCAACAAGCCGGCCGCTGGCCACTTCGAGGCCGCTGGCGTGACCCCGCGTCGCACCCTCACCGAGATCCGGACCAACGACTCCGCTGAGTACACGCTCGGCCAGGAGCTCACCGTGGACGGCACGTTCACGGCGGGCCAGAAGGTCGACGTCGTCGGTACCTCCAAGGGCAAGGGCTTCGCCGGTGTCATGAAGCGCCACGGCTTCCACGGCGTCGGCGCCTCGCACGGTGCACACCGCAACCACCGCAAGCCCGGCTCGATCGGTGCTTCCTCGACCCCGTCACGTGTCTTCAAGGGCATGCGCATGGCCGGTCGTATGGGTGGCGACCGCGTGACCGTCCTCAACCTCACGGTGCACGCCGTCGACGCCGAGAAGGGTCTGCTGCTCGTCAAGGGCGCCGTCCCCGGTGCTCGTGGCCGCTCCGTCTTCGTCCGCACCGCCGTGAAGGGTAAGTGATCATGGCCACCACGACCGCAACCACGATCGACGTCCTCGACGCATCGGGTGTCAAGTCCGGCACCGTCGAGCTGCCCGCAGCTCTCTTCGACGTCGAGACCAACGTCCCGCTGATCCACCAGGTCGTCACCGCGCAGCTCGCAGCCGCGCGTCAGGGCACCCACAAGACCAAGAACCGCGGCGAAGTCCGCGGTGCCGGTCGCAAGCCGTTCAAGCAGAAGGGCACCGGCCGCGCCCGTCAGGGTTCCGTCCGTGCTCCCGAGCACACCGGTGGTGGCGTCGTCCACGGACCGACCCCCCGCGACTACTCGCAGCGCACCCCCAAGAAGATGATCGCCGCAGCGCTGCTCGGCTCGCTCTCGGACCGCGCCCGCGGTGGCCGCATCTCGGCTGTCGACGGCTTCGTCGAGGCCGACGTGCCGTCGACCAAGGTCGCTCGCACGCTCCTCGAGAAGGTCGCGCCCGTCAAGCACGTGCTGATCGTGCTCGAGTCGAACGACGAGCTGACGCTCAAGTCGATCCGCAACCTGCCGAACGTCCACGCGCTCTCGTACGGCCAGCTGAACGCCTACGACGTCCTCAAGTCGGACGCCGTCGTCTTCAGCAAGAGCGCCCTCGACGCCTTCATCGCGTCGAAGACCGCGAAGGAGATCACCGCATGAGCGGCTTCAACAAGGACCCGCGCGACGTCATCATCTCGCCGGTCGTCTCGGAGAAGAGCTACGCGCTCATCGACCAGGGCAAGTACACGTTCATCGTGGACCCCCGTTCGAACAAGACCGAGATCAAGCTCGCCATCGAGAAGATCTTCGAGGTCAAGGTCGCGAGCATCAACACGCTGAACCGCCCGGGCAAGACCCGTCGCACCAAGTTCGGTCTCGGCAAGCGCAAGGACACCAAGCGCGCCATCGTGACGCTCAAGTCCGGTTCGATCGACATCTTCACGGCTGTCGGCTGAGGACCAGAGGGATAAATCATGGCTATTCGTAACTACAAGCCGACGACCCCCGGTCGTCGCGGCTCGTCGGTCGCCGACTTCGCTGAGATCACCCGTTCGACTCCGGAGAAGTCCCTGCTTCGTCCGCTGCCGAAGACCGGTGGTCGCAACAGCTCCGGCCGCATCACCACGCGTCACATCGGTGGTGGCCACAAGCGCCAGTACCGCGTGATCGACTTCCGTCGCTCCGACAAGGACGGCGTGGACGCCAAGGTCGCTCACATCGAGTACGACCCCAACCGCACTGCGCGCATCGCGCTCCTGCACTACGTGGACGGCACGAAGCGGTACATCATCGCGCCGAACAAGCTCAAGCAGGGCGACGTCATCGAGCAGGGCCCCGGCGCCGACATCAAGCCCGGCAACAACCTGCCGCTGCGCAACATCCCCGTGGGTACCGTCGTGCACGCCATCGAGCTCCGCCCCGGTGGCGGCGCGAAGATGGCCCGCTCGGCTGGCGCTTCGGTCCGTCTCGTCGCCAAGGACGGCCCCTACGCGCAGCTCCGTCTGCCGTCGGGCGAGGTCCGCAACGTCGACGCACGCTGCCGCGCCACGATCGGCGAGGTCGGCAACGCCGAGCAGTCGAACATCAACTGGGGCAAGGCCGGCCGCATGCGCTGGAAGGGCGTCCGCCCGACCGTGCGTGGTGTCGCGATGAACCCGGTCGACCACCCCCACGGTGGTGGCGAGGGCAAGACCTCCGGTGGTCGTCACCCGGTCAGCCCCTGGGGCCAGGCCGAGGGTCGCACGCGCAAGCCGAACAAGCCGAGCGACAAGCTCATCGTCCGTCGCCGTAACGCCGGCAAGAAGCGCAAGTAGGAGTTCAGAAGATGCCACGCAGTCTGAAGAAGGGCCCCTTCGTCGACGAGCACCTGCTCCGCAAGGTCGTCACGCAGAACGAGGCCAACACCAAGAACGTGATCCGTACCTGGTCGCGACGGTCGATGATCGTCCCGAACATGCTCGGTCACACCATCGCGGTGCACGACGGCCGCAAGCACATCCCGGTGTTCGTCACCGAGTCGATGGTCGGTCACAAGCTCGGCGAGTTCGCGCCGACCCGCACCTTCCGTGGTCACGTGAAGGACGACAAGAAGGGCCGTCGCCGCTAACGCGGGGACGCAGAGGAGGAACGAAATGGTGGAGTCGATCGCACGCGTGCGACACATCCGCGTCACGCCTCAGAAGGCCCGTCGCGTCATCGAGCTGATCCGCGGCAAGCAGGCCCACGAGGCGCTCGCCATCCTGAAGTTCGCCCCCCAGGGCGCTTCGGAGCCCGTGTACAAGCTGGTCGCCTCGGCGATCGCGAACGCCCGGGTGAAGGCTGACTCGACGAACAGCTTCCTCGACGAGCGCGACCTCTACGTGAGCCGCGTCTTCGTCGACGAGGGAACGACCCTGAAGCGGTTCCAGCCGCGCGCCCAGGGCCGGGCCTTCCGCATCAACAAGCGCACCAGCCACATCACGGTCGTCCTCGCGACGCCGGAAGAGGCCGAGGCTGCCGCGACGAGCAAGAAGGCGAGCAACTAATGGGCCAGAAGGTCAACCCGTACGGCTTCCGTCTCGGGATCACGACGGACCACGTCTCGCACTGGTTCACCGACAGCAAGAAGGCCGGTCAGCGCTACGCCGACTACGTGGCCGAGGACATCAAGGTGCGCGAGTACCTGAAGAAGACCCTCGACCGCGCCGGTGTTGCTCGCATCGAGCTCGAGCGCACCCGTGACCGTGTCCGCGTGGACATCCACACGGCGCGTCCGGGCATCGTCATCGGCCGCCGCGGCGCCGAGGCGGAGCGCGTTCGCGGTGAGCTCGAGAAGCTCACCAAGAAGCAGATCCAGCTGAACATCCTCGAGGTCAAGAACCCCGAGACCGAGGCCCAGCTCGTCGCGCAGGGCATCGCCGAGCAGCTCTCCGCTCGTGTCGCGTTCCGTCGCGCCATGCGCAAGGGCCTGCAGGGTGCACAGCGCGCCGGCGCCAAGGGTGTCCGCATCCAGGTGTCGGGCCGTCTCGGCGGCGCCGAGATGTCCCGTTCGGAGTTCTACCGCG
The DNA here is from genome assembly GCF_015350935.1 of Curtobacterium sp. VKM Ac-2887. NCBI lineage: Bacteria > Bacillati > Actinomycetota > Actinomycetes > Micrococcales > Microbacteriaceae > Curtobacterium > Curtobacterium sp. VKM Ac-2887. The sequence continues at coordinate 185,417 of NZ_JADKSB010000001.1, read as the reverse complement.
AAGGCCGTGTGCCGCTGCACACCCTCCGCGCGAACATCGACTACGGCTTCTACGAGGCCCGGACCACGTTCGGCCGCATCGGCGTGAAGGTCTGGATCTACAAGGGCGACATCACGAACAAGGAGCTCGCTCGCGAGCAGGCGAACCAGCGTTCGTCGCGCCCCGAGCGTCGTGGCGGCCCGCGCGGTGAGCGTGGCGACCGTGGCGGCGACCGTCGTGGCGGCGACCGCGGTGACCGCCGCCCGCAGCAGGCCCCGCAGGACGCGCCGGCCGGCGCAGGAGTTGAGGCGTAACCATGCTTATTCCCCGTCGAGTCAAGCACCGTAAGCAGCACCACCCGAAGCGTTCGGGTCAGGCAACCGGTGGTACCAAGGTCAGCTTCGGCGACTACGGCATCCAGGCCCTCACCCCGGCGTACGTGACCAACCGTCAGATCGAGTCCGCTCGTATCGCCATGACGCGTCACATCAAGCGTGGCGGCAAGGTCTGGATCAACATCTACCCGGACCGTCCGCTCACGAAGAAGCCGGCTGAGACCCGCATGGGTTCCGGTAAGGGCTCGCCCGAGTGGTGGGTCGCCAACGTCAAGCCGGGTCGTGTGCTCTTCGAGCTCTCCGGCGTCACCGAGGACATCGCCCGTGAGGCGCTGACCCGTGCAATCCACAAGCTGCCCCTCAAGGCACGCATCATCAAGCGCGAGGAGGGCGACGCATAATGGCGATCGGTTCCAAGGAGCTCCGTCCGACGGAGCTCGACACGTTCGAGAACGAGCGTCTCGCTGACGAGCTGAAGAAGGCCAAGGAGGAACTCTTCAACCTCCGCTTCCAGTCGGCCACCGGCCAGCTGGAGAGCCACGGTCGTCTCCGTGCCGTCAAGCGCGACATCGCTCGCATCTACACCGTCCTCCGCGAGCGCGAGCTCGGCATCCGTGCCACTCCCGCGCCCGTCGAGACCGCCACCAAGGCCAAGAAGACGACGAAGAAGGCTGACAAGCCGGCTGAGTCGACCGAGGCCGAGACCGCCGAGGAGAAGTAATGGCGAACGAAGAGAAGACCTCCGCCGCCCTCACTCGCGGCTACCGCAAGACGCGTCGCGGCTACGTGACCAGCGACAAGATGGACAAGACCATCGTGGTCGAGGTCGAGGACCGCGTGAAGCACGCGCTCTACGGCAAGATCATCCGTCGCACGTCCAAGGTGAAGGCCCACGACGAGCTCGGCACCGCTGGTGTCGGCGACCTCGTCGTGATCAGCGAGACCCGTCCCCTCAGCGCTTCCAAGCGCTGGCGCCTGGTCGAGATCCTCGAGAAGGCCAAGTAGGCCTCGGCCTGCTTCGGAATAGGAGACAGCAGTGATTCAGCAGGAATCCCGCCTGAAGATCGCCGACAACACGGGTGCCAAGGAGATCTTGACCATCCGCGTGCTCGGTGGTTCGGGTCGTCGCTACGCCGGTCTCGGTGACGTCATCGTCGCCACGGTGAAGGACGCCATCCCCGGCGGCAACGTGAAGAAGGGTGACGTCGTGAAGGCGGTCATCGTTCGCACCAAGAAGGAGACCCGTCGTCAGGACGGCTCCTACATCAAGTTCGACGAGAACGCGGCAGTGATCCTCAAGGCCGACGGCGACCCGCGCGGCACGCGCATCTTCGGTCCGGTCGGTCGCGAGCTCCGTGACAAGAAGTTCATGAAGATCATCTCGCTCGCGCCGGAGGTGCTGTAAGCCATGGCGAACATCAAGAAGGGTGACCTCGTCCAGGTCATCACGGGCGCGACGCAGGAGCGTGGCGGCGACCGTGGCAAGCAGGGCAAGGTCATCGAGGTCCTCAAGGACAAGCAGCGCGTCGTCGTCGAGGGCGTGAACTTCGTCACGAAGCACGTCCGCGTCGGCCAGACGCAGCGCGGCTCGAAGACGGGTGGCATCGAGAAGCACGAAGCCTCGATCCACGTGTCCAACGTCGCTCTCGTCGACCCGAAGACGAAGAAGCCGACCCGCGTCGGCTTCCGTACCGAAGAGGTGGAGAAGGGCGGGGTCAAGAAGACCGTCCGTGTCCGCTACGCCAAGAAGTCAGGTGAAACGCTCTGATGACTGACACGACTGCAACGACTGAGGCCCCCAAGGCCCAGCCGCGCCTCAAGCAGAAGTACAAGGACGAGATCAAGGCCACGCTCACCGAGCAGTTCGGCTACGCGAACGTCAACCAGGTCCCCGGCCTGGTCAAGGTCGTCGTGAACACCGGTGTCGGCGAGGCCGCTCGCGACTCGAAGATCATCGAGGGGGCCATCAAGGACCTCACGGCGATCACGGGTCAGAAGCCCCAGGTCAACATCGCTCGCAAGTCCATCGCGCAGTTCAAGCTGCGCGAGGGTCAGGCGATCGGTGCGCACGTCACCCTCCGTGGTGACCGCGCCTGGGAGTTCCTCGACCGCCTGATCTCCCTCGCACTGCCCCGCATCCGCGACTTCCGCGGTCTCAGCGACAAGCAGTTCGACGGGAACGGCAACTACACGTTCGGTCTCTCGGAGCAGTCCGTGTTCCACGAGATCGACCAGGACCGGATCGACCGTGTCCGCGGCTTCGACATCACTGTCGTCACCACCGCGAAGACGGACGACGAGGGACGCGCGCTGCTCCGTCAGCTCGGCTTCCCGTTCCGCTCCAACGAGCAGACGGTCTAAACTACTTCGGGCGGTGCGGGCCGGAGGATCCACGTCCTCCGGCCCGCACGCACGAACACACCGATCCTGGGGAACCGCCCCGGGATCACTCGATCGCTCAGGTCGGCATTCGTGGAACGGGTGTCGAAACCAGGCGAGAAATGGACGAACATCATGACGATGACCGATCCGGTCGCAGACATGCTGACCAGATTGCGGAACGCGAACTCCGCGCACCACGACGCCGTCGCGCTCCCGAGCTCCAAGCTCAAGAAGAACATCGCCGACATCCTCAAGCGTGAGGGCTACATCAGCGAGTGGAAGGTGGAGGACGCCCGAGTCGGGCAGACCCTCACCATCGACCTGAAGTACGGCCCCGAGCGCGAGCGTTCGATCGCCGGCATCAAGCGCGTGTCGAAGCCGGGCCTCCGGGTCTACGCGAAGTCGACGGAGATCCCCCAGGTCCTCGGTGGCCTCGGCGTGGCGATCCTCTCGACCTCGTCCGGCCTGCTGACCGACCGCGAAGCCGAGCAGAAGGGCGTGGGTGGGGAAGTCCTCGCCTACGTGTGGTGATCGACAATGTCACGAATCGGACGTCTTCCCATCGACATCCCCGCCGGCGTGACCGTCTCCGTTGACGGTCAGAGCGTGGCGGTCAAGGGCCCGAAGGGCGAGCTCGCGCTCGTCATCGCGGAGCCCATCCAGGCCAAGGTCGAGGAGAACCAGGTTCTCGTCACCCGTCCGGACGACGAGCGCGAGTCGCGTTCGCTCCACGGCCTGACCCGTACCCTCATCGCCAACAACATCATCGGCGTGACCCAGGGCTACACCAAGGGCCTCGAGGTCGTCGGCACCGGTTACCGCGTGCAGGCGAAGGGCTCGAACCTCGAGTTCGCGCTCGGGTACTCCCACTCGATCACGGTCGAGCCGCCCGCGGGCATCAGCTTCGCGGTCGAGGGCAACAACAAGGTCACGGTCGCCGGCATCGACAAGCAGGCAGTCGGCGAAGTGGCGGCGAACATCCGGAAGCTCCGGAAGCCCGAGCCGTACAAGGGCAAGGGTGTCCGTTACGCCGGCGAGAACGTGCGCCGCAAGGCCGGAAAGTCAGGTAAGTGATCATGGGACTCCTCAAGACACGAGGCAAGAGCAAGGCGGCCGCCAAGGCGCGTCGTCACAACCGTCTCCGCAAGAAGATCACCGGCACCGAGGCTCGTCCCCGTCTCGCCGTCACCCGCTCGTCGCGTCACGTGTTCGTGCAGGTCATCGACGACGCGAAGGGTCACACCCTCGCAAGCGCCTCGACGATGGAGGCAGACCTCCGCTCGTTCGACGGCGACAAGACCGCCAAGGCCCGTCGCGTCGGTGAGCTCCTCGCCGAGCGCGCGAAGTCGGCTGGCGTCGAGGCCGTGGTCTTCGACCGCGGTGGCAGCAAGTACGCCGGTCGCGTCGCCGCGATCGCCGATGGTGCCCGTGAAGGAGGGCTGAACCTGTGAGCGACAACGCGAACACCAACGAAGACGCCAAGACCGAGGCCGTCGAGGCCACGGACGCCGTCGAGACCACCGAGGCGAGCACGGAGGCCCCCGAGGCCACCGAAGCGACCGCTGAGGGCACCGAGGCAACTGCTGAGGGCACCGACACCGCCGCGAAGGGCAAGGAGGCGGAGGCACCTGCCGTCGCCGAGCGTCCCGTCGAGACCGCTGCCGGTTCCGCATCGAACAACCGCGACTCGGCTGACAACCGTGGCCGTCGTGGTGGCGGTCGTGACCGTCAGCAGGGCCGCGACCGCAACAACCGCGGTGGCGACAGCCAGTTCCTCGAGCGCGTGGTGACCATCAACCGCGTGTCGAAGGTCGTCAAGGGTGGTCGTCGCTTCAGCTTCACGGCGCTCGTCGTCGTGGGTGACGGCAACGGCCTCGTGGGCGTCGGCTACGGCAAGGCCAAGGAGGTCCCCACGGCGATCTCCAAGGGTGTCGAAGAGGCGAAGAAGAACTTCTTCCGCGTCCCCCGCGTCGGCAACACCATCCCGCACCCCGTGCAGGGTGAAGCCGCTGCTGGCGTCGTCCTCCTGCGTCCGGCTGGCCCGGGTACCGGTGTCATCGCCGGTGGTCCCGTCCGCGCCGTGCTCGAGTGCGCCGGCATCCACGACGTCCTGAGCAAGTCGCTCGGTTCGTCGAACACCATCAACATCGTGCACGCGACCGTCGAGGCTCTGAAGCAGCTCGAGGAGCCCCGCGCCGTCGCGAGCCGTCGTGGCCTCGACGTCGAGCGGGTCGTCCCGGCTCGTCTGCTCCAGGCTGAGGCCGCAGCACTGCGTGCCGCGACCGAGAAGGCAGGTGCGTGATGGCGACGCTGAAGATCACGCAGATCAAGTCCGTTATCAGCGAGAAGCAGTACCAGCGCGACACGCTCCGCAGCCTGGGTCTCAAGCGCATCGGCCGTACGGTCGAGCGTGAGGACAACGCCCAGAACCGCGGGTACATCGCAACGGTGGCGCACCTCGTGAAGGTCGAGGAGGTCGACGCATGAGCGACGAGAAGAACGAGCGCGTGCAGGTGCTGAAGCTGCACCACCTCCGCCCCGCAGAGGGCGCCAAGAAGGACCGCACCCGTGTGGGTCGCGGTGAGGGCTCGAAGGGCAAGACCGCTGGGCGTGGTACCAAGGGCACGAAGGCCCGTTACCAGGTCCGGGTCGGCTTCGAGGGTGGGCAGATGCCGCTGCACATGCGCACCCCGAAGCTCCGCGGGTTCAAGAACCCGTTCCGGGTCGAGTACCAGGTCGTGAACCTGGACAAGATCTCGGAGCTCTACCCCGATGGTGGCGACGTCACCGTTGCGGGCCTGGTCGCCAAGGGCGCCGTCCGCAAGAACGAGAAGGTCAAGGTTCTCGGTCAGGGTGACATCACCGTGAAGATCACGGTCACGGTCGACAAGGTCTCGGCGTCCGCCGCCGAGAAGATCGTGGCTGCTGGCGGCACCGTCTCCCAGTAACCCCCGTCGGCGGCCCGTGCGTTTGCGCACGGGCCGCCGTTACGGTTTCCTTGACAGTGGCCGGCATCCGCCAGCCTGGTCGGCCCTGCCGACCGACACCGGAACGGCCGCGATCGACGGCCCCGGTCCCAGAAGTTCGGAGTCCTCGTGTTCAGAGCGGTCGCGCGCATCATGCGCACCCCTGATCTTCGCAAGAAGATCGGCTTCACCCTCGCGATCATCGCGCTGTTCCGCCTCGGGTCGTACATCCCGGCACCGTTCGTCGACTACGCGGCCGTGCAGAGCTGTCTCGCCAGCGCCTCGTCGTCCGGCGGTCTCTACGACCTGATCAACCTGTTCTCCGGCGGCGCGCTGCTGAAGCTCTCGGTCTTCGCGCTCGGCATCATGCCGTACATCACGTCGTCGATCATCGTGCAGCTCCTGCGCGTGGTCATCCCGCACTTCGACTCCCTCTACAAGGAGGGCCAGTCCGGTCAGGCGAAGCTGACGCAGTACACGCGCTACCTCACGATCGCGCTGGGCGTGCTGCAGTCCACCACCCTGATCACGGTCGCCCGCTCGGGTGCCCTCTTCGGCACGAACGCGTCGTCCTCCTGCTCGTCGATCATCTCGAACGACAGCTGGTACGCGATCATGCTCATGGTCGTCACGCTGACCGCCGGTACCGGCCTCATCATGTGGATGGGCGAGCTCGTCACCGAGCGCGGCATCGGCAACGGCATGTCGCTCCTCATCTTCACGTCGATCGCGGCGCAGTTCCCGTCGGCGCTCTGGGCCATCGAGCAGTCGCAGTCGTTCGAGCTCTTCCTGTTCGTCATCCTGGTCGGACTGGTCATCATGATGGCCGTCGTGTTCGTCGAGCAGTCGCAGCGGCGGATCCCGGTCCAGTACGCCAAGCGCATGGTCGGCCGACGCACGTACGGCGGCAACAACACGTACATCCCGATCAAGGTGAACATGGCCGGCGTCGTGCCCGTCATCTTCGCGTCGTCGCTGCTGTACCTGCCGGCTCTGGTCGCGCAGTTCAACAAGCCCTCCGACGGCTCCGAGCCCGCGGCGTGGGTCACCTGGATCGAGAACAACCTCGTCTCCGGCGACAACCTGTTCTACATGGTGCTGTACTTCCTGCTCATCGTCGGGTTCACGTACTTCTACGTGGCGATCACCTTCAACCCTGAAGAGGTCGCCGACAACATGAAGAAGTACGGCGGGTTCATCCCCGGCATCCGTGCCGGTCGTCCGACCGCCGAGTACCTCGACTACGTCCTCACCCGGGTGACGCTGCCCGGCTCGCTCTACCTCGGTTTCATCGCGCTCATCCCGCTGGCAGCACTGGCGCTGTTCGGCGCGAACCAGAACTTCCCGTTCGGTGGCGCGAGCATCCTGATCATCGTGGGTGTCGGTCTCGAGACCGTGAAGCAGATCGACTCGCAGCTGCAGCAGCGTCACTACGAAGGGCTTCTCCGTTGAGCGCACGTCTCATCATCGTCGGACCCCCCGGAGCGGGGAAGGGCACCCAGGCCGGACGGATCGCCGAGTCCTTCGGGATCCCGGCGGTCTCGACGGGCGACATCTTCCGCAAGAACGTCGCAGAGGGCACGCCGCTCGGTGTGCAGGCCAAGGCGATCATGGACGCCGGCGACTACGTGCCGGACTCCCTGACGAACGAGCTCGTGAAGTCGCGCCTGAACGAGGCCGACGCAGCCGAGGGGTTCCTGCTCGACGGGTACCCCCGCACGGTCGGGCAGGTCGAGTACCTCGACGCGCTGCTCGCCGAGCAGGGCACCGGGATCGACGCGGTCGTGCAGCTCGTCGCCGACCAGGACGAGCTCGTCGGCCGGTTGCTCAAGCGTGCCGAGCAGCAGGGCCGCAGTGACGACAACGAGGAGACGATCCGTCGTCGCCAGCAGGTCTACACCGAGCAGACCGCCCCGATCGTCGGCGCCTACGGCGAGCGCGGTCTCGTCCTCGACGTCGACGGCCTCGGCGCGATCGACGAGGTCGGCGACCGCATCCAGGCCGCGCTGTCGGCTCGCGGGCTCACCGCGGGCGTCTGACCCGGCGTGGTCCGCTTCCGCAAGCCCTCGATCTACAAGACGCCGGACGAGCTCCGCGCCATGGTGCGACCCGGGCTGCTGACCGCCGAGGCGCTCGACGCCGTGCGTGCGGCGATCCGTCCCGGCATCACGACCGGTGAGCTCGACGCGATCGCCGAGCGGACGATCCGGGCCGGCGGCGGGATCCCGAACTTCCAGCTCGTGCCGGGCTACCGGCACACGCTGTGCGTGTCCGTGAACGACGAGATCGTGCACGGCATCCCCGGTGACCGCCTGCTCGCTCCCGGTGACATCGTGTCGGTGGACGCCGGTGCCGAGGTCGACGGCTGGAACGGCGACAGCGCGTTCACCACGGTCGTCCCCGGTGGTGACGCCGAGGTGTCCGCGGCGCGCCAGACCCTCTGCGACACCACGGAGCGATCGCTCTGGCACGGCATCGCGGCGCTCGCCCACGCGAAGAACCTGCACGAGGTCGGTTCCGCGGTCGAGGACGCGATCGACGAGACCGGCGCCTGGGGCATCGTCGAGGACTACACGGGGCACGGCATCGGTCGCTCCATGCACGAGGACCCGCCGGTCTTCAACTACCGCGTCCGCGGTGCCGGTCCGGCGGTGAAGCCCGGCCTGGTGGTGGCCATCGAGCCGATGGTCACCGCGGGCACGATCGACAGCTCGACGGACGACGACGACTGGACCGTCCGCACGATGGACGGCGGGGATGCCGCGCACTGGGAGCACAGCGTCGCGGTGCACGCCGACGGCGTGTGGGTCCTGACGGCCGCCGACGGCGGCGCTGCGGGCCTGGCCCCGCTGGGCGTGACGCCCGTCCCGATCCCGTAGGACGGGCCTCCAGTCCGACACGCCACTACCGGCCGCACACCCCGACCGGGAGGCTCGGCGCAGCTCCGTCCCGCAGCGCGCGCTCGGCGGTCCCACGTCCACGGCCGCGCGAGACGCCGTCGTCGTGCGGAGACGCCGGCAAGACGCCGAGGCGCCGGCAAGACGCCGAGACGCCGTCGGATCCGGCGGCGTCTCGTGCGTTCGGGGGCGTCGTGCCAGGACGACGGCGTCTGGGGTGCGGTCAGTTGCCGACGGAGCAGGTCTGCTCGGAGGCGCTCTGTCCGGTGATCGACGAGGGCAGCGGGGTCGACGTCGCCGTGCTCGTGGCCGACGAGCTCGGTGCGGACGACGTGCCCGACGATGCGCCGCTCGACGCGGGCGACGACGCCGTGTCGGACGGCGTGGTGCCGGTCGACGGTGCGGTCGTCGCGGTGCCCCCGGCGGTCGGTGACTCCTCGGATGCGCGCCCGGTGCTCGAGTCGCTCAGCGAGGACTTCACGTCGTTCTGCAGCGCCACGTTGAGCGTGTGGGCGGTCTCCTGGTCGACGATCACCCGCGCGCTGTCGTCGGGGTCGTCGGCGACGGGGTACTGCACGAAGAGCATGTTGGCGGTGCTCATGCCGCGCAGTGCCGAAGCGAGGCCGACGAGGGTGCGGGTCTGGGCCAGGCCGTCGGACAGCGTCATGTTCGACAGGGCCGCGCCGGCGAGCTTGTAGAGCGTGATGGGGTTCGACAGGGTGCCGTCGGAGGTGACCTTGCGGAGCAGCGCCGACAGGAACACCTGCTGCGAGCTGATCCGGGCCAGGTCGCTGCCGTCGCCGACGCCGTGGCGGGTGCGCAGGAACGCGAGGGCGTCGGAGCCCTCGAGGTTGTGCGAGCCGGCGGTGAGGTGCAGACCGGTGAAGGTGTCGTCGATGGGCTCCGCGACGCAGACGTCGACGCCGCCCAGCGCGTTCGACATCTCGATCACGCCGTCGAAGGTGATGAGCCCGGCGTAGGGGATGCTCAGGCCGGTGAGGTTCTCGACGGTGTCGACGACGCACGAGACGCCACCGTTGCCGAGCGCCGTGTTGAACATGGCGGAGGTCGAGGCCGGGTAGGTCGTCCCGCTCGCGGGGTTGGTGCAGGCCGGGATCGGGACCATCAGGTCGCGGGGGAAGCTGACCGCGGTGAGCTGCTGGTGGTCCTCGGAGATGTGGATGAGCATCGTGACGTCGTTGCGGGCGCCCTCGACGTCCTCGTCGGAGTCGAACTGTCCGACGCGGGTGTCGCTGCCGATGAGCAGGATGTTCGCCCCGCCCTTGATCGCCGTGATGTCGGCGGTCTTCGCGGTGCTCTGGTCGTCGGTGCTGAGCTGCACGGTCTGCGGTGCGGTCGCCAGCTGGGCGCCGGCGATGGCGGCGACGCTCGTCCCGCTCACGAGCACGACGGCCAGCGCCGAGGCCACGACGGTCACGAGTGTGGTCCAGCCGCGACGGCGGGCCTGCTTGCCGTGTGCGGCGAAGGGGCGTCGTGTGGCGTCGGGCACGTGGTCTCCGTTCGGTGGTCCGCGCAGGGTACGTGGGCGGCGGACGTGGCTGCGGAGCAACGCTACGGTCCGGGCACAAGCTCCGGCCCGGAGCACGCCGTCAAACCACTGTGGAACACTCAGGCGTGCTCGCGGAAGCCCCAGGTGAGGGGGCGTGCCGCGCCTGCACTTGGCAATTGCGGGTTTACCACATAAGATCGATCTTTGGTGTGTCATGCCCTCTCGGGTGTGGCGACCGACCCGCAGACCGGTTCGGGGATCACACCTGTTCCACAACCAAGCGACAGTGAGGCTATGGCCAAGAAAGACGGCGTCATCGAGATCGAAGGCTCGGTGCTCGAAGCTCTGCCCAACGCGATGTTCCGCGTTGAGCTGACGAACGGACACAAGGTCCTCGCGCACATCTCCGGGAAGATGCGCCAGCACTACATCCGCATCCTCCCCGAGGACCGCGTGATCGTGGAGCTGAGCCCGTACGACCTGACCCGCGGCCGGATCGTCTACCGCTACAAGTGATCCGCGAGCTGGAAAGGAACGGCTCGGCAATCCTGCCGCGCACGAAGCCAGCGAGCACGAGGAAAGAACAATGAAGGTCAACCCCAGCGTCAAGCCCATGTGCGAGCACTGCCGAGTGATCCGCCGCAAGGGCCGCGTCATGGTGATCTGCAAGAGCAACCCGCGTCACAAGCAGCGCCAGGGCTAGTCCCGGGCGCGTGACCGGCGCCGACGCTGTCCCTCGGACAGCAGGCTGCTCGAGCACGACCCACAACTGAAGATCGACAACGCAGTACCAGAACCCGGTCGCACGACGGCCGGGGGACACCTCGGGTCGGAGGCCCGGGCACCGGTACTGCTCCACACCTCCATCGACAACAGGAGCAGCCATCACATGGCACGTCTAGCAGGCGTCGACATCCCGCGCGAGAAGCGCGTGGAGATCGCACTCACGTACATCTACGGCGTCGGCCGTACCCGCGCGGTCCAGGCACTCGCCGAGACCGGTATCTCCGGTGACATCCGCGTCAAGGACCTGACCGACGACCAGCTCGTCGCCCTCCGTGACTTCATCGAGGGCAACTTCAAGGTGGAGGGTGACCTCCGCCGCGAGGTGGCAGCCGACATCCGTCGCAAGGTCGAGATCGGTAGCTACGAGGGTCTTCGCCACCGTCGTGGTCTCCCGGTGCGCGGTCAGCGCACCAAGACCAACGCGCGTACCCGCAAGGGACCGAAGCGCACCGTGGCAGGCAAGAAGAAGGCTCGATAGGAGACCCCGATGGCTACCCCCAAGACTGCCGCGCGCAAGCCGCGCCGCAAGGAGAAGAAGAACGTCGCAGTGGGCCAGGCCCACATCAAGAGCACGTTCAACAACACGATCGTCAGCATCACCGACCCGTCGGGTGCCGTCCTCAGCTGGGCGTCCTCGGGTGCCGTGGGCTTCAAGGGTTCGCGCAAGTCGACGCCGTTCGCGGCGCAGCTCGCCGCCGAGTCCGCTGCGCGTCAGGCGCAGGAGCACGGCGTCAAGAAGGTCGACGTCTTCGTGAAGGGTCCGGGTTCGGGCCGCGAGACCGCGATCCGTTCGCTCCAGGCCGCTGGCCTCGAGGTCGGTTCGATCAACGACGTCACTCCGCAGGCGCACAACGGTTGCCGCCCGCCGAAGCGTCGTCGCGTCTGACGCGAGGAGCAACCGGCCGCGCCCTGCTCGTCCCCTGACGGGGTCGGGCAGGGCCCGCGGCCATTCCTGGTCGTTCGATCGCGCACATCGGTGCGCGTGATCACAACTCAACAGACCCGTCGGGGCCCACGCGGCCCCGTCGTACCGCCAAGTGTCATATAGCGGACACTTCGCCGAAAGGAATCCCACAGTGCTCATTGCACAGCGCCCCACCCTGACCGAGGAGTCGATCTCCGAGCACCGCTCGCGCTTCGTCATCGAGCCGCTCGAGCCGGGCTTCGGTTACACCCTCGGCAACTCGCTGCGCCGCACGCTCCTCTCCTCGATCCCCGGCGCGGCTGTCACCAGCATCCGCATCGACGGTGTCCTCCACGAATTCAGCACCGTTCCCGGTGTGAAGGAAGACGTCACCGAGATCATCCTCAACATCAAGAGCCTCGTCGTCTCCAGCGAGCACGACGAGCCGATCACCGCGTACCTGCGCAAGCAGGGTGCCGGTCAGGTCACCGCAGCGGACATCTCCGCTCCGGCCGGCGTCGAGATCCACAACCCGGAACTCGTCATCGCGACCCTGAACGACACCGCGCGGTTCGAGCTCGAGCTCACGATCGAGCGCGGCCGCGGCTACGTCTCGGCCACGCAGAACCGTTCCGAGTTCTCCGAGGCCGGTCAGATCCCGATCGACTCGATCTACTCGCCGGTCCTCAAGGTCACCTACCGCGTCGAGGCGACGCGTGCCGGTGAGCGCACGGACTTCGACCGCCTGGTCGTCGACGTCGAGTCGAAGCCGGCGATCACGCCGCGCGACGCCATCGCGTCGGCCGGTCGCACGCTGGTCGAGCTGTTCGGGCTCGCTCGCGAGCTCAACACGGCCGCAGAGGGCATCGAGATCGGCCCCGCGCCGGTCGACGCTGTCCTGTCGAACGAGCTGCAGACCCCGATCGAGGACCTCGACCTGTCGGTCCGCAGCTACAACTGCCTGAAGCGCGAGGGCATCAACACGGTGTCCGAGCTCGTCGCCCTGTCGGAGACGCAGCTCATGAACATCCGCAACTTCGGTCAGAAGTCGGTGGACGAGGTCAAGGACAAGCTCACCGAGCTCGGCCTGTCCCTCAAGGACACCGTCCCCGGATTCGACGGCGCCCACTTCTACAGCGGGTACGACGAGGACGAGTCCAACAACTGATCTCGCGCTCACGCGCAAGCGCGCTGACACCGCGCGCACCACTTTCACCACTGGAGAACTGACATGCCGAAGCCCACCAAGGGCCCCCGCCTCGGTGGCGGTCCCGCTCACGAGCGCCTGCTCCTGAGCAACCTCGCCAACGCCCTCTTCACGCACGGCCGCATCACGACCACCGAGACGAAGGCCAAGCGCCTCCGTCCGGTCGCCGAGCGGCTCATCACGTTCGCGAAGCGCGGCGACCTGCACGCTCGTCGTCGGGTCATCGCGACCCTGCGCGACAAGTCCGTCGTGCACACGCTGTTCACGGAGATCGCCCCGCAGGTCGAGGACCGTCAGGGCGGTTACACCCGCATCACGAAGCTCGGCTTCCGCAAGGGCGACAACGCCCCGCTGGCGTCGATCGAGCTCGTCCTCGAGCCGGTGTCGGGCACGCCCGCCCCGGTGAAGCGCACCGCGGCTCCGGCCGCCGCCGCTCCGGTCGAGGAGCCGGCTGCCGACGAGACCACCGAGGAGGCCCCGGTCGAGGCGACCGAGACCACCGAGGAGTCCGCGCCGGTCGAGTCGGAGACCGAGACCGAGGCTGCCGCCGAGGTCGAGGCCGACGCCGCCGAGAAGAGCGACGACACCAAGTAGGACCCCGCGTCACCACGAAGCCCCCGCGACCCAGGTCGCGGGGGCTTCGTCGCGTTCGGGAGCGCTACCCCTGCTCCCCGACGTCCGGAGAACGCAGGACCGTCGCCTTCCCAGTGGGCGCCCCGTAGCGTGTCCGCCCGACAGGGAGAGTCACCACATGGAGTTCCAACACATCGCGGGCGTCGGTCGCCGCGCGTGGCGGTGGAGCCGCACGTCCGGCACGCAGCCGCGACTGCTGCACGCAGCCAAGGCCGCCGGCGCCGCGGCACTGGCCTGGTTCATCGCCAGGCACGTGCCCGGGGTCGCGTCCGACTACCCGTACTACGCACCGCTCGGGGCGATCGTCGCGATGCAGACGACGGTCTACGCGGGGCTGCGCAACGGCATCCAGACGCTCGTCGGCATCCTGCTCGGCATCGCCGTCGCGGGCTTCACGATGATCGTGGGCGACCCGGGGATCCTCGCCGTGGCCCTGGCGGTCGGCATCGGCGTGCTCGTCGGCGGGTTCCGGGTGCTCGGCGAGGGCAGCACCTGGGTCTCGACGGCGGCGTTGTTCGTGCTGCTCGTCGGCGGGGCGAACGCCGAAGGCTACTCGTTCGGGTACCTGGTGCAGATGGGCGTCGGCGTCGTCGTCGGCCTGCTCGTGAACTTCCTGGTGTTCCCACCGCTGCACTTCTGGGACGCCGAACGTCGGATCGACGAGGTGAACGCCGTGTTGGCCGAGCACCTCGAGGGGCTCGCGCGCGTGCTGGAGACCGGCAAACGCGACGAGGACGCCTGGAACCGGCAGCAGGACAAGCTCGACCGTGCGATCGCCGACGTGCGCGCGCGGGTGTCCGTCGCGCACGAGAGCCGGAAGATCAACCCCCGCGGGGCGCTCCGCGGGTCACGGGCTCGGCTCCAGCAGGACGGGGCACGCTTCCGGGCGCTCGAACGGGTCGCCTGGTACACGACGGACCTCACCGAGCTCGTCGCCCGGTCGGGTCCGGTGTCGGCGAACATCGGGCGTCCGGATCCGGCGTTCACCGAGCCCCTCACGGAGGCGCTCCGTCAGCTCGCGTGCATGATCCGCGGGGAGTGCCCCGAGGACGAAGGCGACAAGGCGATCGAGCGACTCGAGCAGGCGCTCGACGCTTCGCGCGAGAACCCCTCGCACGTCGCGGTGACGGCGTCCGCGCTCGTGGCACTCCGCGGCATCGTGGAGTCCGAGCGCCGTGCGACGGACAACCTCGACACCCGCACGGGGCCGTCGGCGTTCCACCGTCCGCGCGGCTGACGCGAGGACCCCGTGACACCGGCGCTCCGTAGACTCGCACCGTGACCGTCCCGCCCCGAATCAACGTCCTCGGACCGGTCACGGTGACGGGTGCGGACGGCCGGCAGTCGCCGGTGCCCGGTGCGCTCGCTCGGTCGTTCGTGACGGCGCTGGTACTCGCGCGCGGCCACGCCCTGACCACCGAGTCCCTGATCGACGACCTCTGGCCGGACGTGCAGCCGCGGGGTGCCCGTGCAGCGCTGCAGACGCTCGTGTCCCGACTGCGCCGGAGCGTGGCGGACGGCCTCGTGGTGTCGACGAGCACCGGGTACGCGTTGGGCGGCGGTCCCGAGGACGTCGACCTCGCCCGTGCCGAGCGTGCGGTGGGCGAGGCGGAGCCGGCAGCGGTCCGTGCGGCCCTCGACCTCTGGCGTGGTGAACCGGGCGCCGACGTCGACGGCGACCTGGGCGCCGCACTCGCGGACCGAGCGGCAGCGCTCCGGCGGACACTCCGGCGCGCGCTCGGCGGCGCACTGCTCGACGAGGGCGACGCCGACGAGGCCGCCGCACTCTGGGCGGCGGAGGCCGTCGCCAACCCCTACGACGAGGTCGCGGTCGCCGGTTCGATGCGTGCCCTCGCCGCGGCGGGCCGCACGAGCGAGGCCCTGGCCGCCTTCGCGGCGCACCGTGACCGCCTCGCCGACGAACTCGGCGCCGACCCCTCGGCCGACCTCGTCCGCCTCAACGCCGAGTTGCTGCGTCGGTCCGGCCCCGCCACGGGCAGCGTCCGCCGCGTCGGCCTGCGTGCTGCGCCGAACACGTTGGTCGGGAGGGAGGCCGACCTCGCCGCCGTCTCGGACCTGCTGTCCGCCGGACGGCTGGTCACGATCCTCGGTGCGGGTGGGCTGGGGAAGACCCGCCTCGCGCAGGCGGTCGCCGCCGGCCTGCCGCCGACACAGGGCGTCGTCGTGTTCGAGCTCGCGCCGCTCGCCACGGCCGACGACATCGTGCCGGCCCTCGGCGCGCTGCTCGGGATCGCCGAGTTCCGCTCCACCAGGTCGCTCCGGGACGCCGTCGCGGCCGACCTGCGCACCCGCGTCGTGCGGGCACTCGCCGACGGGCCGACCGTGCTCGTCCTGGACAACTGCGAACACCTGGTGGCCGAGGTCGCCGCCTTCGCCGCGGACCTGCTCGCGACCGTGCCCGAGCTGCGGATCCTGACGACGTCGCGCGCGCCGCTCGCCATCGCCGGCGAGGTCGTGGCTCCCCTCGCGCCCCTGCCCGTCGAGGCCGACGGGGCAGCCGTCCGGCTGTTCACCGAGCGGGCGCGGGCCGCACGACCCGGAGCCGTGCTGCCGGTGGACGCGGTGCGCCGGATCTGCACGCGGCTCGACGGGTCACCGCTGGCCATCGAGCTCGCGGCTGCACGCATCCGGGGGATGAGCACCGACGAGATCGAGCGCCGGCTGGACGACCGGTTCGCGCTGCTGCGCGGCGGCGACCGGAGCGCCCCGGAGCGGCACCGCACCCTGCTCGCCGTGATCGAGTGGAGCTGGCGCCTGCTCGACGACGGGGCCCAGGACCTGTTGACCCGGCTGGCGCTCTTCCCGGACGGACTCGCGGTCGATGCGGTCGAGGCCGTCGCGGCCCCGGACCGCAGGGCCGACGCGCTCGACGACCTCGCCGAGCTCGTGGAGCAGTCGCTCGTGCAGCTCGTCGAGCACGAGGGCGAGCCCGTGCGGTACCGGCTGCTCGAGACGGTGCGGGAGTTCGGTGCGGCCCGGCTGGGGGACCGCGGCGCCACCGAGGACGTCCGTGCGGCCATGATCAGCTGGGGCCGTGGGTTCGCGGCCGAGCGCAACCTGCTCACGATCACGGGTTCCGCCCAGCTCGAGCGGTTCCGCGAGGTCGCCCGCGAATCCGACAACCTCGTCACGCTGCTCCGCTGGAGCCTGGCAGCCGACGACACCGCGGCGGTCGCGCACCTGTTCGCGGCCCTCGGCGGCTACTGGTCGCTGCGCGGGGCCCACGGCGAGGTCGTCGCACTCGGCCCCGAGGTCGTCCCGGTCCTGCGCCGTACCGGACCGGCGACCGCGGACCGTGCCGCGACCGTGCTCGGACTCGTCGTCACCGGCGGGTCGTCCGCGTTCAGCGACAAGCGCACCGCAGCCCTGGCCGTGTCGACCCTGCGCCGCGTGATGCGCGACGGCACCACCGGGTTCGCGGTGCTCGACGCCCAGGCAGCGCTGCTCCTCACCCTGGGGCGACCGGCCGACGGGTACGCCCTGCTCGCCCGCTACCGCGACGACCCGGAGCCCGGGGTCGCCTGCCTGGCGAACATGCTCAGCGCGCCGCTCGCCGAGAACGACGGGGAGTCCGCCGTCGCCCTGCGGTACGCGACCCGCGCCGAGACGCTCTCGCGGTCGAGCGACGACGCCTGGACCACCGGGTCGATCGCCGTCACCATGACCCAGCTCCTGGCGCAGACCGGCCGGCACGCCGACGCCCTGCGGTCCGCCGAGGTCGCCCGCGAGCAACTCGAACGGTTCGGGGCCGACGACGACCTGTACGAGATCGGCTGGACCGTCGGCCTCTGCGCCGCGAGCACCGGCGACGTCGTGCGTGCCCGGCAGGTCGCCGACGACCTGCAGCACCGTCCGGTCGAGGCCCGCGGCGGGTTCGACGAGGACCGGGTGCAGATCGGCGTGCTCGCGATGGCCATCGGTGCGGAGTGCTCGCGCTGGGAAGGAGCCCTCGACGACGCGGCGGCGGAGTACGCCCGCGCCTGGGACTCCGTGCTGCCCCTGCGGAAGCAGACGCCGCACTGGACGCTCATGGCGGGCTCGGCGCGGATCGCGGCGCGGGACGAGGCGGCGGTGCGCCGGTCCGACGGAGCCGCGCCGGGCCTCCCGGTCGACGACGTGGCGGTCGCGAGACGCCTGCGCGTCGGTGCGCTCGTGATGCTCCGCGTCCACCCGTGGTGGCTGGACCTGCCCGTGATCGGGACCGCCCTGCTCGGCCTGGCGCTCGCCGCCGCCCGTGACGGACAGCCGGAGCACGCCGCTCGCTGCTGGGGGCTGGCGACCCGACTCGGTTCGCGGCAGGACTTCGGTGTGCTCGCGCACCCACGGATGCGGTCGGTGCTGGCCGACGCCCTCGGCGACGCGGTGCTGGCGGACGCCGAGACGGCCTCGGCCGGATCGAACCGGACCGAGGCCGTCTCGGAGGCGCGGCTCCTGCTCGAGGAGCTGCGGTTCCGCGTGCGCTGACCGGCGCCCGTCAGGCCTTCCGCATGTACGCGCGGACCGTCAGTGGCGCGAACACCGCGACCACGACCGCTGCGCCGAGCAGGCTGATCCAGAGGTCGACGCCCACCGTGCCGTGGTTCACGAGCTCGCGGACCGCCGTGATGAGGTGCGAGATCGGGTTCACCTCGGAGAACCAGCGCAGCCAGTCCGGCAGGGTGTCCGCCGGCACGAACGCGTTCGACAGGAACGTCAGCGGGAACAGCACCATGTTGGAGATGCCGGAGACGCTCGACGCCGTCCGCGCGACGACGCCGAAGTAGGCGAAGATCCAGCTGATCGCCCACGCGACGACGATGACCAGCAACCCGGCCAGGACGACCGCACCGAAGCCGCCGGCCGGACGCAGACCCATGATGATGCCGACCGTGAAGGTGATCGTCGTGGCGATCGCGTACCGGACGGTGTCGGCGAGCAGCGCACCCGCGAGCGGGGCGATCCGGGCGATGGGCAGGGACTTGAAGCGGTCGAAGACGCCCTTGTCCATGTCCTCGCGCAGCTGCACGCCGGTGACGATCGACGACGTGATGTTCGTCTGGACCAGGATGCCGGGGATGATGATCGGCAGGTAGCTCGCGACGTCACCCGCGATCGCACCACCGAAGATGTACGTGAACATCACGGTGAAGATGATCGGCATCAGGGTGACGTCGAACAGCTGCTCCGGGGTGCGCCGGACCTTGATCAGCCCGCGGTACGCCATCGTGAGCGACTGCCGGACGGTGGCGCCGAGGCCGGTCGCACCGACGCCGGGGCGCGGGGTGATCCGGGGAGCAGCGGTGCCCGTGGTGGTGGTGAGGGTGGTCATGCGATGCTCCCTGCGAGTTCGCGGTCGGTGCTGTCGTTGTCGTCGTCGGTGCCGTCGTCGTCGGTGGTCGCCGGTGCGCCGGTGATCGTCAGGAAGACCTCGTCGAGGGTGGGCTTCTGCACGCTCATCTCGGCGAGGGTGATGCCGGCCTCGCGGAACGACACCAGCAGGTCCGTCACGCGGTCGGGGTCCGACATCGGTGCGGTGAGACGCGAGCCCTCGGGGCTGGCCACCGCGTCGACACCGAGGGTGTTCCGGACGATCGTGCGCGCGGCGTCGAGCCGGAGCGCATCGGTCAGGCGGAGCTGCAGCGACGAACTGCCGATCGAGGCCTTCAGCTCGTCGCTCGTGCCCTCGGCGACGACCTTGCCGTGGTCGATGACCGCGATGCGGTCGGCGAGCTGGTCCGCTTCATCCAGGTACTGCGTCGTCAGCAGCACCGTCGAACCCGTCGCCACGAGCTCGCGGATGGTGTCCCACATCTGCGCACGGGTGCGGGGGTCGAGCCCCGTCGTCGGCTCGTCGAGGAAGATCAGCGGCGGCTGCGCGATGAGGCTCGCAGCCAGGTCGAGCCTGCGACGCATGCCACCGGAGAAGCCCTTGAGCGGGCGTGACGCGGCCTCGGTCAGCCCGAAGCGTTCGAGCAGTTCCACGGCCTTCCGCTTCGCGTCCGCGCGGGACAGCCCGAGCAGGCGCGCGAAGATCACCAGGTTCTCGGTCGCGCTGAGCGTCTCGTCGACGCTGGCGTACTGACCGGTCACCCCGATCAGGGTGCGGACCGTCTGCGCCTCGCGCCGGACGTCGTGCCCGAAGATCCGGGCCTCGCCGCCGTCCGCCTTGAGCAGGGTCGCGAGCATGGAGATGGTGGTGGTCTTGCCGGCGCCGTTGGGACCGAGCACGCCGTAGACCGTGCCGGCCTCCACACGGAGGTCGACACCGTCCACTGCGCGGTTCGTCCCGAAGGTCTTCACGAGGCCGGAGGCCTCCACCGCGAGCGGTGTCGTGGTCATCGAAATGTCCTTTCGTAGATGTCGAGGACGATGGTGCCGCGGGGCGCTCACGCGGCACTGACGTGGCGCTGACACCGGTGGACAGCGCGCGTCAGCGGCGCAGCGGCCTTCGGTTGCGTAAACGGGTGTCCGCCGGCTGCCGGGAGGCGCGGTGCGGCCCCGGTACGGTGGTCGCGTGGACGAGACGGCGGGCCCGCAGAGCGGCGGCGAGGTTGCCGGGATCCGGCTGCGGCTGGACATCGCGTACGACGGGGCCGCGTTCTCCGGGTGGGCCCGGCAGCCCGGGCTGCGGACCGTGCAGGGCGCGCTCGAGGCCGCCCTCGCCACCGTCTTCACCCGGTGGGGCGAGCCGCCACTGCTCACCGTCGCCGGACGCACCGACGCCGGCGTGCACGCCACCGGGCAGGTCTCCCACCTCGACCTCTCCGCCGAGCAGTGGGACGCGCTCAGCGCCAAACGCGGCACGGGGCGCTCGCCGCTGGACGGGCTCGTCAAACGCGTGAACGGCATCGCGGCACCCGAGGGCGACGTCGTCGTCACCCGGGCGTCGGTCGCACCCGACGGGTTCGACGCACGGTTCTCGCCGCTCTGGCGACGGTACGAGTACCGGATCGCGGACGCCGACGCCCCGCGCGATCCACGTCGGCGCGGGCACACGGTCTGGCACGGGGCGAGCCTCGACCCGGCAGCGATGGAGCGCGGTGCGCTGACGCTGTTGGGGCTGCACGACTTCGCGACGTTCTGCAAGCCGCGCGAGGGCGCGACGACCATCCGGACGTTGCAGGAGTTCCGCTGGGACCGCGAGCCGGACGGCGTGCTGGTGGCGCGCCTCCAGGCCGATGCGTTCTGCCACTCCATGGTGCGCGCGATGGTGGGGGCGACCATCGCCGTCGGCGAGGGACGGTTCGGGCCGGAACGGCTCGAGGAGCTCCGCGTCGCCGAGACGCGGACGAGCGCGTTCAAGACGGCGCCGGCGAAGGGGCTGACGCTGACCGAGGTGGGGTACCCGGCCGACGAGGAGCTCGCGGGGCGGGCGGAGCAGACGCGGGCGCGGCGGGAGTGAACGCCCGGTCCTGATGTTGCCGAACGCAATCATTTACCTCGACGCAACCTGAGGGACTCCGCAGGTCGGTAGCGTGCGGGCATGCCCAACTCCCTCGGGCGCACTCTGCTGTGCGCCACGGCTGCCGCGACACTCCTCGCGGCCCCGCTCGTCACCGTCACCGCAGCGACCGCGAACCCCGAGGGGAGTGGCCTCGTCATCGAGGAGGCCTACCTGAAGGCGGGCAGCAACGGCGCCTTCTACAACCAGAAGTTCATCGAGATCGGCAACCCGACCGACGCCCCGGTGTCGCTCGACGGCTGGTCGCTGCAGTACCGCTCGGCGACGAGCTCCGGCGCCTTCTCGACGAGCGCGCTCGAGGGGACGGTGCCGGCCGAGGGCACGTTCCTGGTGTCGATGGCCGGCAACGGCGGCGCCACCCCGGTCGGAGCGGACCTGCCGACGGCGGACGACACCGCCTCGCTGAACCCCTCCGGAACCACGGGCACGCTCGTGCTGTCCGACGCCTCCACGCCGGTGGCGCTCGCCGCGGGTCCCGTGACGACCGGCACCGCTGGCGTCGTCGACCTGCTCGGCTACGGCGCCTCGAACACCTTCGAGGGCACCGTGCGCACCGTCGAGGGGGCGAACGCCGTGCCGAACGGCCTGGTCCGCCAGGGCACGAAGGACACCGACGACAACGGCGCGGACTTCTCGGTGACGACGACCCTGACCCCGCGGAACGCCGCGGGTGAGACGGCTGCGCCGACCGACCCGACCGAGCCCACAGACCCGACCGATCCGACGGAGCCGACGGACCCCGGCACCCCCGCCGAGGCCGTGACCATCGCCCAGCTGCAGGGCGCCACGGACACCTCGCCCTACGCCGGCAAGACCGTCACCACCGACGGTGTCGTCACCGCGGTGTACGCGTCCGGCGGCTTCAACGGCTACACGATCCAGACCCCGGGGACCGGCGGCGCGATCGACTTCAGCACCCACACCGCGTCCGACGCCGTCTTCGTCTTCTCGTCCGCGACCGCCGGGCTGGTGGCCGAGGGCGACCACGTGCGGGTCACCGGTGCGGTCTCCGAGTACTTCGGCCTGACCGAGCTGACGGTGTCGGGGGCATCCTCGCTCGAGAAGCTCAGCGACGCCGTCGTCGCTCCGCAGCCCGCCGCGGTCGCGTTCCCGTCGTCGGACGCGCAGCGCGAGTCGCTCGAGAGCATGCTCATCGCCCCGCAGGGCTCCTTCACGGTCGCCGACAACTACACGACGAACCAGTACGGCGAGGTCGTGCTCGCCAGCGGTGCCGGCCGCCTCGTCCAGCCGACCGAGGTCGGTCGTCCGGGCAGCGCCGAGGCGACGGCCGCCGCGGCGTCCAACGCCGCGCGCAAGGTCACGCTCGACGACGGTGCCAGCACCAACTTCCTGACGAAGGCCAACCAGGGCATCCCGGTGTCCTGGCTCACCCAGGGCCCGGTCACCGTCGGTGCGACCGCCACGTTTGAGGGTCCGGTCGTCCTCGACTACCGCAACAGCGGGTGGAAGTTCCAGCCGACCGCGCCGATCACCGGTGCGACCCCGGCGGCGGACCTGCCCGCGTCGTTCTCGAACGTGCGCCAGGCAAAGCCGCAGGACGTCGGCGGCGACCTCAAGCTCGCCGGGTTCAACGTGCTGAACTACTTCCCGACCACGGGTGACCAGCTCACCGGCTGCTCGTACTACACCGACCGTGCGGGCGACCCCGTCACGGTGAACTCCGGCTGCGACGCCCGCGGTGCTGCCGAGGAAGAGGACTTCCTGCGCCAGCAGGTCAAGATCGTCAAGGCGATCAACGGCCTCGGTGCCGACGTCGTCTCGCTCGAGGAGATCGAGAACTCGGCGCGCTTCGGCCAGGACCGGGACGCCGCGGTCGCCACGCTCGTCGACGCCCTGAACGCCGCCACCGGCGAGGACACCTGGGCCTACGCGAAGTCGCCCGCGACCGTCCCGGCGAGCGAGGACGTCATCCGCCTCGCGCTCATCTACAAGCAGGACCGCGTCGAACCCGTCGGCGAGTCGACGATCCTGCTCGACGACGCCTTCACGAACGCCCGGCAGCCCGTCGCGGACGCGTTCCGCCCCGTCGGCGGCACCGCGGACGACGACTTCCTGGTGATCGCGAACCACTTCAAGTCGAAGGGCTCCGGCACCGGCGAGAACGCCGACCAGGGTGACGGCCAGGGCGCCTCCAACGCCGACCGGGTGCGCCAGGCGAAGGCCCTCGTGACCTTCTCCACCGACATGCAGGCGCAGTACGGCACCGACAAGGTCTTCATGCTCGGCGACTTCAACGCCTACAGCAAGGAGGACCCGGTGGTCGTCCTCGACGACGCCGGCTACACCGACCTCGGCCCGGCACTCGACGCCACCGAGTACTCGTACGTGTTCTCCGGCTTGAGTGGCTCGCTGGACCACGTGTTCGCGTCGAAGGCCGCGCTCGAGACGGTCACGGGCGTGGACATCTGGAACATCAACTCGGTCGAGTCGGTGGGTCTGGAGTACAGCCGCTACAACTACAACGCGTCGGACCTGTACACCGACGACGTGTTCCGCGCGAGCGACCACGACCCGATCCTGGTCGGGTTCGACCTCGACGCTGCCGGCACGGACCCCGGGACCGACCCGACTCCGGTGCCGACCCCGACCCCGACGCCGGGTGACGGCGGCTCGACCCCGACCCCGACCCCGACGCCCACGTCGAAGCCGACCCCTGCTCCGACCCCGTCCGCGCCGAGCACGGTGCCGCCGGTGGCCCCGTCGGAGACCGGTCTGACCGACGCGAACCGCGGGAGCGTCTCGGCGCCGTCGTCGGCTCGTGCGGGGGAGACCATCACGGTGACCGTCGGCACGCAGTACGCGGGTGACGTCGTGAACGTGTGGCTGTACTCGACCCCGACGCTGCTCGGCACCGTGACGGTCGGCGCTGACGGCACGGTGCGCGTCACGATCCCGTCGGACACCCCCGCTGGTGCACACCGCCTCGCGGTGACGGCCGCGGACGGGAGCCTGATCGGCTGGACCCCGATCACGATCACCGCTGACGGGCAGCTCGCGTTCACGGGTGCCGAGGGCCTCGGTGTCGGTGCGCTCATCGCGTTCCTGCTGCTCGCCGCGGGTGCGGGCGTCCTGATCGTCCGCCGCCGGAGGACCGCGGCCGCCGCGGAGTAGTCCCCACGCCCCACGGGGGCACTTCGTGAGCAGGAATGGTCGGGTTCGCCGTGCGCGACCCGACCATTGCTGCTCACCATGCGGGGGTGGGCGCGACCCACGGACGGACGGGAGGCCCGTGGCCAGGCCGCCACGGGCCTCCCGTCCGGCAGTGGCTGCGTTTGACCGACGCGACCCGCGTCGGCTAGGCTCTCGCCTTGGTCTGTGCGCCACGCGCGCCGGACAGTCAGATGAGCCCTCCATCCGGGCGTTCCGCCGGCTTCTGCCGCGGGGAACCCCGACCGGAGTGGGATTCACGGACTCCTCACCTCGACACGAAAGCAGCACTCCTGTGACTCGCACGTTCTCACCGAAGCCGGCAGACGTCCAGCACGACTGGATCGTCATCGACGCGACCGACGTCGTCCTCGGCCGTCTCGCCACCCACGCCGCGGCGCTCCTGCGCGGCAAGCACAAGGCCACCTTCGCCCAGCACATGGACATGGGTGACTACGTCATCATCGTGAACGCCGACAAGGTCGCCCTGACCGGTTCGAAGCTCGCGAAGAAGGTCTACTACCGCCACTCCGGGTACCCGGGCGGCCTGACGGCGACCTCTTACCCGGAGATGCTCGAGAAGCACCCCACCCGCGCCGTCGAGAAGGCGATCCGCGGCATGCTGCCGAAGAACACCCTCGGTCGCGAGCAGCTCAAGAAGCTGAAGGTCTACGCCGGCGCGGAGCACCCGCACTCCGCGCAGCAGCCCAAGGCGTACATCTTCGACCAGGTCGCACAGTAGTTCCGGCCACGACGACTTCAAGGACATAGAGAAACTCATGGCTCAGATCGCTGATTCCCTCGACCAGACCCCGGAGAGCTTCACCACGGAGAGCGCACCCGCCGCTGCCGAGGCTGCTCCCCGTCAGATCCTCAACGTCTCCGGCGGTGCCGTCGGGCGCCGCAAGGAGGCCATCGCGCGCGTTCGCCTCGTTCCGGGCTCCGGCACGTTCGTCGTGAACGGTCGCTCGCTCGAGGACTACTTCCCGAACAAGCTGCACCAGCAGCTCATCAACGACCCGTTCAAGGTCCTCGAGCTCCTCGGCTCGTACGACGTCGTCGCCCGCATCACCGGTGGCGGCCCCTCGGGTCAGGCCGGCGCACTCCGCCTCGCCATCGCCCGCACGCTGAACGAGATCGACCGCGAGAACAACCGCGCGACCCTCAAGAAGGCCGGCTTCCTCACCCGTGACGCCCGCGTCATCGAGCGCAAGAAGGCCGGTCTCAAGAAGGCCCGCAAGGCTTCGCAGTTCTCGAAGCGCTAGTCGTCACCGGCTGAAGATCGCAATGCCGCGTCTGTTCGGTACCGACGGGGTTCGTGGTCTCGCCAACGGCGAGCTGACGGCCGCGCTCGCACTGGGTCTTGCCCAGGCGAGCGCGGCCGTCCTCACACACGGACACCATGCCGACGCCCGCCGGGCGTCCGGTCGACCGCGCCCGCGCGCGGTCCTGGCGCGCGACCCGCGCGTCTCCGGCGAGTTCCTCGGTGCCGCCGTCGCGGCCGGGCTCGCTTCCGCCGGCGTCGACGTGCTCGACGCCGGGGTCATCCCCACTCCCGCTGCGGCGTTCCTCGTCGCGGACATCGACGCCGACTTCGGCGTGATGATCTCCGCGTCGCACAACCCCGCCCCGGACAACGGGATCAAGTTCTTCGCCACGGGTGGTCGCAAGCTGCCGGACGAGGTCGAGGACCGCATCGAAGCGGCCATGCACGACCACTCCGCGCCGACCCCCACCGGCATCGACGTCGGTCGGATCACCCGGTTCGCCGACGCCGAGGACCGCTACGTCGTCCACCTGCTCGGCACGCTGCCGCACCGGCTCGACGGCATCCACGTCGTGCTCGACTGCGCCAACGGTGCTGCCGCCGGCGTCTCGCCCGAGGTGTTCGTGAACGCCGGGGCCCGCGTGACGCTCATCGGCGCCGAGCCCGACGGCTGGAACATCAACGACGGTGTCGGCTCGACCCACATCGACAACCTGTCCCGCGCCGTCCTGGCTGCCGGCGCGGACATCGGCATCGCGCACGACGGCGACGCCGACCGCTGCCTGGCGGTGGACGCCGCGGGCAACGCCATCGACGGTGACCAGATCATGGCGATCCTGGCGCTGTCGTTGCAGGAGCGCGGGCGGCTGAAGGACGACACCCTCGTCGCGACGGTCATGTCCAACCTCGGGCTCAAGCGCGCCATGGCAGACGCGGGCATCACGGTGATCGAGGCCGGCGTCGGCGACCGCTACGTGCTCGAGAAGATGAACGAGGGCGACTACTCCATCGGTGGCGAGCAGTCCGGCCACATCATCTTCAACGAGTACGCCACCACGGGCGACGGCATCCTGACCGGGCTGCACCTGGTCGCCGAGATGGCGCGCACCGGGAAGTCGCTGCAGGAGCTCGCCTCGTGCATGACGGTGTTCCCGCAGGTGCTGCTCAACGTCCGCGGCGTCGACCGGCACGGTCTCGCCGACCAGGGTGTGCAGGACGCGGTCGCCGCGGCTTCAGCAGCGCTCGGTGACACCGGTCGGGTCCTGCTCCGTCCGTCGGGTACCGAGCCGGTCGTGCGCGTGATGGTCGAGGCCGCCTCGCAGGACGACGCTCAGCGCATCGCCGAGGAGCTCGCCGCCGTCGTGCAGGACCGCCTGGCGCTCGACGCCGCGTAGGGCGGGCGCGACTTCGCGCTGCGCGCGCGCCGCGTTCGCGCCCCGCTGCGGTCGTTGCGCCCCGACTCTTCGGGGCGCGATGCCCGTACCGGGGCGCAATCGGGCGAGCACGCGACCGCGTCGCGCCCCGCTTGCGTCGCGCGCCCCGCTGCGGTCGTTGCGCCCCGACTCTTGGGGGCGCGACGCCCATACCGGGGTGCAAGCCCGCGCGCACCCGCGCGCGCCCGCGCTAGATCTTGCGGAGCAGGACCGAGTTCACCTTGTGATCGGCGGCCTTCTTGAGCACCAGGGTCGCGCGGGACCGGGTCGGCAGGACGTTCTCGAGCAGGTTCGGCTCGTTGATCGCCCGCCAGACCTCGGTCGCCGTCCGCACCGCGTCGTCGCGCGACAGCGAGGCGAACCGGTGGAAGAAGGAGTCCGGGCTCGAGAACGCCTCTTCCTGCAGGGCCAGGAACCGGTCGACGTACCAGGCCTCGATGTCCTTGGTCTTGGCGTCGACGTAGATCGTGAAGTCGAACAGGTCGGACAGCGCGAGCCGCCCGTGCACCGGCGGGGCGAGCACGTTCAGGCCCTCGACGATGAGGATGTCCGGCTGGCGGACGACGATCTCGGCGTCCGGCACGATGTCGTAGACCAGGTGCGAGTAGTACGGCGCCCGGACCTCGGTCGCGCCGCTCTTCACCTGGCTGACGAACCGCAGCAGGGAGCGACGGTCGTAGGACTCCGGGAAGCCCTTCCGGTCCATGATCCCGCGACGCTCGAGCTCGGCGTTCGGGTACAGGAAGCCGTCGGTGGTCACCAGCTCGACCCGCGGGGTGTCCGGCCAGCGCTTCGTCAGCTCGCGGAGCAGTCGGGCGACGGTCGACTTGCCGACGGCGACGGAGCCCGCGACGCCGATGACGAACGGCGTGCGTCCGGCTCGGTCACCCAGGAACGCCGATGTCGACGCGTGCAGGTTGCGGGCGCCGGCCGCGTAGAGCGTCAGCAGCCGTGACAGCGGGAGGTAGACCTCCTGCACCTCCTGCATGTCCAGCCGGTCGCCGAGCCCGCGCAGCTGCACGATCTCGGTCTCGGTGAGCGACAGGTGCTCCTTGGGTGCGAGCTGCGACCACTCGTGCCGCGGGATCTCCACAAACGGGGTCGGGTGCGCGACGGCGGTCTCCGGGATCGGCATGGGGACGAGCGTACAGACGGGAGGCCCGGTGCAGGTGAGCTGACCGGCTCACCTCTACCGGGCCTCCCGTCCAGTGCTCGGTGTGCGTCCGCAGGACGCGGTGCGTCAGGCGGGCAGGGCGGCCTCGATGGCCGCGATCACCTCGGGGGCGTCCGGCTTCGTGGTCGGACGGAAGCGCGAGACGGTGCCGTCGGGGGCGACGAGGAACTTCTCGAAGTTCCAGCTGACCCGTCCGGCCTTGCCGTCGGCGTCCGGGGTCTCCTTGAGCGCCTGGTAGAGCGGGTGCGCGCTCTTGCCGTTCACCTTGACCTTCTCGGACATCGGGAAGGTGACGCCCCACGTGGTGGAGCAGTACTCGTCGATGGCCTCGGACGAGCCGAGCTCCTGCAGGAACTGGTTGCTCGGGAACCCGAGGACCGTGAAGCCGCGCGGGCCGTACTGCTTCTGGAGGGCCTCGAGCTGCTCGTACTGCGGAGCGAGACCGCACCGCGACGCCACGTTCACGACCAGCACCGCCTTGTCCGCGAACGAGCCGAACGTGGTGTCCTCGCCGTGCAGCGTGGTGATGGCGATGTCGTCAAAGCGTCCCATGGCCGAAACGTTATCCCCAGCCCTGCTGCTTCGCAGGGTCCGCGCTCAGGCAGACCGTAGGATCGCTTCCATGTGTGGAATCGTCGGCTACGTCGGCAGCAACAGCAGCCAGGACGTCCTCCTCGGTGGCCTCCGTCGCCTCGAGTACCGCGGCTACGACTCGGCGGGCATCGCCGTGGTCGACCCTGCGGGGGACCTCGTCTCCGCCAAGAAGGCGGGCAAGCTCCAGGCCCTCGTCGACGAGCTCGAGTCGTCGCCGATCCCGGACGGCACCACGGGCATCGGGCACACCCGCTGGGCGACCCACGGCGGCCCGACGGACGGCAACGCCCACCCGCACCTGGCCGACGGCGACAAGCTCGCCCTCATCCACAACGGCATCATCGAGAACTTCTCCGAGCTGCGCGCCGAGCTGCAGGCCGAGGGCATCGAGTTCCGCAGCGAGACCGACTCCGAAGTCGCCGCGCACCTGGTCGGTCGGGCGTTCCGCGAGACCGGTGACCTGACCGCCGCCATGCAGCAGGCCGTGCAGCGACTGGACGGGGCGTTCACGCTCCTCGTCGTGCACGCCGACCAGCCCGGCGTCGTCGTCGGCGCCCGTCGCAACTCCCCGCTCGTGGTGGGCCTGGGCGACGGCGAGAACTTCATGGGCTCGGACGTCGCCGCGTTCGTCGCCTACACACAGCGCGCGCTCGCGATCGGGCAGGACGAGATCGCCACGATCCGCCCCGACCGCGTCGACGTCATCCACTTCGACGGCACCCCGGCCACCCCGAGCGAGTTCGAGGTGAACTGGGACGCCTCCGCCGCCGACAAGGGCGGCTGGTCCTCGTTCATGGCGAAGGAGATCAGCGAGGAGCCCGAGGCCGTCGCCAAGACGATCCTCGGCCGCGTGCACGACGGTGCCGTCACCCTGACCGACCTCGACCCGATCGCCGAGCGTCTGGCCACGGTCGACCGCGTCATCGTGATCGCCTGCGGCACCGCTGCGTACGCCGGCATCCTCGGCAAGTACGCCATCGAGCAGTGGGCCCGGATCCCGGTCGAGGTCGAGCTCGCCCACGAGTTCCGCTACCGCGACCCGGTGCTGAACGACCGCACGCTCGTCGTCTCGATCAGCCAGTCCGGCGAGACCATGGACACGCTCATGGCCGTCAAGTACGCCCGCGAGCAGGGCGCGCAGGTGCTGTCGATCTGCAACACCCAGGGCGCGACGATCCCGCGCGAGTCCGACGCCGTGATCTACACGCACGCCGGGCCCGAGGTCGCCGTCGCGTCGACGAAGGCCTTCATCGCCCAGGGCGTCGCGCTGTACCTGCTGGGGCTGCACCTGGCCACCCTCCGCGGCACCATGACGGCGGAGCAGATCGCCGAGCAGGTCGCCGAGCTCGAGGGCCTCGCCCCGAAGCTGCAGCAGACCATCGACGACGCCGCTGGCATCAAGGACCTGGCGCGCTGGATGGCGGACACCCGCAGCGTGCTGTTCCTCGGTCGCCACGTCGGCTACCCGATCGCGCTCGAGGGTGCGCTCAAGCTCAAGGAGCTCGCGTACATCCACGCCGAGGGCTTCGCCGCAGGTGAGCTCAAGCACGGCCCGATCGCGCTCATCGAGCCCGGGCAGATCGTCTTCGTCATCGTGCCGTCGCCGCGTGACCCGCGGTCGCTGCACCCGAAGGTCGTGTCGAACATCCAGGAGATCCGCGCCCGTGGCGCTCGCGTGATCGCCATCGCGGAAGAGGGCGACGCCGCCGTGCTGCCCTTCGCCGACGAGGTGCTACGCATCCCGCTCGCGACCCCGCTGTTCGAGCCGCTGCTCGCCGTGGCGCCGCTGCACATGTTCGGCATGGAGCTCGCCGCGGCCAAGGGCCTCGACGTCGACCAGCCGCGCAACCTCGCGAAGTCGGTCACCGTCGAGTAGTCGCACGATGATCATCGGCATCGGGGTCGACGTGGTGGACCTGGAGCGGTTCGAACGGGTGCTGTCGCGCACGCCGGCGATGCGTGCGCGGTTGTTCACCCCGGCCGAGCAGGTCCGCGACGGCGAACAACGGCCGATCGCGTCGCTCGCTGCGCGGTTCGCGGCCAAGGAAGCCCTGATCAAGGCGTTCGGCTCCAGTGCCGGGCTCAGCTGGCAGGACCTCGAGGTCGTGTCGGACGACCAGCGCAACCCGTCGCTGACGCTGCACCAACAGGCGCGACAGGTGGCGGATGCGCGTGGCGTGACGAGCGTGCACCTGTCGCTCTCGCATGATGGAGGGATCGCGACCGCGTTCGTGGTCCTGGAGGGAACAACGAAGTGAGTGCGTTCACCGGCATCACGGTCGATCGTGAAGCGCTGATCGAGAACTACGCGACGATCGCCGAGCAGGTCGCACCGGCCGGTGTCATCCCGGTCGTCAAGGCCAACGCCTACGGCCACGGCGCGCTCGACGCCGCACGGGCCTTCGTCGACGCCGGTGCCGAGTGGCTCGGCGTCGCGGACATCGACGAGGCCGTCGCGCTCCGGCAGGGCGGCATCGACGAGGACGTCCGGATCCTCGCTTGGTTGCACGCCCCGGACGAGGACTTCCGCCGGGCAGCGCAGTACGGCATCACCCCGGCGGTGTCGAGCGTCGAGCAGCTGTCCGCCGCTGCCGACTCCGAGGTCGGCGCCGTGCACATCTGCGTCGACACCGGCCTCAGCCGCAACGGTGCGGTCGAGTCCGAGTGGACCGAACTCTTCGCGACCGCCGGGGCCCTCGCCCGTGGTGGCAACCGCACCCGTGTCGAGGGGCTGATGTCGCACCTGTCGAACGCGTCGCGCACGGACGACCTCGACCAGGACGCCGCACTGCAGCGCGCGCTCGACGGCCTCGCCGCCAACGGCATCGTGCCCGACCTGGTGCACCTCGCCGCGAGCGCCGCGAGCATCGCCGTGCCGGAGACGCGCCGCGACCTGTCCCGCGTCGGACTCGCCCTGTACGGCCTGAGCCCGTTCGCCGACCGCACCTCCGCCGACCTCGGCCTCCGGCCGGCCATGCGTGTGACCGCCGCCGTGCTCCGCACCGTCGACGTCCGCGCCGGCGAGGGTGTGTCCTACGGCTACACCTGGCGGGCGTCGACCGACACCCGCCTCGCGGTCATCGGTCTCGGGTACGCCGACGGGTTCGACCGCGACTTCGGCAACCGGGTCTCGGTCCGGATCGGCGACCGCACGTTCCCGGTGGTCGGACGGGTCGCGATGAACGCCATGCACGTCGACATCGGCGACGCCGACGTCAGCATCGGCGACGAAGCCGTGCTCTGGGGCGACCCGGCGAACGGCGACCCCGCGGTCGAGGACTGGGCCGCCGCGATCGGCACCATCAACTACGAGGTGGTCGCCCGGGTCGGCCACAGCGTGCACCGGAGGACGACGTGAGCTCCGCACCCCTGCGCCAGGCACGGATCGACCTGGACGCCTACCGCGCGAACCTCGACCTGGTCCGCGAGTGGATGGACCCCGTCGCGGTCATGGCGATCATGAAGGCCGACGCCTACGGCCACGGTCTCGAGCCGATCGCGCTCGCCGCGGTGGACGCCGGCATCCGGTGGATCGGGGTGCTCACGGTCCCCGCGGCCCTGCGTCTGCGGTCGATCGGCGTCGGTGAAGACGTCCACCTCTTCACCTGGCAGCACGACCCCGCACTCGACTTCCGCGACGCCATCGACTCCGCCGTCGACCTCGGTGTCTCGAACGTGCCGGAGCTGCAGCGCGTCATCGACGCCGTCGACCAGCGACCCGCGCGCGTGCACCTCGGCTTCGACTCCGGGCTGCACCGCGACGGAGCGACCCCGGCGGCCTGGCCAGCGCTCGTGTCGCTCGCGCTGGACGCCCAGCGCGCCGGCCGCATCGAGGTCGTCGCGGCGTACACGCACCTGGCGGAGTCCTCGGACCAGGACGACGCCGACGCCGTGGCGCTCTTCGACGACGCCGTGGAGCGGGCCGACGACCTCGGGCTCGAGCTCCCGATGGAGCACGTCGCCGCTTCGCTCGCCGGGTTGGAGCGCAAGGAGTTCCGCAAGGACATGGTCCGGATGGGCGCGAACCTGTTCGGCATCCCCGGCGCGGACGGTGTCTCGGCGGCGGACCTCGGGCTCGAACCCGTGATGACCCTGACGGCGTCGGTCGCGAAGACCAAGCGGGTGCCCGTCGACACCGGCGTCTCGTACGACTACACGTACCGCACCGACTCGGAGACCACCCTCGCGCTCGTGCCCGTCGGGTACGCGGACGGCGTCCCCCGTCTGGCGCAGGGCCGCATCGAGGTCGCGATCGGCGGCAAGCGCTACCCGGTCGCCGGCCGTGTGGCCATGGACCAGTTCCTGGTCGACGTCGGCGACGACGACGTCCGCACCGGCGACACCGTGACCCTGTTCGGCACCGGCGAGCACGACGAGATGACCGTCCTCGACTGGGGCCGTGCGCTCGGCACCATCGGCGAGGAGATCGTCTGCCGCATCGGGCCCCGCGTGCCACGGTTCTACGAGGGCCACGACATCGAG
This sequence comes from Curtobacterium sp. VKM Ac-2887, assembly GCF_015350935.1. Classification (NCBI taxonomy): domain Bacteria; kingdom Bacillati; phylum Actinomycetota; class Actinomycetes; order Micrococcales; family Microbacteriaceae; genus Curtobacterium; species Curtobacterium sp. VKM Ac-2887. The sequence goes on along the minus strand of NZ_JADKSB010000001.1, from coordinate 152,238 downwards.
GGACACGTCGGGGAGTACCTGCGGGGCGACCGGTCGTGACCGGCGCCGCTCGGGTCCTGCTGGACACGGCCGTCGACCGCACCGATGCGATGGGCCAGCTCGGGGCGCGGCTGGCCGCGGTCCTGCGTGCCGGGGACCTGGTCGTGCTGACCGGGCCGCTCGGCGCCGGCAAGACGACGCTGACCCGTGGCCTCGGCGCCGCCCTCGGCGCGCGTGGTCAGGTGTCGAGCCCGACCTTTGTCCTCGCCCGGACGCACCCCACCACCGCCGGCCCGGACCTGGTGCACGTCGATGCCTACCGGCTGTCCGACCCCGTCGAGCTCGACGACCTCGACCTCGACTGGGATGCGTCGATCGTCGTGGTCGAGTGGGGCCGCGGCATGGTCGACGGCATCAGCGACAGCGTGCTCGACGTCGAGATCACCCGGGCCACCGGTGCCGATGCCGGGTCCGCCGCCGCTGAGGACACAGACCCGGACGAGGTCCCCGATGAGCCCCGCCGTGTCGTCGTCACCGCGACCGGCCCGCGGTGGGCCGACGTCTCCCTCTGACTCAGCACCGATGACCAGGCGTGGTGCCGACGATCCAGGCACCGGGCAGCCTCCACGGTGAAGATGGACCGTGCCCACGCTCATCGTCACCGCCCACCCGGACCCCGATTCGCTGACGAGCCACCTCGCGCAGCGTCTGCGCGACGCGTTGTCCGCGGGTTCCGTCGAGATCGCCGATCTGGCCGCCGAGGACTTCGACCCGCGCTTCACCCTCGCCGACCGTCACACCTACCGCACCGGGACCGATGCCCCGGCCGACGTCGTCGCCGAGCAGCGTCGTGTCGACCAGGCAACCGACCTCGTCCTGGTGTTCCCGGTCTGGTGGTGGTCGATGCCCGCGCTGCTCAAGGGCTGGATCGACCGCGTGTTCGTCAACGGTTGGGCTTTCGACGTCGACCCCGACGGCGGCATGCGACGGAACCTCGGCCGGTTGCGGGTGCACCTGGTGCCGATCGCCGAGGACGACGTAGGCGTCTACGAACGCCACGGGTACGGCGAGGCCTTCCGGACGCAGGTCGAGCACGGCATCGTCGACTACTGCGGTGCTCGTCGTGGTGTCACCGTCTTCATCCACGAGTCCGAACACGACGTCGTCGTCGTGCGCGAGCGTGCGGTCGCCAGTGCCGTCGACATCGTTCGCCGTGCGATCACGACGGACAACGCGTGACCATTTGGAAGTTCCATCAGAACTTATAACTCAAAGCCCATTTTGCTTATGATGACAGGATGCGCCGAGAAGACTTCCGATCAGAACGCTTCGGCACACTCGCCACGCGTCCGCTGTCGGAGTGGCCACATGCCTACTTCCTCCCGGCGCCGTTGCCACGGGAGCTCGTCCTCGAGCCGGTGACGAACGCCGCAGTGTCCCGCGCGGACATCGCGATCGGTCGGCTCGCGGGGCTCGGGCAGCTCGTCCAGGAACCAGAACTCCTGCTCGGCCCGTCCATGGCGCAGGAGGCGCTGGCGAGCTCGCGCATCGAGGGAACTCAGGCGTCACTGAGCGATGTGCTCAGCGTCGAGAACGACGACGAGATCCTCGACGAGGATCTCCGCGAGGTGGACAACTACCTCCGGGCCGCCCGCGAGGGAGTGGCGCTCCTCGCAGATCTCCCCATCACCCAACGTTTCATCTGTTCGCTCCACGAGACCCTGATGCGGGAGGTCCGTGGAGACGAGAAGTCGCCCGGTGAGCTTCGTCGCTCACCAGTGTGGATCGGATCTCCGAACGCTCGACCGGAGACTGCACGGTTCATCCCACCGCACCAGGACCACCTTCCCGAGACGCTTGACGACTGGGAGCGTTTCGTGAACGCACCACTGGAGTCGATGTCGGTCACGGTGAAGTGTGCCCTGATGCACTACCAGTTCGAGACCATCCACCCGTTCCTCGACGGGAACGGCCGGATCGGGCGCCTCCTGATCGGCTTCTCGCTGATCTCGGACGGAATCCTGCCGGCGCCCATCCTGCACATCTCCGGCTACTTCGAGCAGCACCGCACGGAGTACTACGAGCGTCTGCAGGCCGTTCGCGAGCGAGGCGAGGTGGACGAATGGGTCCAGTTCTTCGCCGAGGCCGTCACGGTTCGTGCCAACGACAGCGCGGAACGGATCCGGAAGCTGGTCGAGATCCGCGAGCGGTACCGGCTCGCGGCCCGTGCGGAGCGATCCGCCCTCCCCGGACTCGTCGACGTCATCTTCAAGAACCCCGTCCTCACGGTTGCGTCGGTCCGGAGGGCGCTCGGCGTGTCACAGCCGACGGCATCCGCGTTGCTCCGTCGGGCCGAGGATTACGGCTGGGTACGGTCACTCGGGCGAGCGGGCAGAGGCGGTCGCGAGCGCTGGCGTGCCGACGAGATCTGGAACGCGGTCGCTGGCAGCCTCGACGAGGACTGACCCCTCGCCGCACCCCGCCTACGATGGACGGGTGCTCCTCGCCATCGACACCTCCGCCGGAACGTCCGTGGCCGTCGTCGACCCGGCCACCGGCACGCCCCTCGCCACCCGCGACACCGAGGACAGCCGCCGGCACGCCGAGGTGATCGGCCCGTTCCTGGCCGAGGCGCTGGCCGAAGCGGGCATCACCGGCGCGGACGTCACCGGCGTCGTCGCCGGCATGGGCCCCGGCCCGTTCACCGGTCTGCGCGTCGGCATCGCCGCCGCCCGCACCTTCGCCGCCGCGGTCGGCGTCCCCGTCCTGCCGCTCGTCAGCCACGACGCGGTCGCGGCCGACGAGCGCGACGGCCGACGGGACGGACCGTTCGTCGTCCTGACGGACGCCCGCCGGCGCGAGGTCTACTGGAGCGCGTACGACCAGACCGGCACGCGCGTTGCGGGTCCGGGTCTCGCCAGGCCCGCCGATCTCGACGAGGCGATCCGTGCCTCCCGGCCCGAAGCGGTGGGCTGGGACCGCGTGACGGCCCCGTCCATCCCTGCCTGGAGGCTCGGATCACTCGCCGCGGACCGCCTGCGGTCCGGCGCGGGGTTCGACCAGGACACCCCCCTCTACCTGCGGGAACCCGACGTCACGGTGCCGGGTGCGCCGAAGCGGGTGAAGCAGTGACGGTGCCGGACGGGCTCCGTCTGCGGCGGGCGCACCCGCAGGACCTCGACGACATCATGTGGCTCGAGCACGTCTCGTTCCCGACGGACGCCTGGTCGGCGTCGCAGATGTCGGGCGAGCTGTACTCGCCGCACGGGTACTACGTCGTGATCGAGACCGTCGACGACTCGGCCGCGCCGTCGGTCGTCGGGTACGCCGGACTGTCCTCGTTGGCGGGCAACCCGGTCGCCGACGTGCAGACCATCGCGGTCGCAGCCGAGCAGCGCGGTAAGGGACTCGGGCGGGTGCTCTTCACGGACCTCCTCGAGGAGGCCCGTCGCCGCGGTGTGCGCGAGGTGTTCCTCGAGGTCCGCGCCGACAACCCCGTCGCGCAGTCGATGTACACGGCGTTCGGGTTCGAGCACATCGCGACCCGGCCCCGGTACTACCAGCCGGACGGCGTCGACGCGTGGGTGATGCGGGCGGAGCTGCCGGTCGCAGCAGACGCGGCGCCGACGCCGACGACGTCGACCGTCGGCCCGATCGGACAGGAGGCGCTCGATGAGCGTGGCTGAACCACTGGTGCTCGGCATCGAGACGAGCTGCGACGAGACGGGTGTCGGGATCGTGCGGGGGAGCACGCTGCTCGCGAACGTCATCGCGTCGAGCATGGACGAGCACGCCCGGTACGGCGGCGTCGTGCCCGAGGTCGCCGCGCGGGCGCACCTCGAGGCGATGACCCCGACGCTGCACGAGGCACTCGAGCGGGCCGGGGTCACCCTCGACGAACTCGACGCCGTTGCGGTCACCGCCGGGCCGGGTCTGGCGGGCGCGCTCATGGTCGGGGTCGGTGCCGCGAAGGCGCTCGCCGTCGCCACCGGCAAGCCCCTGTACGGCGTGAACCACCTGGTCGGGCACGTCGGTGCCGACGTCCTGCGCACGGACGGCAGTGACATCGAGCTGCCGACGATCGCCCTGCTGGTGTCCGGCGGGCACACCTCGCTGCTGCTCGTGAAGGACCTGGTCGGCGACGTCGAACTGCTCGGCGAGACCATCGACGACGCCGCGGGTGAAGCGTTCGACAAGGTCGCGCGGCTGCTCGGCCTGCCGTACCCCGGCGGGCCGCAGATCGACCGGGCCGCGGCCGACGGCGACCCGAAGGCCATCCGGTTCCCCCGCGGCCTGACGCTGCCGAAGGACCTGGCCGCGCACCGGTACGACTTCTCGTTCTCCGGACTGAAGACCGCCGTCGCCCGCTGGGTCGAGCGCTGCCGCGACGAAGGGCGCGAGGTGCCCGTGGCCGACGTCGCGGCGAGCTTCCGAGAAGCCGTCGTCGACGTCCTGCTGACCAAGGCCCTGAACGCGTGCCGCGACACCGGCGTGGACCGGCTCCTGCTCGGTGGCGGTGTGGTCGCGAACGCTCGGCTACGGCAGGTCGCCGAGGAGCGGTGCGCCGCTGCGGGGGTGCAGCTGCGGATCCCGCCGTTCGACCTGTGCACGGACAACGGCGCCATGATCGCTGCCGTCGGCGCACGCCTGGTCGCCGAGGGGCACGCGCCGAGCGACCTCGGGATCGCGGCCGACTCGACGTTGCCGGTGACGACCGTCCAGGTCTGAACCGTCCGGGCTCCGACCGGTCGGCCCTCGGGTGCCTGTGGGAGGATTCACGTGGCGTCGGAGAGACCGGGCGCCGAGAGGGGTGGACGGTGTCCGATCAGAACGAGTGGCCGAAGCCGGGCGAGACGACGCCGGGCGGCACGACCGGCGGGCAGCCCGAGGGGACGTCCGCTCCGGACGCACCGCAGGCCCCCGACGCACCACAGGCCCCGTCGGCTCCCGAGCAGCCGCAGCAGTCCAACCCGTACGGGCAGCAGCAGCCGTCGAACCCGTACGCGGCACCGCAGCAGCCGAACCCGTACGGTCAGCCGCAGCAGTCCAACCCGTACGGCCAGCCGCAGCCGTCGAACCCGTACGCGGCTCCGCAGCAGCCGCAGAACCCGTACTCGGCACCGCAGGCGCCGCAGGACCCGTACGGCGCCGCCCAGAACCCGCACGGCCAGCAGAACCCGTACGCGCAGCCGCAGGGCGGTCAGAACCCCTACGCGCAGCCGCAGCAGCAGCCGTACGCGCCCGCGGGTGCCTACGGTGCGACGGCGTACCAGCCCTACGCGCAGCGCCCGAAGACGAACACGCTGGCGATCCTGTCGATCGTGTTCGGACTCGCCGCCGTCCTGATGTGGTTCATCGCGATCCTGCTCGGCCCCGCCGGCGCGATCCTCGGCCACGTCGCGCTCGGCAAGATCAAGCAGAACGGTGAGGCCGGCCGAGGGCTCGCCCTGACCGGCATCATCGCCGGCTGGGTGATGACCGGCGTCTGGCTGATCTGGATCGCCTTCATCATCTTCCTCGGCGTGATCGGCCAGAGCTCGTACTCCGACTACGGCTACGACTCGGGGACCGGCGCGTTCCTCAGCTGAGCCGCTCGCACAGGATCGCGGTGTGCCGGCCCTCCAGTCGGGTGAGCACGAGGGTCACACGACCGGCCCCGCGTAGCCGCAGGCGCTTGCGGAACTGCGCCGGGTCGACGTCGACGCCGCGCTTCTTGATCTCGACGGTGCCGATGCCGTCGGCGGCGAGCCGCGCTGCGAGCCGCTTGACGTCGAGCGGCATGGTGTCGAGCACCCGGAAGCCCTGGGCGAAGGGCGTGGTCGCGGCGCGGTCCGAGGTGACGTACGCGATCCCGTCGGAGAGCATGTGGCCCTCCAGGGTGCGGGCGAGGTCGCCGATGAGCCGTGCGCGGATGACGGCGCCGTCCGGTTCGTACAGGTAAGCCCCGAGTGGCCCCACCTCGGCGTCCTCGGAGTCTGCCGGGCCGGTCATCTCGGCGATGCCGTGTGCACCGATGACGGTCGCCGCTCGGCGGATGCCCGGTCGGGCGAGTGGCCCGAACCACAGCGCGAGCTCGACGACCTCGCGGTCGACGGACGTCCACTGCGCCTCGGCGGTGTCCGGGATCAGGTCGCGGTCGATGCCCGGCCCGAGCTTCACGCCGGTCGGCGTCGTCGTCGCGGTGGCGAACACGGTGTCCAACGAGGGTGACCAGTCGTCCGGGTCGGCCAACCGGCGGGTGTCGGAGTGGCCGGAGGTCCGACGTGCGGGGTCCATCCAGATGCCGTCGACGCGGGAGACGTCGAACGAGGCCGCGTCGCCCAGTTCGACCCGGGCGTTCGGCCACACCGCGAGGTTGTGCGTGGCGACCGCCGCGGTGACCTCGTCACGGTCGACCGCCGTGACGTCGAGGTCGAGGGCCGCCATCGCCATCGCGTCGCCGCCGATCCCGCACCCGAGGTCGGCGACCCGGGTCAGCCCGGCAGCGGCGAAGCGCCCGGCGTGCTGCGCGGCGACCTGCAGGCGGGTGGCCTGCTCGAGTCCGGCCTCGGTGAAGAGCATGCGTCCGGCGAAGTCGCCGAACTTGCCACGGGCCTTCTGCCGGAGCTTGGCCTGGGTCAGGACGGCCGCGACGAGCTGCGGGTCGTGGCCCTCGGCACGGAGCCGCGACACCACCCGGACGATCTCGCCGCCGTCCGAGACACCGGGGGTACGGTCGAGCAGGGCCATCCCGTCGGGGGTCAGCAGTGCGGCGAGTTCGGCGGCTTCCATGTCCCGATCCTCCCAGGTGCTGGATGTTCCCCTGATGTGCTGGCACTCGGATTGACCGAGTGCCAGTGGCCCCCTAGAGTTGGCGTTGGCACTCTCCTGTGCGAAGTGCCAACCCGGTTTTCATCTGTACCGAGTCCGTACCGAGAAAGAAGAGGTCACCGTGGCCGTCAGCATCAAGCCGCTCGAGGATCGCATCGTCATCCGCCAGGTCGAGGCGGAGCAGACCACTGCATCCGGTCTGGTCATCCCCGACACCGCGAAGGAGAAGCCCCAGGAGGGCGAGGTCGTCGCCGTGGGCCCCGGTCGCATCGACGACAACGGCAACCGCGTCCCGCTGGACGTCGCCGTGGGTGACAAGGTCATCTACTCCAAGTACGGCGGAACCGAGGTCAAGTACTCGGGCGAGGACCTGCTGGTCCTGTCGGCCCGCGACGTCCTCGCGGTCGTCGTCAACTGAGTCCAGTACTCCACGCGAACGCCCCGTTCGGCCTGTCGGCCGGCGGGGCGTTCGTGCGTCTGCGGGCTTCCGGTAGATCCGTTGCGTGCACGTGCTCCGACCGGGAGGCCCGTGGCACGCCCGGCCCGTCGGTGGCCGTTCCTAGGATGGTTCCGTGAGTGAACCGAGTCCCGCGCGACCCGTCCGCAGCGAGGCATCCGTCGGCGTCGTGCAGGCGATCATCGCGTACGGGCTCTGGGGCCTCATGCCCCTGCTCTTCGCGGCGATGGCCCCGGCCGGCGCGTTCGAGATCGTCGCCTGGCGGATCGTCTTCGGGCTGGTGTTCTGCGCGGTCGCGATCGCCGTCACCCGCTCGTGGCTCCGGACCCGCACCCTGATGGCGCAGCGCCGGGTGATGGCGGTGATGGGGCTCGCCGCGGTCCTCATCCTGGTGAACTGGACCGTGTACGTCCTGGCGACCACGACCGGCCACACGGTCGAGGCCGCCCTCGGGTACTTCATCAACCCGCTCGTGACGATCGCGCTCGGCGTCGTCGTGCTCCGCGAACGCCTGCGGCCGGCGCAGTGGGCCGCGGTCGGCATCAGCGTCGTGGCGGTCGTCGTGATCGCCGTCGGCTACGGCCAGGTGCCGTGGATCTCGCTCGTGCTGGCGTGCTCGTTCGGCCTGTACGGCCTGGTGAAGAAGCGCGTCGGTGGCACCGTCGACGCGCTGAGCGGTCTGACGATCGAGACCGTGTGGCTGCTGCCGATCGCGGTCGTGGCGCTGGTCGTGCTCGGCGCGACGGGGCTCGGCGGCGGCGTGACGTTCACGAGCGAAGGCTGGGTGCACGTCCTGGTGACGGTGCTCACCGGCCCGGCGACAGCCGTCCCGCTCCTGCTCTTCGCGTCCTCGGCGCGTCGGGTGAGCCTGTCGACCCTCGGGTTGACGCAGTACCTGGCGCCCGTGATGCAGCTGCTCGTCGGTGTGGTGGTGCAGCACGAGGCCATGCCGCCCGCGCGCTGGTTCGGCTTCGGGATCGTGTGGTTGGCGCTCGTGGTGCTGACGGCGGACTCGTTCGCCGCCGCGCGGGCGTCCCGTCGCCGAGCGCTCGCACCTGCTCCGGCCGAGCCGGCCTGACGGACGCGCCCCGGGCCTCCAGTCCGTCTGTCCGCGCCGCGCCTGGCCCGAGTCTCGGCGTGTGCGACAGTTCTCGCGTGCGCGAAACCGAGAAACGTCGCTGGGCCCGAGTCTCGGCTCCGTGAAGCCGAGACTCGGGCCCAGAGTGGGACCGGTAGTGGTGGTTACTTCTTGACCGCGCCCTGGATGGCGCTCTGGTAGACGGGCTTGTTGTCGCCGTCGAACTTGTAGATGCCGATGTAGGCGCTCGACGGGTCGTTGTTGTCGTCGAACGGACCGATGCCGGACGGGCCGGTGTAGTGGATGTCCTTGCCGTCGTCGAGGAGCGCGACGCACTCCTTGAACGTGGCGCACTCGGTGCCGCCGTCCGCTCCGGAGACCGCAGCCATGTTGGCCTGGATCGTGCCCGAGTCGGTGCCCTTGCCCTTCACCGCAGCGAGCGCGGCGAGGACGGTGGCGTCGTAGGACTCCGCCGCGTACGAGTAGTCGGCGAGCGTCTTGTTCGACGAGTCCTTGTAGAAGGCGGACAGCTGCTTCTTGAAGTCGTCCTTCGGCGAGGCACCGGGGATGGTGCCCTGGGCGCCGGTCAGGGTGCCCTTGTCGAAGTCCTTCGAGTAGTCGGCCGTGTTGCCGTCGGACATGTAGATCTTCGCCGTGTTCCCCTGCGAGACGAGCTCCGGGATGATCGACTTCGTCTCGTCGAAGGCCAGGACGACGATCGCGTCCGGCTTGGCTGCGAGTGCGGCCGTCACCTCGGACGAGAACGTGGTCTGACCGGGCGGGAACTCCTGGCCCTCGCCCTTGCCGCCGTAGACGACCTGGCCACCGGAGGCCTCGACCGCGGACTGCACCGAGTTGCGGAGGCCCGTGCCGTAGGTGTCGTTGAAGACGAGGAACGCGACCTTGGCGTTGCCGTCACCGGTCACGAGCTGACCGAGCGCCGAACCCTGCACCGAGTCCGGCGGAGCGGTCCGGTAGTAGTACGACGAGTAGCCGGACAGGTCGCTCGCGGTGTTCGCGGGCGAGATCTCGACGATGCAGTTGCTGGTGAGCTGGTCGATGACGTTGAGCGTGACCGACGAGGACTCGGCGCCGATCGCGACCGGGACCTTCGCGTTCACGAGCTTCGTCGCGGCCGAGCTCGACACGGTCATGTCGTTGCTGTCGCCCGAGTCCGTCGCCGGGTCGATGGTGACGTCCTTGTCGAGGACGCCGCCCGCGGCGTTGATGTCCTTGACCGCGAGGCCGACACCGGACTCGGCGGGCGGGTTCAGGTACGCCAGCGAACCGGTGAGCGGCAGGATCGTGCCGATCTTCAGTGCGTCGGTGCTGGGGGTGTCGGGGGCCTTGCAACTGGCGGCGGGGTCCTTCTTCGCATCGCTCGACGCCGAGCTGGACGGGGAGTCGCCGCTGCTGGTGGTGGAACACGCGGCGAGCAGGACGGCTGCTGCGCCTGCCAACGCCAGTGCCGTGGTGGCACGGGTGGTTCTGATCATCCGTGGAGCCCTTTCTCTGCGCGGAGGCCGTGCCGCTTCGGGTCGAACGCGGCGCCTCCACTGGATGTCGAGAAACGTAGGGTCCCGGTGTTTCGCCCGTGTGACGGGGCGGTACGGAAAGTGTTTCGTTACCGAGCCGTGATCGTTTCTGTGCGGAGGATCAGGGATCGGCGAGCCGCGCAGCCCGCGCGTCAGCCGTCGAGTTCAGCCACGGAACGCAGCACGCAGAACTCGTTGCCCTCCGGATCGGCGAACACCACCCACCCACCGTCGTCGTGTCGGAGGTCCGCGAGTTCGGTCGCACCGATGCCCCGCAGCCGCTCCACCTCGGCATCGCGCGTGCGGTCGGTGGGACGCAGGTCGAAGTGGATCCGGTTCTTCACGGACTTCGCCTCGGGCACCTGGATGAACAGCACCTGGTGCGAGCCGTCGGGAGCGGTGATCATGCACTCCTCGTGCCCGGGGCCGTTCGGGTCGTCGGCGATGTCGACGTAGCCGAGGACCTGCTTCCACCACTCCGACAGAGCGAAGGCGTCACGGCAGTCGATCGTGGTGTGGGAGACGGCGCTGACCATGCCGTGACACTACTGCCGGCAGACGACGAACGCCCCGCTCCGGTGGGGAGCGGGGCGTTCGGGGTGCAGTCGGCTCAGCTGCGGTAGTTCGGTGCCTCGACGACCATCTGGACGTCGTGCGGGTGCGACTCCTTGAGCCCGGCAGCCGTGATGCGGACGAACTTGCCGCGGGCCTTGAGCTCCGGGATCGTGCGGCCGCCGACGTAGAACATCGACTGCCGGAGTCCACCGGTGAGCTGGTACACGACGTTGCCGACCGAGCCGCGGTAGGGCACCTGGCCCTCGATGCCCTCGGGGATCAGCTTGTCGTCGTTGGGGACGTCCGCCTGGAAGTAGCGGTCCTTCGAGTACGAGGTCTTCTTGCCGCGGGTCTGCAGTGCGCCCAGGGAGCCCATCCCGCGGTACGCCTTGAACTGCTTGCCGCCCACGAAGACCAGGTCGCCGGGGGACTCGTCCGTGCCGGCCAGCAGCGAACCGAGCATGACGGTGTCGGCGCCGGCCACCAGGGCCTTGGCGATGTCGCCCGAGTACTGCAGGCCACCGTCGGCGATGATCGGCACGCCGGCCTCGCGCGCAGCGAGGGACGCCTCGTACACGGCGGTGACCTGCGGGACGCCGACGCCAGCGACGACGCGGGTGGTGCAGATCGAGCCGGGTCCGACGCCCACCTTGACGGCGTCGACACCGGCGTCGATGAGCGCCTGCGCACCGGCACGGGTCGCGACGTTGCCGCCGATGACGTCGATGTCCGCGAAGGACGGGTCGGCCTTGAGACGGCGCACCATGTCGAGCACGCCTTCGCTCTCGCCGTTGGCGGTGTCGACGACGAGCACGTCGACGCCCGCGTCACGCAGGGCCTCGGCACGCTGCCAGGCGTCGCCGAAGAAGCCGATCGCGGCACCGACGCGCAGTCGGCCCTCGTCGTCCTTGGTGGCGTCCGGGTACTGCTCGCTCTTGTCGAAGTCCTTGACGGTGATGAGGCCGCGGAGCTTGCCCTCGGCGTCCACCAGCGGGAGCTTCTCGATCTTGTGCTGCGCGAAGATCGCGATGGCTTCTTCGGGGTCGATGCCCTCCATCGCGGTGATCAGCGGCGCCTTGGTCATGACGTCGCGCACGAAGGTGGTCGACTGCTCGAACGTCGCCACGAACCGCATGTCGCGGTTGGTGATGATGCCGACGAGGGTGCCGTCCGCTTCGACCACGGGCAGGCCGGAGACCCGGAACTGTCCGCAGATCGCGTCGACCTCGGCCACGGTGGCGTCCGGGGTGGTGGTCACCGGGTTGGTGATCATGCCCGACTCGGAGCGCTTGACCTTGTCGACGTAGGCCGCCTGGTCCTCGATGGAGAGGTTGCGGTGGAGGATCCCGATGCCACCCTGCCGCGCCATGGCGATGGCCATGCGGGCTTCGGTGACGGTGTCCATCGCTGCGGAGAGCAGCGGGACGTTGACGGAGATCCGCCTGGTGAGCCGGGACGCGGTGGACGCCTCGCTCGGGATGACGTCGGTGTGCCCCGGCAGGAGCATGACGTCGTCGTACGTGAGTCCGATGAATCCGAACGGATCCGGCTGGTCCATGGGTCCCCTTCGTGGGCGAGTGAAGTGGTCGAGACACCGAGAACGCAACGGCGGGTTCCGGATAGGACATGGTAACGCGCGTGGGCCGTCCCGCTATTCCGCGTTCCGCCTGGGAGAACGGATCGCGGCGCTCCTCCACACAGGTCACGGTTGCGCGACGACTCACAGCGGGAACGAGTTGGAAACACGGGTGTCACACAATCCCCATAGCGTCACTCGACATCCGAACGAGAGGCTCTTCCGTGGGATCCATCACTCCTCCGGGACGGGCGCAGCCGCGCCTGTTCCGCCTCCGCCAGGCCCGGCGACGACCGGTCCTGGCGGCCGTGCTCGTCGCCGCGTTCCTGGCGACCTTCCTGATCGACTGGGCGGTCACCCTGCCGGCCTTCAGTGCCACGTCGGCACCGGCGACCAGCCAGGCCTGCACCGTCAGCCCGACGAACGGGTGCATCCAGGGCACGATCACCGACTCCGAGCGGGAACCGGCCGGCGACGTCGACGTCGACGTCGCCGGGCCCGGCGGCTTCGCCGAGACCGCCACCACGAACGCCGACGGCCGCTGGTCGGTCAGCGTCGACGAGGCCGGCGAGTACACCGTGAGCGTCGACCAGGACACCCTGCCGAAGGGCCAGTACCTGACGAACGCGGCGGACGCGGAACGCAAGGTCCAGGCGACCCTGAACGCCAACGTCGGGCAGATCTTCCAGCTGTCCGACCAGAAGGGCGCCACCACCACGACGGACTCGTCGAGCGTCAGCCCGCAGCGGGCCTGGCAGCAGTTCGCCTCGGGGATCCGCCTCGGCCTGCTCATCGCACTGGCGTCGATCGGCCTCTCGCTCATCTACGGCACGACGGGGCTGTCGAGCTTCTCGCACGGCGAGCAGGTCACCCTCGGCGGGCTGCTGGCCTACGTGTTCGCGAACCAGCTCGGCTGGAACATCTGGGTGACCGGTATCGTCGTCACGCTGCTGTGCGCGGCGACCGGGTACCTGCAGGACGCCGGGATCTGGCGGCCACTGCGGCGCAAGCGGATCAGCCTCACGCAGCTCATGATCGTGACGATCGGTCTGTCGATCGCCGCCCAGTACGCGTTCCAGTACTTCTTCGGCGCCGCGACCGTCCGGATCCAGCAGGGCAACCCCGAGACCGTCCGGTTCGCCGGGGTCACGCTCACGGTGCAGTCCTACGTGGCGATGGGCATCGCGCTGGTCGTCCTGATCGCCACCGGCCTGTTCCTGGCGAAGACCCGCTTCGGCCGGGCCACCCGCGCCGTGTCGGACAACCCGGCGCTCGCCGCGGCGTCCGGCATCGACGTCGACCGGGTCATCCGGTTCGTGTGGACCCTCGCCGCGGGTCTCGCCGGCCTGTCCGGCGTGATGCTCGGCCTGGTGCTGAACGGCGTGAACTGGCAGACCGGCCTGCAGCTGCTCCTGCTCATGTTCGCCTCGGTGACCCTCGGTGGTCTCGGGACGGCCTACGGCGCGCTGGTGGGGTCGATGATCATCGGCGTCGTCGTCGAGCTCACGAACCTCGTGCTCCCCGGTGACTTCAAGTACGCCACCGCCCTCGTCATCCTCATCCTCATCCTGCTGTTCCGGCCGCAGGGCATCTTCGGCCGCGCCGAGCGGGTCGGCTAAGGGAGCACGCGCATGGACTACATCCTCAACCTGCTGTCCTCGCTCACCCAGGAGGCCCTCGCCCCGACCACGGCGGCGTTCGCCCTGGCAGCCATCGGACTGAACGTGCACTTCGGCCTGACCGGGCTCGTGAACATGGGGCAGGCGGCGTTCCTGCTGCTCGGCGCCTACGGCTTCGCGATCTCGATCACGAACGGGCTGCCGTTCGTGATGGCCGTGCTCATCGCCCTGCTCGTCGCCATCGTGTTCGCGATCATCCTCGGCGTCCCCACGTTGCGGCTCCGCGGCGACTACCTGGCGATCGTGACGATCTCCGGCGCCGAGATCATCCGCATGGTCGGCCGCTCCAGCCTGCTGACCACGACGACGGGTGGCTCCAACGGCATCACCGGGTCGAGCTACCGCGACCCGTTCACCGCCCTGAGCCCGCTGCCGGACGGCACCACGACCATCCTCTGGTTCACCTACGCGAACAACGGCGTCAACGGCTGGTGGATCCGCATCGCCGCCTGGGCCCTCGTCGCGCTGTTCACCTTCGTGCTCTTCCTGCTCATGCGCAGCCCCTGGGGCCGTGTCCTGAAGGCGATCCGCGAGGACGAGGACGCCGTCCGCTCCCTCGGCAAGAACGTCTACTCGTACAAGATGCAGGCGCTCGTCTTCGGTGGTGCGCTCGGAGCGCTGGCGGGGATCATCTACGTCCTGCCGAGTTCGGTGCAACCGGACGCCATGGGCCGCTCGATGACGTTCTTCATCTGGACGGCGCTCATCCTCGGCGGTGCCGCGACGGTGTTCGGCCCGGTGCTCGGCGCAGTGCTGTTCTTCGTCGTCCGGCTCTTCATCCGCACCCTGGCCGGCGACTTCATCCCCGACTCGATCATGAACGCCCAGCAGGCCGAGCAGTTCTCGTACGTGCTCGTCGGCGTCGCGCTCATGCTCCTGATCGTGTTCCGACCACAGGGCCTGCTCGGCAACAAGAAGGAGCTGACGTTCAGTGTCTGAGACCTACGGCTACACGAAGGCCGACCCGATCCTCACGGTCGACGGCGTCACCCGGCACTTCGGCGGCATGACCGCCGTGGACGTCGACCACCTCGAGGTCCAGCGCGGCTCCATCACCGCCCTGATCGGCCCGAACGGCGCCGGCAAGACGACCTTCTTCAACCTGCTGACCGGCTTCGACAAGCCCAGCCCCGGTGCCAGGACACAGTTCAACGGCGCCACGCTGCAGAAGACCAGCGCGACCCACATCGCCAACCGCGGCATGGTCCGTACCTTCCAGCTGACGAAGGCGTTGTCGCGGCTCACCGTGATGCAGAACATGCTGCTCGGCGCCCGCGACCAGCCCGGCGAGAACTTCTTCGCCGCGCTGATCAAGCCGGTGTGGGCGAAGCGCGAGCGGGAGATCACCGCGAAGGCCGAGGACCTCCTCGCCCGCTTCAAGCTCGACGACAAGGCGGACGACTACGCCGGGTCGCTGTCCGGCGGCCAGCGGAAGCTCCTCGAGATGGCCAGGGCGCTGATGTCCGACCCGACGATGATCATGCTCGACGAGCCGATGGCGGGCGTGAACCCCGCGCTGACGCAGTCGCTGCTCGGGCACATCCAGTCCCTGCGCGACGACGGCATGACCGTGCTGTTCGTCGAGCACGACATGCACATGGTCCGGCACATCTCGGACTGGGTGGTCGTGATGGCCGAGGGCAAGGTCGTCGCCGAGGGCCCGGCGGACACCGTGATGGACGACCAGGCGGTCATCGACGCGTACCTGGGTGCGCACCACGACACCGACCTGGGTGACGACTCGCTCCTCACCGAGGAGACCTTCGAGGAACTGGCGGAGGAAGTCGCGGAAGAAGACGCGGCGGACGCAGCAGCAGAGGAGAAGACCCGATGACGGACGCAGTCGACCCCACGAACGCGAGCAGCGCCTCCAGTCCGGAAGCGCCGAAGGCGAGCACCGCCACGCTGGAACGCGAGCCGGTGCTGAGCGCGAAGAACCTCGTCGCTGGCTACCTGCCGGGGGTGAACATCCTGAACGGCTGCGACCTGGACTGCTACCCCGGTGAGCTGATCGGGATCATCGGGCCGAACGGCGCGGGCAAGTCCACGCTGCTCAAGGCCCTGTTCGGTCTCGTGTCGATCCGCGAGGGGTCGGTCACGTTGCAGGGTGAGGACATCACGAACCTCAAGGCGAACAAGCTCGTGCAGGCCGGCGTCGGCTTCGTCCCGCAGACGAACAACGTGTTCCCGTCGCTGTCCATCGAGGAGAACCTGCAGATGGGGCTGTACCTGCGGCCCCGCAAGTTCGCGGAGCGCCTCGAGGTCATCTACGACCTGTTCCCGGTGCTCGCGCAGCGCCGCGGCCAGCGGGCGGGGTCCCTGTCCGGCGGTGAGCGGCAGTCGGTCGCCATGGCGCGTGCGCTGATGATGGACCCGAAGGTGCTGCTGCTCGACGAGCCGAGTGCCGGGCTGTCCCCGGTGCGGCAGGACGAGACGTTCCTGCGGACCCGCCGGATCAACAAGGCCGGTGTGTCGATCGTCATGGTGGAGCAGAACGCGCGACGCTGTCTGCAGATCTGCGATCGTGGGTACGTGCTCGACCAGGGGAGGAACGCGTACTCGGGCACGGGGAAGGAACTCGCGGACGACCCGAAGGTCATCGAGCTGTACCTCGGGACGCTCGCCAAGGACGTCGACGCGGGGCGCTAGCGCACTGTGTCGACTGCGGGTACCGCTGTGGGGGTG
Source organism: Curtobacterium sp. VKM Ac-2887 (assembly GCF_015350935.1). Lineage (NCBI taxonomy): Bacteria > Bacillati > Actinomycetota > Actinomycetes > Micrococcales > Microbacteriaceae > Curtobacterium > Curtobacterium sp. VKM Ac-2887. Next base: position 135,884 of record NZ_JADKSB010000001.1, on the reverse strand, counting down.
GTATCCGCGACGGGTGGGGCCGTGCGTGGTCGCTTCGCGCCGCACGGCCCCGCTCCTGCATGCGGTTGTCTGTTGGCCCACCCCGGTGCGTGGCCGGCTCCGGTTCTGCCGGGAGGCCCGCCCCGCGTCCGCCGGGTCGGTATCGTTCCGCAGGTGCAGAGACTGTCGGCGGGCGCGATGGACGCCCTGGTGTGGGTGGTCTTCATCGCGCTGTTCGTCGGTGCGGCGCTGCTCGTGAAGGTGGCGGCTGCGCTCCTGGTTGTGCTCGTGGTGCTCGCGCTCCTGCTCGGCTTCGTGTTGCGGGTACTCCGCAAGCGACGCCGGACACCGCGCCGCCCCCGCTGACCGCGCCGCCCCCGCCGCCTCGCGGCCCCTGCCGCGGTCCGCACCGTCCGGTCCGTGCACGCCCCCGGACCTGCCCGGTAGGCTTGCCGGGTGAGCGAAGTCGAGATCGGTGCAGGCAAGCGCGGACGTCGGGCGTACGCGTTCGACGACATCGCGGTGGTCCCCTCCAGGCGCACGCGTGACCCGCGCGACGTCAGCGTGCAGTGGTCGATCGACGCGTTCACCTTCGCGTCGCCGATCCTCTCCGCGCCGATGGACTCCGTGTCCTCGCCGGCCACGGTCATCCAGATGGGCAAGCTCGGCATCCTGGGCGTCCTCGACCTCGAGGGGCTGTGGACCCGCTACGAGGACCCGACGCCCTACTACGACGAGATCAAGTCGCTCACCGACGGCAACGTCACGAAGCGCATGCAGGAGATCTACTCCGAGCCGATCAAGCCGGAGCTGATCACCGCGCGCCTGGCCGAGATCCGTGCCGCCGGGGTGCCGGTCGCCGGCTCGCTCAGCCCGCAGCGCACGCAGGAGTTCTCGAAGACGGTCGTCGACGCCGGTGTCGACCTGTTCGTCATCCGCGGCACGACGGTCTCGGCCGAGCACGTGTCGCAGAACGAAGAGCCCCTCAACCTCAAGAAGTTCATCTACGAGCTCGACGTCCCCGTGATCGTGGGCGGTGCCTCGACGTACACGTCGGCGCTGCACCTCATGCGCACCGGTGCCGCCGGTGTCCTCGTCGGCTTCGGCGGCGGTGCTGCGTCCACCACGCGTGCCGCGCTGGGCATCCACGCGCCGATGGCCACCGCGGTCGCCGACGTCGCGGGTGCCCGTCGTGACTACCTCGACGAGTCGGGTGGCCGCTACGTGCACGTCATCGCCGACGGCGGTCTCGACACCGCCGGCGACATCGTCAAGGCGATCGCGGTCGGTGCGGACGCCGTCATGCTCGGTACCGCGCTCGCCCGTGCCACCGAGGCGCCGGGTGGCGGCTTCCACTGGGGTGCCGAGGCCCACCACCCGGAGCTGCCCCGCGGCCGCCGGGTCGAGGTGGGCACGATCGCCCCGCTCGAGAACGTGCTGAACGGCCCGACCCCGACGTTCGACGGCCGCGCCAACCTCGTCGGTGCGCTGCGCCGCTCGATGGCGACGACCGGATACTCCGACGTCAAGGAGTTCCAGCGAGTAGAAGTGGTCGTGGCGCCGTACCACCAGTGATCCTGGTGGCACCCGCGCACCGACGCGGGTGACGCTTCGGCGCCGACCTTGACCCGGAGGCGACGATGGCGAAGTCCAGCACCACGAAGCAGACCAGTTCGGCCGGACGTCCTGGCGACGTCGTGCCGGGGGCGGGGTTCGACCCCGCGGCCAAGCTCGGCCCCGACGAACGCGCGGCGGCGATCGAGACCCTCAAGACGAAGGAGCTCGACGTCCTGGTCGTGGGCGGCGGCATCGTCGGTGCGGGCAGTGCGCTCGACGCCGTCACCCGTGGCCTGACCGTCGGCATCGTCGAGGCCCGTGACTGGGGTTCCGGCACGTCGAGCCGTTCGTCGAAGCTCGTGCACGGTGGCATCCGCTACCTGGAGCAGTTGAACTTCGGGCTCGTGCGCGAGGCCCTCATCGAACGCGGCCTGCTGCTGCAGCGGATCGCCCCGCACCTGGTGAAGCCGGTGCGCTTCCTGTACCCGCTCAACCACCGCGTGTGGGAGCGGTTCTACATCGGCATCGGCATGGCGATGTACGACGCCTTCAGTTGGTCCGGCGGTCGTCCGCCCGGGGTCCCGCACCACCGGCACCTCAGCCGCACGCAGGTGCTCCGTTCGATGCCGTCGCTCAAGAAGGACGCCTTCGTCGGCGGCATGACCTACTACGACGCCCAGGTCGACGACGCCCGCTACGTCGCTTCGCTCGTCCGCACGGCGGCGTCCTACGGTGCGCACGCCGCGAGCCGGATCCGGATCGAGGGCTTCATCAAGGTGGGGGAGCGCGTGGTCGGCGCCCAGGCCCACGACATCCAGACCGGCGAGCGGTTCGAGATCCGCGCGAAGCAGGTCGTGAACGCCACGGGCGTCTGGACCGACGACACCCAGGCGATGATCGGCACCCGCGGGCAGTTCAAGGTGCGGGCGTCGAAGGGCGTGCACCTGGTCATCCCGCGCGACCGGTTCCAGTCGAACATGGGCATGATCCTGCGCACCGAGAAGAGCGTGCTGTTCGTGATCCCGTGGGGCCGGCACTGGCTGGTCGGCACGACCGACACCGACTGGTACCTCGACAAGGCGCACCCGGCGGCGACCGCGGCCGACATCGACTACATCCTCGAGCACGTCAACAAGGTGCTCCGCGTCCCGCTCACCCGTGAGGACGTCGAGGGCGTCTACGCCGGCCTCCGTCCCCTGCTGGCGGGGGAGTCCGACCAGACCTCGAAGCTCAGCCGCGAGCACGTGGTGGCGCACACGGTGCCCGGGCTCGTGGTGGTCGCCGGCGGCAAGTGGACCACCTACCGGGTGATGGGCAAGGATGCCATCGACGAGGCCGTCGCCGCGATGGACGGCAAGATCCCGGCGTCGACGACCGAGGACATCCCACTGCTCGGGGCCGAGGGGTACCCGGCCGCGTGGAACCGTCGCGCACGGACCGCCCGCAGCTTCAACGTGCACAAGGTCCGCATCGAGCACCTGCTGAACCGCTACGGCACCCTGGCCACCGAGGTGCTGCAGCTCGTCGAGCAGGACCCTGCCCTGGCCGAGCCGCTGCCGGGAGCCGACGACTACATCGGCGCCGAGGTCGTGTACGCCGCCTCGCACGAGGGAGCCCTGCACCTGGAGGACGTCCTCGCCCGCCGCACCCGCATCTCGATCGAGGCCTGGGACCGTGGTGAGTCGGCGGCCCCGGTCGCCGCGAAGCTCATGGCCGACGTGCTCGGCTGGGACCAGGAGACCACCGAGCACGAGGTGTCGAACTACCTGAAGCGTGTGGCCGCGGAACGCGAGTCGCAGCTGCAGCCCGACGACGAGAGCGCGGACCGTGTGCGGCTCGAGGCACCGGACATCGCGTTCGGCTTCGACGAGGACGACGTCGTCGTGGGCGGCGGCCGCAGCAGCGGCGCGGAGGGCGCGAAGGCGTCCGACGAGCAGGTGGTGGGGGAGAAGACGAGCGAGCCGGAGTAGCGACCCGCGTTGCGGACGCGGCCACGGGCCTCCAGGCCGGAAGACCGGGAACACCGGACGGGAGGCCCGTGGTGCGTCCGTCAGACGGCGCGCGCCCGCAGGGCGGCGCGGCGCACGTGCACCGCCTGGCCGACGACGAGCACGACCGGCACCGCGATCAGCGCGACGAGACTCGTGACGTACAGCACACCGGACCAGATGGTGTGGGCGCCGCCGCCGATCCCGTAGCCGTCCGCGACGTCCATGCCGAGTGCGAACCCGCTCCAGAACGACGCCGGAGCACCGAACGCCACGACGGCGAGCAGCACCGTCGCCATCACGTGTGCGGTGGCTCGGGTGACCAGCAGCAGCACGGAGAGTCCGGCGGCGAGCAGGACACCGACCGCGGCGACCACGATGACGATCACCGTGTCGGTCCGCACCGAGAAGCCCTGGCTGGTGAGCTCGGCGTGGATCTGCGCGAGCGACTGCCCCGGCACCGCGCCGAGCGGATCCAGCACGAGCGCGTTGAGCGCCAGCAACCCCGCGTACAGCGTGACGACCAGCGTCCCGACGACCCCGACGACGATCCGAGTTCTCCCCATCCACAGAACAGTAGCGACCGGAATGCGCGGGGCCGTGCGGTGGTTAGCATGGGCGTACTCGAAAAGGGAGCCATCATGGTCGACGTCCATCGCGTCAAACTCCCCGGAGTCGGCGTGCTGCACAGCTTCTACACCGACGACGGTGGCAAGTGCGGTGTCATCACGCACCGGTCGGGTCACTCCGACCTCATCTCGTTCGCCGACGTCTCCGACGGCGCGGACAAGTCCGAGAAGGTCTCGCTGCGCCTCAGCGAGGACGAGGCGCACACCCTCGCCGAACTCCTGGGCGGCACCCGGATCACCGAGGGCCTCGACAAGCTCGACGAGATCCCCGGGCTGTCCATCGACTGGTTCTCGGTCGACTACGACGACGCGATCGCCGGCAAGCCGCTCGGCGACCTGCACGACTCCGGCTTCATCGGCCTGACCGTCGTGGCCGTCGTCCGTGGCGACAGCGCCAACCCGGCACCCTCGCCGGACTTCGTCGTCTTCCCCGGTGACACCATCGTCGTCGCCGGTTCCCCCGAGAAGGTCGCCAAGGCCTTCTCCTTCTACCGCAGCGGAGAGCTTGCGGCCGCATCGGCCGAGGCCCCGCGGAAGAGCTAGCGCATGCACCTGGGCGGTGAACTGCTCACCATCGGTGTGCTGTTCGTCATCGCCTACGTGCTCGGGCGGCTCGGCAAGACCATCGGTCTGCCGGCGATCCCGATCTACATGATCGTCGGGCTCATCGCGAGCCCGCACACGCCGTGGATCGGCCTGAACGTCGAGTCGCACACGATCGAGCTCATCGCGACGTTCGGGCTCATCCTGCTGCTGTTCAACCTCGGGTTGGAGTTCGACCAAGAGGAGTTCTACGGCAACGCCGGCAAGCTCCTGGTGTCGGGCGGCACCTACGTCGTCATCAACATGGGCGTCGGGTTCGCGTTCGGGTTCTCGCTCGGCTGGGGCACCCGTGAAGCCCTGATCATCGCCGGCATGACGGCCACCTCGTCGAGCGCGATCGTCACGAAGCTCCTCATCGAGCTGCGACGACTCGCGAACGACGAGACCCCGATGATCCTGGGCGTCACGGTCATCGAGGACGTCTTCATCGCCGTCTACCTGGCGATCGTGTCCGTCGTGCTGTCCGGCGACACCAACGCCTGGGCCGTCGTCGGCAAGCTCGCGCTCGCGTTCGGCTTCCTCATCGTGATGTTCACGCTCGCCCGGTTCGCCGGCAAGTGGGTGTCGAAGATCTTCGCGACGCGTGACGACGAACTCTTCACGGTGCTGTTCTTCGGGCTCGCCGTGATGTTCGGTGGCATCGGCGACCTGCTCGGCGTGACCGACGCCATCGGTGCCTTCGTCATCGGCCTGCTCTGCGGAGCGACCCGGTACCGCGACCGCATCGAACAGCTCGCCCTGCCGATGCGTGACGTCTTCGCCGCGTTCTTCTTCGTGAACTTCGGCCTCGGCCTCGACCTGTCGACCTTCGGCGAGGTGCTCTGGCCGGTCCTCGGTGCGATCGGCATGACGGTCGTGCTCAACGCGGTCGCCGGGCAGATCGTCGCGCGCATGAACGGCTTCAACGTCCAACAGGGGATCAACACCGCCGTCATCCTGGTGAACCGTGGCGAGTTCGCGCTGATCCTCGCGACGCTCTCGGCTGCCGCCGGACTGGAGGCCCGGATCACCGCGTTCGCGGGCCTCTACGTCCTCGTCATGGCGATCCTCGGGCCGCTGCTCGCGGTGAACTCGGAGCGGATCGGCCGCCTCGTGGTGCGACCCGCCCGCCTCGCCCGCCTGCGCGGACGACTCGGTGGCCGCCGAGCGGTCGCAGCGGCTGCCGCCGCCGAGGCAGCAGAGGCCGAGGAAGCCGAAGCAGCGTCCGCCGCCGCGGTCCGCCGTGCCGAGCGGGACCGCCAGTTCGCGGAGGAGTTCGCGCTCGTGGAGGCCGCTGGCAGGGACGAGCAGGAGAATGGGTCACCGGAGGCGACCGACGAACCCGTCACGTCGCCCGTCGAGATCCCCACCGAGCGCCCCGAGCGTCCGGTCCGACAGCGCGATCCGGAGTACTGATACAGATGTGGGCCGTTGCCCGACGACCGAGGTGGATCGCGCTGCTGTTGCTGGCGCTCGTGCTCGCGGCGGTGTTCGCCGGGCTGGGCAAGTGGCAGCTCGAGCGGAGCATCGCCAACGGCAAGCCGCTGCCGGAGACCACCGAGACCCGCAAGACGCTCGATGCGGTCACCGCCCCGGAAGAACCCGCGAGCGAGACCATCGCCGGCCAGAAGGTCACCGTCACCGGCACGTTCGTCGCCGGCGACACCACGATCCTGACCGGCCGCACCGGGGGTGGGACGTACCAGACCGTGGGTCACTTGGTGGACTCGGATGGTGGGGCGAGCCTCCCGGTCGTCATCGGGTGGTCCGACCAACGGTCCGCCGCCGTCGCCGGTGGTGACCGCCTGACGGACGGGCAGACGCTCACGGTGCAGGGCCGGTACTACCCCGCCGAGTCGCCCGACCAGGACACCTACAAGCAGGCTGAGTACTCCGCCGTGGCACCCGCGCGCTTCGTGAACACGTGGAAGGCGTTCGACGACCGGATGTACCTCGGGTACGTCGTCGCCGACGGTGCCACCGCGCAGGCCGCCGACCTCGGCACCATCGCCGACCGGGCGCCGTCGCGCGAGGTCCAGTTCGACTGGCTGAACCTGTTCTACGCGATCGAGTGGGTCGTCTTCGCCGGCTTCGCGGTGTTCCTCTGGTACCGGTTCGTGAAGGACGCCTGGGAGCGCGAGGAAGAGGAGCGGCGTGAGGCTGCCCTCAGCGTCGACGGGGCCCTCGCGGACCGACGGTAGGCTGGTCGTCATGGCCTTGACCGTCCGAACCCGCGACATCCCGAAGATCCCGGGTGCGGTGAAGTGGTACCGCGTCTCCGCGTACATCACCGGTGTGCTGCTGCTGGCCCTCGTGATCGAGGTCATCATCAAGTACACGCCGCTCCAGCTCGAGATGCAGCTCGGCAACGGCCCGTTCTTCGTGCCGAACGGCACGGCCGGCGAAGCACCCGGCACGTTCAACCTGTCGATCGCGATCCTCATCGCGCACGGCTGGCTGTACGTCCTCTACCTCTTCACGGACTTCCGTCTGTGGAGCATCATGCGCTGGAAGCCCTCCCGCTTCCTGCTCATCGCCCTCGGTGGCATCATCCCGTTCATGTCCTTCGTGGTCGAACACCGCATGCAGCAGAAGGCCATGGACACCTACCACGAGCTGATCGCTGCCCAGCAGCGTGAGAAGGAGGCCGCTCGGTGAGCGAGACCGAACAGCGTCCCGTCCTCGTCGTCGACTTCGGGGCCCAGTACGCGCAGCTCATCGCGCGTCGGGTCCGTGAAGCGAACGTCTACAGCGAGATCGTCCCGCACTCCATCACGGCGGAGGAGATCCGCGCGAAGGACCCCGCAGCCATCGTGCTGTCCGGTGGGCCGTCGTCCGTGTACGAAGAAGGTGCACCGTCCCTCGACGGCGACATCCTCGACCTCGGCGTCCCCGTGCTCGGCATCTGCTACGGCTTCCAGGCCATGGCGACCGCCCTCGGTGGCGAGGTCGCGAACACCGGCCTGCGTGAGTACGGCGCGACGTCCGTCGACGTCAGCGGCACCGACAGCGTCCTGCTCGGCGGGCAGCCCGGGTCCCAGGTCACGTGGATGTCGCACGGCGACTCCGTGGCGAAGGCCCCCGAGGGCTTCGAGGTCCTCGCGTCGAGCGCGTCGACCCCCGTCGCGGCCTTCGCGTCCGACGAGCGCAAGCTCTACGGCGTGCAGTGGCACCCCGAGGTGAAGCACTCCGAGCACGGCCAGGCCGTCCTCGAGAACTTCCTGCACCGCGCCGCCGGTCTGCCCGGCGACTGGAACTCGAGCAACGTCATCGACGAGCAGGTCGCCCGGATCCAGGCCCAGGTCGGGTCGAACCGCGTGATCGCCGGCCTGTCCGGCGGTGTCGACTCCGCCGTCGCCGCAGCCATCGTGCACAAGGCCGTCGGTGACCAGCTCACCTGCGTCTTCGTCGACCACGGGCTCCTCCGCGCCGACGAGCGCAAGCAGGTGGAAGAGGACTACGTCGCTTCCACCGGTGTCCGGCTCATCACGATCGACGCCGAGCAGCAGTTCCTCGACGCCCTCGCCGGCGTGAGCGACCCCGAGCAGAAGCGCAAGATCATCGGGCGCGAGTTCATCCGCACGTTCGAGGCCGCGGCCGAGGCACTCGTGCTCGAGGCGCGCGGGGACGGTGACGACGGCGAGGTCAAGTTCCTCGTGCAGGGCACCCTCTACCCCGACGTCGTCGAGTCCGGCGGCGGAGCGGGCACCGCGAACATCAAGTCGCACCACAACGTGGGCGGCCTGCCCGAGGACATGACCTTCGAGCTCGTCGAGCCGCTCCGTGCGCTCTTCAAGGACGAGGTCCGTGCCGTCGGTCGCGAGCTCGGTCTGCCCGAGGTCATCGTCGGCCGCCAGCCGTTCCCCGGACCGGGGCTCGGCATCCGCATCGTGGGTTCGGTCGACAAGCAGCGGCTCGAGCTGCTCCGCGCCGCCGACAAGATCGCGCGCGAGGAACTCTCCGCAGCGGGCCTCGACGGGGAGATCTGGCAGTGCCCGGTCGTCCTGCTCGCCGACGTCCGCTCCGTGGGTGTCCAGGGTGACGGCCGCACGTACGGGCACCCGATCGTGCTCCGTCCGGTCTCGTCCGAGGACGCCATGACCGCGGACTGGACGCGCCTGCCGTACGACGTGCTCGCGAAGATCTCGAACCGCATCACGAACGAGGTGCCCGACGTCAACCGGGTCGTGCTCGACGTCACGTCGAAGCCGCCGGGGACGATCGAGTGGGAGTGACGCTCCCCTGAACGACCGGAGGCCCGGCACGCCCTGCGGGCCGGGCCGCCGCGCGTCCGGGGGCGGCGCTGCCGGGGGAGTGGGTGCTGCTGGGGGTCGTCGAGTGGCGACAACACCCCGCGGGCCCGGTGCCGAGCGGTCACGAACTGTCGATTGGCCCCGGCCCGGGCGACACTTCGTGACCACTCGCCGGGCGACCGGCGGGGTGTTGCGACCACTGGCGCTGCCGCCGCTCCTGCCCACAGCCCTGCTCCGGGAACGACGAAGGGCCCCGGCAACGCCGGGGCCCTTCGTGGACGCGGTGGTGCTAGTTGCGCGCGCTGCTCGCGACGATGGCGAGGATGCGCAGGATCTCGAGGTACAGCCAGACGATCGTCATGATCAGGCCGAACGCCGCGGTCCAGGCGTAGATGCGGGGAGCTCCACGACGGACACCGGTCTGGATCTGGTCGAAGTCGAGGATCAGCGAGTACGCCGCCATGACCACGACGAGGATGCCGATGATCACGCCGAGCGGGATGCCGAAGACGGTGATCCCGAGGGCACCGAACGCGGTGTTCGTCACCCCGGTCCACATCAGGACCAGATTGATGAGCGAGAACGCCATGTACCCGACCATGGCGACGAGGAAGAAGCGCGTGGCCTTCGGTGTGGCGCGGACCTTGCCCGATGCGAACAGCGCGAGCGTGACGGCGAAGACACCGAGTGTCCCGAACACCGCCTGGGTGACGATGCCGCCCCACATCGAGTTGTACGCGCCGGAGATGCCACCCACGAACAGGCCCTGGGCGAAGGAGTACGCCAGGACGAGGCCCGGTGAGGGCTTCTTCTTGAACATGTTCACGAGCGCCAGGACGAACCCGACGACGGCGCCGATGATCCAGACGATCGGGGGCAGGTTCCAACCGGCCACTGCACCGACGACGAGCACGCCGAAGGCGAGCAGCGTCTTGACGATGGTGTCCTCGTACGACATGCGGTCGGTGTCGACCGTCGATGCCGCCGGGCGGTCGTACATGTACTGCAGCTGCTCGGGGGTCATCCCGCCCTGTGCCTGCTGCGGGGTCTGTCCCCAGCCGGCCTGCTGCTGACCAGCGCCACGCCCGCCCCAGGTGTTGGGTCCCTGGGCGTTGAAGGCGGGGGACTGGTCGAAACCGGGCTTGAAGGCCATGGTGTCCTCTTCCTAGGAGATATGAGTCCTCTCAGCCTAGGTGCGCTCGGTCGCGGAAGGCTGAGGATTCGCGGCGAGCGGACGCGGGCCCGGAGGCCCTGACGACGGCAGCCTATGGGCACCCGCTGCGCGCGCGCCTCGAAGTCGTCGAGAGTCCGCCGTCCAACGCGCCGAGCCGGACGGCAGCGCCGAGCCCGACGGCACCGCCGGGTAGAGCCAGGTGACGAGCGCGACCGAGATCGTCATGAGCAGGAACCAGGCCACGATCTTCGTCGGGGCCACCGGGTGCCAGACGGCGAGCTGCGCGGGGTAGCTCCACGCTCCGGCCCAGGTCGCGACGTTCTCGGCGAGCCAGATGAACACGGCGACGAGTCCCATGGCGACGAGCACCGGCATGCGCATCGTCGCTCGGTGGATCCGGACGTGCATGGTCGTGCGGGCGAAGAGCAGGACGACGAGTGCGAGCAGGACCCAGCGGGCGTCGGGCAGGAAGTGGTGCCCGAAGAAGTTCAGGTACACGCCGGCAGCGACGACGGCGAGCAGCCACTGCCGCGGGTACCGGTCGAACCGCAGGTCGAACAGGCGGTGCACACGGACCATGTACGACCCGACCGCGCCGTACATGAACCCGGAGAACAGCGGGACCCCGGCGATGACGAGCAGCCCGCCGGGTTCGTACGACCACGAGCCCATGCGCGTCTTGAAGACCTCCATGGCGGTGCCGACGACGTGGAAGAGCAGGACGACCCGGAGTTCCCGCACGGTCTCGAGCCCGAACACGAGCATGCCGAGCTGCAGCAGCACCGCCACGGCGGTCAGCACGTCGTTCCGGAACGCCGCCGGCACGGTCAGTGAGGCCCCGGCCATCGAACCGAGCAGCAGCGCCCCGAACGCGCACGCCCACGCCTGCTTCGCGCCGAACACCAGGAACTCGGTGACGAACAACCGGACGGGCCGGTGCGGCTGGTGCCCGGCGTCGAGCAGTCGGCGGGCGGCACGGTCGATCCTGGCCTCGACGGCGGTGGAGAGCGATCGGACGGTCATGCAGCGATGGTCAGCGCCGATGCTGAGATGCACGGGCTCCGGCCGGGCGCGTGTGTCCCGCGACACAGGGCGGCCCGCCGTCACCCTGGCCCAGTAGGGTCGCGCCATGACCCTCGTGATCGCCCACCGCGGTGCGTCCGGCTACCGCCCCGAGCACTCGCGGAGCGCGTACGAACTCGCCATCGAGCTCGGTGCCGACGCGATCGAGCCGGACCTGGTGCCCACGAAGGACGGCGTGCTCGTGCTCCGCCACGAGAACGAGGTGTCCGGCACCACCGACGTCGCGGACCACCCGGAGTTCCGGCACCTGCGCACGACGAAGACCGTCGACGGCCAGAGCCTGTCCGGCTGGTTCACCGAGGACTTCACCTGGGCCGAGCTGCAGACGCTCCGCACCCGGGAACGTCTGCCCGCCCTGCGGCCCGGGTCGGCCGAGCACGACGGCGAGGAGCCGATCCTGCGCCTCGAGGACCTGCTCGCGATCCTCGACGCCGCGCCTCGTCCGGTCGGGCTGGTCGCCGAGGTCAAGCACGCGGCGTTCTTCGACCGCGCGGGCTTCCCGATGGGCGAACTCGTCGACCGCACGCTCGGTGACGCCGGGTGGCGCCGTGACGAGCGGCTCACGGTCGAGAGCTTCGAGAAGGGCGTGCTCCGCGACCTGCGCGAGCGGCACACGGGTGGTCGGCTGGTGTACCTCCAGGAGGCCCGTGGCAGTGCCGCCGACGAGGTCGCGTCCCACGGATCGCTCGCCCCCACCTACGCCGCGGAGCGTTCCGAGGACGCGCTCGCGTCGTTCGCGACCGAGTTCCACGGCATCAGCGTCGACCTCGGCACGCTGATGGCCGGGGTGGACAGCGTCGCGCTCGAGGACCCGACGCCGGTCCGGAGCGCGATCGTCGACCGTGCGCACGCCGTGGGCCTCGCGGTGTACACGTGGACGCTCCGACCGGAGAACCGGTTCCTGCCCGGGCCGCTGCGCCGCGGTGGGGACGTCGCGGCCTTCGGCGACTGGGAGCGCTGGTACACCTCGGTGATCCGGACCGGCCTCGACGGGGTGTTCGCGGACCACACCGACCTGGCGGTCCTCGCCCGGTCGGCTGTCGGGGGTCCCGCTTAGACTGTCCCGAACATGACGATCGTGCTCGACCCCTTCGAATCGACGCCCGAGCCGGGCGCCGGTGCCCGTGCGTACGAAGACCCGTTCACCGCGGGTCTGAACCCCCAGCAGAAGGAAGCCGTCGAGTACCGCGGCGAGTCCCTGCTGATCGTGGCCGGTGCCGGATCCGGCAAGACGAGCGTCCTCACGCGCCGCATCGCGCTGCTGCTCGCCAACCGTGAAGCCTGGCCGTCGCAGATCCTCGCGATCACCTTCACGAACAAGGCCGCGGCCGAGATGCGTGAGCGCGTCCGGGCTCTGGTGGGTGGCGAGTCCGACGGCATGTGGATCTCGACGTTCCACTCGGCGTGCGTGCGCATCCTCCGGCGCGAGGCCGAGCGCTTCGGGTTCGCGCAGTCGTTCACGATCTACGACTCCGCCGACTCCAAGGCCCTGCTGAAGCGGATCATCAAGGACCTCGAGGCGGACACGCTCGGGCTCACGGTGGGCGCCGCGGCGTCGAAGATCTCGAAGCTCAAGAACGAGCTGCAGGACATCGACTCGTACGCGCGCAACATCAACGTGAACGACCCGCAGGAAGTCATGTTCACCGAGGTCTTCCGTCGGTACACGAACGACCTGCGCCGGGCGAACGCGTTCGACTTCGACGACCTCATCGGCCAGACCGTCTTCCTGTTCCGGGCGTTCCCCGAGGTCGCTGCGCTCTACCAGCGGCGCTTCCGCTTCATCCTGGTCGACGAGTACCAGGACACCAACCACGCGCAGTACTCCCTGATCCGCGAGCTCACGCGTCCGGTGCCGGTCGACCAGGTCGACAAGCTCGAGGACTCCGGCCAGCACGTCGCCCGCATGCGCGAGCGCGACGGGTCGATCGCCGGAGCGTCCCTGACCGTCGTGGGCGACTCGGACCAGTCGATCTACGCGTTCCGCGGGGCCGACATCCGCAACATCGTCGAGTTCGAGCGCGACTTCCCGAACTCCAAGGTGATCCTGCTCGAGCAGAACTACCGCTCGACGCAGACCATCCTCGACGCCGCGAACGCCGTCATCGCGAACAACTTCGACCGTCAGGCGAAGAACCTGTTCACCGACGTCGGCGCGGGCGAGAAGATCGTCGGCTTCACCGGGTACACCGGCCACGACGAGGCCCAGTTCGTCGCCGACGAGATCCAGCGCTTGCGCGAGAACGGCATGGACTACCGCGACATGGCGGTGTTCTACCGGACGAACTCGCAGACCCGTGCGCTCGAGGAGATCTTCATCCGTGCCGCGATCCCGTACCGGGTGCTCGGCGGCACGAAGTTCTACGAGCGCGCCGAGATCAAGGACGCCATGGCGTACCTGATCACCGTGGCGAACCCCGCCGACCCGATGGCGCTCCGTCGTGTGCTCAACGTGCCGAAGCGCGGCATCGGCTCCGTCACCGAGACGACCCTGCAGCGCTACGCCGACGAGCACGAGACCACGATGCGTGATGCCCTGCGGCACGCGGGTGAGCTCGGCTTCGGGCCGAAGGTGCGGAACGCCATCACCGAGTTCGCGGCGCTGCTGGACTCCGTGTCCGAGAAGGCCCCGACGCAGCCGGTCGTCGACACCCTGACCCAGCTGCTCGACGGCTCCCACCTGCTCGAGAACCTGCGGAAGTCGCCCGACGCGCAGGACGCCGCCCGGGCCGACAACATCGACGAGCTCGTGGCGGTGACGCGCGAGTTCCAGAAGAACAACCCCGAGGGCACGCTGACGGACTTCCTGACCGAGGTCTCGTTGGTCGCAGCGGCGGACGAGCTCGACGACTCGTCCGGCACGGTGTCGCTCATGACGCTGCACACGGCCAAGGGGCTGGAGTACGAGGCTGTGTTCCTGACCGGCGTCGAGGAAGACCTGCTGCCGCACCGGATGTCCGCGAACGAACCGGGTGGTCCGTCGGAGGAACGCCGGTTGTTCTACGTCGGCATCACCCGCGCGAAGAAGGTCCTGTTCCTGTCGCTGGCGATGACCCGCGCCCAGTTCGGTGACGTCAACGTCGCCATGCCGTCGCGCTTCCTGCAGGAGATCCCCGAGGGGCTCATCGAGTGGAAGCAGTCGCCGGGCATGGCGAACAGCCGTGGTGGCACGCAGCCCCGGGCGCTCAACGCGAAGCGCGAGGGCGGCATCGGCGGCGGCGGTGGCGGTGGTTACCGCGGCGGTGGCGGCTGGGGCGGTGGGTCGTACGACCGCGCGGCCGCTGCGTCGAAGACCCGCCCGAAGACCGAGTGGGCGAACCGGGTGTCCGGCCAGGTCCGCGACAACGGCGACATGGAACTCGTCGCCGGCGACCGGATCAAGCACGTCGACTTCGGCGAGGGCACCGTGTCGGCGGTGACCGGCCAGGGCGCGAAGCGCATCGCCGAGATCGCGTTCGACTCCGCGGGCCGCAAGAAGCTGCTCATCAAGATCGCGCCGATCGAGAAGCTCTAGCCAGAGCTGGCTGAACGTCCGTACACCCCGCCGGTTCCCCGGCGGGGTGCGTTCGTCGTGGGCACGAGGACGTCGCGCCACGCCCGAGACCTGGGAGTCCACCCCTGTTCGGGTGACACCGAAATACAGGTGAGGTTAGCCTTACCTAACGTGACACCCATCGAACTGCTGACCACTGCCAACGCCGAGCGCTACCGGTCGACCGTCGGGTCGACGGTGGACCAGCTCGCCGACCGACTCGCCACCGTCGACCGCCCGACGACCGCGACCGCCCCGGAAGCGCTCCACGACCGGGTGCGCGCGGTCGACCTGGACGCCGCTCCTGTCGGGACGGAACGGGCGCTCGCCGAACTCGACGACCTGTTCGTCCGCGAGGCCGTGTGGTTCCACGACCCCGGCTACCTCGCGCACCTGAACTGCCCGGTCGCACTGCCCGCGGTCGCCGCCGAGTCCGTCCTCGCCGCGGTGAACCCGTCGGTCGACACCTGGGACCAGTCCCGCATCGGCACGGACATCGAACGCCACGTCGTCGACTGGCTGGCCCGTCGTGCCGGGTTCACTGCCGGCGACGGGGTGTTCACCTCGGGCGGTTCGCAGTCCAACTTGCAGGCGCTGCTGCTGGCGCGCGAAGCCGTCGGCATGGCCGGAACCGTGTTCACGACGGCCGAGACCCACTTCAGCATCGCCAAGTCGGCACGACTCCTCGGTCTCGAGGCCGTCGTCGACGTCGCCACCGACCACGCCGGTCGGATGCGGCCGGCAGCCCTCGTCGAGGCGATCGCGGCGACCCGGGCCGCGGGCGGGACGCCGATCGCGGTCGTCGCGACCGCCGGCACCACCGACCGCGGGGTCATCGACCCGATCGAGCCGATCGCCGACGTGTGTGATCTGGAGGACGTCTGGCTGCACGTCGACGCCGCGTACGGCTGCGGGCTGCTCGTCTCCCCGACGCGTCGGCACCTGCTCGCCGGCATCGAGCGGGCGCGCAGCGTGACGACCGATCTGCACAAGTCCTTCTTCCAGCCGGTGTCCTCGAGCGCACTGCTCGTCCGTGACCCGGCCGACCTGCGCCGGACGGCCTGGTACGCCGACTACCTCAACCCCGAGGACGCCGCCGAGCCGAACCAGGTCGACAAGTCGCTGCAGACCACCCGCCGCTTCGACGCCCTGAAGCTCTGGGCCACCCTGCGCGCGACCGGGGCCGACGCGATCGGCACCGCGTTCGACGCCGTCATCGACCTCGCTGCCGCCACCCACCGGATCGTCGAGGAGCACCCCGACCTGGTGCTCGTCGCCCCGACGCAGCTCAGCACCGTGCTCTTCCGCTGGCAGCCCGCCGGGGTGAGCGACGAGCAATCCGACGCGCTCGTCGCCCCGATCCGTGCGGCGCTGCTCGCCGAGGGCCGGGTCCTCATCGCGAAGACCGTGATCGACGGCCGACCCTGCAACAAGCTGACGCTGCTCAACCCCGAGACCACCCCGGCGCAGATGCGCGCCTCGCTCGAGCACGTCGCTGCGACGGCAGCACGGGTCCGCGCGACCACCACCGCCCCGGAAGGAGCAACGCGATGACCACCGACCGCACCGTGCACGACCTGATCGGCATCGGCATCGGCCCGTTCAACCTCGGCCTCGCCTGCCTCACCGACCCGCTCGACGACCTCGACGCGGTGTTCCTCGACGCCGCCGACGGCTTCGCCTGGCACCACGGCATGATGCTCGACGACGCCACGATCCAGGTGCCCTTCATGGCGGACCTGGTGACGATGGCCGACCCGACCTCGCCGTTCTCGTTCCTCGCGTGGCTCAAGGAGACCGGCCGCCTGTACCCGTTCTACATCCGCGAGGACTTCCACCCTCTGCGCAGCGAGTACGACGCCTACTGCCGGTGGGCCGCCGACCGGCTCGACACGCTCCGGTGGGGCCGGTCCGTCACAGCGGTGGAGCACGACTCGGCGACGGACGTGTTCACGGTGCACGCCGAGACCGATCAGGGTCCCGAGACGTACCGCGCACGCCACGTCGTGGTCGGCATCGGTACGGAGCCGTCGGTCCCCGCCCCGCTGCGCGGGATCGCCGGACCGGTCATCCACTCCGCCGAGTTCCTGCCGAACCGCGACGCGCTCCGCGGTGCCGCCTCGATCGCGGTGGTCGGCAGCGGGCAGTCCGCTGCCGAGGTCTACCGCGAGCTGCTCGAGGACCTGCGCCAGGACGGCTACCGACTCGACTGGATCACCCGGTCGCCGCGGTTCTTCCCGATGGAGGACACGAAGCTCACGCTCGAGATGACGAGTCCGGAGTACACGGACCACTTCCACGGCCTGCCCGAGGATGCTCGCGACCGTCTCGGGCGCGAGCAGCGCGGGCTGTACAAGGGCATCAGTGCGGACCTGGTCGACGAGCTCTACGACCAGCTGTACCGCATCAGCGCTCGAGGCCCGATCCCGACGACCCTGCGCACCGAGACCAGTGTCGTCGACGCCGAGTGGCTCGCCGACCGGGGGACGTACCGGCTGACGCTCCGCCACGAGCAGCTCGGCGAGACGTACGAGCACGAGGTCGAGCGGCTGGTCCTGGCGACCGGGTACACGCCGCGCACGCCACGGTTCCTCGACCCCGTCGAGCACCTCGTCGCCCGTGACTCCCGTGGTCGCCTGGCCGTCGCGCGCGATCACCACGTCGACACCCTCGGCGGACGCATCTGGGTGCAGAACGCCGAGGAGCACACGCACGGCCTGACCGCGCCCGACCTCGGCATGGGTGCGTGGCGGAACGCGTCGATCATCCGGTCCGTCACGGGTCGCCCCGTGTACGGCCTGGAGGCCCGGATCGCCTTCCAGGAGTTCGGCCTGCCCGCCACGGACCAGCCCACGACCCCACCCGACGGCGCGCACCACGCGCCGGCCCGGCAGACGACCGAGCGCACGGAGGTGCCCGCATGAGCGCGCACGTGACGGGCGCCGATCTGACAGGCACAGATGTGAGGCGCACTGCACTGGCCGGTGCGCCCGAGGCGACGGTGTCTGCCGGAGCTGCTCCGGGCCTCCTGGCCGTCGAACCCGTGGTCCCGGAACGCGACGCCGCCGTCGTCCAGTCGTGGCTCGCCCACCCGGCGTCGTCGTGGTGGGAGATGGGCGACCTCGACGTGGACGGCGTCCGGGACTACCTGACCGGCGTGCAGGCGGACCCGGCGCAGGCTGCGTGGCTCGGCCGACGCGACGGTGAGCCGTGCTTCCTGGTCGAGACCTACGACCCCGCCGCCGTCCTGCTCACCGACGTGTGGGCGGCGGAGCCCGGCGACGTCGGCATGCACCTGCTCGTCGCATCGGTGCCGGCCGGCGGCCGCGTGCACGGACTGACGAGCGCCGTGATGCGCGCCGTCGTCGTGCACTGCCGCGACGTCCTCGGCGCGCGGCGGGTCGTCGTCGAGCCGGACGTGCGGAACACCGCGGTGCAGGCGAAGAACGCCGAGGTGGGCTTCCGCGCGCTGCGCCAGGTCGACGTCGACGGCAAGCGGGCACTGTTGTCCGTGCTCGACACCGACCGGATCGGCGTGCCCGACGACGACGGTCCGGCCGCGCACCTGCGACCCGAGCACCTGGAACCCGCTGAACGCCACCTGGTGGCGAAGGCCATCGCCGAGTTCACCCACGAGCGGCTGATCGCACCCGTGCCGGACGCGGAGGGGTGGCGGCTCGACGCGGGGGACTCGACCTACCGGTTCCGGGCACGCCAGCACGTGCTCGAGCACTGGTCGATCGACGAAGCCTCGCTGACGCGCACTCGCGCTGGGACGCCGGCGTCGCTCAGTGCGCAGGACTTCGTGCTCGAACTGCACGAGGTGCTCGGGATCCCCGACGAGCTCCTCGGCACGTACCTGGAGGAGATCGCCTCGACCCTGGCGAGCGCCGCTGCGAAGCACCGGAGGGGTGGGCCGTCCGCCGCGCAGCTCGCGCGTGGTCGGTCCGCTGCGGGCTCGTCCGTCGAGGCTGCCGTCGCCTCGTTCCAGGACGTCGAGGCGGCGATGACCGAGGGTCACCCGGCGTTCGTCGCCGCGAACGGGCGGATCGGGTTCGGACTCGACGAGTACCGGGCCTTCGCACCCGAGGTCGGCGGCCGGTTCCGGTACCGGTGGCTCGCCGCCCGACGGGAGCACACGCACCTGGCGCTCGCCGCCGACCGGACGGAGCAGATGCACTGGCAGGCGGAGCTCCCCGAAGCGGTCGTGGCCGGGTTCCGCGCCACGCTGGAACGTCGGGGCCTCGACCCCGACGACTACGTGTGGATCCCCGTGCACCCCTGGCAGTGGCAGCACCGGATCGCCGTGACGTTCGCACCCGACCTGGGGCGGCAGGACCTCGTCGACCTCGGCGAGGGGCCGGACGAGTACCAGCCGCAGCAGTCGATCCGCACCGCGTTCGACCGCTCGGACCCGACGCGCTCGTACGTCAAGACGGCGCTCGCCGTGCAGAACATGGGGTTCCTGCGGGGGATGTCGCCCGCGTACATGCGGAACACTCCGGCGGTGAACGACTGGGTCGAGTCGATCGTCAGCGCCGACCCGACGCTGGCCTCGGTCGGGTTCTCGGTGCTCCGTGAGCACGCCGCCATCGGCTACACCGGCGACGCGTACCACCGGGTCGACGTGTCGTCGCCGCAGCGCAAGATGCTCGCGGCCCTGTGGCGGGAGAGCCCGCTGCCGCGGGTGACGGACGGCGAGCGACTGCTGACGATGGCGGCGTTGCTGCACCGGGACGCCTCGGGGAACGCCGTCGTCTCGGCGCTGATCGAGGCATCGGGGCTGCCTGCCGACGAGTGGGTGCGGCGCTGGCTCGACGCCTACCTCTTGCCCGTCGTGCACTGCCTGACCGTGCACGACCTGGTGTTCATGCCGCACGGCGAGAACCTCGTGCTCGTCGTCCACGACGGCGCCGTTGTCCGTGCCGTCATGAAGGACATCGGGGAAGAGGCAGCGGTGCTCGGGCGCCACGACGATCGTCCCGTGCCCGCCGACATCGACCGGATCGTGCACCCGGTGTCCGACGACGAAGCGGCCCTTGCGGTGTTCACCGACGTGTTCGACGGGGTGCTGCGGTTCGTCGCGGCGATCCTCGACGACGACGGAGCGCTGCCGGAAGGCCGGTTCTGGGAGGTCGTAGGGGAGTGCATCGACGCGCACGCCGCCGCGCACCCGGACCGCCGCCGGCCGTTGGACCTGCGGGTGCCGACGTTCGAGCACTCCTGCCTGAACCGGCTACAGCTGCGGAACACCCTGTCGATGGTCGACCTGGCGGACCAGTCGTCGTCGCTCATCCGGGCGGGGGCGATGGCGAACCCGATCGGACGGTAGGGGCTGCGCGGCGGACGGCGGACCTACTCGGTGCGAGGTTGACCACTCCGTGCAGCGCAAGAAGCGCGCACGGAGTGGTCAACCTCGCACCAGCCGGAGCGGCGCCGGTGCGGGGTGCGGGAGACTGGCCTGGTGCAGACGGGCGGGGGCGGCGCGATGGACGAGGTCACGGTCGACATCGGGGACGTCGTCGACGCGGATCAGACCTGGCGCCGTGCATTCCGACCAGTCAGGCGCATCCGAGGCGCCGGACTGTTGCTCGGCGGGGCGGTCCTCGTCGGGGGAGTCGTCGTCGCGGACCGGCCGAGAGACCGCGGTACCGCAGTGGTCCTGGTCGGCACGGTGCTGGTTGCCGCGGGGCTCATCGCCCTCGGGTACCTGGTCACGCGACGCCGGCTACGGCTGGCCCGGGCCGCGCGGTCGACGGCCGTCGATGCCGGTGTCGCTCGTGTCCTGACGCAGGCACGGGCTGCTGGCGTTCCCGAACTCGACCCGGCCAGCGTTCGGCGCGCGCTGGTCGAGACCGACAACGGACCGGGGCCCTGGTACGACCCGAAGCTCGGTCCGCACACATGGCCGGTGTGGCGCGTGCGGACCACCGACCCCACGGCGACGGTGTTCGTGGTGGCCAGGAAGTCCGACGACGCCCGGTCGCTGACGATCACCGTCGAGTCCGCGAAGCCGTCGTGGTGGCAGCGGGACTGACCGGGAGCGGACTCGACTACGGCTGCAGGCGGGTGGCCGACCAGGCGCCGTCGGCGAGCACGTACTGCAAGCGGCGGTGCATCCGGTCGCGGCTGCCGTGCCAGAACTCCACCACGTCGGGCTCGAGCCGCCACGCGACCCACCCGGCCGGCCGTGGGACGGCGTCGTCGGACTCGTCGAGCAGCACGTTGGCGTCGTCGATCAAGTCCTGCAGCGTCCGCGGTTCGAGCACGGCAGACTGGTCCGCGATGGCGGTGGCGGCGCGGGACTTCGGCGACCGGTCGGCGAACAGCGCGTCGGATTCGTCGTCGGACAGCTGCACCGCCCGGCCCTCGAACCGGAGCTGCTGCATGGTCTCGCGCCAGTAGACCTGGAGTGCCGCGTGCGGGTTGTCGGCGAGCTGACGACCCTTCGGGCTCAGCGTCGAGGTGCCGAACACGAGCCCGCGGTCGTCGAGTCGCTTCACGTCGACCGTGCGGGCGGACACCCGGCCGTCCGCTCCGGCCGTGGCGAGGGTCATCGACTTCGGCTCGGAGACGTCGCGTTCGTCCGCGGCATCCAGCCACCGCTGCGCGAGGTCGAGCGGCGACGCCGGGGGTGCGTCGAACTCGGGCAGGTGCAGGGAGGCGTCACCGGACAGGGAGGAGGACATGGGTCCACCCAACCGTGCTCAGTCCTGCCACGTCCAGGCTGCCGGGGGACGCCCGCCCCGGGGTCCCGCACTCGCTGGGAGGTCGACCCGGGCAAGCGCGGTGTTCGTACGGAGCGTCCGGTTGAGGTTGCCCGGGTCCGGTGTGGTCCCCGTCAGGGCGATCCGCAGCCGAGCGGCGTCCGCCGTGGTGAACGGATCGCCGAGCAGCGCTCGTGTGAACGGCAGGTCAGACCAGAGGAGGACCCGTGCGCGCTCGAGCGCCGAGTCGACGATCCGGTCGTGGTCGAACGGCAGTCCGAGCGGCAGCGCGCCGACCTCGTGCCACGTTGCGTCGGCGTGCGCTGCCGGGTCGATGACCGCGAGGAACGCGATGCTGATCGCGGAGCTCCGTGGATCGCGGTCGGGTCCGTCGAACGCGCCGACCTGCGCGAGGTGGCGCACCGCTGCCGGGCCGACGCCGGTCTTGGTCCGCAGGGCGCGCCGCGCACCGTCGGCGAGGATCTCGGTGCCGTCGAGGAGCACGCCGGGGAGCGCTTCCTGTCCGGCGTACGGTGCGTACGCCCGACGCGCGGTGGCGACCCGTAGACCGTCCGTCGTCACGAAGGACACCGGGACGACGTCGATCGCGATGAGCGGTTGGTCGCGGATCGCCGCTGCGGCATCGGTCACGCGGTGGCCCCCCGGCGGGTGGCACGAGCCGAACGCTCGTCGCGGAGCGTCTGGCGGACGTCGGCGAAGGACTGGAGGCGCGTGAAGCGGCCGTCGACCCACACCGGCTGGAGCAGGCTGGTCGCCTCGTCGTCGGCCGTGGCCTGGTCCGTCTGCCGGATCTCGCCGGTCTCGTCGCGGTGCAGGGCGATGCGGCCCTTCGCGCTCTTCTTGCCGCTGCCGGTCTTCGGGTCCTTCTGGATGTCGACGGGCTCGCCGTCGACGAGTGCCCACGTGGCCTTGACCGCGCTGCCGAGGTTGTCGCGGGTCATGTACTGGTACGTGTACGACCCGATGCCGAGCACGATGTTGTCGCTCGAGTACCCCTTGGCGGCCAGGCGCTCGTAGATGCGACGGGCACGGTCGAGCGTGATGCTGTCGCCGTAGATGACGCCGATGTGCTGGTCGAGGACCTTGAAGCCCTGCTCGTTCACGGTGTGCCCGAAGATCTCGTCGAGCAGTTCGACGACGCCCTTCTGCTCGTGGCTGCGGTCGGCGGCGAACAGTTCCGCCTCGTCGACACCGTGCACGGTGCCGGTGACGATGTCGACCGGGTCGCCCGAGTCGGGTCGGATCACGAGCTTGCCGTCACGACCGGTGATGCGGTCCTTGAGCTGCGGCAGGGTCTCGGTGATGACCTTGAACAGGTCGAAGCCGTCACTGACCGCCGAGACGATGCCCGTCGGGTACACGTCGAGGATCTGCTCGAAGGTCGCCAGCTCGCCGTCGGCGCCGCGGACGCACATCACGCTGTGCTCGGTGGCGGGCACGCTCGCGGCCACCCAACCGTTGTCGCCCGGGTAGTAGCGGTCGATGAAGTCGAGCGACGGCATCGAGTCAGTGCCGAGGAACGAGAGCAGGTGGCCCGCGCCACCCGCTGCGGCAGACTCGATGCTCGACTGCCCACGGAACGAGAAGTCGTGCGCGGCGAAGTCGATGCCGGCCGGGACCGCGCCGGTGCGGGCGGCCCAGTCCTCCATCAGGTCGCGGTACTCGAGCGCCTTCGTCGCGACCGTCGACGGGTGCCAGATCGACGCCGACAGGGCGGTCTCGATGTAGTTGGGCAGCCAGTAGAACTCGTCGATCGTGTTCTCGACGGTGAGGGTCGCGACGCCGATCGGTGCGAGGGTGCCCTCGGGCAGCGCACGGATCTCGAGGGGCAGGGAGCCGAGGCGGTGGAGGGCCCGGACGTGGTCGGTGCCGATGTGGTTCGGGCCGAAGTAGCTCTGCAGTGCTTCATCGAAGAGCCGGACGACCTCGTCTTCGTCCGCCGCGAAGAACGGTGCCCAGGCCTCGACGAGCGAGCGCTGGATGAACGCCTGCAGCCCGAAGACCACGGCGTGCGTCGACTCGGGCATGTGCGCGTTCGACCGGTTCGTCCAGTTGATCAGGATGCGGGTGGTGCCGGCCGGGTAGACCTGCCGGTGCGAGTGCTTGTAACCGTCGACGGCCAGCAGCGGCGCGATCGGGCTCGCCGTGGTGATGCGCGGCTCGATCCCGGTGCTCGTGCTGGTCGTGGTGCTCGTGGTCTGCGTCATCGGATCTGCTCCGTCAGGTAGGGGGTGAGTGCGATCGTGCGCAGGCCGTCGATGGCGTTCTGCGCCGGGTACGAGTCGGTGGTGACGATCTCGCCGAAGTGGTCGGCGAGCTGTGCTGCCCGGCCGGAGAAGACGCCGTGCGAGACCCAGAGGCCGAGGCGTTCCTTGGGCAGGCCCGTCGAGCCCGCGAGCCCCATGAACGTGCCGCCGCCGTCGCAGATGTCGTCGACCACCAGGAACCGGCCGGTGTCGGGCAGGGGTTCGCAGGTGAAGCCGTCGAGCTTGCCGGTGTCGGGGTTGCGGTGCTTCTCGGCCCGGTAGAGCGGCAGCCCGCACGCCTCGGCGACCGCGGTTGCACGGGGGACCGCGCCCTTGTCCGGAGCGATGATGCCGGTGTACGGGTCGCCGCCGTCGTGCTCGGGTGCGCCGACCACGGCGTCACGGACGACCTGCTCGCTCGTGACGACGGTCAGGTTGTCGACCAGACCGACGATGACCGGCGAGTGCGGGTCGAACGCGATGACCTGGTCGAGGTGGAAGCCGTTGAGGACGTCGGCGTAGACCTTCGCGCCGAACGGCAAGCCGCGGTCTTGCCGGGCTCCGGGCAGGTAGGGGACGAGCGCGACGGACCTCGATCCGCGCTGCCGCACGGCGTCCGCCCACATGCCGAGCATGATCAGGTCGTCGCCGCTCGTGCCGCGCAGGGTCGCGATCTCGGTGAGTCTCCCCGGCTCGGCGGTGTCGTTCGCGACCTTGACGTGGGCTTCACCGGCGGGGAACCGCATGGTGGAGAACGTCGCTGTCGTCTGGTTGCCCTGGGCGTCCCAGGTGCTGAGTTCGACTGCCATGGCTCGACCGTACCACGGTATTTGTCAGGAGGACAAGAACGCAGTCTCGATCGCTGCCTGCGCTCCAGCCCGCCACGGCCGCGGCAGCCCTGAGGGACGTTCCACCACGAAGATCGCCGGGTGCGGGCGGTCGCCGAGGGCGTGTCTGATCGCCGCAGCCGTCGCCCGGGGGTCTCGGGCCAGCACCACGGGGAGCGACCACCGACCCGAACGGAGCATGAGCGACCGCCCGGGCGAGACGGTGTCGGCGGTGATCGCGGCCCAGAGGCCGGCGGCCGTCCCGAGCGGCGTCGGCGTCACGGACCGGAGCGTGGCGAGCACCGGCGGCCGAGGAGGTGGGAGGAACTCCGTACCGGCGCGGGACGGGCCCGCCGGGTCGATGACGAACCGTACCGAGCCCGTGGCCTCGCGCTGGCGGAGTGTGTCGCTGGAGATGCACTGCGTCCCGGCTCCGCCGACCCGCTGGACCACGACCGCCGGGTGTCCACGGTGCATCGGGCTCAGCGCCGTTCGACGTGCGCGAGCGGCTGCTGCTGACGCACCCACGTGGCGTGCTCGACGGGGAGCTCGTCGATCCAGGCGGTGAGGACCGGCACCGGCACGTCGTGCGCGCGTGCGACCTCGAACACGATCTCGGAGAAGGCGAACGCGGCGTCACGGTCCGCCGTCGCCACCACGACCATGAGGTCCTCGGGCACGATGTCGACGCCGTGGCGGAACAGCCACACGCGGACCACGCCAGGCGTGAGCGGAGCTCGTTCCGCGAGCGCGTCGGAGAACCCCTGGGACGCGGACGGTGCCGGGCGGAGCGTGACCTCGGCTCCGTCGGGGAACGGACCACCCGCGGCGATGACCGTCTGCTTCTCGTCTGGCTGCACGACCTGCGGGTAGGGCTGGTCGATGTCGAGCACGAGACCCCAGTCAGTGGGCAGGCCGGCGACCAGACGTGACATCGGCAGTGACAGCGGCGTCGCGGCGACCCCGGCCGGGATGCGCGCGACGGCCGCTGCGGGATCGGTGAAGGCCAGCGCGAGGGGGATGCCCTCGGGGCTGACGACGCCGAGTGGGATTCCCTGCTCGTCGTGTCGGAGCGCGACGACCTCGGCAGCTGCGAACGCGAACCGCGAGCGCACCATCAGGGCGCGTCGCTGTGCGGAGGTGAGGTTCGTGGTGGTGCTCATCAGGAGAAGATCCTCGCGAACAGGCTCGGTCGTGCCGCCGTCGGGGGTGCGAACACGAGCGCGAACGTCGGGTGCAGCGGGTCGCCGGGGTGGGGGATGTCGCGGATGATCGCGTACCCGTCGGAGAGTACCTCTGACTGGACGCCCTGCGGGAACACGAACCGGGCGAGCAGATCGGCCCAGTCGTCGGCTCCGCGGATCTCGGTGCCCCACGTCGGGCGGACGACACCGGACAGCGTCGTGTACGCGCCGAGGTCGGGACGGACGTCGTACCCGAGATCGCCGATCGTGCGGACGATCGGAGCGAGTCTGCCCCAACCCTGTTCGTACGGGCCGGTCGACGGCACGGTGTACGTTCCGCGGGCATCGGCCGGCAGGGGTTCCACGGTCTTCTCGATGCGGGACACCGTCGTCGGCACCACCCCGGGTTCGTGGCGGTCGATCGCTGCTCGGTCCGGGCTCAACGTCGTGCGGAAGCGGCGCGGTTCGTACTCGTTCCGCCAGCCGTCCTCGATGTTCGCGTCGGTCCGGCCGTCGACGGCGAACGATGCGACGTGGAACGAGTCCGGCAGGGCCACCGACTCGAGGACCGCGGGTGCGGAAGTCGTGTGGACGAGCGCCGCGCGCGGGACGACGACCTGTCGCCCGCGTTCGAACAGCGTGCCGTCGAGGTCCTCGACCTCGTGGCCATCGTCCGACAGGGCGTTGAGCAGTCGCAGGCTCGCGCCGTACTCCGGCCACAGTGGGTCGACGGTGTCGGTGATGGTCCACCGGCCGTCCGCGGCGCGCTCGGGCAGGGCGTTCCAGGACGGTGAACGGTCCAGGAGCTCGTGACCCGCCCGGGTGACGCCGCTACGGGTCACCGCAGTCGGTCCTGGACGGACTGCGTCGCCTCGCTGATGTCCCACGGCGCCGTCACGATGCCCGCCGCGACGGCCGGCCCGCGCGAGCCGAGGTCGTGCAGCGCGTTCGCGTACTGGTTCGTCGTGAGGACCCCAGGCTGTGGACTCCGCGTGGCCGGGTCCATCAGCACCTGGTTCATCCCGTCGGGGACGACGTTCCCCGCCTGGTCGACCGGGCTGAGCACGCCGGTGTTCACCAGGTCGCTCGTCGACTTGTCCGTGAAGAGCTGGTGCTGCCCGCCACCGCCGAACTGGGTGTTCGCCTGCGCGGTGCCCTCGGCGTGCGGCAGCGGTTGGTTCACCAGGTAGCTGTCGCCGGTGTTGCGGTAGTCGGGGTGCGTCGAAGCTCCTGCCGGGACGCCGTCGTGACCGGCGTGGGACTGGACGCCCACCTGCACGGACTCGCTGTAGTTCGAGGCGCTGCCGCCGGCGTGCATGGTGCCGTCGGGGACGTAGAAGTTGCCGTGCCCCGGTCCGCTGATCTGGAGCGTCTGCCCGACGAGCGCGTCGGCGTCGCCGTTCGCCCAGCGGTCGACACCGAGGTAGCCGCTCTGGAAGCCGCCCTTGCCACCCTGCCAGTGCCGCGCGAGCTCGGCGAGGGAGGACCCGCCGTTGTCCCAGTACGCCTGCGTGGCCTTGTTCGCGATCTCCGGCATCGACCGGACCGAGGCGATGAAGCCGTCGCCCGGACGTCGGAGTGCACCGACCGCCGCGGAACCGCCGTGCACGGCGAGGGCGCGGAGCGACTCGACCGAGCGCAGTGCGGCACCGTGGCGAAGGTTGTTGACCAGGTGCAGACCCGGCGCGAACAGCTGTCGGCTCTCCGAGGCGACGTGTCGACCGGCCGAGCTGAACTTGGCAGCGAGTGAGGCGCCCTTCGCGAACTCCTCGCCGATCTTCGCCGCGGTGGTGATCCCCTTCATCCCCGGGATGCAGTCGAGCAGCGCGAAGGCGAGATCCCACCCGTCGGCGGTGCCCTTCGACATCTTGTACAGGGTGTCGGCGAGGACGAGCAGGGCTGCGCCGAGCACGATCCAGGCGAGTGGCCCGCCGATGATCATGACGATGATCCCGCCCACGGCGACGACGACCTTCGCGATGGAGACGATGGTCTCCCACGCCTCGGACCCGAAGATCTTGTCCCACGTGGACTGCTTCCCCAGCCCCGCGTCGGCCGCTTCACCGATCTTCGTCGCGGTCCGCTGCTCCGCGTCCTGCCAGTCACCCTTCGCATCGGCGACGAGTCGCTTCGCCGCGTCGATCCGCGACTGCGCCGCCGCGATGTCGCCCTGCGCGGACGACACGGAGCCCTGCGCGACGGAGGCATTGTCGGACGCTGCCCGCAACTGCGCCGGTGACGGCACGTCCACCCCGTCGGGCACCTCGGACCCGGCCGGGTACTCGTCCGCGACCTTCGACAGGTCGGACGATGCCGACTGGTAGTGCGACAGGTTCGACTGCGCATCGGAGAGCCGGTCCTGCGCCGCGGCGAGGTCCCCGGAGGCGTCCTTCGCGTCCGCGAGCGCACCATCAGCCCGGTACTGGGTGTCATCGACCGTGTCCGCCCACCCCGACAACGCCGTCGCAGCGAGTTCGTACGAGTCGACGAGCTTGGTCAGGTCCGACGGGGTGTCCTCGATCGCGTCGACGAACACATCGGCCGCTTCACCCTCCCAGTCGGTCAGCCACCCGGACCCCTTCACCGACTTCAGCCGGGTCGAGGCGTCATCCGCGGCGTCGGAGATGCGCTGGTACTCCCGCGACATCATCCGCAACGTCGACGGATCCCCCTTGACCGGATCATCACCCTGATCGACGACATCCCACCCCGACGGCCGCCCCATGACTACTCCGCCCTCGAGGCAGCGGGTCCGCCGCCGCCGTTCTCGTCGTTGACCTGCAGTGCCTGTGCGAGCTGCTCGTCGGTCTCGGTGTAGGTCTCGACGGACGCGCTGAGCATGTCCGCCAGCGCCTTCGTCGAGTCGCTGATCTTGTCGCGCTTGTCGCCCCAGCGGTGGTCGAAGTCGTGCAGGGCGTCCTGCACGGTGCCCGAGCCGATCTCGTCGTCGGACGCGTCGACGCGCTTGTGCGCCTGTTCGAGCGTGCTGTGCACGGTCGACAGGTCGGTCTGGAGCTCCCCGAGCCCCATCAGGTCAACGAGCAGTCTCGAAGCCACGGAACAATCCCTCCCCGATCACGAACCGGAAGCCACCGCCACCGGAACCGCGTCGACCCCGTGCCCCACGTGATCGCGGGACACGGGGTCGTCAGCGGTGTCAGCCCTTGAGGCCGGAAGCGAGCGACTCGTCCGTCTCGGACAGGGTCTGCGACGCCTTCGACAGGAACGTCGACAGGCCCTCGAGCCCCTGGACGGTCTGGGTCACGCCACGGTTGAACTCGTCGTAGGACTCGCCGAACGCGACGGACGACTTGTCGGTGACGTAGCCGTCGGAGATGAGCTGCTGGATCTTGCGCTGCAGGGCGGAGAGACGGTCTTCGATGTCCGCCTGACCCGCCTTGAGGTCGGAGGCTGCTGCCTCGAGGTCTGCGTACGAGACGTTGATGTTCGCCACGGTGTGACTCCCTTTCCCCGGAGTTTCGTCATGTCCCCCCAACGGGGCGTGTTGCAGGGGACACTACCATCGTCCTGCGACATGTAGTCAATGCTACGGGGGATGCCATGACCTTCACGTTCACGATGGTCGACCGCGAGAGCGGTCAGACCGCCAACGTCTACGTCGACGGGGACGACACCCGTGCGGTCGGCGAGCTCGTCGCCGAGGCCGAACGCCTCATCGCGACGGACGTCGTGGCCTCCGGACGGACCCCGGCGTACTTCGTCGGCGAGCAGCCGCTCGACCTGGCGGCGACGGTCGCCGAGTCCGGTGTGCGCGAGGGCGTGGTCGTGGCCCGCAGCCTCGAGCAGGTGCCGCCGCAGCCGCTCCGTCCACTGACCGACGCCGAGATCCGGATCGTCTCGGGCCTGCACGCCGGCACCATCGTGCGGGTGGGCACCGGCACGGTGACGATCGGCACGGCGACGAACGCCACGGTGCGCATCCCGGTGAGCACCACCGCCGAGGTCGAGGCCGAGGCCACCGGGGCCGAGACCGTACCGGAGGTCGCCCTGCTCGTGTCGGTCACGGCCGACGGCGCGAAGGTCCGTCCGGCGAACGGCTTCGCCGGGGCGGTGCTCGACGGTGCTGCCGTCACCGAGGAGACCGACTGGCCGGAGACCGCGCAGCTGGCGATCGGCGGGGTCCTGCTCGGCTTCGGTCGGGCGCCGGACCGTGGGGCGCACCTGTCCCTGGCCGACGACGGCATGTCGCTCGAGTACAACCGCCCGCCGCGCATCCTGCCGCCCGACGAGCACACCCGCTACCAGCTGCCGGCCCCGCCGACCGAACCCCCGGCGCGGGCGCTGCCCATCCTGATGGCGCTGGCGCCGATGGGCATGGCCGTGATGTTCGTGTCGACCACCGGTCGCTGGATCTACCTGCTCATCGCCCTGCTGTCGCCGATCCTGATGATCATCACGGGCCTCCAGGGTCGCCGTCAGGGCAAGAAGACGTACCGCCAGCGGATCGTGGAGTACGAGGACACCAAGGCGCGCATCGAGGCGGACGCGACCGAGAGCCTCCAGTCCGAACGGGCGCGCTGGATCGCGAGCGCTCCTGATCCGGCCGCCGTCTACGAGACGGCGGTCACGCCGCTGCCGCGCCTGTGGGAGCGGCGTCGGACCGACCCCGACCACCTGCTCGTCCGTGTCGGCACGGCGACGCAACGGTCCGAGGTGACCATCGAGGACCCGGAACAGCTGTCGCACAAGCGGACCGTCGCGTGGGACGCGACCGACGTGCCGGTCCGGATCCGCCTGGCGGAGCGTGGCGTGATCGGCATCGCCGGCCCGGACGACGACGCCCGACGGCTGGCGAACTGGGTGGTCGCGCAGCTCGCGACGCTGCAGAGCCCGAAGGACGTCACCTTCACGCTGCTCACCGACACCACCCGGACCGCGCTGTGGGAGTGGATGTCCTGGTTGCCGCACGTCCGCCGCGACGGCGCCGACCAGCCGATGACGAGCATCGCCTCGAACGCCGCAACGACCGCGCGGGCCATCGCCGAGCTCGCGGCGGTCATCGACGCCCGGAAGGAAGCCGGCATCGGCAAGAAGACGCCGCCGGCCGACGAGATCGTGGTCGTGATGGACGGCGCCCGACGCCTGCGTGCGATGCCGTCGCTCGTGCAGGTGCTGAAGGAGGGGCCGTCGGTCGGGGTGTTCAGCATCTGCCTCGACCTGGACGAGCGGCTCCTGCCCGAGGAGTGCGACGCCGTGGTCGTGGTCCGCGACGACCGGATCCGGGTCACGCAGCAGCGCAGCGAGCGGATCGACGATGCCCGACCCGACCTGGTCGACCAGGACTGGCTCGAGTGGGTCGCCCGGTCGCTGTCGCCGATCGTCGACGCCAGCCCGGACGTGCAGGACGGCGCCATCCCGTCGTCGGCGCGGCTGCTCGACGTGCTGCAGCTCGAACCGCCGACGTCCGAGGCCGTGCAGGCCCGCTGGCTGCTCGGCGGACGCAGCACGACCGCCGTCATCGGCGCCTCGATCGACGGGCCGTTCGCGATCGACCTGCGGAACGACGGTCCGCACGGACTCGTCGCCGGCACGACCGGTTCCGGCAAGTCCGAGCTGCTGCAGACGATCGTCGCGTCGCTCGCCGTCGCGAACCGGCCGGACGAAATGAACTTTGTGCTCGTCGACTACAAGGGCGGTGCGGCGTTCAAGGACTGCGTCGACCTGCCGCACACGGTCGGCATGGTCACCGACCTCGACACCCACCAGGTGGAGCGGGCGCTCGAGTCGCTCGGCGCAGAACTGCGCACCCGCGAGCACGCCCTGGCCGAGGTCGGCGCGAAGGACCTCGAGGACTACCAGGACCTGCAGGCGAAGCGCGCGGCGTCGGGCGACGCGATCCCGAGCCTGCCGCGGCTGCTCATCGTCATCGACGAGTTCGCCTCGCTCGCCCGCGAGCTCCCGGACTTCGTCAAGGGCCTGGTGAACATCGCCCAGCGCGGGCGCTCGCTCGGCATCCACCTCGTGCTCGCCACGCAGCGCCCCGGCGGTGTCGTGTCGCCCGAGATCCGCGCCAACACGAACCTGCGGATCGCGTTGCGCGTCACCGACCAGTCGGAGAGCCAGGACGTCATCGGCGCGAACGACGCCGCGCGGATCGCGAAGACGACGCCCGGTCGCGCGTACGTGCGGCTCGGCGCGGCCTCGTTGCTGCCCTTCCAGTCCGGTCGGGTGGGCGGGCGTCGGCCCGGCACGGACGACCAGGAGGCCCGGCCCGCCCTGGTCCGCGAACTCACCTTCGCCTCGTACAGCGAACCAGCCCCACGCCCGGCAGCCGTCGAGGCCGCCGCCAGCGACGTGGAGGTCACCGACCTGAGCGTCCTCGTCGCGTCGATCGGCGACGCCACCCGAGCCCTCGGGACCCCCGACCAGCGGAAGCCCTGGCTGCCGCCCCTCGGCGCGGTCGTCGGACTCGACGACGTCGAAGCCGCCGGTGCCGCAGGTGCCGCCGAGCTGCCGCCGCTCGCCGTGGCCTGGGGCATCGAGGACCACCCCGCCGACCAGCAGCAGCGCCCCGCCGTGTTCGACCTCGACGCCGACGGCCACCTGTTCGTCATCGGGTCGCCGCGCTCCGGCCGCAGCCAGACGCTCCGCACCCTGGCCGGTGCGATGGCCCTGCGCCTCGGCGTCGGTGACGTGCACATGTACGGGATCGACTGCGGCAACGGCGCCCTGCTCGCGCTCGGGGCCCTGCCGCACTGCGGTGCCGTGGTGCAGCGGCACGAGCCCGACCGGGTCTCGCGGCTGCTCGGCATCCTGCTCCGCACCGTGCAGGAGCGCCAGGCCGCCTTCGCGAGCGGCGGGTACTCGTCCATCGCCGAGCAGCGGTCCGACGAGCACACCACCCCGCTGCCGCACGTCGTCGTGTTCCTGGACCAGTGGGAGAGCTTCATGGCGACCCTGGCCGACGCCGAGAACGGTGCGCTGCACGACGCCGTCCAGACGCTGCTGCGCGAGGGCGTCGGCGTCGGCGTGCACCTGATCGTCTCCGGGGACCGCACGTTGACCTCCGGCCGGATGTCGAGCCAGGTGGAGCGGAAGCTGCTGCTCGCCCTGGCCGACCGCGGCGACTACAACTACGAGGGCATCAACGGCAAGAAGCTGCCGGAGTCGATCCCGCCCGGCCGCGGCTTCCGGAACGCCACCGCGACGGAGACCCAGGTCGCCGTGCTGCCCGGCGGCCTCGGCGGACGCGACCAGGCGGCGGCGATCCGCGGCATCGGCGACGAGGTCCGCGCCCACGTCCCAGCAACCGTGCCGAAGCCGTTCCGGATCGACGTCCTGCCGCGGTCCATCACGTTCGAGGAGGCCGCGCGGTACCTGCCCTCGACGGACGCCTCGGTCGGCCGGGTCGCGCTCGGCGTCGGCGGCGACGAGCTCCGGCTCTTCACCCACGACTTCGTGCAGGACACCCCGGTGTTCATCGTCGCCGGCAGCCCGCGCTCCGGCAAGAGCACCGCGCTCGTCGCGATGGCCCGGCACGTCCTGTCCGCAGGTGGGTCGGTCGTCGCGGTCACGCCGCGGGACTCCCCGCTCCGGGCGCTCGAGGGCGCCCCGCGCGCGACCGTGGTCACCGACGGCGAGATCGGGGCCGAGGGCCTCTCCGCCGCGATCGACACCGGCTCGGACGGCTTCACGCTCGTGCTCGTCGACGACGCCGAGGCGCTCAAGGAGACCCCGGCCGAACCGGTGTTCCGGGCGGTCATGGACTCCGACCGGGGCCGTTCGGTCGGGCTCGTCATCGCCGGCGACGTCGAGGGCGTCGCGAGCGGGTTCCGTGGCTGGCAGGTCGACGCGAAGAAGGCCCGTCGCGGGATGCTGCTCGCGCCGCTCAGCACCGTCGACGGCGACCTGATCGGCACGAAGCTGTCGAAGAGCCTGGTGACGCAGGACCGGGTGCCGGGTCGGGCACTGCTCAACGACGCCGACCAGGCGCTGCGGCTGGTGCAGGTGGCCGCCGACTGACGGAGGCGGCGCGAGGTCGCGCGCCGGCGTCAGCCGAGTGGGGCTTCGCCGACCAGCGCGGTCTGCGGCTCGGCGCGCAGCGTGTGGCCGCCGAACACGACCACGTCGCCCGGCTGCACCACGGTGCGCTGCGCCGGCGGCACCATCGTCGCCGGGAACCCCGGCCGCTGCAGCTCGACCCCGTTCGCCGACGCCGTGTCGAGCACCCAGAGCGAGCCCTCGGCACCGAAGCCGAACTCCAGGTGCGTGCGGCTGAGCAGCTTGTCCGGGTCCTCGAGGGCGATCATGTGCGCGTAGCCGCCGTCCGGGTGGGCGCTCGCCGGGTCACGGCCGATCAGCCCGCCACCGGACACGGTCACCCGCTGGTGGTCGTCGAGCACCAGGACGGCCGCCGCGGTCTGCCGGGCCGGAGCCGCGTCACGGCGAGCCGTGCCACCGGCGGAGCCCAGGGGACGCCCGGGCAGCTGCGCGACGGTCGCCCGCACCCGGTCGGCGCTGGCGCGGGGAGCCGGCGGCGGCGTGACGACCGCGCGGGCGAGTTCGCCGCGCTGCGCCATCCGCGCGAGGTCGTCGACGGTGACCCGCTCGACGACGGGTTCGACGGGCTTCCGACGCTTCCGGAACGGCCAGATCCGCATCAGTCGACCCCGACGCCGACCGTGGCCGAGTCGATGAGCTCGAAGGTGTCGGTCACGGTCTCGAACAGTTCGTACAGCGGCTCGGCCAGGTCGGTCGCTGGCGAGGACACGCTCACCAGGGCGACCTGGTCACCCGCCGGCACGAACGTCTGCATGAGCACGACGTCGAACGAGCCGCGGCCGTCCGGCGCCTGGACGGTCGAGACGCCCCAGACGCGCGGCACCCGGCCGACCCGGGGGACCTCGTGCACGTCGACGTGCATGCCGTCGTCGTCACCGCCGAGCGCGGCGACGTGGTCGGTCAGGGCAGCAAGCGGGTCGCCGCCGGCCTCGGGAGCGGGCAGGACCGTGACGGTCAGGGCGCCGGAGACGATGCCGTCCTCGCTCGGCTCGGCGAAGGCCGCGCAGTACCGGGCACCGCTGTCCCACGCCGACCGCGCGAACCGACGGAGGGCGCGGACGATCTCGGTGCGGTGGTCCCAGAGCTCGCGCTGGTCCTCGATGCGCTCCTGCACGAGGGCGCTGATCCGGTCGTCGCGGCGCTCCGGCTCGACGGGCAGTTCGAACCAGGAGCGCGGGACCGTGATGGCGAAGTGGTCGACCGACATGCCCGCTACCGTACCGTGGCGTGTCGCCCGGCCGTCCGGCGCATCGCCCGCAGCAGCAGCGGACCCGGCAGCCGCAGCAGGGCCCCGGGCAGGACCGACCGCACCCCGCTGACCACGGCGACCGTCCGCTGGAACCGACGGTGCTCGCGCGGCCCCCACGCGAACCCGTACGCGGTCCGCAGCCGTTCCGGCAGCATCCCGACCGTGACGATCCGGACGAGCGGCATCGCGGCACGCACCCAGAGCGGCGCGAACCGCGGGTGGAGCAGGTCACGCACCACCCCGCGGGCGTCGTCGGTGACCTCGAGCCGCTCGAGGGCGTCGGCCCAGTACTCGTCGAAGGCCGCGACCGAGGTCGGCCAGCGCTCGGCGGGCACCCGCAGCGTCGTCGCGATCGGGGCGTACGCGGCGAGCACGGCCTCGGCGCGTTCCGCCGTGACGGGAGCGCCGAACAGGTCGTGCGCCCGACGAGCCGAGTCGAACAGGGTCGCGGCCACCCACAGCTGCCGGTCGACGTCGTCCGCGCCGGTCACGGGGGCGTGGGCCCGGTTCACGAAACCCGCGGCGATCGCGGCGTCACGCTCCGTGCCGGAGACGACGGCGTACACGAACATCAGGGTGTGGGCCAGCCGCTGCTGCGGTCGGCGGGCGAAGTCCGAGTGCCGGCGGACCCCCGCCGCGACGACCGGGTCGGCGATCTGCAGCAGGATGGCGCGGCCGCCCGCGGCCACGGGTGTGCTGTCACCGAGGAAGCGACGCAGGTTGCGGTCGTGGACGCGACCGGACGACGGACGGGAGGTGGGCCCCACCAGCCGGTTCCGGCGCACCGCGCCAGCGGGGTGACGGCCGTGACTGGAGGGACGTGGCGGGCCCGGCACCGGGCCTCCAGGCCGTGGGGTGGTCACGGTCCACCCCGTCGGCGTCGCGCCCGCAGGACGGGGACGAGGTCAGCGGCGATCGCCGCGACGAGCCCGACCGCGCCGGTCACGAGGGCGATCACCAGGTACGTGCCGTCCACCCGGACGTCGCCCGTCAGGGCGAGCAGGGTGGCCACGAGCCAGATCGCGGGGAGCGGCCAGAGGCGGCTCGGTGCTCCGGTGACGACGGCTCCGACCACCGCGACCGCGAGGAGCAGGACCCATCGACCTGCCGGCTCGGACTGCGCGGCGAGGTGTGCGGAGGCCGCGACGAGCAGCATCGCCGCGATCGCCACCAGGCGGGCGGCCGACGGCATGCTGCGGACGCTGGCTCGGACACGACGGAACACGGCCCGATGCTACGGGCCGTGTTCCGCGGATCGCTGGGGGAGGCGCTGATCAGGGGATGCGGATCAGAGCGGCTTGGTGCCGAGGTCGCCCCCCAGGTCCGGCCGGTCCTCGTCGGCGTCGTGCTCCCACAGGTCGGGGGAGCCCTCGCGCGGAGATCCGCCGGTCGGGCCGTCGTCGGTACCGTCACCGGGCTGCGGCTCGACGGTCTCGCCGGCGACCGCGTCGTTCGTCACGGTCTCGAGGGACTCCTCGGACTCGTCCACCTCGTACGGGCCGACGTGCTCGCGGTCGATGTCGTCGTCGCGGCGCTGCTGGGCCTCGAAGTCGTCGACGGGGCTGATGCCGGGATCGCTCATGGTGTCCTCCTGGGTGTGGGTGGTGCCGGGTGTCCGATGGTGTTCAGGCGCTGACGAAGTGGACGTCGCCGGAGCCGAGCGCGAGCTGCTCCGCCAGGCCCTTCTCGTCGGTCGCGCCCCAGCGTTCGGCGATCTTGCCGTCACGGAACTTCGAGACCTGGATGCCGCGGACCTCGAAGGTGCGACCCGTCGGCGCGTGGCCCTGGAACGGACCGGTGTGGGTGCCGCGGATCGTGAACACCGCGGTGATGTAGTCGTCCGTGACGACCAGCGGGTCGGGCTCGAGCGTGAGGTCCGGGAACGCGGTGGTGAACTCGGTCCAGAAGTCGACGATCCCCGCGAGACCGGGCTGCTGGTCGGGCGCGGGGTCGTGGTCCACGACGTCCTCGGCCCACACCTCGGGGAAGCGGTCGAAGGCCCGCGCCTCCAGGATCTCGCCGAGTCGTTCCTGTGCCTGCTGGTTCTGTTCCGCGGTCATGCGCGCTCCTTCGTTCGGGCCATCCGGTGGTTCGGGCCTGCCGGTGGTTCGGGCCTTCCGGTGTACGCCGGATCGGTGAGAGCGGCGTCCAGGGTGCGCGAGTTCACCTGCGGGACACCTCCCCGTCACGACGGCCGTGCACACTGCCGGTGCTCGGGGGAGTGGAGCGCGGTCGCCGACGGGTGGTCGAGCGACCGCGCCTTCCCCTGCGTCCCGCGCCGCCCGTTGTCTCGACGTCCATGTCGCCGCGCTAGGCTGCGTGACGGCCGTTGTCTCGACATCGAGCGACCCTCGATGTGGAGTGCGCGACCGGGAAACCGATGCCGATCGCACGAACCGTGCGGGAAGAAGAACAGCGTGGATCTTTTCGAGTATCAGGCCAGGGACCTCTTCGAGTCCTACGGCGTCCCCGTCCTCCAGGGGATCATCGCCGACACCCCGGAAGAGGCGAGAGCGGCGGCCGAGAAGATCGGTGGCGTCGTGGTCGTCAAGGCCCAGGTGAAGGTCGGTGGGCGCGGCAAGGCCGGCGGCGTCAAGGTCGCGAAGACCCCCGACGAGGCGTTCGAGCACGCCCAGGCGATCCTCGGCCTCGACATCAAGGGCCACACCGTGCAGCGCGTCATGATCGCCCAGGGCGCCGACATCGCCGAGGAGTTCTACTTCTCCGTGCTGCTCGACCGGGCCAACCGCTCCTACCTCTCGCTCACCAGCGTCGAGGGCGGCATGGAGATCGAGCAGCTCGCCGTCGAGAAGCCCGAGGCGCTCGCCCGCGTCGAGGTCGACCCGCTCACCGGGATCGACGCGGCCGCCGGTCGCGCGATCGCCGAGCAGGCCGGGTTCCCGGCGGAGCTCGTCGACCAGGTGGCCGACGTCTTCTCGAAGCTCTACGACGTCTACAAGGGCGAGGACGCCACGCTCGTCGAGGTGAACCCCCTCGTCCGCACCGGCGACGGCCAGATCCTGGCGCTCGACGGAAAGGTCTCGCTCGACGAGAACGCCGACTTCCGCCACCCCGCGCACAAGGACCTCGAGGACTCCGCGAGCGAGGACCCGCTCGAGGCCAAGGCGAAGGCCCACGGCCTGAACTACGTCAAGCTCGACGGCCAGGTCGGCGTCATCGGCAACGGTGCGGGCCTCGTCATGTCGACGCTCGACGTCGTCGCCTACGCCGGTGAACGTCACGGCGGCGTGAAGCCCGCGAACTTCCTCGACATCGGCGGCGGCGCCTCGGCCGAGGTCATGGCCAACGGCCTCGACGTCATCCTCGGCGACCCGCAGGTGAAGAGCGTCTTCGTGAACGTCTTCGGCGGCATCACCGCCTGCGACGCCGTCGCGAACGGCATCGTCGCCGCCCTCGGGATCCTCGGCGACGCGGCCACCAAGCCGCTCGTCGTGCGTCTGGACGGCAACAACGTGGAAGAGGGCCGACGGATCCTGGCGGAGGCAGCGCACCCGCTCGTCACCGTCGCCGCGACCATGGACGACGCGGCCGAGCAGGCCGCCGAACTCGCCGCTGCCGCGGCCTGAAGGGACTGACCATGTCGATCTTCCTCAACAAGGACTCCAAGGTCATCGTCCAGGGCATCACCGGCGGCGAGGGCACCAAGCACACCGCCCTCATGCTCAAGGCCGGCACCCAGGTCGTCGGTGGCGTCAACGCCCGCAAGGCCGGCACCACCGTCACCCACGGTGACGTGTCGCTGCCCGTCTTCGGCACCGTGCGCGAGGCCATCGACACCACCGGTGCCGACGTCTCCATCGTCTTCGTGCCGCCGGCGTTCGCCAAGGACGCCGTGCTCGAGGCCATCGATGCCGCGATCCCGCTCGTCGTCGTCATCACCGAGGGCATCCCCGTGCAGGACGCCGCCGAGTTCTGGGCACACGCCAAGGCGCTCGGCGGGAAGACCCGCATCATCGGCCCGAACTGCCCCGGCATCATCACCCCGGGGGAGTCGCTCGTCGGCATCACCCCGGCGACGATCACCGGCAAGGGACCGATCGGCCTCGTCTCGAAGTCGGGCACCCTGACCTACCAGATGATGTACGAGCTGCGGGACCTGGGCTTCTCGACCGCCATCGGCATCGGCGGCGACCCGGTCATCGGGACGACGCACATCGACGCGCTCGCCGCGTTCGAGGCCGACCCCGAGACCGAGGCCATCGTGATGATCGGTGAGATCGGTGGCGACGCCGAGGAGCGCGCAGCCGAGTTCATCAAGGCGCACGTCACGAAGCCGGTCGTCGGCTACGTCGCGGGCTTCACCGCCCCCGAGGGCAAGACGATGGGCCACGCCGGAGCGATCGTGTCCGGTTCCGCCGGCACCGCCGAGGCGAAGAAGCAGGCGCTCGAGGCCGCCGGCGTGAAGGTCGGCAAGACGCCGTCCGAGACCGCTGCGCTGCTGCGCGAGGTCGTCGCCCGCTAGCGGTTCGTCCGTTCCGCTGAACACCGGTGTTCGTTCGTCGGACCGCGTCATGCGCGTGTTCGTCCGACGAGCACCGGTGTTCTGCGTGGGGTCCCCGCGGCACCGGTAGCATCGCGGCGTGGTCGAGCGGAGCGGGCAGCGGGGTGAACCCGCACGCTTGGGGATCGTGGTCGGGCTCGTGTCGGCACTGGTCGGCATCGGCTTCCTCGCCACCCCGATCCGTGCGGTCGACACCCCGGGAGGCGTGCACCTCTGGAGCATCGCCATCGCTCTGATCGCATTCGGTGCGTGGTTCACGTGGGCTGCATTCCTCCTGCCGCGTTCTCGCACGAACCCGAGCCTGCGGCGCGAGGACATCGACATGCCGCACGACCCGGCGATCTACGACCCGGCCGACTACGAACGGCGACCGGGCTACGTGACCGAGGTCGACGGTCGCACTGGCCAGACGCCCATCGCGGTCGCTGTGTCGGTTGCTTCCCTGATGTGCGCGCTCTTCGTCGGCGGACTCATCGGACTCGATCGGTGGATCGCCTGGCCATTCGCGATCGGCATCGCGGTCGTCGCGTGGCAGATCATCACGATCAGCGGGCGCCGTCGGAACTGAGTCCGTCCGGGACCACCCGCTGAGTCTGCTGCGGAGCCGCGCGGCTCACGGCCGAGAGCCGGACTGCCACGTATCCTCACTGCGATGAACCGCCTGGGAACCGCTCTGCTCGCCGCGATCGAGGCGGTCGTGACGGTCGGCGTCGGCATCGGGATCGCACTGGTCCCGCTCACCCTGCTGTGGGGCTTCGAGTACGGCCTGCAGATCGACTGGGACGTGTTCTGGAAGGCCACCGGCAGCGTCTGGCTCGTCGGCCACGGCGTCGACGTCTCGTTCCTGCTCGGGTCCGCGCTGG
Organism: Curtobacterium sp. VKM Ac-2887; assembly: GCF_015350935.1. Lineage (NCBI taxonomy): Bacteria > Bacillati > Actinomycetota > Actinomycetes > Micrococcales > Microbacteriaceae > Curtobacterium > Curtobacterium sp. VKM Ac-2887. The sequence continues at coordinate 95,466 of NZ_JADKSB010000001.1, read as the reverse complement.
CGAAGAGCTCCGGGGTCAGCGGTGCCGCCGACCCCATCCACGTGACGCTGGCGGCGCTCGGCTTCGCGGTCGTGACCGCCTGGCTCGGCGCCCGTGCCGGTCGACGCTTCGCGGAGACCGAGCACCGCACCACCGGCCTGCTGGTCGGGACGGCGGTCGTCGCGGCGCTCGGCCTCGGCGTCGCGCTGTCGTCGACCTCCGCTGCCACGCAGCCGACGATCTGGCAGGCCGTGGTCCTGCCCGCGCTGTGGTTCGGGATCCCGGCGCTCGTCAGCTCGGAGGTCTGCCGACGACGACGGGACCTGCCGGCGGACCCCGCCACCCAGCGTGTGCTCGACCTGCTCGACCGCGTGCCCGTGCTCTGGCGTGCGATCGCCGGGTTCGGTCTCCGTGCCGGGACCGCCGCCACCGGAGTCGTCGTCGCGTTCGCCGGGGTCGTCGTCGCGTTCCTGCTCTTCACCTCGTTCGCCGAGGTGATCACCCTGTACGAGCAGTCCCACGCCGGTGTGATCGGTGGCATCGCCCTCACCGTCGGGCAGCTCGCGTTCCTGCCGGACTTCGTCGGGTGGGCGACGTCGTGGCTGATCGGCCCCGGGTTCGCCATCGGCACCGGTTCGAGCGTGTCCCCGATCGCCACGACCCTCGGACCGATCCCCGGACTGCCGGTGTTCGGCGCACTGCCGACCTCGGGCCACACCTTCGGCCTGGTCTGGATCCTGGTACCGGTGATCGCCGGCTTCGCGATCGGCGGCTCGATGCGCCCGCGACTCGTCCGTGTGCTGGGGAACGCCGACTCCGCACCCCACCGAGCGCTCGCCGGTGTCGCGACGGGCATCGTCGCCGGTGTCCTGACCGGGCTGATCGCCTGGGTGTCGTCCGGATCGTTCGGCCCCGGACGACTGGCCGACGTCGGCCCGCACGCCCTGGTGGTGGGTGGGTTCGCCGCGCTCGAGATCGGCCTGCCGGCGGTCATCGCCCTCGCCGCGGGCAGCGACCTCGTCCGACTGCCGGACCGGGGCTGGACCCGGGAGCGCTGGACCGAGGCGGACGACGACGACGCAGACCGGACCGGAGCCGAGGCCGGGGCGGGATCGCTGCTCGCCGCGCTCGACCAGGCCGGCGCGGGACGGACCACCGACGTGCACCGGTTCGTGGTCGAGGAGTCCCACGACGGGTCGACCGCTGCCCGCTCGCGCGCCGCTGTGACCAGCCCGACGGAACCGATCGCCGACGAACCGGTCGCGCCCGCGCCCATCGCAGCGCCTCGTACGCCCCCGCGCGACCCGGACCACGACGTGGAACTGCCGGCCTGGGCGAAGACCGACGCCGTCGCTTCGGAGCGTCTGGCGGACGAGAGCCCGACCGAGCCCCGCTCGTCGGGACGTGCCGCGATGGGTGCCCTGCGCGATCGACTGCACGGTGTCGCCGACGGTGCGCGCGAACGGGCTGGGGGACTCCGCGAGCGAGCTGGTGGACTCCGCGACCGCGCCGGCGGACTCCGCGACCGCGTGACCGGTGCCGACGCCGTAGCGGAGCAGCAGCGCCCTGCGCCCGCTCCGGAACGGCCCGCCACGTCGACGTCCACGCCCGATCACACCGACGCGCAGCCAGCGTTCCCGTGGAGCACCGAGGAGTTCGTCGCCGGACGGGACGACGTCGACGACGAACCGGCCGCACCCGAGGCCCCCGCAGCTGTTCCCACCCAGGCGGCCCGTCCGACGAACTGGGACGTCACCGACCAGATCCCCGACGAGGAGCTGCCCTGGTGGCGCCGCCCGAAGGACGATCGCTAGCGCCGACGTCACGTCGCGCGGGTCCCGGTAGGGTTGGTGCCGTGCTCGAACTGGTCGTCCTGATCTCCGGTACCGGGTCGAACCTCCGAGCCCTGCTCGAAGCGACCTTCGACGCCGAGTACCCCGCCCGTGTCGTCGCCATCGGTGCCGACCGCGATGCCGAGGGTCTCGGTCTGGGCGAGGAGTTCTCGATCCCCACCTTCACGGTGCCGTTCTCGCGCTACGAGACCCGTGCCGAGTGGGGGCAGGCACTCGCCGAGCAGATCCGCCCGTGGTCGCCCGACCTGCTGGTGCTCTCCGGCCTGATGCGCCTGCTGCCCCCGGCCGTGGTGTCCGAGTTCGCCCCGGGCATCATCAACACCCACCCGGCGTACCTGCCCGAGTTCCCCGGCGCCCACGGCGTGCGGGACGCCCTGGCAGCCGGCGTCACCGAGACCGGCGCGAGCGTCATCGCGGTCGACGACGGCGTGGACACCGGCCCGATCCTGGCCCAGGAGCGCGTCCCCGTGCTCCCGGGCGACTCCGAGTCGACGCTGCACGACCGCATCAAGCCGGTCGAGCGCCGCCTGCTCATCCAGACCATCCTCGACATCGCCAACGGCACCACCGACCTGAAGGGCACCCCGAGCGCATGAGCGTGCACGCAGCCGACCCCAGCCTCTACCGCGACCGTGACGTGGTGCCGGTCCGCCGCGCACTCATCTCGGTGAGCGACAAGTCCGGCCTGCTCGAGCTCGCCGGTGCCCTCGCCGAGTCGGGTGTCGAGATCGTGTCGACGGGGTCCACCGCCCAGACGATCCGTGACGCCGGGTACGCCGTCACCGACGTCGCGAGCGTCACCGGGTTCCCGGAGTCGCTCGACGGCCGGGTCAAGACGCTGCACCCGTCGGTGCACGCCGGTCTGCTCGCCGACCTGCGCCTCGAGTCGCACGAGCAGCAGCTCGCCGACCTCGGGATCGCGGCGTTCGAGCTCGTCGTCGTGAACCTGTACCCGTTCGTCGAGACGGTGGCCTCTGGTGCCGACACCGCGACCGTGGTCGAGAACGTCGACATCGGCGGCCCCGCGATGGTCCGTGCGTCGGCGAAGAACCACCCGAACGTCGCGATCGTCGTCTCGCCGTCGTCCTACGCCGAGGTCGTCGAGGCCGTCCGCGCGGGCGGCACCTCGCTCGAGCTCCGCAAGCGTCTGGCGGCCCAGGCCTTCGCGCACACCGCGGCGTACGACACCGCGGTGGCGTCCTACTTCGCCAGCGACGTCGTCGCGGCCGCTGCGGCGCCGACGACCAGCGGCGACATCCAGACGCCCGGTGCGTTCGACGAGCACCTCGGCTTCACCGCCGACCTGTCGGCCACGCTCCGCTACGGCGAGAACGCGCACCAGGCAGCCGCGTTGTACACGAGCACCGACGGCGCCGGCATCGCGCAGGCGACGCAGCTGCACGGCAAGGAGATGTCGTACAACAACTACGTCGACGCCGACGCGGCCGTCCGTGCGGCGTTCGACTTCGACACCCCCGCGGTCGCCATCATCAAGCACGCCAACCCGTGCGGCATCGCGATCGCCCCGGCGGACGCCGCCGACCCGATCGCCTCGGCCCACGCCGCCGCGCACGCCTGCGACCCGCTGTCGGCGTTCGGTGGGGTCATCGCCGCGAACCGTCCGGTCACCGTGGCGATGGCCGAGACCGTGAAGGGCATCTTCACCGAGGTCGTCGTCGCCCCGGGCTTCGACCCCGAGGCGCTCGAGATCCTGTCGCGCAAGAAGAACATCCGCCTGCTCACGCTGCCGGCCGACTTCGCCCTGGCACCGCGCGAGGTCAAGCAGATCTCCGGCGGCTTCCTGGTGCAGGACGCCGACCGCTTCACGGCGTTCGACCAGTCCACGTGGACCCTGGTCGCCGGCGCGCCCGCCGACGAACAGACCCTCGCCGACCTGGCCTTCGCGTGGAAGGCGAGCCGTTCGGTCAAGTCGAACGCCATCCTGCTGGCGAACCAGGGCGCGAGCGTCGGGGTCGGCATGGGCCAGGTCAACCGGGTGGACTCGTGCCACCTCGCGGTGAACCGTGCCGGTGACCGCGCGACCGGCAGCGTCGCGGCGTCCGATGCGTTCTTCCCGTTCGCCGACGGCCTGCAGGTGCTGCTCGACGCCGGTGTGCGCGCGGTGGCCCAGCCCGGTGGCAGCGTCCGCGACGACGAGGTCATCGCCGCGGCGACGGCCGCGGGCGTCACGATGTACTTCACGGGCGAGCGCCACTTCTTCCACTGAAGTGAACAAATCGCGGCACCCTATTGCGCGCTGAGAGTCACTGTGAATAGTCTGTAAGGCTCCGCGACAGGCAGCCGACGGTCCCTCGGGACCGGTGGCACCGCGGACACAACGGTGACGAAGACGACGACTGGAGTGACGATGGACAACATGACCGGAACCGTGGCGACGGCCGCCCGTGCAGGTCTCGTGTCCGTCGTGGGGACCACTCCCGCACGGCGATCCCTGATCGCACCGCGACCGCGCGTCGCGGCCGCCGTCTAGCCAGGCCGTTCCCACGGCCTCGCGGCGCCGCACGACCAGCGTCCGCGAACCACCCGCCTGAACCCGGGGGACGAGTGTCTCCCGGTGCCCTCCGGCCCGACCGACGTCACGCGAGTGACGGCGGAGGCGCGACCACGCGCCCGGCCGATGATCACCACGCAACGCCACACCGAGCCTCCAGGTCGAGGCCGCGCACGCACCGCACGCCAGCAGCAAGCAAGCAGCAGGCGGCCAGGGCGCAGCGCGACCCGGGGACCCGGCAGACGCATGAGGACGCAACGCATGTCCAAGTCGCCCACCACGGCGCGCCCGTCCACCTTCCGCGCGATCGCGCGGATCTACCCCTACGTGAAGCCCTACCAGGGGCGCCTCATCGGCGGCATGGCCGCAGCGATGGGAGCCTCCTTGGTGGCGCTCGCAATCCCCTACGTCCTGCAGTGGCTCGTCGACGGCCCGCTGTCATCGAAGGACGGCGCACAGATCTGGCCCGCCGGCCTCGGCGTGCTCGCCCTCGGTGTGCTCGAGGCGTTCTTCATCGCCTCGCGCCGCCGGATGGTGATGCGCCCCTCGACGCGGATCGAGGCCAGCATGCGGAACTCGCTGTACGCGAAGCTGCAGGACCTGCCCGTCGCGTTCCACGACCGGTGGGAGTCGGGGCAGCTGCTGTCCCGTTCCGTGTCGGACCTGTCGTTGATCCGCCGCTGGCTGGCCTTCGGTGTCGTCCTGCTCGTCGTGAACGTCGTGACGATCGTCGTCGGCTTCGTCGTGCTGTTCACCTTCGGGTGGCTGCTCGGGCTGATCTTCCTGATCGCGTCGATCCCGCTGTGGATCAACGGGCTGCTGTTCGAGCGTCGGTACTCCGTCGTCGCGCGCCGCAGCCAGGACCAGGTCGGTGACCTCGCGACGAGTGTCGAGCAGTCGGTGCACGGCATCCGCGTGCTCAAGGCGTTCGGTCGCGGCGGGTCGAAGCTCGAGGAGTTCAGCGAGCAGGCCGAAGCCCTGCGTGGCACGGAGATCAAGAAGGCGAAGGCCATCGCGAGCATCTGGCTGTGGCTGCTGCTCGTGCCGGACGTCGCGTTCGCGCTGTGCCTGCTCGCCGGCATCTGGCTGGCGTCGCAGGGCGAGATGACCGTCGGTCAGCTGTTCGCGTTCTTCGCGACGGCGACGGTGCTGCGGTTCCCGATCGAGTCGATCGGCTTCCTGCTCTCGATGACGTTCGACACCCGCACGGCGGTCGACCGCTTCTTCGAGGTCATGGACTCCGAGAACACCATCACGGACCCGCAGGACCCGAAGACGATCGCGGAGCCGCACGGTGCGCTGTCGTTCAACGGCGTGCACTTCCGGTACCAGGACTCCGCGCCGCAGTACCCGGACCTGATCAACGGCGTCGAGCTGCAGTTGCAGCCGGGCGAGACCATGGCGCTCGTCGGGCTCACGGGCTGCGGCAAGACGACGCTGCTCTCGCTGGTGCCGCGCCTGTACGACGTGACCGGCGGATCGGTGACGATCGACGGGGTCGACATCCGCGATCTCACCCGCGAAGAACTGCGCCGGCACGTCGGCGTCGCCTTCGAGGACGCCACCCTGTTCTCGTCGACCGTGCGAGAGAACGTGCTGCTCGGTCGACCAGACGTGCAGGGTGCCGAGGCCGAGGCGCTCATGCGCGAGGCCCTCGACATCGCGCAGGCGTCCTTCGTGGACGACCTGCCCGACGGCGTGGACACCCGGGTGGGCGAAGAGGGGCTGTCGCTGTCCGGTGGACAACGCCAGCGCCTGGCGCTCGCTCGCGCGATCGCCGCGCGGCCGTCGGTGCTGGTCCTCGACGACCCGCTGTCGGCGCTCGACGTCGACACCGAGGCACGGGTCGAGGCGGGCCTGCGGCGCGTGCTCGCCGACACGACGTCGCTCATCGTGGCGCACCGTCCGTCGACGGTGACGCTGGCCGACCGGGTCGCCCTGATGGAGAACGGCGTCGTCACCGCCGTCGGGACCCACCACGACCTGATGGCCACCAACGAGCACTACCGCTACGTCATCTCGTCGCTCGACGACGACGACGCGACCGCACGACAGGAGGCGATGGCATGAGCCAGCAGACGGACCAGAACCTGCCGGGAGGCACGGCACCGGTCACCGACGACGCTGCGGACGCGCAGTCTGCCGCGCCCGTCACCGCCTCGATCACCACCCTGGGCGTGCGCGGCGAGGAGCGTGAGGACTTCACCAAGGCGGAGAGCAAGCGCCTGCGGCGTCGCTCCCTCGCCCTGCTCGGTTCCCTCGCAGCCCCGCTGAAGCTCCGCCTGGTGCTGCTCGGGATCGTCGTCGTGGTCTCCACGGCGGGCACCGTCGCGGGTCCGGCGCTCATCGCGTGGGGCATCGACAACGCCCTGCCCGCGGTGATGGACCAGAACGACTGGGTGCCGGCGTTCGGCGTCGTCGCGACGTACATCGTCGTGGCCGTCCTCGGCGCGGTGCTCACCGCCTGGTACACCGTTCTCGCCGCACGGATCAGCCAGGCGATCCTGTTCGACCTGCGCAAGCGGGTGTTCCTGCACACGCAGCGGCTGTCGCTCGAGTTCCACGAGACCTACACGTCCGGCCGGATCATCTCCCGCCAGACGAGTGACCTCGACTCGATCCGCGAGCTGCTCGACTCCGGCCTGAACCAGCTCATCCAGGGCGTACTGTACATGGTGTTCACCGCCGTGGCCCTGGTGCTGCTCGACCCGACGTCCGGGCTCGTGCTCGCGGTGTCGCTCGTGCCGCTCTGGTTCCTGATCCGCTGGTTCCAGAAGAACTCGCAGACGCTGTTCCGCGCCACCCGCGTCACCTCGGCGCGCGTGATCGTGCACTTCGTCGAGACCATGACGGGCATCCGTGCCGTGCAGGCGTTCCGCAAGGAGTCCCGCAACAAGGACGAGTACGGCGGCTTCGTCGAGGACTACCGGCTGGCGAACACGAAGGTGTTCAACCTGTTCGGGACGTTCGACCCGGTGCTCGTGCTCATCGGCAACGCCACGCTCGCTGCGGTGGTCGTCGTCGGCGGCTTCCGGATCGTCGGCGGGACGCTCGAGGTCGGTGCGCTGCTCGCGGTCGCGCTGTACGCCAAGCGCTTCTTCGACCCGGCGCAGGAGCTCGCGATGTTCTACAACGGGTACCAGTCGGCCTCGGCGGCGATGGAGAAGATCTCCGGCGTCCTCGAGGAACGGCCGAGCGTGCCGGACCCCGTGAAGCCGACCAAGCTGGCCGACGCCACGGGCAAGATGGACTTCGACGAGGTCGTGTTCGCCTACAACGCGGGCAAGGTCGTCCTGCCGGAGTTCGACCTGCACATCCCGTCCGGGCAGACCATCGCGCTCGTCGGGTCCACCGGCGCCGGGAAGTCGACGCTCGCCAAGCTCATGGCGCGCTTCTACGACCCGTCGCACGGTTCCGTGCGGCTCGACGGCGTGGACCTGCGCGACCTCGACACGAAGGACATGCGCCGCGCGATCGTCATGGTCACGCAAGAGGCCTACTTGTTCTCCGGCACGGTCGCGGACAACATCGCGCTCGGCAAGCCGGGGGCCTCCCGCGCCGAGATCGAGGCGTCCGCCAAGGCGGTCGGCGCGCACGAGTTCATCATGGCGCTCCCAGACGGGTACGACACCGACGTGAACAAGCGCGGTGGTCGTGTCTCGGCGGGACAGCGGCAGCTGCTCTCGTTCGCGCGGGCGTTCATCGCGGACCCGAAGGTGCTCATCCTCGACGAGGCCACGGCGTCGCTCGACATCCCCTCGGAGCGGCTGGTGCAGGAAGGGCTCGAGACCCTGCTCGCCGACCGCACCGCGGTGATCATCGCGCACCGCCTGTCCACCGTCGCGATCGCCCACCGCGTGCTCGTGATGGAACACGGGAAGATCGTCGAGGACGGCACCCCCGCCGACCTCATCTCGGGTACCGGACGGTTCGCCCAGCTGCACGCGGCCTGGCGCGACTCGCTCGTGTAGGACGCAGCCGGGCTGCACCACGTGGTTGGCTTGCTCCATGAGCAACGACAGCGTGCAGCCCGGCGGCGTCGCCCTGCGCGACCCCTTCTACGGCGCACCCTTCACCGAGGCCGTCCGGCGGTTCTGGCGGAAGTACACCGTGTTCACCGGACGGGCCTCGCGTGCCGAGTTCTGGTGGTGGTGGATCACGTCGCTCGCGATCGGACTCGTGCTGCAGCTCGTCCCGCAGGCGTTCACGCCGGACACCGCGCTGTTCGAGAACCCCGTCGGGTCCTACCTGTTCGTCCTCTGGGGCCTCGCGACCCTGATCGGGTCGCTCGCCCTCGGTGCCCGACGGCTGCACGACGCCGGCCTGTCCGGCTTCTGGCAGTTCCTGCACGTCGTGCCCGGCATCGGCTCGCTCGTCGTGTACGTGCTGTGCCTGATCCCGACGAGCCCGAAGGGCGAGCGCTTCGACCGCTGACCGGCGGCGGACGGACGGCCGACGTGCGCGGGCCGCACGTCAGAACGGGTCGTCCGCATCCGTGGACGGCGACCAGCGGGCACGACGCATGTCGAGCCTCCAGGCCGCCGTCCCCTGCACGAGCGGCGTGCCCTCCGCGCGGTAGTGCTGGAGCGCACGGGCCTCGTGGTGCAGCGGCGGGTGCCCACCCGCGCGCACCACGCGCCACCAGGGCAGGTCGGCGCCCTCGTGGGCCATCACCTTGCCGACCGCACGCGACGCGCGTGAGCCGAGCGCCGCGGCGACGTCGCCGTACGTCATGACGTGACCCGGCGGGATCATCCGGACCACCTCGGCCACCGCCGCCCCGAAGTCCTGCTCCGGCGCGGGGGCGTCGTCCTCGGGCACGTCGTTGATGAGTACGTCGTCGGAGACGTACTAGAGCGTCAGGACCGCGAAGTGGTCGCCGTACTGGGTCTCACGGACGACCTCGAAGCCCACGGCGCGGAAGAACGCCTCGGGGCTGTCGTCGCCACCGGGCTCGTACACGACCGTCAGGCGTTCCTGCCCGCGGCTGCGGGCCTCGTCCGCCAGGCCGTGCACGGCGAAGCGGCCGACGCCGCGACCCTGCGCCGTGCCGGCGACGTTGACCCGCCAGATGGCGCTGCGCAGCTCTTCCTGCGCGTTGTCCGCGTCGAACGAACCGATGATGAGGCCCAGGACCTCGTCGCCGTCCAGGACCACCCGGGTCCACGCGGAGCTCGGCTTGACGTCGGACTCGGCGACCCCGTAGGTGGTCGGCTGCACGAACTGTTCCTGACCCGGCTTGAGCGTCAGGGAGTTCGCCGCGGCAGCGGTCTTCGCGGAGAGTTCTTCGAGACGCAAGTCGGCCATGCGGCCAGGGTAACGGTGCGACCCGTGTGGGGGCCAGCGCGGACGGCAGACCGAGACCGCACCGTTGCCGCGGTATGGTCGCGGAATGGCAGAACATCGGCGTGGAGCGAACCTCCCGTCGATCGGCGGGTTCAACCGCACGGTCGTGCTCGATGCCGTCCGACGCTCGCCGGACGGCCTGAGCCGCGTCGAACTCGCCTCGCGAACGGGCCTCAGCGCGCAGACCGTGTCGAACGTCACCCGGTTCCTGATCGAGGCCGGCATGATCGTCGAGTCCGGCACCGTCGTCGCCGGTCGGGGCAAGCCGCGCACCATCCTGCGGCTCGAACCCGGCAGCCGCTACGCCGTCGGCGTGCACGTTGACCCGGCCGTCGTCACCTACGTGCTGCTCGACCTGGCCGGTACCGTCGTCGCCTCGTCCACCACCTCGACCCCGACCGCCGACGACCCGTCCGAGGTCGTCCGCACCATCGGCTCCGCCGTCGACGGCCTGATCGCCGACGCCGGCGTGGACGTCGACGGGGTGCTCGGTGTCGGGATCGCCAGCCCCGGCCCCATCGACGTCGACGCCGGCATCGTCGTCGACCCGCCGTTCCTGCCCCGGTGGCGTGACGTGCCCCTGCGCGACGCGCTCGCCGAGGCCACGGGCTACCCCGTCCTGCTCGAGAAGGACGTCACGGCCGCCGCGGTCGGCGAGATGTTCCTGGCGGGGGAGTCGTCGGCGCGCAACTTCGCGTTCGTGTACTTCGGCACCGGGTTCGGCGTCGGGCTCGTCGTCGACCACGAACCCGTGCGCGGGGTCGGGTCGAACGCCGGCGACGCCGGGCACATCATGGTCGACCAGCGATCGCTCGCCGGCACCCCGGACGGGTCCGGCACCCGGGGAGAGGTCGGCGCGGCCGTGGCGCCGGACCGGCTCGTGCGGATCGCGCGGGAGCGGGGGGTGGCGTTGTCCGGCGGCGTCGGCGACGCTGCTGGTGCGGTCTCGCCCGTCTCGTCCGACGGGTCGGTCGATGCGGTGAACCGTGCCTGGGACGAGCTCGCCGAGGCCATCGCTGCCGGCGACGAGGCCGCGATCACGCTCGCCGCCGAGGCCGGCACCGTCATGGGCGACGCCGCCGTCGTCATCGTGAACCTGCTCGACATCGACCGGGTCGTGTTCGGCGGACCGTTCTGGTCCCGCATCGCGAGTGCCGCACTGCCGGCCGCCCGCGCGGCGATCGTCGGGTCGCCGTTGCTCGTGCCGAAGCACGCGGTCGACGTGGTCGAGAGCGACCGCGGTACCGACGTCGCCGCGGTGGGGGCCGCGTGCCTGGTGCTCGACGCCGCGTTGTCCCCGCGGGCGAGCGGGCTGCTCATCCGCCGCTGACGGCGGTCGGGGGTGGCTCGCACCGCCCGCTACGCTGCGAACCGACGGATCCGCCAGGTGGGCGGCGAACGACGGGGGACACATGACGGACAACGGCGCCGCGGGCACGATCGACCGACGCTGGGCGAAGGTCCGGCCACTCGTGTTCCGGACGATCATCGGCGCGGTCGTCGCAGCCGGGCTCGTCGGCATCGTGGCGGTGCTGGTCGGCGACTTCGGACGGGTCGCGGTGCAGCTGCTCCTGACGATCGTCGTGGTGGTCGTCTTCGCCCTGTTGTCCTGGTACGACGCCGACGTCTCGTCACGCCGATCGGGCACGTTCGCGTTCGTCAGCATCGTCACGTCGATGTACCTGCTCGTCGCGGGGCTGTACAAGGTGTGGCTCGCCCCGACGGACTCCTCTGGCGATGACGGCCTCTGGCTCGTCGGCGAGCGGTTCTGGCACTGGATCTGGCTCGTCGGCGTCGCCCGCGTGGCGCTCCTGCACGTGCACCTGCTGCTCGTCATCCACCGCCGGTACCCGACACCTGCGCTCCAGGTCGTCGCGAAGGCCACCGTCGGGGTCATCGCCCTGCTCGCACTGCTGCTGTCGATCCCGCTGCTCGCACCCGACGTGGACTACGCCCGCGGCTACTGGCGACTCGTCTGGGTGGTGGTCATCCTCGACCTGCTCGGAACGGTCGTCGTCCCGCTCAGCAACGCGCTCTTCCGCCCGCGGGGCGCCGTCCCGGCGTGGGCGGTCGGAGCGTGGCCGACGCCGGAAGCGCCGCCGGCAGCACCCCCGACGGCGCCCGCGACACCGATCGCGACGTGGGCCGCCACTCCGGTGCCCGATGCCCCGACGGCTGCCACGGCCGCCACGGCGGCCGGCCCGGTCAGCGGGGACCGGTACCGGTACGAGCCGCGCCCGGAGGCGTCGCGTGCCCTGGCGTGGCCGCGGTACGTCGACGGCACGCCACTGCCGGCGCTGCCCGACGGGTCGCCCGACTTCTCCGGGGTCGCGCAGGGCTGAGGGATCCCGCGCTCGGGCGCCGCGCGACACCTGTCGTTCACCGGGCGGCCACCGGTCGGACGCCCGGGTGCTGAACAGTCGTGCAGGTCTCCCCTCCCCTCCCGAGAAGGACCTGCATGCGCACTCCTGCCCTGCGCCCCCGCTCCGTGCGGATCGGTGCTGCCATCGTCACCGCGCTGGCCCTCGGCGCCGGTGTCGTCACGGCCAGCCCGGCACTCGCCGCCGTCGGTGACGACGACCCGAGCGTCGGCGCCGCCGCCCCGAACGGCCTCGTCGTCAACGAGGTCGAGTCGAACGGCGACGACACCGACTGGGTCGAGCTGCAGAACACGTCGTCGGCGTCGATCGACCTGACCGGTTACGCGTTCCTCGACGACGACAGCACCCACGACGCCTACGTCCTGCCCGCCGGCTCGACGATCGCCCCCGGCGGGTACTTCGTCATCGACCAGCTCTCGGCGACCGCACCGGGGTTCGACTTCGGACTCGGTGGCGCCGACACCGCGCGGGTGTACGACCCCGCCGGCGACCTGGTGCTCCGGTACTCGTGGACGAGCCACGCGGTCGTCACGTACGGCCGGTGCGCCGACGGGACCGGTGCGCTGGTCGACACCACCGCGTCGACGAAGGGGGCCGCCAACGACTGCTCCTCGCCCGTGCGCATCAACGAGGTCGAGTCGCAGGACGGCACCCCCGGCGACTGGGTGGAGCTGACCAACGTCGGCAGCACCACGGTCGACCTGGGCGGGTACGTCCTCAAGGACAGCGAGGACGACCACGCGTACACGATCCCTGCCGGCACGACGATCGCGGCCGGGGGCTTCACCGTCCTCGACGAGGCGGACTTCGGCTTCGGACTCGGCAAGGCCGACTCCGCCCGGGTCTTCGATCCGCGGGGTGCGCTGGTCGACTCGTACTCGTGGACGGCCCACGCTGCCGCCACGTACGGCCGCAACCCGGACGGCACCGGCGACTTCGCCGAGACCGCCGAGTCGACGAAGGGCACGGCGAACCGGTTCGCCGGAGTCGTCACCGCCGAGCCGTGGCCCGGTGGCGCCGACGAGACCGTGCTCGACGACGAGGACACCTTCACCGGTGACCTGAGCGGCATCGACTGGACCACGTCCAGCACCTCCGAGGACGGCCAGCTGTGGGCCGTGCAGAACGGCGACGGCCTGCTCTACCACCTGACCTCGGACGGTCAGGGCGGCTGGGCGCCGTCGAACGCCGCGGGCACGGACCTGCGGTACGCCGACGGCACGGGGACCCCGGACGCCGAGGGCGTCACCGTCACGAGCGACGACCCGGGCGCCGTGTACGTGTCGACCGAGCGGGACAACGACGTGTCGAAGACCAGCCGTCCGTCGGTCCTGCGGTACGCCACCACCGACGGATCCGAGTCGACGCTGCGCGCCACCGACGAGTGGGACCTCGCAGCCGACTTCCCGGGGCTCGGTGCGAACGCCGGCCTCGAGGGCGTCACCTGGATCCCGGACTCGTGGCTCACCGAGCACGGCTTCGCCGACGAGCACACGGGCGCGGCCTACGCGCCGTCGACGTACGCCGGGCACGGCGAGGGGCTCTTCTTCGTCGGCGTCGAGGGCACCGCGAGCGTCTCCGCCTACGCCCTGATGGCGGACGGCTCGTTCCAGCGTGTGGCCACCATCGGGTCGCCGTTCGCGGTCGTGGCCGACGTGCAGTTCGACCCGACCCTCGACGCGCTCTGGGTGGTGTGCGACGACGCCTGTGCCGGACGCACCGCGCTGTACGAGCTGACCGACGGTGCCTTCACCGCAGCGAAGGTCTTCGAGGCGCCGTCGAACGCGGACCGGACGCTCGCCAACGAGGGCTTCGCGATCTCCGGCGTCTGCGCCGACGGGCAGCGTGCGACCTTCTACGCCGACGACAACGACACGGACGGGTTCTCGCTCCGCACCGGGACGTACCCGTGCGAGGGCAGCGGCACCGATCCGGGCACGGACCCGGGCACCGACCCGACGCCGACGCCGACGCCTGCTCCGGGTGACGGTGGATCGACGCCTGCGCCGACCCCCGGGACCGGTGGATCGACGCCGACGCCGACGCCGACCCCGTCGCCGACCGCTCCGGCCGCTCCGACCGCTCCGATCGCCCCGGTGGCTCCCTCGGAGACCGGTCTGACCGACACGAACCGTGGGGGCGTCTCGGCCCCGTCGTCCGCCCGCGCGGGAGAGACCATCACGGTCACGGTGGGCACGCAGTACGCCGGCGACCGGGTGAACGTGTGGCTGTACTCGACGCCGACGCTGCTCGGCACCGTGACGGTCGGCGCTGACGGCACGGTGCGCGTCACGATCCCGGCCGATGCTCCGGCTGGCGAGCACCGCATCGTCGTGACCGCGGAGGACGGCACGGTGCTGGGCTGGACCCCGATCACGATCACCGCTGACGGGCAGCTCGCGTTCACGGGTGCCGAGGGCCTCGGTGCCGGCGCACTCATCGCGTTCCTGCTGCTCGCCGCGGGTGCGGGTGTGCTGATCGTCCGCCGTCGCAAGGCGGCGGCGGCGGAGTAGCCCCCACGCCCCACGGGCGCACTTCGTGAGCAGGAATGGTCGGGTTCGCCGTGCGCGACCCGACCATTCCTGCTCACCATGCGTGATCAGCAGTCCGCGCTGCCCCCGCAGTAGCGTCGCACCATGAGCATCGACGTCCTCCGGTACACCGCCTTCGCCGCCGAGCCCGGGGGTGGCAACCCCGCCGGACTGGTCCTCGACGCAGCGGCACTGACGGATGACGAGATGCTCGCAGTCGCCCGCGAGGTCGGCTACCCCGAGACCGCGTTCGTCGTCGGCGCCACGGCGACGGGCCCGCACGTCCGCTACTTCTCGCCCGCCGCCGAGGTGCCGTTCTGCGGGCACGCGACGGTCGCGCTCGCGGTGGCGCTCGCCGAACGGCAGGGGCTCGGCCGCCGGGTGTTCACGACGGCCGCCGGCGAGGTCGCCCTCGACGCCACCACCGGCCCGGACGGGGTGGTCCTGGTCGCGATGACGAGCGTCGAACCGGCGACGCGGGACATCGACCCGGCGCTCCTGGGGCGGTTGTTCGACCTGCTCGGGCTCACGGCCGACGACATCGCGCCGGACTTCCCGGTGCTCGAGTCGTTCGCCGGCAACTGGCACCCGGTGCTCGTGCTGCACGACCGGGAGCTCTTCCATCAGTTCCGGTTCGCACCCGCCCCGCTCGCCGACCTCAAGCGTGAGGCCGACTGGCAGGGGACGGTCACGGTGCTGCACCGGACCGGGGAGCGCGAGTACGAGGCCCGGAACCTGTTCCCCGCCGGCCGCATCACCGAGGACCCGGCGACGGGTTCGGCGGCAGCGTCGACCGGGGCGTACTTGCGCGAGACCGGTGCCGTCGAGCCGGGGGACCGCGTCGTCATCCGGCAGGGGCGCCACGTCGGTCGTCCGAGCCTGCTGCTCGTCGACGTGCCGGAGTCCGGCGGGATCACCGTGACGGGGAGCGCGACACCGATCGACTGACGCAAGTTCTTTCCCAGAGCGCGTGGGATGGGAAGCGGAAACGGGCGTACCTGGTCGAAAGTTCCGACCAGGTACGCCCGATTCGACCAGGTACGCCCCAAACAGGAGCGCCCCGACGCGCGCGGCGCGAAAAACTCCTTGACACGGATAAGTCCATACGCTGGACTAATCCTGCGCGCGGGCGATGGAGCCCGCGGATGTCACCCGTGCAAAGGAGCACCGATGAAACGCACCCGCATCATCGCCGGACTCGCAGCCGTGGCCGTCGCCGCGGTCGGCCTGGCAGGCTGCTCAGCCTCGGGGTCCGCCTCGAGCGACACGATCAAGATCGCGTACCAGAAGTTCGGAGCCTTCCAGCAGCTCGACGCCCAGATGAAGGTCGTCAAGAAGGAGTACGAGAAGGACAACCCGGGCAAGAAGGTCACGCTCGTCCCGATCCAGGCCCAGGGCAACGACTACTACACGAAGCTCGCGCTCATGAACAAGGCGCCCGCGACGGCTCCCGACGTCATGTACGAGGACACGTTCCTCGTCAAGGCCGACGCCGAGGCCGGCTACCTCCTGCCGCTCGACAAGTACACGGCGAAGTGGAAGGACTGGGACCAGTTCTTCGACAACGCCAAGCAGGCCGGCCAGGGTGACGACGGCAAGATCTACGGCGTCCCGATGGGCACCGACACCCGCGCTCTTTGGTACAACAAGGACATCTTCAAGTCCGTCGGCCTGCCCGTGCCGTGGCAGCCGAAGACCTGGGACGACGTGCTCGCCGCAGCGAAGACGATCAAGGACAAGAAGCCCGACCTCATCCCGTTCAACATCTACTCGGGCAAGGCGCAGGGTGAGGCGTCGACCATGCAGGGCTTCGAGATGCTCCTGTACGGGGCGGACGGATCCGGCAACACGCTCTACAAGGACAAGAAGTGGGTCACGGGCTCGAAGCAGTTCGAGGACTCGCTGCAGTTCGTGAAGGACGTCTACCAGGGCGGCCTCGGCCCGACACCGCAGCAGGCGCTCGACACGAACGTCGGCACGACCATCGCGCAGACGTGGCTGCCGAAGGGCAAGCTCGCGATCGACCTCGACGGTTCGTGGCAGTCCGGCACGTGGCTCAAGTCCGGCACCGCGCCGTGGGCCGAGTGGAACGACGTGATGGGTCAGGCGCCGATGCCGACGCAGAACGGTCAGGACCCGGGCTACAACTCGATGTCCGGCGGCTGGACCCTGGCGGTCGGCGCGAAGTCGAAGAACCCGCAGGCGGCGTTCGACTTCATCACGAGCTTCCTCGACAAGGACGGCTCGCTGAAGTACGACACCGAGAACAGCCAGATCGCCGTCCGCAAGGACGTCGCGGACGACACCGCCTACACCGACGCCAACCCGACGTTCAAGTTCTTCTCCGGACTGGTGGAGAACACGAACTTCCGCCCGGCGACGAGTGACTACTCGCAGGTGTCCAACGCGATCCAGGTCGCGATGGAGTCGGTCATGACCGGACAACAGACACCGAAGCAGGCGGCCGCCGTGTACGACAAGGCCGTCACGCAGGTGGTCGGCAAGGAGAACACCGTCTCGGCTGGTTGACGGACGTCACCCACTGACGGACGGGAGGCGCGGGGCGGCCCCGCACCGCGCCTCCCGGTCCGTCCTTCCCCACCTTCGGAACCCCTCCGCACCCGGAAGGCACCCATCGTGTCCAGCACCCCCCTCGCGCCGACGCTGTCGGCGCCCGGTGCGCCGAAGCGCACCGATCCACCCGTGCCGCGCAAGCGGCGACCGCTGCGGAACGTCGGCCGAGCGGTCCCGCTCCTGCCCGCCCTCGTCCTGCTCGTCATCTTCCTGCTCGGCCCCGTCATCTCGTCGTTCTACGGGTCGTTCACGAACTCCGCACTCACCGGCGCCGGCGCTGCCGACCAGCAGTTCGTCGGCTTCCAGAACTACGTCGAACTGTTCCAGGACCCGGACTTCCCGAAGTCCGTCATCCTGACGGTCGTGTTCCTGCTCGCCTCGGCGGTCGTGGGACAGAACGTGCTGGGGCTCGGCCTCGCACTCCTGATGCGCTCGGCCAACAAGGCCGTCCGCGCGATCGTCGGTACCTTCGTCGTCGCCGCCTGGGTCCTGCCCGAGATCGTCGCCTCGTTCGCCGCGTACGCGTTCTTCAACGACGAGGGCACGCTCAACGAGTTCCTGAAGTCCATCGGCATCAGCGGACCGAACTGGCTCTACACGTTCCCGATGTTCGCCGTGATCCTGGCGAACATCTGGCGCGGTACGGCCTTCTCGATGCTCGTCTACTCCGCCGCCGTGCAGGAGGTCCCCGAGGAGATCACCGAGTCCGCCGAGGTCGACGGTGCCACCGGGTGGCAGCGCCTCGTCTACATCACCCTGCCGGTGATCCGACGGAGCATCTCCACCAACCTGATGCTGACGACGCTGCAGACGCTGTCGGTCTTCACCCTCATCTTCGTGATGACCGGGGGTGGGCCGGGCACGAACTCGTCGACCCTGCCGATCCTCGCCTACCAAGAGGCGTTCAAGTTCTCGCAGCTCGGCTTCGGGACCGCGATCGCGACCATCCTGCTCGTGGTGGGGGCGGTCTTCTCGATCATCTACATCCGAGCACTCAAGCCGGAGGTGGACTGATGGCCATCACTGCCCCGTCCCTCGACCCGACCACCACCCGCTCGGTGACCGCTCCCGGTTCGCTGCACATGACGTCGCCCCGCGGCCGCACCATGCGGTGGGTGGCGAACACCGTGCTGCTCGTCATCGCGGTGTGCTTCGCGGTCCCGCTGCTCTGGCTCGTCCTCGCCTCGGTCGACACCCAGGCGTCGCTGTCCGTGAAGCTGCCGACGCAGTTCACGCTCGACAACTTCACCAAGGTGCTCACACCCGAGCTGTCGTTCATCCCGCTCGCGAACAGCCTGCTGCTCTCCGGCGGCACGGCGGTCGTCACCGTGGTCTTCGCACTGCTCGCCGCGTACCCGCTGTCCCGCTACAAGATGCGGGTCAACAAGCCGTTCCTGTACAGCATCCTGTTCGGGACCGGCCTGCCGATCACCGCCATGATGGTGCCCGTCTACGCGCTGTTCGTGTCGCTCAACCTGATCGACAACGTGTGGGGCTGCATCTTCTTCCTCGCCGCAACGTCGCTGCCGATGGCGATCTGGATGGCGAAGAACTTCATGGACTCCGTGCCGATCTCGCTCGAAGAAGCTGCGTGGACCGACGGGGCGTCGATGATGACCACCCTGACGCGCATCGTCGTCCCGCTCATGCGTCCGGGCATCGCCGTCGTGTTCATCTTCGTGTTCATCCAGGCGTGGGGGAACTTCTTCGTCCCGTTCGTCCTGCTGCTCTCGCCCGACAAGGTGCCCGCCGCGGTGAGCATCTTCAACTTCTTCGGGCAGAACGGGGCGGTCGCGTACGGACAGCTCGCCGCGTTCTCCATCGTCTACTCCGTGCCCGTCATCGCCCTCTACGTGATCGTGTCCCGAGGCCTCGGCGGCGGCAACGCCCTCGCCGGCGGCATCAAGGGCTGATCTGCTGGCTCCGGCCGGCTCTCTCGAAAGGAACCACATGCACCAGGACGAACCGCTCGTCGAGGCCCGGATCGCTCGCCTCGTCCGCGACCGTGTCGACCCCGCCGTCCACCGCCGCTCGGCGCCGGTGACGATCGAGGCGTGGGAGGTGCCGGACGAGCCGGTGCCGTTCGACTCCGCCGTCCAGCAGGCGTACACACCGTTCACCGTGGGCAGCGCCTGGGGTGGCCGGCCGTGGGGGACCACCTGGTTCCGGATCACCGGCACCGTCCCCGCCGACTTCGGCACGGCGCCGGGGACCACTGCGGAACTGCTCGTCGACCTCGGGTTCACCAAGCGGCACCCGGGGTTCCAGGCCGAGGGACTGGCGTACCGGCCCGACGGCTCCACGATCAAGGGCGTGGAGCCGCGGAACGACACCGTGCCCGTCGAGGTCGGTGCAGGGGAGTCGTTCGAGCTGTACGTCGAGGCCGGCGCCAACCCGGACATCGGCGGCGACTCGTTCCAGGGCGCGACGCCCCTCGGGTCGCGGTCGACCGCGGGCGACAAGCCGATCTACCGCGTGCGCGCCCTCGAACTCGTCGAGCGCGACGACACCGTGTGGGAGCTGCAGCAGGACTTCTGGGTCCTGCGTGGCCTGATGGCGGAACTCCCCACCGACGGCACCCGCGGCGCCGACATCCTGCACGCCCTCGAGCTCGCAGCCGACGCCCTCGACCCCGACGACGTCGCCGGCACCGCAACCGATGCTCGTCAGGTGCTCGCACCCGTACTGGCCGTCCCGGCCAGTGCCGCGGCACACCGGGCGATCGCCGTCGGCCACGCGCACATCGACTCCGCCTGGCTCTGGCCGGTGCGCGAGACGATCCGCAAGTGCGCCCGCACCTTCTCGAACGTCCTCGACCTGATGGACCGCGACCCGGACTTCACCTTCGCGTGCTCGTCGGCGCAGCAGTACGCGTGGATCCGCGACGGCTACCCGTCGATCTGGGCCCGCATCAAGCAGCGCGTCGCCGAGGGCCGGTGGATCCCGGTCGGTGGCATGTGGGTGGAGTCGGACACGAACCTGCCCGGCGGTGAAGCGCTCGCCCGCCAGTTCGTCGCCGGCAAGCGCTTCTTCCTCGAGGAGTTCGGCATCGACACCCCCGAGGCCTGGCTGCCCGACTCGTTCGGCTACTCCGGCGCGCTGCCCCAGATCGTCCGGGCCGCCGGCTCGAAGTGGTTCGTCACCCAGAAGCCGTCGTGGAACGAGACGAACGTCATCCCGCACACGTCCTTCCACTGGGAGGGCATCGACGGCTCGCGCATCCTGACGCACCTGCCGCCGGCCGACACCTACAACTCCGACGTCTCCGCCGCCGATCTGCACCGGGGCGAACGGAACAACAAGGAGCGCGGCGTCGCCAACACCTCGATGCTGCTCTACGGCTTCGGTGACGGTGGCGGCGGACCCACCCGCGAGATGGTCGCGGCCGCCCGACGCCAGCACGACCTGGACGGCTCGCCGCGCGTGCAGCTCGGCACCCCCGCCCAGGTCTTCGAGGAGCTTGAACGGGTGCTGCCGACCCCCGGTGTGTGGTCCGGCGAGATGTACCTCGAGTTCCACCGCGGCACCTACACGTCGCAGATCCGCACGAAGCAGGGCAACCGCCGCTCCGAGCACCTGCTCCGCGAAGCCGAGCTGTGGGCGTCGACCGCGGCCGTGCGCCTCGGGCTCGACTACCCCTACGAAGAGCTCGAGCGCGCCTGGCACACCGTCCTGCTGCAGCAGTTCCACGACATCCTGCCGGGGTCCTCGATCGCCTGGGTCTACGAGAACGCCGAGGAGAACTACGCGAAGATCGCCCAGGTGCTCGAGGGGCTGATCGGCAACGCGACGACCGCACTCGCGAACGGGGGCGCTGCGGCGCTCGCCGGGGTCGGGGCCTCGTCGTCGGCCGCCGCCGGCGGCAGCAGTGCGCTGCTCGACGCGCCGTCCGGCGCCGACGCCGTCGGCGGGAGCGGCTCGTCCGGGAACGTCGTGCGCTTCAACGCCTCGCCGGTCGCGGCGGGAGACGCGGCCGCCCTGGGTGGTTCGCTCGGCTCGGAACCGCGACCCGTGCCTCCCGTCCGCTCCGGCGACCACTTCGTCTTCGACACCGGCGTCGTCACGGCGACCATCGACGGCGCCGGCCACGTCGTGTCGCTCGTCGACCGCGCCAGCGGGCGCGACGCGATCGCACCGGGTGCGGCAGCTGCCGAGTACACCGTCTTCCGCGACACCCCGAACCAGTGGGAGGCGTGGGACATCGACCGCGCGTACCAGCGCAACGGCACCGTGCTGTCGGCTTCGTCGGTCGCGATCGACGGCTCCTCGCTCGTGGTGGAACGGTCCTTCGGGTCGTCGACGCTCACGACCCGGTACTCGGCGGTCGCCGGGCTCGCAGAGCTGGTGATCGAGACCGAGGTCGACTGGCACGAGCACCAGAAGCTGCTGAAGCTCGCGTTCCCGGTGGACGTCCGTGCGTCGTCCGCCTCGAGCGAGATCCAGTTCGGGCACATCGACCGACCGACCCACCAGAACACCTCGTGGGACCACGCCCGCTTCGAGACGTCGGCGCACCGCTGGGTGCACGTCGCCGAGCCCGGGTTCGGCGTCGCGGTGGCGAACGACTCCACCTACGGACACGACATCACACGTTCCACGCGGCCCGACGGCGGGACCACGACGCTCGTGCGCGAATCGCTGCTGCGCGGGCCGACGTTCCCGGACCCGAACGCCGACCAGGGGCACCACGTGTTCCGGACGGTGCTGCGGGTGGGGGCGTCGGTGCTCGACGCTGCCGACTCCGGCTACCGGCTGAACCTGCCGGTGCGCTCGGTCGCGGGGACGACCGGAGTCTCGCCGCTGGTCTCGGTGTCGTCGCCGCAGGTCCTGGTCGAGGCCGTGAAGCTCGCCGAGGACCGCTCCGGTGACGTGGTCGTGCGACTGTACGAGGCCTCCGGTGGTCGGGCGACCGACGTCGGGGTGTCGTTCGGGTTCGACGTCGCTTCGGTGGCGACGGTGGACCTGCTGGAACGCCCGCTGGGGGACTCGTGGGACTCGGGGGAGCCGGTCGTGCTCACGCTCCGGCCCTTCGAGATCGTGACCCTGCGGGTACGCCGGGCCTGAGGCAGCGGGGCCGGTCCCCCTCGGGGGAGAGACCGCGGCGCCGGACGGGACACGGGTGCGTTCCGTCCGGCGCCGCCTTCTGCGTGTGGTGCGGGCGTGGGTGGGTGGGTACCTGGTCGAATCGGGCGTACCGGGGCGAAAGTTCCGACCAGGTACGCCCGATTCCGCTTGGCATCGCGGCCGTTCTGGGAAGGAACGTCCCTCCTCCACAGGCGGGCAGGCCTGGAGGCCCGTCCACAGACCTCGACGTCAGCCCGCTGGGTGCATGGCGGGTCGGGCAATGTCTCCTCCATGAACGAACCGCTGCCCATCCTCCGGGCCTCGCCCACGCGTGAGGCCGGACTCGACGCCACCACCCTGCGCCGCCGGACCCGACTCCAGGGTCCGGGCCGACTCGTCCGGGCAGGGCCGAACGCGTTCGTCGACGGGGCAGCGTGGGACGCGGCCGGGCCACGGCAGCGGTACGTCACCCGCGTGTACGCGCGGCTCGGCCGGCTCGGCCCGCGGGCGACGGCATCGCACGACTCAGCGGCCGCGGTGCACGGCCTGCCCGCGCTCGGCGGGTGGAGCGTCCCGGTGCACGCCACCGTGCCGGAGTCGATGTACCGGGGCAGGACCCCCGAGCTGGTCCTGCACACGAGACCGGTGTCCGGCGCCGAACGGGTCCGGGTCGGCGACCTCGCCGTGACCGCGGTCCCGCGGACGGTGATCGACATCGCGATGAGCGGGGACCTGCGCACTGGGGTCGTCGTGGCAGACGCTGCGCTGCGCAACGGGACCGAGCGCGACGAGCTGTGGCGAGCGGTGCACCCGAGTGCTCGCGGGCGGGCCCGGGCCGCACAGGTCCTCGACCTGGCCGACGGGCGTTCGGGCTCGCCGGCGGAGTCACTCGCGCGCGTGGTCTTCCGCGAGCTCGGGTTGCCCGCT
The DNA here is from genome assembly GCF_015350935.1 of Curtobacterium sp. VKM Ac-2887. Lineage (NCBI taxonomy): Bacteria > Bacillati > Actinomycetota > Actinomycetes > Micrococcales > Microbacteriaceae > Curtobacterium > Curtobacterium sp. VKM Ac-2887. The sequence continues at coordinate 72,299 of NZ_JADKSB010000001.1, read as the reverse complement.
CCCGTGCTGCAGCAGGAGTTCGTCGTCGATGGCCGCCGGTCCGCCGTCGACTTCTGGTTCCCCGCAGAAGGCGTCGTCGTCGAGATCGACGGACGCGCGAAGTACACGCAGGACCGGTACCTCGGCGGTCGCAGCCAGACCGAGGTGTTCCTGGACGAGAAACGTCGCCACGCCAGGCTGCTCACGGTGCCGGGTGTGCGGACGATCATCCGGCTCGAGTGGCGGGACCTGTTCGACCTCGATGCGCTGGCGCTCCGGTTCCGCGCCGCGGGGTTGCCGTGTGCGATCCGCCCGGTCCGGAGCGCCCGCCGCACCGCAGTCGGTGGGCGTCGGTGAGCCGGCTCAGCGCGGCGTGGTTAGCGTGGCGGCATGGCAGTGCAGGAGATCTGGCTCGTCCGCCACGGTGAATCGCTCGCGAACGTCGCCGCCGCCCGAGCAGAGGGCGCGGGCGACGACGTCATCGACGTCGAGTACCGGGACGCCGACGTCCCGCTGAGCCCGCTCGGCGAGTCGCAGTCGCGGTCGCTCGGACAGGAACTCGCCGATCGTGGCATCGACGACGTCCCCGTGGCGCTGTGGGTCTCTCCGTACCTGCGTGCGCAGCAGACCATCGAGATCGCGCTCGGGGCCGGCGGACTGGCCGAGCCCGAGAAACGGGTGGACGAGCGGCTCCGCGACCGCGAGCTCGGTGTGCTCGACCTGCTCACCCTGCAGGGTGTCCGGAACCGGTACCCCGAAGAGGAACGTCGCCGGCAGTGGCTCGGCAAGTACTACCACCGGCCAGCGGGCGGCGAGTCCTGGGCCGACGTGATGCTCCGGCTCCGATCGGCACTGGTCGACGTCGAACGGATCGAGGGCACCGAGCGGCTCGTCGTCGCGGCGCACGATGCCGTCGTGATGCTGGTCGTGGCGGTGTGCCTCGACCTCGACGAGCCGGCGCTCATGGAGTTCGCTCGGACGCACGCGGTCGCGAACGCCTCCCTCACCCGACTCCGCCGCGAGCGTGCGGGCGCACCGTGGATGCTCGAGGAGTTCTCCTCCGTCGGCCACCTCGACGACGACGAGGTCACGGCACACACCGGCCGGAAGGACGACGAGCATGTCCGCTGAGACCGTCACACCGAACTTCCTGCGGGACTGGCCGCTCCCCGAGCCGGGCGCCGGCAAGTACGGTCGCGGGCAGGTGCTCGTGGTCGGCGGCGCAGCGCGGACGCCCGGAGCCGCGATGCTCTCGGCGCTCGCTGCACTCCGGGTGGGAGCGGGGCGGCTCACCCTCGCGGTGGGGCGGAGCATCGCGAACGAGGTCGCGGTCGCCGTGCCCGAGTCCGGCGTCGAACCGCTCGACGAGGATGCGGACGGTCACGTCGCCGTCGGTGCCATCGAGGGCATCGCCGCCTCCGCCGCGAGTGCGGACGCGCTGCTGGTCGGCCCGGGACTCGACGAGCCGAACGGCACCCGTGACCTGGTGGCCGGACTCGCCGACGTCGTCGGACCACAGACCACCGTCGTGCTCGATGCGTTCGCCCTCGGGGTGGCGGCCGACGTGCGGGACCGTCTGGAACCGCTCCGGGGTCGGCTGGTGATGACGCCCAACTCCGGCGAAGCCGAACGGCTCCTCGGTCGGGAGGGCAGCGGCGACGACGTGGCCGACGCGATGGCGATCGCGCAGCGGTTCGGTGCGGTCGTGGCCCTGGGGGACGCCATCGCGACTCCCCAGGGGCGGAGCTGGATCAAGGGCACCGGCTCCGGAGGACTCGGCACCAGCGGCAGTGGCGACGTCCTGTCGGGTGCGGTCACCGGCCTGCTCGCTCGTGGCGCGGAACCGGCACAGGCGGTGGCGTGGGCGTCCTACGTGCACGCGGCTGCCGGTGATCGGCTCGCGGTGCAGGTCGGGCCCCTCGGGTACCTGGCGAGCGAACTCGTGACCGAGATCCCGCGGGTGCTCGTCGAACTCGGCGCCTGAGCTCGCCCGTTCTTTCCCAGAGCGCGCGCGATACCTCATGCTTGCGGGCATACCTGCCAGGAACTTTCGACCAGGTACGCCCGAATCGACCAGGTACGCCGCCCGCGCCGCGCCGCGCCGCGCCGCGCCGCTCAGCCCTGCAGCGCCTCCACGGCCTTCGCGATGCGCCGCGCTCGGGTCTCCGGCGCCTTCGCCTGCGACACCGGGTCGGCAAGCGCTCGCTGCCGCGAGTTCGACAGGGTGTCGAACGCTGCACGCACCCCAGCGTCCTGCAGTGCCGCCGCCAGGTCGTCGGGCAGGTCGATGACCCGGGGCTGCGTGTCGACGACGAGCGTGACCTCGACGGTGTCCCCGGCCGCGATACCCGCGGCCTCGCGGTGCGACGCGGACAGCGGCACCAGGAACTGCTCGTCCATGACCCCGACGGTGGACCGGTAGGTGTAGCCGCCGTTGATCGTGACCACCACCGGCGGGCGCTTCCCCGCACCCAACGCATCGATCACGGACGACGGGACCGGGAGCCCTGTCGCCGTCTTCCTCGCCAGCAGGACCGTCGTCGTGAACTGCATCCGTGCCTCCAGGCCGTGAACCGGAGCACGCACCGAGCGTGCCGCCAGGCGAGATCGTACAGCCGCACCCGCTGTTCCGCAGCCGTTCACCGGCGCAGCACGGGCCGGAAACCGGCCGCCTCCACGATCGTCCCGGGCCGAGAACCGCGGCCCCGCCCGAAGCACCCACCCGCAGCACCCGCAGCACCCACCTGAAGCACCCGCAGCACCCACCCGAAAGGCACCTCCCGTGCAGCACAAGCGCACCATCGCCGGCATCGCCCTCGCCGCCGCAGCGATCGTCACCCTCGCCGGATGCTCGGCCACGAGCTCGGCCAGCACGACGAAGGACGACACGAACTGGAAGACCGCCACGAGCGCCGAGGCCTCCGGCGGCATGGACGCCCTCGTGAAGGCCGCGAAGGCCGAGGGACAGCTCAACGTCATCGCGCTGCCGCCGTCGTGGGCCAACTACGGCAAGATCATCGACGGCTTCACGAAGAAGTACGACATCAAGGTCAACTCCGCGAACCCGAACGGCTCCAGCGCCGACGAGGTCGCCGCGGTGAAGTCGCAGAAGGGGCAGTCCACCGCTCCCGACGTGCTCGACCTCGGCAACGCCGTGCTGCAGGAGAACCTCGACCTGCTGACGGACTACAAGGTCGCGAACTGGAGCGACATCCCGGACACGCTCAAGGAGCAGGACGGCGCCTGGACCCGCGACTACACGGGCCTGATGTCGATCGGCTACGACTCGTCGAAGATCACGGACGCCCCGAAGGACCTGACGGACCTGCTCGGCTCCGAGTACAAGGGCAAGGTCTCCATCGCGGGCGACCCGACGCAGGCGAACCAGGCTGCGTCCGCGGTCTACCTGGCCGCGCTCGAGAACGGCGGCTCGGCCGACGACATCACCAAGGGCGTCGACTACTTCGGCAAGCTCAAGCAGGCCGGCAACTTCCAGAACGTGCTGCCCACGCAGGCCACGGTCGCCTCGGGCGAGACCCCCGTGGTCATCCAGTGGTCGTACAACAACCTCGCCTGGGGCCCCGCCGCCGGTGCGAGTGGCAACAAGGACTGGAAGACCGTCGTGCCTGAGGGCCAGGCGCTCGGCTCGTACTACTCGCAGGCCATCAACAAGGACGCCCCGCACCCCGCCGCAGCGCGCCTGTGGCAGGAGTACATCGCCAGCCCCGAGGCGCAGAACCTGTACCTGCAGGCCGGTGCGTTCCCGTCGACCCTCGCTGCCCTGAAGGAGTCCGGCAAGGTCGACCAGGACGCCCTCGACGCCGCCGGCGGTGCGCCGAAGGACTACGTCGAGCTGACCGACGCGCAGGTGGCAGACGCCGCGAAGGTGCTGTCTGCCAAGTGGTCCTCGACCATGGGGTCCTGACCAGCATGACCACCGCATCGGCGGGCGCGCCCGCGCCAGCAGCGAGCGCACCGGCGACGAGCGCGACGAGCCCCGTGCTCCCGACGTCCGCACGAGCGCCCGTCGATGCCACCCACGGCGCCGGACCCCGTGTCCGGCGCCGCGTCGGCCTGGCCTGGCTCGGCCTCACCCCGTTCGCCGCGTACGTCCTGCTCTTCCTCGCCGTCCCCGCGGTGATCGCGGTCGGCAGCGGGTTCTTCACCGACGACGGCGCGTTCACCCTCGCGAACCTCGCAGCGTTGGCCGAGCCCTCCGTCCTGCGGGCCTTCGGCGGCTCGTTCGGCCTGTCCGCCGTGTCCGCCGTGATCGGCGCCGTCATCGGAGCGCTCGTCTGCTGGGCACTGTCGGCACTGCGGCCCGACGGGCTCGTCCGGTCGATGATCGACTCGGCCGCGAGCGTCCTCGCCCAGTTCGGCGGCGTCATGCTCGCGTTCGCGTTCATCGCCACGATCGGCGTGCAGGGTCTCGTCACGACGTGGCTGGTGTCCCTCGTCGACGTGGACCGCAACGCGACCGGCGCCTTCCTCTACACGGTGCCCGGTCTCGTCATCCCCTACGTCTACTTCCAGGTGCCGCTGATGGTCCTCACGTTCATGCCCGCGCTCGAGGGCGTGAAGACGCAGTGGGGCGAGGCCGCCGCCACCCTCGGCGCCTCCCGCGCCACGTACTGGCGCCGGATCGCCCTGCCCGTGCTCGCACCGGCGTTCTGGGGCTCGTTGCTCCTGCTGTTCGCGAACGGCTTCTCGTCGTTCGCCACCGCCGCGGCACTCATCTCGCAGGGCGGCATCGTGCCGCTCACGATCCGCACGCAGCTCACCAGCGAGACCCTCATCGATCTGCAGAACGTCGCCGGCGTGCTCGCCTTCGGCATGGTCGTCGTGATGGCGGTCGTGATGGGCGCGTACTCGTTGCTGCAGCGCCGGGCCGCAAGGTGGCAGCGATGAGCGCGGCAACGCCGGTGGGGCCGTCGCGTCCGACGTCGGTCGCGTCCGGTCGGACGGGAGGCTCGCCCCGCGTCGGCCGCTTCGGCACGGCCCCGTCACGGGGCACCGCCACGGCCGTGCTCACGGTCGTCGGGATCGTCTTCGCCGTCCCGCTGGCCGCGCTGGTGCAGTTCACCTTCCGCGAGGGCACCGACGACGGTCTGACCTTCGCGCACTGGGCCGCCATCGTCGACCCGGCCAACGCGTTCACCTACCAGCCGGTGTTCGACGGCCTCGGGGCATCGCTGCTCATCGCGGTCATCACCGTCGGCATCGTGCTGTTCGTCCTGCTGCCCGCCCAGATCATCACGGCGCTGCGCTACCCGAGGCTCCGCCGCGTGCTCGAGTTCGTCTGCATCGTCCCGATCACGGTCCCCGTGGTGGTGCTCGTCGTCGGCTTCATCCCCGTGTACCAGGTGGTCTCGCGGGTCTTCGGGTCCGGTGCCTGGACCCTGGCCTTCGCGATCGGCATCGTCACGCTGCCGTTCGCGTTCCGCCCGATCGCCGCCGCCATCACCGCGACGGACATGACGGTGCTGTCCGAGGCCGCCCGGTCGCTCGGCGCCTCGTGGTGGACGGTCACCTGGCGGGTGCTCCTGCCGAACCTGCGCCGGGGCATCACCGCCGCGTGCTTCCTCACCATCACGGTGGTCCTCGGCGAGTACACGCTCGCCGCGTTCCTGTCCCGCACCACCTTCCAGACCGCCCTCGTGCTCGTGCAGCAGACCGACCCGTACGTCGCCGCGATCTTCTCGGTCGCGGCCCTCCTGTTCGGCTTCGTGCTGCTCGTCGTCATCGGCCGCATCGGGACGGGCCGTCGTGCCGGCCGTACCCGCACCGTCCGCACCACCCGCGTCAAGGAGTCCGCATGACCGTCACCGCACCGGCAGCCCCGGCGTCCCTCGCCTCCACCGGCGCCGTCGTCGAGCTCGAGGCCGTCGAGAAGCACTACGGCACGCACCGGGCCCTGGCCGGACTGTCGCTCCGCGTCGAACCGGGCGAGTTCGTGTCCCTGCTCGGCCCGTCGGGCTGCGGCAAGACGACGGCGCTCCGGGCGCTCGCCGGCCTCGAGGCCATCGACGCCGGCGCCATCCGCATCGACGGCCAGGACGTCGCCGCCACCCCGGTGAACAAGCGCGACATCGGGATGGTGTTCCAGCAGTACTCGTTGTTCCCGCACATGACGGTGCGGCAGAACGTCGCGTTCGGCCTCGAGATGCGCCGTGTCCCCGCCGTCGAGCGCAGGAGCCGCGTGGTCGAGGCACTCGACATGGTGCACCTGGGCGAGTTCGCCGAGCGCTACCCGCACCAGCTGTCGGGTGGCCAGCAGCAGCGCGTCGCCCTCGCCCGGGCCCTGGTCACGCGGCCCCGGGTCCTCCTGCTCGACGAGCCGCTCTCCGCCCTCGACGCCAAGGTGCGCGTCTCGCTCCGTGAGGAGATCCGCCGCATCCAGAGCGACCTCGGCATCACCACGGTGTTCGTCACCCACGACCAGGAAGAGGCGCTCGCCGTCTCCGACCGCATCGCCGTGATGAACGCCGGCGACATCGAGCAGATCGGTACGCCGGAGGAGCTCTACCGCTCCCCGTCGTCGGCGTTCACGGCGGACTTCGTCGGGCAGTCCAACCGGCTGCAGGGCGACCTGCGCGGCGGCGACGTGTTCGTGTACGGGTTCCGCGTGCCCGCGCTCGACGCCTCGGTCGCCGACGGGCCGGTGCTCGCCTACGTCCGACCGGAGGACGTCGCCTTCGCCCCGGAGGGCATCAGCGGCACCGTCGCGTCGTCGAGCTTCCTCGGCTCGATCCGCCGCACCACGGTCCGGCTCGACGACGACACCGTCGTGATCGTGCAGCACGAGGTCGGCGACCGTCGCGCCGCCGGCGAGTCCGTCGCCGTCCGCCTGCTCGGCGCCCCCGTGGCGGTGGCCCCGCTCACCTGACCGCGACTGCTCGTTCGACGAAAGCGACAGTCCTCGCCGGCCCAGGCGCGTCCCCTCCGCGAAAGCGACAGTTTCCCGCGGAAGGTCGGCGGCACACTGTCGCTTTCGCGGGGTGGGCGCGACGACGGGCGGACGGGAGGCGCGTGACGGCCTGGCACCGGGCCTCCCGTCCGGTGGGGTCAGCGCTGGAAGCGCGCCTCGCGCTCGTCGGACAGGGCGGCCGCAACGCGGGCTCGCATGTTCGCGGGCATGTCGGGCAGGTCGTCGAGCCGGGCCCAGAACGCCTCGGTGTTCTCGCCGTCCGCCGGGTTCGGCGTGCCCGAGACGTACCGGCAGGCGAACACCAGGTCGAGGTACTGCGCCCGGTCGCCGTTCGGGTACGTCATCTCCGGCAGCACCTGCACCCACGCCAGCCGTTCGGCCACGGCGACGACGTCGGCCTCTTCCAGGACCTCGCGCTCGGCGGCGACGGCGGGTTCCTCGCCCGGGTCGACGATGCCGGTCACCGGGGTGAAGGCACCGTTGTCCGCACGACGGACCACGAGGAGCTCCTGGTCGGCACCGGAGCCCCGCGTGACCACGGCGGTGACGCCCGTCAGCCACAGCGGATCGGTGCCGATCCTCGAGCGGAGGGACAGGACGAAGTCGGGGGTGGGCATGTCCCCACGCTACCGATCCCGCCCTGTCGGAGACTGGTCATGACCAGTAGCATGGGCGTGTGGAGATCATCATCCTGCCCACGCCGGCTGAGGTCGGTCGCGTCGCCGCGGCCAAGATCGCGTCCGTCGTCGCCAAGAAGCCGTCCGCCGTCATCGGTCTCGCCACCGGATCCAGCCCGCAGGGCATCTACACCGACCTGCAGCGCCGGGTCGGTGCGGGCGAGATCTCGTTCGCCGAGGCTCGCGGGTTCGCCCTCGACGAGTACGTCGGCATCCCGCTCGAGCACCCGGAGTCGTACGCCAGCGTCATCGCGCGCGACGTCGTGGCGCCGCTCGGGTTCGACCCCTCGCGGGTGCGGGTGCCCGACGGTCGTGCCGACGACCTCGAGTTCGCGGCGAAGGAGTACGACGCCGCGATCCGTGCCGCCGGCGGGATCGACGTGCAGATCCTGGGGATCGGCGCGAACGGGCACATCGGGTTCAACGAGCCGACGTCCTCGTTCGCCTCGCGCACCCGGATCAAGACCCTGGCGCCGTCGACCCGTGACGCCAACGCGCGGTTCTTCGACTCGCCCGAGCAGGTCCCGACGCACTGCATGACGCAGGGGCTCGGCACCATCCTCGACGCCCAGCAGCTCGTCCTCGTCGCGCAGGGCTCCGCCAAGGCCGACGCGGTCGCCGCCGCGGTCGAGGGGCCGCTCAGCTCGTTCGTCCCCGGTTCGGCGCTGCAGCTGCACGAGCACGCGACGGTCGTCGTCGACGAGGAAGCCGCGGCCGGCCTGCAGCTCGCCGACTACTACCGCTACACGTACGCGAACAAGCCGGCCTGGCAGGTGTTCGAGTAGGACCGACGATCAGCCGCCTGCACGCTGCCGGAACGCGGTGTGCAGGCGGCTGAGGCCGTCATCGAGGGTCTCGGCCGAGCACCCGAAGTTCAACCGCGCGAAGCCCTGACCCTGGCGTCCGAACGCCGGGCCGGAGGCGAGCGCCACCTTCGCCTCGTCGACCAGCAGTGCCGCGGGGTCGTCGCCCCACGGCAGGGCGCGCAGGTCCAGCCACGCCAGGTAGGACGCCTGCGGCTGCCGGTACTCCGCCCCGGGCAGGACGTCACCGATCCGCTCGGCCAGGGTGCGGCGGTTCGCGGCGAGTTCGGTGAGCAGGGACGCGAGCCACGGCCCCCCTTCGCTGAACGCGGCGACGCTCGCGGTGTACCCGAGGATCCCGGTGCGCTCGACGACCTCGGTCGGCAGGGCGTCGAACCACGCACGGGCCCGCTCCGAGGCGCCGACGATCAACGCGCACTTCGTGCCCGCGAGGTTCCAGGCCTTGCTCGCGCTCGTCAACGAGACCCCGAGCGCGGCGGCCTCGGGGCAGGACTCCAGGAACGGCGTGAAGACCGCGTCGGCGTGCACGAGCGGCGCGTGGATCTCGTCCGAGACGACCACGGCGTCCCACTCGGCGGCGAGCTTCGCGAGTGCGACGAGCGACGAGCGGTCGTGCACCAGGCCGAGGGGGTTGTGCGGGTTGCAGAGCAGCACGGTGCGCGCGCCGTCGGCGAACGCCTGCGCGAGGCCGTCCAGGTCCATCCGCCAACCGGCCGTGGTGTCGAACGGGTCCGCGGGGCCGTCGGGTGCGAGCAACGGGACCTCGGTCACGGTGCCGCCGGCCTCGGACACGTACTCCCAGAACGGCGGGTACACGGGCGGCATGATGACGACCTGGTCGCCCGGCTCGATGATCCGGCGGAGCATCTCCACCGCAGCAACCGACACGTCGGTGGTGGTGCGGACGAGGTCGGGGTCGACGCGCCAGGCCCACCGGCTCTCGGCGAAGTCCGCGAACGCCTCGGGCAGGGCACGACCGTGGCCGACGTACCCGGTGTCACCGTTGGTGACCGCGGCGACGAGGGCCTCACGCACCGGTTCTGCGAGCATCGAGTCCATCTCGGCGACGAACATCGGCAGGACGTCCGGCGGGTACGCGGTGTACTTCTCGCTCGTACGGCTGCGGTGCGCATCGAACACGGAGACCATGACGCTCATGCGCCCATCCTGACAGTGCCCGTCGCCGCCCGGCAGGATGAACCCGTGGAACCCCGCTCGCGTACCGTGCTCCGGGCCGCCCGTGATGCGGTGCTGGTGGTGGCCGGCAGCGTCGCGATCGGCCTGGTGATCGTGATCGCCGGACTGGGATGGCTCGACGACATGCCCTACCGGGGGTCCTCGACCGAAGCGGCCTACATCGCGGTCGCGGTGGCGGCGGTGGCCGTCTGCGGGTTCGGGGCGCTCGTCGGTCTCGCCGCGATCAGGGCGTCGGTCAGCTCGTCGGACGGAGCCCGGCGAGCAGGATCTCGACGTAGCGCTCCGGATCGCTGACCCGGGTGCCGCCGGCGACGGCCGCTTCGCGCAGCCCGCACAGCAGCCGGCGGAGGTCGTCGGCGTCGACGTCGGTCCGGACGATCCCCTCGGTGCGTCCCCTCGCGAGCAGCGCGTCGACGGACACCACCAGGTCGCCGGCGAGGGCAGCGGTGTCCGCACAGGAGAACCCGCCGTTGGTCAGCAGGTCACCGAGGGCTGCGTCGTCCACCATGCTCCGGAACGCGGCCGTGACGACCCCGCGGAGCGCATCGGCTGCGTCCGGCAGCACGACGGCGTCGCGGACCTGGTCGAGCATGTCCTCGAGCGCGTCGATCGCGAGCGCTTCGAGCAGGTGCTGCTGGCTCGGGAAGTGCCGGTAGGCCGTCCCGACCCCCACTCCGGCCTCGTGCGCGACGGCGTTGAGCAGGGCCGGTTCGCCCCGGTCGACGAAGGTGCGGGCGACGTCGAGCAGTGCCGTCCGGTTGCGCTGGGCATCGGAGCGCAGCGCCTCGGGTCGGGCCATCGCGATCGTCATGTGGACACTCTATCCGGTTGTGCTAGCGTTCCGGATGAATCATCCGATTGGGTGCGCCGAACGAGCAGGAGACGACGATGGACAGCTTCGAGTGGGAACCGGCAGCGATGCCCGACCAGCACGGCAGGACCGTGGTGGTCACCGGCGCGACCGGTGGGCTCGGCCTCGTCGTCGCCACGACCCTCGCCTCGGCCGGCGCCCGCGTCGTCGCCGGGGTGCGCGACCTCGACAGGGCGGCTCGCGTCCTCCCCGTGGGTCTCGACCTGGAGGCGCGGCTCGTCGACACCGCGTCCGTCGCGTCCGTCACGGCGTTCGCCCGGCAGCTCGCCGAGGACGGCATCGTCGTGGACGCCCTCGTCAACAACGCCGGTGCGACGATCGGCGCGTTCGGGCGCACCGACGAAGGAATCGAGCGCACCTGGGCGACGAACGTCGTCGGGCCGGCCGTGCTCGCCGAGGCGATGCTCCCGCTGCTCGGCGGGCCGTCTCCCCGCATCGTGCTCGTCGGCTCGAACCTGTCGCAGCGCACCCGCCGCGTGCCTGGTCCCGGCGGGGTCGACGGTCCGGACGACTACTCGCAGTTCGGTGTGTACACCGACTCCAAGACCGCGGCCGCAGCGCTGAGCGTCGACCTCGGTGAACGACTCCGTGCTGCCGGTTCGGACATCCGGACGGTGATCGCGCACCCCGGCATCGCGGCGACGGGGATGAACGACCAGGCGGAGACCCTGACGCAGCGCCTCGGCGGCATGGTCGCACGCAGCTTGGCCCGGACCGCTGCGGACGGCGCTCGTTCGACCCTCTGGGCAGCCACCGCCGCGGACGTCACCGAGGGGGTGTTCGTCGGACCTGCCCTCCGCCGTGGTGACCGGCGGCTGCACGTCGTGCCGGTGAAGGGCCCGGCGGCGGACCCGGCGTTCCGCGCTCGCGTCCGGGCGTTCGTGGACCAGGTCGCGGTGCGCGACGGGTCCTGATCATCCGTTCACGTGGGCAGCAGGTGCCGGAGTGCCGCTTCCGTGATGCGCGCCGGCATCGTGTGGCCGCCGTCGAACACCTCGGTCGTCGCGACACCCGGAGGGAACGCGTCGAGGACGCGCCGGACGCCGGCGAGGGGGAACAGTCCGTCGTCCCGTCCCGCCGCGACGAGGACCGGTTGATCAACGGCCGACGCGACCAGGGGGACGTCGCCAGCGGCGGTGAGTCCCGGGACGAACCAGGCCGGGTTGTGGCGGATCCGAGCGTCCTCGAACGAGGCCAGCGTACCGAGTCCGCAGCTGACCACGCCCCGCGTGAGTCGGGCGTCCACGGCGAGTGCGAACAGCGCCACCTGTCCGCCGAGGGAGTGTCCGACGATGCCGAGTTCGGTGTCGGCAGTACTCGTCTCGATCATCCAGGACGTCACCGTGGCGATGTCACGCGAGTGCTTCGCCTGCAGGCTGCTGCCGTCCGCCACACGGAAGAGCGCGTCGAGGCGTTCGTCGGCCGCCGGGTCGTCAGTCCAGTCGCGTCGGCGTTCCTCGAAACCGATCAGATCGGGGATGACCACGCGGGCCCCACTGCGAGCGAGCACCACGCCGTAGGCGAGAGTCGGATCCCCCGCCCGCCCGGCGGCCTCGCTCTTCCCGGAGGTGAAGTCGCCCGCGTGCTGGTGGACGGCGATGACGTCCGTTCCCGTGCCGTGGTCCGGGGTCAGGAGGAAGCAGGGGATGGTGTCGCCGTCGGCCGTGTCCAGCTCGACGCGTGCCCACCGCACCGACCCGTCGCGTCCGAGCGGCTCCAGGCGGACCGCCACCGGACGGAGCTCGTCAGGGGACGGCAGCCCGAGCAGGTCGCGGACGCGTCGTCGGGCCGGTTCGTCGGTCGTCGACACCATGCCCGGACGCTACCAGCGGCGGTGAACCCGCCTGTGGGCCCCGAACACGCCGACCGTGGTGAACAGCAGGAGAGGGCTCGGTGACGGATCGCGCGTCCCCCGTCCGAGGGGGCTAGCGTCGCCGACGTGAACCGTTCTCGCGTGCACCGTCGCCCGCTCGTCCGCCCGCTCCCGCTCGCCGCGGTGGCCACGATCGCCGCGCTGCTCGGGACGGGGGTCGTCGCCGCGCCGGCCGTCGCCTCGCCGTCAGGGCAGGCAGCGCAGGCGGGGCGGACTGTCTCCGATCCCGCCCGGTACGTCGACCCGTTCATCGGCACGAGCGGCGACGGCAACACCTGGCCCGGCGCGACCGCACCGTTCGGCATGCTCCAGTGGAGTCCCACCGGCACCGCGGGCGACCAGACCTCGACGCCGGTCGCGAACGGCTACTCGTACGACGTGAACCGGCTGCGCGGGTTCAGCCTGACGCACCTGAACGGTGCCGGCTGCGCGCCGGGGGCCGCCGGTGACGTGCCGATCATGCCGGTCACGACCCCGATCACGACGTCGCCGTCGGCCGACTCCACCGACGCGGTCTACGCCGCCGGCTACTCGCACGACGACGAGTCCGCGAGCCCCGGGCGCTACGGCGTCGCACTCGACAACGGCGTCCGCACCGACCTCGCCGTCACCACCCGGGCCGGGATCGGCGAGTTCGCGTTCCCCGCCGGGAAGGCCGCGAACCTGCTCTTCCGCACATCGAACTCGATCAACGGCAGCGAGGCCGCGACCACCCGCGTCGACGCCCGCACCCGCACAGTGAGCGGCAGCGTCCTCACCGGCGGCTTCTGCAGCCGCCGGGCGAACGGCGGCGGGGCCACCAACCCCGACCGGCGCAGCTACTACCGGCTGTTCTTCACGGCCACCTTCGACAAGGCGTTCACGAGCACCGGCACCTGGCAGGACGGCACGGTCCGACCGGGAGGCACGTCCTCCTCCGGTGGGGAGGGCTACCTGACCGGCGCCGACCGTGCCGGACGCGGCTCCGGCGCATGGGTCGGGTTCGACGCGCGTCGCGGTGCGACGGTGCACGCGAAGATCGGCATCTCGTACGTGAGCGCCGCAGGAGCGATCGCGAACCGCGACGGCGAGGTGACCCAGCGCTCGACCGTCGCCAGCGTGGCGGCCGGCACACGGGCCTCCTGGAACCGCGAACTGTCGCGTCTGCGCGTCGGAGGCGGCACCGCGGACCGCACCACCCAGCTGTACACGTCCGTGTACCACGCGCTCATGCAGCCGAACACGCTGAACGACCGCGACGGCCGCTACCTCGGGCCGGACCAGCGGGTGCACCGCATGGACCGAGGGCACCGCGCCGTCTACGGCACGTACTCCGGGTGGGACCAGTACCGGGCGCAGATCCAACTGCTCGCACTGCTGCGGCCGGACGTCGCCGGGGACATGGCGCAGTCGATGCTGCGGTTCGCCCAGCAGAACGGTGGGGTGTGGGACCGCTGGCTCCACCTCGGGGCGCCGACGCACGTGATGACGGGTGACCCCTCGGCCGCGACCCTCGCCACCTGGTACGCGATGGGGGTCCGGAACTTCGACGTGCGGGCCGCCTACGCCTCGCTGAAGCACCAGGCGACCGTCGAGAACGCCGACGCCGAGAGCGACATCGGGTGCCCGGGGCAGTGCCTGGCCCAACGCCCGGCGCTCGACGAGTACCTGCAGCGCCAGTACGCCGCGAACGACGACTGCTCGTGCTGGGGCGGCGCTGCCGAGACGCTGGAGGACTCGATCTCCGACAGTGCGCTCGGGTACTGGGCGGGTTCCCTGGGGCTGCGCTCGGACGCCCGGATGTTCGCGGAGCGCGGGGCCTACTGGAAGAACACCTTCAACGCGGCCGTCGGACACCAGGCCGCTCGCCAGGCCGACGGATCGTGGACGCCCGACTGGTCGCCCTCGACCGGCACCGGGTTCGCGCAGGGGACGAGTGCGCAGTACACCTGGCTCGTGCCGCAGGACGTACGGGGGCTGTCGACGGCCCTGGGTGGCGACGATGCCGCTTCCGCTCGGTTGGACGCGTTCTTCCACGACAGCACTGGTGCGTTCGCGGTGACCGGCGGCGACGCCACGAAGTTCGACCCGACCAACGAGCCCGACATCCACACGCCGTGGATGTACAACGCCCTCGGCAAACCGTGGAAGACGCAGGAGACCGTGCGCCGGGTCGTCGACGACGCCTACACGACCGGGCCGAGCGGGCTGCCGGGCAACGACGACCTGGGCACGATGAGTGCCTGGTACGTCTTCGCGTCGATCGGGTTGTTCCCGCAGACGCCGGGGCGGGCGGAGATGCTCATCGGCAGCCCGACGTTCAGCACGGTCGACATCCGGCGGTCGAGCGGGGAGCGGATCGTCGTCCGGTCCTCCGGCACCGCGCCGTACGTGCACGGTGCGCGGTTGGACGGGCGGACCCTCGAGAAGTCGTGGGTCCCGGCGTCCTTCGTCACCCGCGGCGGCACGCTGTCGCTCCGGGTCGGGGACGCGGCGGACACGACGTGGGCGAGCGGCGCTCGGGGGCGCCCGATCGACCGGTGAACAGCGCTTGACACGTCGTACTCCAGTACTGATATGTTGACCCCGTCCGGAGGGCGGAAGGGGCAGCATGGGGGATCTGGTGGTCGACCTGTCGACGATGCAGGCGGTGTCACGAGGGGTCCTGCAGGCGGCTGGTGACTTCCGGTCGGAGCGTGCGCTGTCCGGGGCGGACAGCGGCACGTTCGGGTCGGTGACGGTGGAGTCGGCATTCGTCCTGTCTGCCAGCGCCCTCGACGCGATGATCCGTTCGCTCGGCGACGACGCGGACACCCTGGGCGGGTACGTGACCACCGCTGCCGAAGCGGTCCTGCGCGCCGACGCCGACCTCGCCCGGCGGGTCCGGTGAGCGCCGACCCCACCGCCGGAGACCCGGACGGCATCCAACGCGTCGCCCGCCTGCACGACGAGCACGCGGATGCCGTCCGCGACGGAGCCCGTCAGGTACTCGTCGCGGCGGAGACCGCGGCGGCCGGGTGGCAGGGTGCAGCACAGCAGCAGTTCCTCACGGTCGCAGCGACGGTGCCGGCGAGTGCGCACCGCGTCGCCGCACGGTTGGACGCCGCGGCGACGGCGCTCGCCGACTACGCGCGCGAGGTCCAGCAGATCCAGGACGACGCCGCTCGCCTGCAGACGGCGCTCCGGAACACGGCCGACGACATCGCGGTGAACGCGCGGGCGGTCCGCGCCGCGACCCGGACGGCGGCCGGACCCGATGCGGTCGAGGCGGACGAGGTCCTCCTGCAGCAGGTGCAGAACAGCGGCGTCTGGCTCGCGGGGCTCGAGGCGCGGTTGTCGGCGCAGTGGGACGAGCTCGTCGCCCGACGCGCTGCCGCGGACCGTGCGGCTGCGTCTGCGCTCGACGACCGAGCGGTGCTCGGCGGCCTGGTCTCAGCTGCGGCCGCCCGGGCGATGAGCGACGGGCAGTTCACGACCTGGCTCGGCACCCTCGACCACGAGAGCATCGCGGCGCTGCGGGACGACCCGCGCATCGCCCGGCGTCTCGCAGGGCTCGACGCCACCGACGTCGCCGGGTGGTGGCAGGCGATGTCCGGCCCGGACGGAGCGCCGTCGGCAGTCCAGCGGGCGTTCGTCGTGGCGTTGCCCACGGTGATCGGGAACCTGAACGGCGTCGCGTACTGGGCACGAGCCCGGGCGAACACGACGGCCCTGGTCGACCGGCTCGCCCACGCAGAACGGCAGGTCGCGCACTGGCGGGAGCAGCTCGACGACGCGAAGACCCCGGCCGGAGCTGCCGCCGCCCGAGCGGAGCTGTCCACGTGGTCGCGGCAGCGCGATGCCTACCGGAACATCCAGGACACCCTCGACACGACCCCGGTGTCGCTCGTGTCACTCGTCGACGACCGTCCGCCACTCGCGCAGATCGTCGCCGGTGACCTCGACCGCGCCGCGCACGTCAGCGTCATCGTGCCGGGCATGAACACCGCGACGGACCAAGACGGCACGGTGCAGAACTACGGCAAGATCGCGATGGGGATGCGCGCTGAGCAGGTCCGCGTGTCCGGCGTCCGCGCCGGCGACATCGCCGTGGTGTCCTGGATCGGGTACCACCCACCGATGGCCGACGACCCGTCGTTCGCGGCCGTCGTCGCGAACGGCCGCGCGCACGAGGGCGCCGACCGGCTGGTGGCCGACCTCGACGGGTTCCATGCGGCACGCGCCGCCGCCGGACGCGACGCCGACCTCACCGTGCTGGGGCACTCCTACGGCACGAACGTGGCGACGATCGCGTTGACGAGGACCCACGCCGACCACGTGGTGCTGCTCGGCTCGGCCGGGGTCACGGACGTCGCACCGAAGGCTTCGGCGCTGCACGTGCCGGCGGGCGAGGTCTTCGCCAGCCAGGGTGCCGAGGACGGCTGGGCCGTCACCGGCCAGAACCTTTCGGGTCGGCGGGATCCGACCGAGTCCTCGTGGGACGCACACGAGTTCAGCTCGGAGACCCAGCGGGGCAGCGACGGCACGCTGCACGGGGTCACGCAGCACGGCCCCTACGTCGGCGGGAACGGTGACGGCCGGTACTCGTACTTCGACGACGGCACCACGGCCCAGCACAACAGCGCGCGGGCAGCGATGGGACTCGGCAGCACGATCCCCGAACAGGGCGGTCCCTTCGACCGGATGCGACAGCAGACGATGGACGATTGGCTGATGTTCGGCT
The DNA here is from genome assembly GCF_015350935.1 of Curtobacterium sp. VKM Ac-2887. Lineage (NCBI taxonomy): Bacteria > Bacillati > Actinomycetota > Actinomycetes > Micrococcales > Microbacteriaceae > Curtobacterium > Curtobacterium sp. VKM Ac-2887. The sequence goes on along the minus strand of NZ_JADKSB010000001.1, from coordinate 55,248 downwards.
GGCAGACAGGACTCACCGGTGACCCGAGGCTCTGAACGGTGGGGCGGAGCCGTCGTGGCATCGATCGCCGTCACGATGCTGTTGGCCGGGTGCGCCGACGTCGCCCCGTACTCCCCGATGCAGAAGGACACGTCGATGAACGTCGAAGAATCCCACCAGGACGTCCTGGACGTCTTCGCTGCCGTCCGGTCGGTCGTCGGCGAGGACGGCTGGGGCGATGACGATCCCGCATGGTTCATCTGCGGTACAGGGAGCCACGAAGCGGCTCAGTACTCGTACTCGGCGACCCGTCGGCTGCCGCTGCCCGGTACGCCCGAGCAGGTCGCCCGGCGCGTCGTGACGGCGCTCGCCGCTGTCGGGTACGACGGCGCACGGGTGCAGCGCGACGCGACACTGACGCCGGAGCGGACGGTCATCGGCTACCCGAACGGCTACCTCGGCGGTACCGCGAGCGACGGGTTCGCCGTCATGTTCCAGGTGTACGAGTCCCACGCCGACGTGTCCATCTACGGGCACTGCGTGCCGGGGAGGGCACCGAAGTTCGGTGAACCACTGAACCCACGCCCCACCGATCTGCCCTGACCGACGGGCCGGCAGGCCCTACGATCGACCCGACAGAGGGGGACCACCATGACCGAACTCGCCGACTGGGAGACCGAGGGCGCCAAGGCCCGACCGACGACCCCGGACGATCGCAACCGGCCACCAGCACCGGCCGCCCTGCGCGCCACGACCTGGATCGGGGGGCTGCTGCTCATCGCGGCGGTGTTCGTGTTCGTGGGTGCGTCGTCCCTCGGCGTGCGCGAGGACGAGTCCGAGGTGCACTTCCTCACCCGGCTCGTCATCGTGGTCGTCATCGGGGTCGCCGTCGCCGGGCTCGGCGCGGTCGCCCTGCTGCTCCGGCTCGTCGCGGGGGCACTCGTCCGGCGCTGATCAGCGCAGCTCGCGCCCGCCGCCCCACACCCGCTGCACCTCGAGCGCCGGGGACAGCGCCACGAGGTCGGCCGCGTACCCCGGCGCGAGCCGCCCCAGTCGGTCGCCGAGCCCCAGCGCCGCGGCCGGCACGCTCGTCAGGGCCGCGACGGCCTCGGGCAGCGTCCGTCCGGCGAGCGAGACCGCGTTCCGCAACGCCACGTCCTGCGTCAACGTCGACCCCGCGATGGTGTCGGTCCCGGCGACGTGCGCGACGCCGTCCGTCACGGTGACGTCGAGCGACCCCAGTCGGTACGAACCGTCGGCAGCGCCCGCAGCACCCATGGCGTCGGTGATGAGCGCCACCCGGCCCGGGGCAGCGCGGAACAGGGTGTCCGAGACGACCGGGTGCACGTGCACGGCGTCCAGGATGAGCTCGAGCGTCACCCGGTCGTCGGCCACCGCGGCACCGATCGGCCCCGGGGCGCGGTGGTGCAGCCCCGGCATCGCGTTGAACGCGTGGGTCAGCAGCGTCGCACCGGCGTCGAACGCGGCACGGGCCTGGTCGTAGGTGCCGACGGTGTGGCCGACGGCGACGGTGACCCCGGCGGCGACGAACCGGCGGACGGCGTCGAGCGCGCCCGGCAGTTCCGGCGCGATGGTGACCTGGCGGATGACGCCCTCGCCGGCCTCGAGCAGTGCGTCGACCGCTGCGGGAGACGGGTCGATGAGGAACGACTCGTTGTGGGCGCCCTTGTTGTGCGGGGACAGGAACGGCCCCTCCAGGTGCACGCCGAGCACGAGCGGGTCGGTCGCCATCACGGCACGGATCCGTGCAAGCGAGTCCGCGAGCGCAGGGACCGGGTTCGCGACGAGGGACAGGACCGACCGGGTCGTGCCGTGCGCCCGGTGGACGGCCAGCGACTCGGCGAAGGAGTCGTCCTCGTACGACTCGGTCGCACCGCCGTGCCCGTGCAGGTCGGTGAACCCGGGCGTCAGGACCGCGTCACCCAGGTCGACGACCTGGTCCGCCGCGGGGGCTTCGGGGCCGGAGCCGACCGCGTGCACCACGTCACCGGCGAGCAGGACCCAGCCGTCCGCCGTGGACCCGGCCGCGTCGACGACGCGGGAAGCGCGCACCAGGGTGCGCTGGGCCTCCCGGCCGGCCTGGAGGCCCGTGACGGTCATGCGGTCTCCCTGCGGAACGCGATCACGCCGCTCAGGGCGGCGACCACGATGAAGACGAAGCCCACGACCGGGTGGCCGATGGAGATCCAGGACGCGCCCGCGGCGATGACCAACGCGACCTCGACGATCGTCTTGCCGACGATGTCGGTCTCGATCGGCGACGCCGGCGAGCGGAAGAAGTACCAGACGACGGCCGCGAACAGCGGAGCGCCGACCATGAACAGGTAACCGGGCAATGGGAGCTGCCACGACCAGTAGCCCCAGAACGCCAGGGAGAGCAGACCGAACGTGCAGACCAGGACGCGGAGCACGCGCCAGACGTCGAACGGCCGTCGCTGCCTGCCGGCGGGTGCCGGGCCGGGGACTGCTTCCCAGTCGACGGGGGACTGCGGGGCGTTCGTCATGGTGCTGCCTACTTGAAGATGATGGTGCGGGCGCCGTCGAGCAGGACGCGGTCCTCGGCGATCCAGCGCACTGCCTGGGTGAGGGTGCGGGACTCTTCGTCCTGGCCGATGGAGACCAGCTCGGCGGGGTCCTTCGTGTGGTCCACGCGCACGACGTTCTGCTCGATGATCGGGCCCTCGTCGAGGTCGCTCGTGACGAAGTGGGCCGTCGCGCCGATGAGCTTCACGCCGCGGGCGTGCGCCTGGCGGTAGGGGTTTGCGCCCTTGAAGCCGGGCAAGAACGAGTGGTGGATGTTGACCGCACGGCCCTCGAGCGCCGCGCAGAGCTCCGGCGACAGGATCTGCATGTAGCGGGCGAGCACGACGAGTTCGATGTCGTGCTCCTCGACGGCTTCGAGCACACGGCGCTCCATGGCCGCCTTGCTGTCCGCGTCGGTGACCGGACGGTGCTCGAACGGCACCGAGTAGAACGACGCGAGCTCGGACAGGTCCGGGTGGTTGGACAGCACGAGCGGGACCTCGATCGGCAGCTGCCCACCGCGCTGGCGGTAGAGCAGGTCGTTGAGGCAGTGGCCGGCCTTCGACACGAGGACGAGGCTGCGCAGCGGGCGACCGACGACGTCGAGCTGGACGCGGGCGTCGTACCGGGCGGCGACGGGGGCGAGGGCCGCCTCGAAGGTCGCACGGTCCACCGGAGCCATGACCTGCAGGCGCATGAAGAACGTGTTCGTGTCGACGCTCGAGAACTGCTGCGACTCGGTGATGTTGCCGTTGGCGGCGACGACCGCTCCGGAGACGGCGTGCACGATCCCGGGCTGGTCGTCACAGACGAGCGTCAGGGTCCAGTGCGTGGGGGTCGGGTCGGTCACCGGATCAGGGTACCGGGCGTGAGGAGCGCGGTGCTTCGTGAGCAGAAATGGTCGAGTGCCGTCACGCGACCCGACCATTTCTGCTCACGAAGCGGGCGTGGCGGCGGCGGCCGTGCGGAGGCGGCGGTCGGCCAGGGTCAGGACCGTCAGGAGCACCGCGACCCCGAGGATCACCCACGCCAGCACGTGCAGGTCCGGTGTGGTCGGGGCCTGGCCGAACACGCCACCGATGAGCGACGAGGCCCCGATCGCCCCGATGTACACCGCCGTGCGGGACAGCCCGGCCGCGGTGCCGATGTACGACGCGGGCACGAGCCGGTACAGCGCCGCCTGGTTCGACACCGACGCCAGCGCCTGCGGGACGCCGAACAGCGCCGGCGCCAGCGCGAGCAGCACGACCGGCGACCCGGTGTGCAGGAAGAGCAGGAGCGCCCCGCCGACGATCGGCACGACGGCCGCGACGATCAGGGGTCCGCGCACGACGGTCTTCCGGGCGACGACGAACGACGCGATCCCGGCCACGATCGCGGCCGGCAGCTGGATGTACCCGGCGACGTCGCTCGAGTACCCGGCGACGTCCTGCACCCACTGCGAGAACCCGTAGGTCATCGTGTACGCGAGCAGGTAGGTCAGGAACAGTCGCACGTAGGTGCGGGACAGCGCGCCGTTCCGCGCGAGCATCCGGACGTCCACGAACGGCCGGACCGCGCGCAGCTCCCACAGCACGAGAGCGACGAGCAGCACGATCGCCACCGCGAGCAGCCACCACAGCCCGGCGGACAGGTCGAGCAGGAACACGAGCAGCGCCGAGACGGTGCCCGTCATGAGCAGCATGCCGAACGGGTCGAGCGCCTGCAGGACGGGCAGGGCCTCGTCGTCACGCGGACGGAGACGGTCGGACGGCAGCCACATCGACGCGACGACGATGCCGAACGCCGCCAGGGGCACGTTCACCAGGAAGATCGCGTGCCAGCCGAACGCGGCGATCAGCGCGCCGCCGAGCGGAGGCCCGGCCGCCGCGGACACGAGCGAGGTGATGGACAGCGCTCCGAGCACGAGCGGCGGGGTCGGCTTCCCGATCCGTGCCGAATGCTGTCGGAGGGTGGTGAGGGCCGCCGGGTACGCCGACGAGGTGCCGATGCCGATGAGCACGCGGGCGAACACCGCGCCGCCGAAGCCGGTCAGGAACTCGGGCACGACCCCGGCGACACCGACGATCACGAGCCCGGTCAGGAACACCTTCTTCGGGCCGAAGCGGTCGGCGAGCTTGCCCATCGTCGGCTGCGCGATCGCACTCGCCAGGTACAGGGCGGCGACGAGCCAGATCGCCTGCGTCGCACCGATCCCCAGGTCGCGGGAGATCGGCGTGAGCGCGACGGACACCATCGTGGTGTTGATCGGGTTGAGCAGCGGTCCGACGAGCACCGGGATGAGGAGCTTCGGGCCGAAGCCACTGCCGGTGCTGCCCGGGGCGACGACGGGGGTGGGAGTGGTCGAGGTGGACGTGGGAGTGCTTCTTCCGGGGTCAGCGTTCGGTGAACGGGGCGAGGATCGCGACCGCTCGGGCGACGGTGTCGCGGTCGACGTCGGGCAGCGCGGCGAGCCGGTCGGTCAGGACGCGGGTGCGGGTGGTCCAGGCGTCCTCGCGGGCACGGGCGCCCTGGTCGGTCGCGCGGACGAGCGCACGGCGGCCGTCGGCGGGGTCTGGACGTCGTTCGACGAGGCCGAGGTCCTCGAGCGCCTGGACGGTCGCGCCCATCGACTGCGGCCGGACGCCCTCGGCGCGGGCGAGCTCGGCGACCGTGCTCTCGCCGTACCGCAGCAGGCGGCCGAGCGCGGCGGTCTGGGACGCCGTGACCTCGTCGGCCTTGCCGGTCAGCAGCGTGCGACGGATCCGACCGTAGAGCGTCAGTAGGTCGCCGGCGAGCGCGGTCGGATCGGGTGATTCCATACCGGCACGGTACTACTTCGACAGCACGACTTGCAAGGTAGCCTTGCGAGTCCCGGGTCCGCCGCTCCGGATCGGCTCAGTGCTCGAACACGATGCGGCGCTTCGTCACCACGAAGCCGGCCCGTTCGAACGCCCGGCGCATCGGGGTGTTCGTCGCGTCCGTCGTGCCGACCACCTTCGGCTCCACGGCCTCGGCGTGCACGCGCAGCCCCTCGGCGAGCAGGCCGTCGACCACACCGCGGCCACGGTGCTGCGGCAGCACGCCGATGAAGCTGATCGCCGCGTCGTACGCCGTCCGCGTCGCCAGGACGAACCCGACCACCAGGCCGTCGGCGTCGAGCGCGATCCGCCAGCCGTCGCGCGACCCCGGCAGCGAGCGGTAGAACTCGAGATCGTCGGCGGCGGCGCCCCGCGGGCCGAGTTCGTCCACCGACGCCACGGTGTGGGCGTCGAGGCTCCCCACCGCGACGCGGGCGAACAGGTCCACGAACTCGTCGTCGTCACCCGACCGGAAGCGCAGCGAGGACGGCATCGGCACTCCGTGGTCCGGCGTCCACGCCACACTCACCCGCTCCGTCGACCGTCCGAGCCCCGCCGACCGGGCGGCCGCCGTGCGCCACGACACCGCGGCGACGGCCTCGGGGTCGTCGTGCCAGTCCACCGCGACGTCGACGATCCACTCCGGTCGCGCCCCGAACGCAGCGGTCCCCGCCGTGATCAACCCGGCGGCGATCGCCACCTGCTCGTCCTCGGGCACGTCCGGAGCCACCAGCAGGTCGTCGAGGGTCGACGGCACCTCGGCGTCCGCGCCACCCCACCAGAGCGCCCGTGCCACCGGACGGCCGTCGCGCTCGGCCAGCCACGACCACCCCGGCCGGTAGTTGTCCGTGCCGGACTCGGCGCGGTACCGGTCCGGACCGATCCACGCGACCGGTTCCGACGTCGAGAACGCGAGCAGGGCCTCCCGGTCGTCCTCGGTGGTCGCGCGGAAGGTGACCGTCACCGCGGGTCGGTCATCGTCGTGATCAGGTGCTCCTGCACGTAGCCGAGCCAGTCGTAGACGTCGCGCAGGCCGACGCCCGCGTCGGCCTCGACCGAACGCTCCTCGTCGTCGGCGTCGACGATCCCGAGGCGGTCCGCGATCGTCAGCCGCAGGTCGGTCAGGGTGCGGAGCCAGGCCTGCTCGTCCTCCGGGTCGAGGGCGCCGTCGCGGGTCCCCGTCAGCCACTCGTGCACGGTCGTCGCGTTCGAGGTCTTCTGCGCCAGCAGGTCGGACTGCGTGTACTTCCGGAACTCCGCGCTGGCGTCGTCGTCGTCCGGGTAGGCGTCCGGGAACATCCGTGTCGCCACCGGGTCCGCTGTCAGGTCGCCGTCGAGCACCTGGCGCAGCTGCTCGGTCAGGGACGTCAGCAACCCGCGCTCGCCGGAGGACATGCCGAGGTGGACGCCGTCGGCCCGGCGGACGAAGGGGATCACGCTTCGGGAGCCTTGTCGACGGTCGCCTGCAGGCCGTAGCCGTGCATCGACTGGACGTGGGCCTCCATGGCCTCGCGCGGACCCGTCGCCACGATGGCCCGACCCTCGGTGTCCACCTGGTGCATGAGCCGCTCCGCATGCGCGCGACCGAAGCCGAAGTGCCGCTGGAAGACGTACGTGACGTACGACATCAGGTTCACCGGGTCGTCCCACACGACGGTGACCCACGGGGTGTCGGCGCGCGCACTGGTGCGTTCGTCCGGGGTGGTCCGTTCGTCCACGTCGGGCGAGGTCAGCGTCATGCATCCAGGGTGACACAGGGCGGGCGGCTCGGTACGATCGTCACGTCGCGACTGGCGTTGGATGGGTCACCATCGGGGAGCGACACCTGACACGGTGCGCGGCCGTACGCCTGGGCTGCACCGACCGATCGTCCGTGCGCGACCCACCGGTCGTCGCCAACCCACGTAGGAGAACCGTGTCCATCACCGATCTGCCCGCCGTCGACGGCTCCGTCGACACCGACCGCGCAGCCTTCAACGCCCCGCTCACCGAGGTCGACCCCGAGATCGCCGCCGTCCTGCAGCAGGAGCTCGGCCGTCAGCGCGACACCCTCGAGATGATCGCGTCCGAGAACTTCGTGCCGCGCGCCGTGCTCGAGTCCCAGGGCTCCGTCCTCACCAACAAGTACGCCGAGGGCTACCCCGGCAAGCGCTACTACGGCGGCTGCGAGTACGTCGACGTCGCCGAGCAGCTCGCCATCGACCGTGCCAAGGCGCTCTTCGGTGCTGCCTACGCGAACGTCCAGCCGCACTCGGGCGCCACGGCCAACGCCGCGGTCCTGCACGCCATCGCCAGCGCCGGCGACACCATCCTCGGCCTCGAGCTCGCGCACGGCGGTCACCTGACCCACGGCATGAAGCTCAACTTCTCCGGCCGCATCTACAACGCCGTCGCGTACGGCGTCGACCCCGAGACGTTCGAGGTCGACTACGACGACATCCGCGCCAAGGCCATCGAGCACCAGCCGAAGGTCCTCATCGCCGGCTGGTCCGCCTACCCGCGCCAGCTCGACTTCGCGAAGTTCCGCGAGATCGCGGACGAGGTCGGCGCCAAGCTCTGGGTCGACATGGCGCACTTCGCCGGCCTCGTCGCCGCCGGTCTGCACCCGTCCCCGGTCCCGCACGCCCACGTCGTCTCGTCGACCGTGCACAAGACCCTCGGCGGCCCCCGCTCGGGCATCATCCTGTCCAACGACGAGACCCTGTTCAAGAAGCTGAACTCCGCGGTCTTCCCGGGCCAGCAGGGCGGCCCGCTCATGCACGTGATCGCCGCCAAGGCCACCGCGTTCCTGCTCGCCGGCACCCCCGAGTTCAAGGCCCGCCAGGAGCGCACCATCCGCGGTGCCCGCTTGCTCGCGGATCGGCTCACGCAGCCGGACGCCCGCGCGGCCGGCGTCGACGTCCTCACCGGTGGCACCGACGTCCACCTGGTGCTCGTCGACCTGCGCACCTCCGAGGTCGACGGCAAGCAGGCCGAAGACCTGCTGCACGAGGTCGGCATCACCGTGAACCGCAACTCCGTGCCGTTCGACCCGCGTCCGCCGATGGTCACCTCGGGTGTCCGCATCGGCACGTCGGCGCTCGCCACGCGTGGCTTCGGCGACGCCGAGTTCACCGAGGTCGCGGACATCATCGCGCTGACCCTCATGCCGAACCCGGACATCGCAGCGCTCTCGGCCCGGGTGAAGACCCTGACCGACGCGTTCCCCCTCTACGCGTGAGCGACGCCCTGACCCCCCTGCCCGTCGAGCGATGGGCGGGGGAGGGCTCGGCGGTCCGCATCGACGGCACCGCCCTCGCTGCCCGGACCCTCGACGAACTGCGGGTCCGCATCGATCGGTTGCACGAGCACGGCATCCGTCCGGGGCTCGGCACGATCCTGGTCGGGGAGAACCCGGGTTCCCTGTCCTACGTCGCGGGCAAGCACCGCGACTCGGCGCAGATCGGGCTCGACTCGCACCGCATCGACCTGCCGGCGACGGCATCCGCCGCAGACATCCGCGCCGCGATCCTGCAGATGAACGACGACCCCCGGGTCACCGCGTTCATCGTGCAGCTGCCGCTGCCGGAGGGCATCGACCCGACGCCGATGCTCGAGCTGATGGACCCGTCGAAGGACGCCGACGGCCTGCACCCGACGAACCTCGGTGAGCTCGTGCTCGCCGTGCCCGGTGGTGCCGGCACCATCGACGCGCCCCTGCCCTGCACCCCGCGGGGCATCGTCGCGATGCTCGAGGCGTACGACATCCCGATCCGGGGCGCGCACGTCACGATCATCGGGCAGGGCCTGACGGTCGGCCGGCCGCTCGGTCTGCTGCTCACCCGCCTCGAGGCCACCGCCACCCTGACCCACTCCCTGACGGCGGACGTCGCCGCGGAGTGCCGTCGCGCCGACATCGTCATCGCGGCGGCCGGGGTCGCCGGGCTCGTCAAGCCGGACTGGGTGCAGCCCGGTGCGGCCGTGATCGACGTGGGCATCACCCGCGTGGTGAACGAGGAGACGGGGAAGGCCAAGCTGCACGGGGACGTCGACCCCGCCGTCGCGTCCGTCGCGGGGTTCATGTCGCCGGTTCCCGGCGGCGTCGGCCCGATGACCCGCGCGATGCTCATGAAGAACGTGGTCGAGGCGGCGGAGCGCCACCTGAAGTAGGCGCGCGCGGCGGGCCGTGTGGCGCGCGTTCGCATCGTGAGCAGAAATGGTCGGGTCCCGTCATGGGGCTCGACCATTTCTGCTCACCAGATGCGGCCGGGAGGCGCGGCTCGCCCCCGCCCCGCGCGTTCGGGGGACGGGTGCGGAGCCGCCCCCAGTGCTACGGTCACCGCATGGGGGAGAACGTCCAGACCGCGCCCGTGATGGCGGCCACCGGCAGGAAGCTGCGTCCGCGTGCGTGGGGACTCGCACTCGTCGGGATCGTCGCACTGGTGCTGTCCCCGAACCTGGTGCTCTGGAGCACGTCGTCGGGGTACGGCGGGGTCGACGCAGACGACAACTGGATCGACAACGGCGGCAAGGTCCTCGAGACCGCGCCGGTCACGGTGCAGGTCGAAGGGCACGTCGCGCCGGCCGCACTCGCACTGCTGCTGCTCGTGGTCGTCGTCGGCATCGTCCTGCCGCCGACGCTCGCGCGCTCCGGGCACCGCACCCTCGGCGACATCGTCCGGTACTCGGCGTACCTGGCCGTGCCGGTGTGCATCGTCGTCGGCGTGCTGGTCTACACGGTGTGGCAGAGCCAGTTCGTGGTGGACCAGGTGCAGCACGAGGTGCTGCACCCGCACGGCTTCCCGTGGGGCGGCGTCACCGTCACCACGGGGCACATGACGCGCTGACCCCCGAGTCTCGGCCGCGCTGCCCCGAGTCTCGCGGTGAGTGACCGTTCTCGGGGGCGGCACCGCGAGAACCGTCGCCCAGCCCGAGTCTCGCCGGTACTCGCCCGAGACTCGGTGAGGGGCTCAGTCGCGGCGGGCGCCCTGCGCGGCGTGCACCGTGAAGACGCTCGGCTCGCGGTAGCCGGCCTCGGCGAAGGCGGCGGTGACGGCCTCGGTGATCGCAGCACGCGATCCCTGGTCGACCAACGCGATCGCCGCACCGCCGAACCCACCACCGGTCATCCGCGCACCGACCGCACCGTGCTCGACCGCGGTCGCGACGGCCAGGTCGAGTTCCGGCACGGAGATCTCGAAGTCGTCGCGCATCGACTCGTGCGACGCGACGAGCAGCGATCCGATCGCCCGCGGGCCCTGTTCGCGCAGCGTCCGGACGGTGTCGAGGACGCGCTGGTCCTCGGTCACGACGTGGCGCACGCGGCGGAAGGTCTCGTCGTCGAGCAGCTCCTGCGCACGGGGCAGGTCGTCGACGCTCAGGTCACGCAGGGCCTCGACACCGAGCACCTGCGCACCCTTCTCGCACGAGGCCCGACGAGCCGCGTACCCGCCGGTGGCGTGGGCGTGCTCGACCCGGGTGTCGATGACCAGGACCTCGAGCCCGTTGGCCTCGAGCGCCAGGTCGACCACGGCGGTGTCGAGCGTGCGGCAGTCCAGGAACACGACGGCGTCCTGCTCGCCGAGCAGGGAGGCGGACTGGTCCATGATCCCCGTGGGCGCACCGACGGCGTGGTTCTCGGAGTACTGGCCGACGCGCGCCAGGGTCTTGCGGTCGAGGCGGAGCTCCCACAGGTCGTTGAAGGCGAGCGCGACGCCGCACTCGATCGCTGCGCTGGAGGACAGGCCCGCGCCGACGGGGACGTCGGACTCGATGAAGACGTCGAACCCGGTCGTGTCGGACAGGTCCGCGCCGGCCTGCTCGCGGAGCGCCCAGGCGATGCCGAAGACGTACGCCGACCAGCCGGTCATGTTCGACGGGTCGAGGTCGTCGAGCGACAGCTCGAGCACGGTGCCGGCGTCGAACGCGGACGAGACGCGCAGCAGACGGTCCGGCCGCGGAGCGATCGACGCGCTGGTGCGCCGGTCGATCGCGAACGGCAGGACGTACCCGTCGTTGTAGTCGGTGTGCTCACCGATCAGGTTGACCCGGCCGGGGGCGGAGTACCGCACCGTCGGCTCGTACCCGTAGACCTGCTGGAACGTCATGCTCGCTCGATTCCCTGTCGGATGAACTCGGCCGCCTTCTCGGGCACGAGGTCCCCGATCCAGGCGCCCATGGCGGCTTCACTGCCGGCCAGGAACTTCAACTTGTCCGCCGCCCGACGCGGCGACGTGATCTGCAGCATGAGCCGCACGGTGTCCCGCCCGACGTGCACCGGCGCCTGGTGCCAGGCGGCGATGTACGGGGTCGGGTCGTCGTAGAGCTTGTCGATGCCCCGCGTCAGGCGCAGGTGCATGTGGGCCAGTTCGTCCTTCTCGGCCTCGGTCAGACCGGCGAAGTCGGGGACGTGGCGGTGCGGCAGCATGTGGATCTCGATGGGCCAGCGTGCGGCGAACGGCACGAACGCCGTGAAGTGCTCGCCCTGCAGCACGACCCGGTCCGAGGCGCGCTCGTTCGCCAGGTGCTGCTCGAACAGGTCGGGCCCGAAGCGCTCGATGGAGTCGAGCAGGCGCTGCGTGCGGGGCGTGATGTACGGGTACGAGTAGATCTGCCCGTGCGGGTGGTGCAGCGTGACACCGATCGCTTCGCCGCGGTTCTCGAACGGGAACACCTGCTGGATGCCGGGCATGGCGGAGAGCGCGGCGGTGCGGTCCGCCCAGGCCTCGACCACGGTGCGGGCACGCGACTCGGAGATCGACGCGAAGGACCCCTCGGTCGCGGGCGAGAAGCACACGACCTCGCACCGGCCGACGCTGCGCAGCTGCCGGTTCAGGCCGACGTCGGTCAGCGCGTCGAGCGAGCCGGGTGCGTCATCGGCTTCGAGCGCCGGACCGAACGACGGTGACCGGTTCTCGAACACGGCGACGTCGTAGGTGCTCGGGATCTCGGACGGGTTCTGTGGTGTCTGCGGCGCGAGCGGGTCCTGGTCGGCCGGCGGCAGGAACGCACGGTTCTGCCGGCTCGCGGCGATGGAGACCCACTCGCCGGTCAGGACGTCCTGGCGCATCCGCGCGGTCTCGGGCCGAGGATCGAGCGCACGCTCGTCGATGGCACGCTCAGCGGGCAGGGTGCTGTCCGCATCGTCGAAGTAGAACAGGTCGCGGCCGTCCGCGAGCTTCGTCACGCGCTTGGTGATCACCGGAACAGCCTAGCGTCGATCCGAAGCGTTGCGAAAGTCTTCGGAAGCAAGCGAAACTAGAGCCGTGACCGACGACGACCTCTCCTTCCTGGCCGGATCGCTGCCCGCGCCGCTGCGGCAGGACCGCATCGTCTCCATCGTCGAGGGTGCACCCGGTATGGTCCGGACCGCCGCGCTGGCCGCGTCGCTCGGCACGAGTGAGGTGACGGTCCGGCAGGACCTCGCGGTCCTCGACCAGGAGGCCCGGATCCGCCGGGTGCACGGCGGCGCGGTCCGCCTCGGGGCCGGGTCCACCGAGCGCCCCTTCGAGGAGACCGCCGTCGAGCACCAGGTGGCCAAGGCCGCCATCGGCCGTGCGGCCGCAGCGCTCGTGCGTTCCGGCGAGTGCGTCGTGCTCGACGTCGGCACCACCCCGGCAGCGGTCGCCGAGGCGCTCGTCGCCCGCACGGAGCTGTCCGACGTCACCGTCGTCACGAACTCGCTGACCACCGCTCTGGCCCTCGAGCGCGCCGTGCCGCGGTTCACCGTGATCGTCACCGGCGGCACCCTCCGGCCGCTCCAGCACTCGCTCGTCGCACCGTTCAACAACACCCTGTTGCCGGTGATCGCCGCCGACATCGTGTTCCTCGGTGGCACCGGTGTGGACGTCGCGCACGGTCTGACCAACGTCAACCTGCCCGAGACCGAGGCGAAGCGGGTGCTCGCGGCCACGGCTCGGCGTACGGTCGTGGTCGCGGACGGGTCGAAGTTCGGCCGGGCCCACATCGGGGTCGTCCGTGCGCTCGAGGACATCGACGTCGTCGTCACCGCCGAGGCCGAGGCGGACGCGGTCGCCACGATCCGGGCGGCCGGCGTCGAGGTCGTCGTCGCGGACGGCGAGGACACACCCGGAAGGAACCACACCCCATGACCGCAGCACCCACCGGTGGCCAGTACCGCCTGCACCACGCTGGACCGGACGGCGTCGTCGAGGCCGTCGTGACCGAGGTCGCTGCCGGCATCCGAGAACTCCGCGTCGCCGGCTTCGACCTGACCGAGCCGTTCCCCGTCACCGAGCAGCCGCCCGGCGCCAACGGGATCGTGCTCGTGCCGTGGCCGAATCGCGTCGCCGGCGGGGTCTGGGAGCTCGACGGCAAGCGGCAGCAGCTGGACGTCTCGGAGCCGAAGTACGGCAACGCCTCGCACGGTCTGCTCCGCTTCGCGCCGTACCGCGTGGTGTCGCAGACCGAGACGGGCATCGTGCAGGAAGCCACGATCCACCCGCAGCACGGCTGGCCGTTCACCCTCGAGACCCGCGTGCACCACGAGCTCGTCGACGACGGCATCCGGGTGACGCACGAGATCACGAACCGTTCCGGAGCCCGCGTGCCCTTCGCCGTCGGGGCGCACCCGTACCTGCGCGCCGGTGACACCCCCGCAGAGGACCTCGTCGTCACCCTCGACGCCGCCACCGCCTTCACCGTCGACGAGCAGAAGGTGCCGAACGGTTCCGTGTCGGTGGAGGGCACTTCGTTCGACCTGCGACGGGGGCAGCGTGCCGGTGCCGCCGATCTCGACACCGCGTACTCGGACATCACCCCGGACGCCGACGGTGTCCGCCACACGACCCTGCACGGCCCCGAGGGTGACGGCGTGCAGCTCTGGCAGGACGCGTCGTTCCCGTACGTGCAGGTGTTCACCTCTCGGGAGTACCCGCGTGGCGACGCCAAGGGCCTGGCCGTGGCGGTCGAGCCGATGACCGCTCCGGCCAACGCCCTGAACTCCGGCGAGGGCCTGCGGTGGCTCGAGCCTGACGAGACCTGGACGGGCACCTGGGGCATCCGCCGCGTCTGGTCCTGACCGCCTTCGTGCACTGAGAAGGCCCCGCCGGATGTCCGGCGGGGCCTTCTGCGTTCGTGGCGGGGAGCTGCGGGTCAGCCGCGGCGCATGCGGAGCGCCTCGACCGCAAGGGACTCGCTGGCGTAGCGCCCGACCTCGTGCGCCCAGGCCGGGTCGTCCCCGCGCAGGGCGATGAAGTCCTTGCGCTGTCGGCACACGTAGCCGAGCACCGCGGTGGCCGTCGCGACCTCGATGAAGTCCTTGCGGATGTGCCGGGTCGTGACCTGCGCGTTGCGACGGAGCGTGTCGAGCAGGAGCTCGTTGCTCATCGTCGTGTTGGTCGCGGCGGCGAGCTCGACGATGCGGCGCGCGTCCCCGGTGCTGCTGGTCTGCGTGGCTTCGATGGGCTCGATCACGGTGTACCCCGTTCGTTCGTGGTGGTGCGGTGCTGCAGGATCCGGTGGTCGGATCCGGGAACGACACTATCGGCGGCAGCCCACCAGTCGGCTGTGCGCAGGCTGATGTGTGCAGGGGATCTGCCATGAGCCAGCTGGGGACAACTTGTACCCCGAACACGAACCCGAGGTCAGGCGCAGCGTTCGTCGTCGGGCGCAGCGAGCGCGTCGAGGGAGTCCGAGACCCGTCCGGCCATGTACTGGTAGCCGGCGTCGTTGAGGTGCCCGCCGTCGATCGCCGCGTAGCCCGGGCTGTTCGCCGCGGTGAACCACTGTCCGGCGAGCGGGTCGATGAACGGCACACCCGCAGCAGCCGCTCCCGCGGAGACCGAGGCGGCGACCCCGACGTTCGCCTTCGCCCGCGGCATCGGCGCTGACGGCCCGAGCGCCACGACGACGGCGTCCGGCCAGGTCTGTTCCGCCGCGCGGAGGGTCTGCTCGACGCGGGCCTGCAGCGTCGACGAGTCGACGAGCCAGTCGTTCTGGCTGCCCTGCACGATGACGAGCTGCGGAGCATCGGTCGTGGCGTGCCGTTCGAGGCGGGGGCCGAACGTGTAGTGCGAGGACCCGGTGCGCCCGGTGTCGATGTAGCCCGTTCCCGGGTAGCCGTCGATGGTGGCGTCCCAGTTGCGGTCGGCTGCGAGGTCCTGCGCCCATCCGTGGACGCCGCTGGTGGAGCCGCGGCCGGTGGTGTACGAGTCGCCGACGATCAGGACGTGCGAGCCGGGGACGATCGCGTCCGCGACCTCGGCGGAGGAGACGCTCGACGACGTCGAGATGGGCTGGCAGGCACTCGACACGGTCGGCAGGATGACGAGCAGCCCGCTCACGCCGAGAGCCATGGCTCCGAGCGCGATGCCGGGGAGGAGTCGTCGTGCCATCCGCCACATCTTAGACAACGCACTTGGTGTGGGCCCCGTGGGGCTCGAACCCACGACCCTCGGATTAAAAGTCCGGTGCTCTACCAACTGAGCTAGAGGCCCTCACCCGCAAGGCTAGCGGGTGAGGGCCTCTGGGAAGAACCTGGTGTCGACGGTCAGCCGCGACGCCCGGTGAGCGTCCGCAGCAGCCACAGGACGACGGCCACGATGAGCAGCACGATGCCGACCCACAGCAGGAACTTGAGGCTCGCGGTGAAGCCACCGACGAACAGCAGGATGACCGCGATGACGGCCAGGATGATGAGCAACGGGTTCATGGGGGAGTCCTCTCCTTCACGTTCGGGAGGAGCGCCTCCCGACGAGACACCGTACCCGCGGCGCTGCCGTTGCGTTCTGGGCGAACGGAGGGCGGGCGTGTCACCGGCCGTGCCTACACTGACGCGGTGCCTCGCGATCACCACCGTCCTGTCCACTTCACCGATGCCGAGTTCGCCGCGATCCAGGGCGGCGAGGACCCCGCCGTCGTGAACCGTGTCGCGCACGAGACCGCGAACGCGCTGCTGCACCGGGTGCGTCAGGACCCGGACCCCGCTGTGGTGGAGCGGCTCGTGACCTACACCGACGTGCACGGCATCGACGCGATCGCCGAACTCTGGGCGCGGGTGGGTGCGCACACCCTGCCGGGTGCCCTGTGGCGGGTATACCTCGTCCGCACGGTGATCCGGCAGAACCCGGAGGAGATCGCGTACTTCTTCCAGCGCGGCACCGAGCGCATCGGCACGATCGACCAGGCCGTCGCGGGGGCGGAGCAGCCGACCGGTCCTGCCGAGATCCTCACCCTGGCGGACCGCATCCTGCACGGGCTGTACACGGGTGACTTCGCGGTGGCGCTCGACCGAGGGGCGGCGTTCTGCCGGCTGACCGCGGCCGGTGCGACTGCCGTGGCGGACGACTCCGACCTGACGGCGACCGATCGTGCGAGCGAACTGACGCGGCGGGCGCTCCGTCTCACGGAGCTGGCGGCCGACCTGACCGAGGCGGCGGCGCTCTGGCGTCGCGAGAGCCTGGACTAGCGAGCGAACGCGCCGGACCCGCACCGGGCCTCCCGGCAGAACGCCGAAGGGCACAGCCGCGGGACAGAGCCGCAGGGCAGAGAAAACCGGGCCGCAGAAGCGCCTCTCGGCGCGAGGCCGCTCGAAGCGGCGAATTTTGGAGCCCGGGGCTTGCTGCGGCCCGGCGAGACCAACTCTACGACGCGTCGGCTGAGTCTGCTGCCCTGTTCACTCTCGGTGGACAGATCCGGACCCGGGCGTGCCCGGCAGACGGCCCGGACGCGGCGTCCCGACAACTTCTCGGCATCCGATCCAATCCACCACGGGCACCGCGCCGAATCATCAGCGTGACGGACTTGATGACCGTCACGAACGCGAGAGGCCCGGCGTGACCCGGACCGGTATCCGCCGGTCAATTCCCTGTGGGTCACGCTGGCCTCTCGTCTCGACCGCACGACGCGGCGGCTTCGTCCTACCCGGGGCGGGACCGCAGCACAGCTCCAACCGCAGCACAGCACCACCAGCACCACCAGCACCACCGCATCACGCAGCACCCCTGACAGAACGGCCACAACCGGTCGCCGAAGCACCCGAGAGGAGGGAAACCTGCAATGCTTGCCCTCGTGGATAGCGACACCGAACGCTGGAGCTCGTCAGAGCCAGCCCAGGCATCGCCGGACGACCTTCTGGCGCGGGTTGCCTCCGGTGACCAAGCCGCCTTCGCGGACCTCTACGACGTCCTCTCCGGCCGGGTCCTCGGACTCGTGACGCGGCTCCTGCGGGACCGCGCCCAGTCCGAAGAGGTCACGCAAGAGGTCTTCCTCGAAGTCTGGCAACAGGCCACCCGGTTCGACCGGAAGCGCGGGACCGCGTCCAGCTGGGTCCTGACCATGGCGCACCGCCGAGCGGTGGACCGGGTCCGGGCGTCGCAGGCCTCGCACGACCGGGACACGAAGATCGGTATCCGCGACCTCGAGTCCGGTTTCGACCAGGTGTCCGAGTCGGTCGAGATCCGCATCGAACACGAACGTGTCGGCCGGGCCCTTGCCAAGCTGACCGAGTTCCAGCGCCAGGCCGTGCAGCTCGCGTACTACGGAGGCTTCTCGCACAGCGAGATGGCCGAACAACTCGGTGTCCCCATCGGCACCGTCAAGACCCGTCTCCGTGACGGGATGATCCGACTCCGAGACGAAATGGGGGTGACCTCATGACCGAACGACACGACGACCCCGCCCTGCTGACGGGTTCCTACGCACTCGACGCGCTGTCCGACGATGAGCGCATGCTCCTCGAGGACGTCCTCACGACGTCGCCCGAACTCCAGGCCGAGGCCGACTCGCTGCGCGAGACTGCGCTGCAGCTGGCCTTCGCCGCCGCTCCGATCGAGCCGCCGACGTCGCTCCGCGCGTCGCTGCTGGCCCAGATCGCGACGACCCCGCAGGCTGCACCACTGGCCGAGACGGCTCCTGCCGTCGACACGGCCTCCGTCCAGGAGGCCCGTCCCGAGCCCGCCAGGCACGTCGCCTCGATCGCCGACGGCTCCACCACCGGTGGCCGGGCGACCTCCGAGGCTCGCCGCCGCTGGTTCCAGCGTCCGGCAGCCATGCTCACCAGTGCTGCTGCGGTCGCCGTGGTCTTCCTCGGTGTCGGCCTGGGGGTCGGCGTCGCGAACGGCCCTGCCGACGGACCGGGCACCGGCACCACGCAGGCATCGAGCGGCCTCGACCGCATCTACGCCGCGTCGGACTTCCAGCGCAGCACCACCAAGGTCGAGGGCGGCGGCACGGCCACGGTCGTGTGGTCGGGCGACCTCGGCAAGTCCGCGGTCATCCTCGACGGTGTCGCCCAGGCACCGAAGGGCAAGACGTACGAGCTCTGGTACATCGGCTCCGAGAACGAGGGCGGCACGATCAAGTCGGCCGGCCTGGTCGACGGTGTCGCCGACGGCGTGCACTCGGCCGTGCTGAAGGGCTCGATGTCCGACGGCGCGACGATCGGCATGACGGTCGAGCCGGCCGGTGGTTCGGAGCAGCCGACCACGACGCCGATCATGGCGGTCCCGACCACCTCGGCCTGACCCTCCCCGGAAGGTGCTCACGCGATCGATGCGTGGGCACCTTTCGTCGTTCCACGAGGCGATCGACGCGTGCATCGTCGGAACATGCGCACGCACCGTCTGCGTGCGCATCGAGCGACGAACCACGAGACGATCGACGCGTGGATCGTCGGAACATGCGCACGCACGCACCCACGCCGTGCGCCACGCACCCCGCACGGCCCCCGCGCCCAGCGCAACCACGAAGGCCCGGTGCGCATCCGTGGCGGACGTGCACCGGGCCTCCCGGTCGTCCGTCAGACCGACGGACGCACAGCGATCAACCGAAGCGACCGGAGACGTAGTCCTCGGTGGCCTGGACGGACGGGTTCGAGAACATCGTGGTGGTGTCGTCGAACTCGATGAGCTTGCCCGGCGCACCGGTGCCGGCGATGTTGAAGAACGCCGTCTTGTCGCTGACGCGCGAGGCCTGCTGCATGTTGTGCGTGACGATGACGATCGTGAACTCCTTCTTGAGCTCCTCGATCAGGTCCTCGATGGCCAGGGTGGAGATCGGGTCGAGCGCCGAGCAGGGCTCGTCCATCAGCAGCACGTCGGGCTGCACCGCGATGGCGCGGGCGATGCAGAGACGCTGCTGCTGCCCACCGGACAGGCCCATGCCGGGCTTGTCGAGGCGGTCCTTGACCTCGTTCCACAGGTTCGCACCCTGCAGGGAGCGCTCGACGATGTCGTCGGCCTCGGACTTCGAGACGCGCTTGTTGTTGAGCTTCACGCCCGCGAGCACGTTGTCCTTGATGGACATCGTCGGGAACGGGTTCGGACGCTGGAAGACCATGCCGACCTGGCGACGGACGAGCACCGGGTCGACCCCGGGGCCGTACAGGTCGTCGCCGTCGATCTTGACCGAGCCCTCGACCCATGCGCCGGGGATGACCTCGTGCATGCGGTTCAGGGTGCGGAGGAAGGTGGACTTGCCGCAGCCGGACGGGCCGATGAAGGCGGTGACGGTGCGGGGCTCGATGGTGATGTCGACACCCTCGACCGCCTTGAACTTCGAGTAGTAGACGTTGAGGCCGTCGACCTCGATGCGCTTGGACACGTTGATCCTTCTGGTGGGTGGGGAAGTGGGTTCGCTAGCGCGAGAGCTTGGGGGCGAAGAGTCGGGTGACGAACCGGGCGAGCAGGTTGAGCACCATCACGATGAGGATGAGCACCAGCGCGGCGGTCCAGGCACGGTCGACGAACGGCTGCGGGTTGGCGCCCTGCTGCGAGTACTGCGTGTACGCGTACACCGGCAGGGTCATCATCGGGTCCTTGAACAGGTCGTAGTTCATGCTCGCGGTGAAGCCAGCGGTGACGAGCAGCGGGGCCGTCTCGCCGATGACGCGGGCGATGGAGAGCATGACGCCGGTGGTGATGCCGGCGAGCGACGTGGGCAGGACGACCTTGAGGATCGTGAGGTACTTCGGCACCCCGAGGGCGTAGGAGGCTTCGCGGAGCTCCATCGGCACGATCTTCAGCACCTCTTCGGTGGAGCGCACGACGATCGGGATCATCAGCACCGACAGGGCGACCGAGCCGACCAGGCCGAAGCGGGCACCAGGGCCGAGGAACAGCGCGAACAGGGCGTACGCGAACAACCCGGCGACGATCGAGGGGATGCCCGTCATGACGTCGACGAAGAACGTGATGCCCTTCGCCAGTGCGCCGCGGCCGTACTCGACCAGGTAGATCGAGGTGAGCAGCCCGATCGGCACCGAGATGAGCGCCGCGAACAGGGTGATCTCGAGCGTGCCGATCAGCGCGTGGATCGCGCCGCCGCCCTCGGAGATCACACCGCGCATCGAGTAGGAGAAGAAGTTCGCGTCGAAGCGGGCGAGACCGTCGGCCAGGACCGTCCAGAGCAGCGACACCAGCGGCAGGACCGCGATGACGAAGGCGGTGACGACGAGCGAGGTGATGAGCCGGTCGACGGCCTGGCGGCCGCCCTCGACGATGCGCGAGACGACCACGATCAGGACGTCGAACAGGACGGTGCCGAGGAAGAGCGCCGCGACGACGTTGAAGTCCTTGACCGCGCCGCCGGCGTTGAGCAGGGCGAAGACGGCCACCAGGGCGACCCAGCTGCCGACGAGCAGCAGCCACGGCACCGAGCGGTGCAGCTTGCCGTTGGCGTAGACGTTGCCGGCGGTGCCGGTCTGACGGAGAGCGAGGGACATCGGGTGGACCTCTCAGCTGACCCGCGTGCGGACGATGTACCGCGCGAGCATGTTGATGACCAGGGTGATGACGAACAGGATCAGGCCCGTCGCGATCAGGGCGTTCAGGGCGGTCCCCGATGCCTCGGCGAACTGCAGCGCGATGTTCGCGGCGATCGTCGAGGGGTTCTGCGAGGTCAGCATCTGGAAGGTGACGTTCGTCGAGACCGACAGCACCAGGGCGATCGCCATCGTCTCGCCCAGGGCACGTCCGAGCCCGAGCATGATCGCGGACACGATGCCGGACTTCGCGAACGGCAGCACGGACAGGCGGATCATCTCCCAGCGCGTCGCACCGAGGGCCAGGGCGGCTTCCTCGTTGAGCGTGGGCGCCTGCAGGAAGATCTCGCGCATGACGGCCGTCATGATCGGGATCGCCATCACGGCGAGGACGATCGACGCGGTCAGGATGGTGCGGCCGGTGCCGGACACCTGACCGGAGAAGAGCGGGAACCAGCCGAGGTACTCGTTCAGGAAGCCGTAGAACGGCTTCACGAACGGCGCCAGCACCACGATGCCCCAGAGGCCGTAGACGACCGACGGGACCGCGGCGAGCAGGTCGATGACGTAGCCGAGCACCGGGGCGAGCCGCCTCGGAGCGAAGTGCGAGATGAACAGGGCGATTCCGAGGGCGAGCGGGACCGAGATCACGAGCGCGATGAGCGCGGACCAGACGGTGCCGAAGACCAGGGGTCCGACGTAGTCCCAGAAGTTCGTGGCGTTGTTCGGCAGCTCGCCGACCTTGGCGGAGAACGCCGGGATGCTCTGCCAGACGAGGAACGCGGCAACGAGCACGAGCACGAACAGGATGAGGCCGCCGGCGATCACCGAGGCGGCGGAGAACACCCGGTCACCGACGCGGACGACGGCCTTCGGCTTGGTCGGGGTGACGGTGGCCCCTGGCTGGGCCGGTGCGGTCGTCATGGGACTCCTGTCGGAGGAACGCCGGGGGAGGCGACGGGTTCGGGTGGTGGAGCGTGGAACGGCGCTGGTCGGACGGGCGCTGGCGGTGGGGCCGGGCTGCTCGCGTCGCGACGGGCAAGTGCCCGGACGCCGGTCAGGTGGGTGGGACCGGCGTCCGGGCGCTCGAGGGTCTTACTTGATGGAGTCGACCGCGGCAGCGGCCTTGTCAGCCAGGTCGGACGACAGGGCGGCCGACTTGGCCTCCTTCGCCGCGGCGTCCTGCGCGTCACCGGTGACGACGTAGCTCAGGAAGCCCTTCACCAGGTCGGCCTTGTCCGAGTCCTTGTACTCCTGGCACGCGATGGCGTAGGAGACGAGGACGAGCGGCCAGGCACCGTCAGCGGTGTCCTTGCGGTCGATGTCGATCGCGAGGTCGTTGTCCTCGCGGCCGGTGGCGACCTTCGAGTCGGCGACGACCTGCGCGGCGCCGTCGGCCGAGATCTCGGTGGCCTTGTCGCCGACCATCAGCTTCGCCTTGTCGAGGTCACCCGCGCCGGAGTCGTCGATGTAGGTGATCGCGTTGGAGGCGCTGCCCATGGCGGAGGCGACACCGGAGGTGCCCTTCGCGCTGTCACCGACCGAGTACGGGAAGGTCTGGCTCGGCTCTTCGGTCCAGACGTCGCCGGCGTTCGCGGAGACGTACTCCGAGAAGTTCTGCGTGGTGCCCGAGTCGTCGGAGCGGTGCACGACCGTGATGTTCGCGTCCGGCAGGTCGACGCCGTCGTTCAGGTCGGCGATCTGCGAGTCGTTCCACTTGGTGATCTTGCCCGAGAAGATGCCCGCGATGGTCTTCGCGTCGAGGGTCAGGTCGCTGACGCCGTCGACCTTGTAGGCGATCGCGATCGGGGAGATGTAGACCGGGATGTCGATGGCCTTGGTGTCGGCCTTGCACAGGTCGAAGGAGCCCGAGAGCTCCTCGTCGTTCAGTGCTGCATCGGAGCCGGCGAAGTCCGCGGCACCCGAGATGAAGTTCTTGCGGCCGGCGCCCGAACCATCGGGCGTGTAGTTGACCGTGACGCCCGAGGCCTGGTCCTGGAAACCGGCGGCCCAGGTGGCCTGCGCGGTCTGCTGGGCGGACGAGCCGGAGCCGGTCAGGGTTCCGGAGAGGCTCGAGAGGTCGCTGTTGCTCGAGGAGGACTCGGTGCTGCCCGCGTCCTCGTTCGCCGCGCACGAGGAGAGCACGACTGCGCCGGCGATCGCGATTGCTGCGATCGAACCGATTCGCTTGATGTTCACAGGGGTCCCTTCGGGGATGGGGTGCAGTGGGACCACTGCGGTCCCTGGGCCGGTGCCGACCCGGGAGCGACTGTAGGGACGCGAGGTGACGGGGATCACGCGCGTTGGTGAACGGAAGGTGAACGAGGGGTTGTGCCGACCGGGAGGCGCGGATCGCGTTCCGGGCGCGGCGGACGCCCGGTCCGTGGCGGGTGCAGGGCGTGCGGTCGCTACGCCGGGATCGTGTTGCGGTGCGTCTCGACGGCGACGAGGGTCTCGCCGGCGATGTGCATCACCGAGAAGTCGCCGACCGAGAGCATCGCGGCGCGGCGGAGGTCGAACCGGCCGGAGTCGTCGGCGGTCGCGGTGGCGATCCGGGCGATGATGTCCGGCAGCACCGGCCCGTGCGAGCACAGCACCGCGGTCTTGCCCTTGTCGAGCCGGCGGCGGACGATGCCCTTGACGTCGGCGGCGCCGCGGTCGTGGGCGTCCTGGCTGATGTCGGGGGTGCTCGAGACGCCGAGCTTGGTGGTGGCGGACAGCGGTTCGACGGTGGCGAGGCACCGGGCCGCCGTGCTGCTCACGATCTTCTTCGGGCCGAACGCGGCGACGGGCGACGCGGCGGCCTTGGCCTGGGAACGACCGACGGGCAGGAGCGGACGGGTGGCGTCCGGGCCGTTCCAGTCGGAGCCGGGCACGGTCTTCGCGTGTCGCAGCGCGATCAGGGCGAACGTGCGGTGGTGGCCCGCGGCGGCGCGCTCGGCGAACCGGTCGAGGATCGCCACGTCGCGCTCGTACGTCAGACGGTTGCGGGCGTCGTCGATCGTGACCCACTCGAGCGCGGCGACCTCGTGGTTCGGGGTGAAGTCACCCGCGCGGGCGTACTCCTTCGACGAGACGCGGGCGGCCCAGTAGTGCACGACCTTGTCGCGACCGTTCGGCAGCACGTACTCCGCGGTGCCGAGCGGGGCGCCGAGGTGCACGCGGTACCCGGTCTCCTCGTCGATCTCGCGCACGGCGGTCGTCGGGACGGCCTCGCCCGGGTCGACCTTGCCCTTGGGCAGGGAGACGTCCTTGTGGTGGTCGCGGTGGATGAGCAGCACGAGGGGCGTGCCGTCCTGTTCGCGCCAGACGACTGCGCCGGCGGCGAGGACGGGGCCCGAGGGACCGCCGCTCACCGAGTGGAGCGCTTCCGAGCCGAGATCTTCCGCATCGTCACATTCTGCACGTCTTCGAGCGGGCGACCGTCATCGTCGGTCGAGTGGCGGGTCCACTCACCGTCGGACTCGAGGTGCCACGAGCTCGCGGTGTCGGCCATCGCCAGGTCGAACATCGCGAGCACCTCGTCGATGTGGTCCGGTGCCGTCAGCCGGACGAGGGCCTCGACGCGGCGGTCGAGGTTGCGGTGCATCATGTCGGCGCTGCCGATGAAGACCGCCGGGTCGCCGTCGTTGTGGAACGCGAACGCGCGGGAGTGCTCGAGGTACCGCCCGACGATGCTCCGCACCCGGATGGTGTCGCTCACGCCCTCCATCCCCGGCTTGAGCGAGCAGATGCCGCGCACCCAGACGTCCACCGGCACGCCCGCCTGGCTGGCCAGGTACAGGGCGTCGATGATCTGCTCGTCGACCATCGAGTTGACCTTGATCCGGATGCCGGACGGCTTGCCGGCGCGGGCGTTGTCGGACTCGGTCTGGATCCGCTTGAGCAGCCCCTTGCGCAGGTGCAACGGCGCGACCAGCAGCCGCTTGAACTTCTTCTCGATCGCGTAGCCGGACAGCTCGTTGAACAGGCGCGTCAGGTCCTTGCCCACGGTGTCGTCCGCGGTGAACAGGCCCATGTCCTCGTAGATGCGCGAGGTCTTCGGGTTGTAGTTGCCCGTGCCGATGTGGCTGTAGTGCTTGAGCGTGCCGCCCTCTTGCCGGATGACGAGCACGAGCTTCGAGTGCGTCTTCAGCCCGACCAGGCCGTAGACGACGTGCACGCCGGCCTTCTCGAGCTTGCGGGCCCACGTGATGTTGTTCTGCTCGTCGAAGCGTGCCTTGATCTCGACGAGCGCCAGGACCTGCTTGCCCGCGGCGGCCGCGTCGATCAGGGCCTCGACGATGGGGCTGTCACCCGAGGTGCGGTACAGCGTCTGCTTGATCGCGAGCACGTGCGGGTCGGCCGCGGCCTGCTCGAGGAACGCCTGCACGCTCGTCGCGAAGGACTCGTACGGGTGGTGCACGAGGACGTCGTTCGCCTTGATCGCACGGAACAGGTCGGGCTTCGTGTTCGGCTCACCGGGCTGGAACTGCACCGGGGTCGTCGGCACGTGCTTCGGGTAGTGCAGGTCCGGGCGGTTGATCTTCGAGAGCTCGAACAGGCCACCGAGGTCGAGCGGCGACGGCAGCCGGAAGACCTCCTGCTCGGTGATGTCGAGTTCGCGCACGAGCAGGTCGAGGGTCACCGGGTCCATGTCCTCGGTGATCTCGAGACGGATGGGCGGACCGAACCGGCGACGCAGCAGCTCGCGCTCGAGGGCCTGGATGAGGTTCTCGGCCTCGTCCTCCTCGATCTCGACGTCCTCGTTGCGGGTGACCCGGAACACGTGGTGCTCGAGCACCTCCATCCCCGGGAACAGATCGTCGAGGTGGTTCGCGATGAGGTCTTCGAGGGGGATGAAGCGCATCCGGCCGGAGTTGTCGTCCGGCAGCTTGATGAAGCGGGAGAAGTTCTGCGGCACCTTGAGGCGCGCGAACTCCTGGCGCTGCGACTTCGGGTTGCGGACCCGGACGGCCAGGTTGAGCGAGAGCCCGGAGATGTAGGGGAACGGGTGCGCCGGGTCGACCGCCAGGGGCATGAGCACCGGGAAGATCTGCTCGTTGAAGTACTCGCGCATCCGGAGCCGGTCGGCCTCGTCCAGGTCGGACCAGTGCTCGATGTGGATGCCGGCCGCGTCGAGGTCGGGCTTGAGCGATCCGATGAACGCCTGGGCGTGGCGATCCTGCAGCTCGTGCGCCTTCTTGGCGATGTCGCGCAGGACGTCGCTCGGTGCACGGCCGACGTTGGTCGGCACGGCGATGCCGGTGTCGATGCGGCGCTTCAGGCCCGCGACCCGGACCATGAAGAACTCGTCGAGGTTGGACGCGAAGATCGCCAGGAAGTTCGCCCGCTCGAGCAGGGGCTGCGTGCGGTCCTCGCCCAGCTCGAGCACGCGCTGGTTGAAGCGGAGCCAGCTCAGCTCGCGGTCGAAGTAGCGGTCCGACGGCAGCGACTCGTGCTCGATCTCGACGACCTCGTCGAAGTCGTCGAGGTCGGGTGCGACGGATTCGCCGTCGAGCTGCGGTTCGGTGTCCATGTCCACATCCTGCCACCCGGGCACCAAGGCCGGAGGGGCTCCGGTGGACGCTGTGGAAACCCGCGGTGAACGGACTGTTTGTGGAGGAACGATCACGATATACGAACGGTGACATCTGCGCCGGATTGTGGGTATGGTGGGTCCCGTCAGAGCCTCCGGGGGGATTCCACTGCGCGGGGGTGCAGCTACGAATGAAAGAGGTTCATCATGTCGCGTGTCCTTTCGACCGAGCAGGCCAAGACCGCCATCCGTCAGGTCCAGTCGATCGTCAACGGTGGTTTCACCGACCAGATCTCGCAGCTCGACGCCCAGGGCCGGATCCTGTCCGACTCGAACGTCTGGGACGGCCCGCTCGCGGCGACCTTCCGTGGGTCGACCTGGCCGGAGACCAAGGCCGCCCTCGACAAGGCGAAGACCGAGCTGGAGCAGCTCCGCACGCAGCTCGACAAGATCTCGCAGGACATCTTCACCGCGGGTGGCGGCGCGTAAGCAGCCACTCGTTCCGCCCGGACCGTCGCGCTCGCGGCGGTCCGGGCGTTCGCGGTCGGTGGGGCCGCGTGACCAGCACGACCAGTACGACTTCGGGGGATGAACCATGGCTGACCTGCACGGCAACGATCCGGTCAAGTTCGACAACGGCACGGCCGACGCACTCAGCACGGCGCTGAACGGCGCGGCCGAGTCGATCGAGGGGCAGGCCGGCTCGCGGCAGTCCTACGTCACCACCGCGTCGCAAGAGTTCCGCGGGCACTTCTCCGAGCTCTTCGCGCAGAACGCGTCGACGGCAGCGTCCGACGGTTCGACGATCGCCGCGAACCTCCGCACCGTCGCGGGGTGGGTCGACAAGATGAAGGCCGCTGCCGAGCGGGAGAACGCTCGTCGCAAGGAAGCCCGCGACTGGGAAGCGGAGTACGGCGACCGGAACTTCTTCGAGTGGGTGCACGACAAGGTCGCCGGGGCTCCCGTGCCGCCCACCGTCCACCACGAGGACGCACCGACCTTCGACCAGGCGACCGGACCGAGCACTCCGCGCCAGACGCCGAACCCCGGCTCCGGTGGCGGCGGCGGTGGGACGTCGTCGGCCAAGCCCGCCGACCTCCGCTCGTTCGCGACCGGGTCGTCGACGCTGAACCAGTCCCTCGACGGCAAGCCGGCCGGTCTGCGCGGCAAGCTCATCGACTTCGCGTCGAAGTGCTCCTGGGGGCACATCGACGCGACGAGCCTGGTGAACGCCTTCGAGCAGTGGATCACCGCCAACGGCCAGGACGTCACCTGGGCGAACACCATCGCCGACGCGTTCGCTGCTGCCGGCGGTGAAGGCGCCGTCTCCACGGTCTCGGACGCCGCGCTCGCCGCAGCCTTGGCCGCCGCGGGGGTCTCGCAGTCCCGCACCGACCTGCAGTTCGATCCGCCGTCGGCCTACGGGGCCCAGCCGACGACCGGCTACTCGATGGACCCGGTCAACACCACGACGGGCAACTTCCTCGAACCCGAGCTCGACCTCGGGTTCACCGGTGCATCCGCAGCGCTGCAGGTCACGCGCATGTACAACTCGCTCGACCAGCACGCCGGGCGCTTCGGTCCGGGGTGGGCATCGATCCTCGAGACCCGGTTGCTCATCGACGACGAGGGCGCATCCTTCGTCGGAGCCGACGGTCGCCAGGTGCGCTTCCCGCGCGACGGCGAGGGGTGGGCCCGCGGCGTCGGCGAGAACCGCTGGCTCGCGGCCGAGGGCGACCGGCTCGTCGTCCGCGACAACCAGGGCGGGCGCATCGACTTCTCGCCGTCCGGGCTGTGGCTCGGACAGCGCGGTGGGGCCGGCACCGCGGTCCGCGTCGAGCGGGACGCCTCCGACGTCGTCGTGCGCCTGGTGCACGAGCGCGGTCGCTCGATCGACATCGACCACGTCGACGGCCGGGTGGCGGTGCTCCGCGCCTCCGACGGCCGCCGGGTCGAGTACGGGTACGACGATCGCGGCCGACTCGTCTCGGTGACCGATGCCGTCGGCACCCGGATCTACGGCTGGAACGACGACGACCTGATCACGACGGTCACGAGCGCGGCCGGTGTCGTCGAGGTCGACAACACCTACGACGACCAGCGTCGCGTCGTCGAGCAGGTCAGCCCGCACGGCCGCACGGTGCGGTTCGCGTACCTGCCCGGTCGTGTCACGGTGGTGTCCGACCACGACGGTTCCCGGTCCAACTCGTACATCGCCGACGCCAAGGGGCGCTTGGTCGGGGTCATCGACTCCGACGACCGACGCCAGTCGATGAGCTACGACCGGCACGGCAACCTCGTGTCGGCGACCGAGCGGGACGGGTCCGTCACCGTGCACGCGTACGACGACCGCGGCCGGAAGACCCGCACCGTCACACCGTCCGGCGGCGACCTGACCTACGGGTACGACGAGCAGGACCGCGTCGCGACCGTGGTCACCGAGGCCGGCGCCGTCGTCGCGTACGAGTACGTGGGCGACGACCGCGACCCGTCGGTGATCACCGACCCGGTCGGGGGCCGGACGGAGCTGACCTGGCAGGACGGCGCCCTCACCCGCGTCGTCGACCCGGCCGGCGTGGTCCTGACCTTCGACCACGACGCGTTCGGCGAGCTCGTCGCGACCACGAACGCCGTCGGCGACACCGCTCGGATCGAGCGCGATCCGGCCGGTCGCCCGGTCGCCGCGGTCAGCCCCTCCGGCGCACGGAGCGAGTACCGCTACGACGCAGCGGGGCTCCTCGTCGAACGACGTGACGCCGGCGGAGCCGTCTGGCGCTTCGAGTACGGCGCCGGCTCGCGCATCGCAGCGGTCGTGGACCCGCTCGGAGCGCGCACCACGTTCGACTACGCCCCGAACGGCGAGCTCGCGACGACCACCGACCCGCTGGGTCGGCGTGTCTCGCGGACGTTCGACGACCAGGGCAACCTGGCGGAGCTCGTGTTGCCGGGTGGCGCGGTCTGGACGTTCGCGCACGACGCCTTGTCGCGCCTCCAGGCCATCACCGACCCCGCCGGCGCCACCTGGCGTCGTGAGTACGACGTCGTCGGCGAGCTGACGGCGACCATCGACCCGACGGGCGTCCGCCAGGAGTTCTCGGACGACGTCGCGACCGGCGTCGCGACCCTGCGTGACGCCTTCGACTCGGCGACCGTCCGGTTCGACGAGTACGGCCGACCGGTCGAGTCGACCTCCGACGAGACCGGTTCCGAACTCGTCACCTACGACGCTGCCGGCCGACCAGTCGAACTCGTCGACGGCGAAGGCGGCCTGACCCGACTCGAGCGCGACCTCGCCGGCCGTGTCGTCGCCTTGGTCGCCCCCTCGGGGGCGCGCTCGACCTACGACTACGACGCCTGCGGTCGACCCACCGCGGCGACCGACGCCGCCGGGGCGCGGACGACGCTCGCCTACGACGCGGACTCCCGCGTCGTAGCCCGGACCCTGCCCACCGGCGAGGTCGAGGAGGTCACGTACGACGCCGTCGGACGTGTGGTCACGCAGACGACTCCGGGTTCCGGCACCGCGCGGTTCCGGTACGACCAGGCCGGGAGGCTCGTCTCCAGCCACGACGCACGCTTCGGCCGTCGTCGGTTCCGTTACGACCCCGCGGGGCAGCTGATCGAGGTCGTCAACGGTCTCGACGGAGTCACCTCGTTCGAGTACGACGAGCGCGGGCGCCTGGTGACGATCACCGATCCTGCCGGCGGGACCACTCGACGCGAGTACGACGCCGCCGACCGTGTGGTCGCCGTCACCGACCCGCTCGACCGCACCACCAGCGCGGCCTACGACCCCGCCGGGCGCCAGATCCGCCAGACGGATCCCGACGGCCGCACGACGGAGTGGACCCACGACGCGGCAGGTCGACAGCGGGCCGTGCTCGTCGACGGTGCGGTGCAGTCGGAGATCTCCCGTGACGCCGTCCACCGCACGGTCGTCGTGACGGACCACACCCGTGGTGCCGGTCGGACGATCGAGCACGAGCTCCAGCACGACCGCCGTGGCCTGCTCGTCCGCCGTGCCCGGGGCGACCGGTCCGTCGCGTGGGAGTACGACGCCGACGGCAACCGCACGGCTCGGGTCGACCCGAACGGCACCCGCACCACCTACCGTCGCGATGCCGTCGGCCGCGTCGTCGGGGTGGAACGGGACGGCGCCCCTGCCGGCACGTTCTCGTACGACGCCTCGGGTCGGATCGTCCAGGCAGCCACTGGTGAACTGGTGCAGTCGTGGTCGTACGAGGGTGGCGCACTCGTCGCGCACACCTCGACGACGCTCGACGGTGCCACCAGCACGCGGATCGAGCGCGATGCCGACGCGCGGATCACCGCGGTCGACGGACCGTCCGGAACGGTGTCCTACGAGTACGACGCTGCCGGCCAGCTCGTCCGTGCCGGGGACTCGACGTGGACCTACGACGACCGTGGGCGGCTCGTCGCCGAGACCGTCGGCGGGGCCGAGACACGCCACGAGTACGACGCTGCCGGTCAGCTGGTCGCGACGATCACCGAGGATGGCCGGATCGAGTACGTCCACGACGGTCTCGGTCGACGCATCCGACGGACCGCCGTTGACGGATCCACCACCGAGTACGCGTGGTCGGACCTCGGGTACCTCGCTGCCGTCGTCGACCGCGACGCCTCGTACGCTGAGACCGGCCGGCTCGACGTCTGGGTCGATGCCCTCGGCGAGCTCGCCGAGGTGGGTGGGGTCGCCGCGTGGTGGGACTCCGCCGCGGTCGTTCCGTCACTCATCAGCATCGCCGACACGTCGCTGCTCGACTTGCCCGGTGGTGTCACCGCGATCGGCGATGCTGTCACGCAGCCCGCGTGGCGCACTGCTCGCGCGACCGACGCTGCGGACCCTTGGGCGGCGCTCGCTGCCGTCACCGACGTCGGGCTGCCCGCGGGGGTGGCACTGACCGGCTCGGGCGGGATGTCCGTCGCCGGGTTGGAGTGGCTCGGCGCACGTGTGTACGACCCTGCGGCGCGGGGCTTCCTGTCGGTCGACCCGCTCGCGCCGATCCTGGGTGCGGCGTGGTCGGGGAACCCCTACTCGTACGCTGGCAACGACCCGTTGCAGGCCGTCGACCCGCTCGGGCTCCGGCCGGCGACGGACAAGGACCTGCAGGCGTACCGGGATGCGAACCAGGGTGCGATCGCCAACGTGCGCGACTGGGCTGATGAGCACTCGGAGCTCATCTCCAACATCGCCATCGGCGTCGGGATCGCCGCAACCGTCCTGGCGATGTGCACACCGCTGGGGCCAGTGGTGGCCATCGCAGTGATGGCCGGCGGCGGCGCGGCCCTCGCTGGGGGGATGTCGATCAAGTCGAATCGCGGGAAGGACGGGAAGGTCGATTGGGGCGCGGTCGGTGTCGATGCCCTGATCGGTGGAGTCGCTGGCGCGGTTGGAGGAGGGACTTCACTCGGCTTGTCCAAGGCCGTTCCCGCTCTGGGTAGATCGAGCATCAGCTGGGTAGCGCGAGCGGGTGGATCTCGAGTGCTCGGGGAAGCAGGGCGATCCGCGATCTCCAGCGGTGTGCAGAACGCTACGAGCAACATGGCTGACTACGGAGTGAAAACGGGCTGGCAAGGTGACGCCGGTGGGTATCTCCAAGCCGGGGGTGTGGGAATGGCAACAGGCACGGCTTTTAGTGCAGTATCCAGCGCTTCCGCGCCGAAGCTCGGTTCGATGTTGGCTTCGAGGCTGAACCTCGACGACGTTGCAGGATCCACCGGCCGTCACGCGAATCTTGAAGGAGTGTCGACTGCCACGCAAGCGGCTAGTGCCGTGGTGAGCAAGGGTGTCGACTCCGCGGTAGGAGGATTCCAGAGCGTTGTGAACGAGATAGCTCGGCCCGGCGGTGACGCTTCGGGCGCGAACCTCAGCAGGAGCTTCTGGAGCGGCGTTGTCGGAGGCGCTGAAGGACCTGACGTGCACAGCCCAACCGCTCGGCACCGAGGATAGAGTCTTCTCGTGAGCGTTCCTGCGGAAGACCAGACGCCGGCGAGAGCCACCCGTGTAGCAAAGAGCCGAGCCCGGATCCGACGGGAACGTCTGAGCGCCGTGGCAATTCTTCTTCTGGTGATCGGTGTCCCGGTCATCGTCTTCGGGTTCGGCCCGTCGATTCTACGGTGGTATGACGATGGGCATCGCATCGAAGTCGTCTGTAACGTGCAATCCGCGGAGGCGAATATTTCGTCTTCGCGATCCGCGAAAGGCGCAGGGGGGTCGGAATCGCAAGTTACCTTCCACACCGACTGTGGCAACCTTCTCTACCTGAACGGTGTTGATAGATCAAACATGAAGAGAATAGCTGCCGCGGTCAAGGCCGGTGAAGACTATCGGTTTCAAGTCGGGGCAGGCTCGTATAATCTGCGCTCGGGTCTCAAGATAGTGAAGGTGGCACCAACGATTTACAAGTACGCAGAAGTGAGTAAATAGCTTCCTGCGGGTCAAGGTGGGGTATTGTCAGCGATGTTCTTGGTGGGTAGCTTCGCCAATCGGGCGACGCTGCCCGCTCGCCCGGCGGGCGTCTTCGAGATCATCTGTAGATGAGCATTCCCTGGGTCGAAGGCGTCGGATAGCGTTCGTCGGGTCGGAGTGACGGTTGACTGGCACGGGTTCAACGAGGGCGCAGACCGCTGTCGACCATGTTGTCGGAGCGAGACAGTCTGTGGATCACGAGATCGCGCGACCCAACGTTGACCGTGGCGGATTTGCTCCCGGAAGCTCTGGCCGGATTTGTTTTCGGGGCAAAGAGGCCACCTTCGCCGGGGCAATGAGAGGGTGCGTGTTATGAGCGACGATTCAACCGCGCGATCCGTCGGCAACGCTCCTGGTCATGTGAGCCGAGACGCCTACTCGAGGTCGCGTTGGATTCGGTATTTTTCGGCGCTCGGTGTAGTGATCCTGATAGTGATCGCCGTGTTCGTTGCGCCGGCGTCGCTGAATGCCTACGACGCGGCACGCCACGCTTGGATATCATGTGACGTGAAATCGGCTCATGCGGGAACTGGTAGCAATGTCAACCGAATTGGGATTGGTGGTTCGCGCGCGGAGGTTGAAATACAGACGAAGGACTGCGGGTCGCTGCTGCTTCGTCAAGGTGTTACTCAGGCAAACTCGAAGCAGGTTGCGACCAGGCTCGAAGAAGCTGGGCGGGTGAAATTGGAGGTGGGCACTGGGTCCTACGCACTTCGATCGTTTCTTGGTGTGATCAACCGCCTCCCCACCGTCTACCGATTCCGCTCTGCATAGGGGGCTGAATGCTTCAAGTCATCCCGAAGGTGGCTCAGATCCTGCGCACGGCTGGCGGGGCAGGGGTCCGACAAGCAAGTGCCACTATGTTTACCAAAGGCGGGCAGCTGGCCATCGCAGGAGCGGTCCAGGGTGTCGGGGCCAACGTTGCCGCCTACGGCGTGAAACTCGCGATGTGCACGCCGCTGGGTCCTGTGGTGACCATCGCCGTGATGGCCGGCGGCGGAGCTGAGTTGCTTTGGCCGGGGGCCTCTCGAACTGGAAGAACAGGCGGGAGGATGGCAAAGTGGATTGGCGGAAGGTCGGTTTGGCGTGATGCATTCTCGCCTGAAACGTACGGGTTCGAGCTGGCGAAGGGGAGCCGCGGGAAGGCCGTGGCGCGTCCGTCCCGATGCCGGGACGGTGGACTGCCTGCCGGCTGGCCAGTTTGTCGGCACGACGGGCGTCGGAGTCACGGTTGACTGATACCGGCGCTGAACGAGTCGCACGGAGAAGGCGCGTGCGGCGGGAAAGGGTCGCGGCATCGATCGTCCTCGCTGTCGTTGTCCTCGTACCCCTGCTGGGCTTCTTCGTCGGGCCGATCACCTTGAAGGTGTACGACGCAGGACACCGGGTGCATGCAGTCTGTACCGTCACCTCTGCCCACAGCAGCGCCGAATCGTCCAACTCGCTGAAGGGGATCGGTTCGTCGACGTCGCCGATCGTGTTCGAGACCTCGGACTGCGGAACATTCGTTCTGCAGCGGGGCGTCACCCGTGACAACGAGGATGACCTCGCCGAGACCGTCGTCTCGGGCGAGCGCTACGAGTTCGACGTCGGTGCGGGCTCCTTCGCCGTGCAGAGCTTCCTCAACACGATTCGACAGGCCGTCTACGTCAAGAGCTTCGAGCCGGCCTGAGGGTGGCTGAGGCGCTCGTCAGTGCCCGAAGACCCGGACGAAATCGTTCCACTGCGCCGGCGCACGCTGCTCGAGCCATGCGCACAGTTCCGGGTAGGCCGCATCGATGGAGATGACGCTGATGACGCCGCGCTGCCCGTTCACCTTGATGTCCAGGCCGCCGAATCGGTTGGTGGTGGGACGGATGTGCTTGATCGCCGTCGGGTCGATGGTCCGTGCTGCGCGGAACATCGGGGTGACCACCAGCTGGGAGTCGTACGCCTCGACGCGACGGCGCTTCTGCCCGACGCCGAGGTAGACGAACAGGATCCCGAACAGCACCATGGCGACAGCAGTGATGAGCATCCCGATCGCGTCAGGGTCGTCGAGCAGCGTGAGCGTGGCGAGGAAGAAGAACCCTCCCACGACGATGAACACGATCCCGATGATCCGGAGCAAGAGGTAGTTCCACCGGCGTGCGCGGACGGTGAAGAGCACGCCGTACGCCTCGTCGCCCACGACGGTGGGCGGTGGTCGCTTGCGATCGCTGCGGCGGACGAGCGCGCTGACGGCGGCCGGGATCGCGATCATCGCGAGCAGCGCGATGAGGACCGGCGAGAGGTTGAGTGTCACCGATCTGCCCCCGGTCGTGCGTGCGGACGTCGTCGTTCGATGGGCCCGAAGCCCTGGTCCCCCTGGATCATGCGTGCAGAGTATCAGCGTGGTTGTGGACGGCGAACGCGCAACTCGCCGGATGCGATACGTTGTATTCCAGTCGGGGCGTGTGGCCCGAACGGGGGCGGCCAGGGCGGCCGATCGACGCGGACCCGACGCCACCGAGCAACTAGCATCGATGTGCTCGACGATTCTCTTGGGGGGAAGACCGTGATCAACCAGCGTGCCGGGAACACCGGAGCACGAAGCACCACTCGCCGGCTCGTGGGGGCGGTCGCCGTCACCGGCGTCGCCGCGCTGGTGCTCGCCGGGTGCACGTCCGACGACAAGCCGGTGGCCGACCCGTCACGGATCCTGCAGACCGTCGACACGCGTCTGGCCGCGGACGGCTCGATCACGTCGATCTCCGACACCGCGATCTCCGTCGCGGGCAAGGACTCCTCGTCAGCGACGACCGACCACGACCCCGCGAAGGCGGCTGGAGACCTCCCGCTCCGCATCACGACGCAGTACTCGACGTCGAAGAAGACCGGTACCGACCTTGCCGACCTCGACGGGTACTCGGGCCGGATCGCGATCGACCTGACGATCGAGAACCTCACGGTCACGTCGAAGAACCTGACCTACGACGTCGCCGGCACCTCACGCTCGACGCCGGCGCTCGTGGGTGCGCCCTTCAGCCTCGCCGCTTCGACCGTCCTCACCGGCACCGCGGCCGACCGGATCGTCACCGATGCCGCTGACTCCGGTTCGTCCACGGACGGCGTCGTCAGCACGAACGAGGACGGGGACGCGGTCGTCCAGTGGGGCCGCCTGCTGGCACCGCCGACATCCGGCGCGAGCAGCACGTTGCACCTCGTCGCCGACGTCAAGGACTTCACGGCGCCGACGTTCGACGTCGCCGCGCAGCCCGGACTGTCCACGGACTTGTCCTCGACCGGCGTGGTGAACGCGGCGTTCGGGTCCGATAGTGACTCCGAACTCGCGCTCCAGCGCCGCACCATCGACCTCATCTCGCAGGTGAACGAGGTGCTCGCACGAGCGGGCGGCACGATCACCGAGGTCCGGTCCAACCTCGAGACCACGTCGAAGACCCTCGGAGTCAGGACGGCCGAGCGGCTCAAGGAGAGCAGCTCGTCCCTGGCGGGCACCATGCGGTCTCTGTCCGGCGAGCTCGGCTCCCTGAACGGCGACCTCGGCGCGACCGTCAAGGCGACACAGTCCACGGTGCTGCAGCAGCTCCAGCAGACCACGACGAGTCTCGACAGCCTGCTCGGCGACACCTCGGCGACGGCACCGGCCACGGTGCTCGACGGCAACGGGTGCGCGGCGACGCCGAAGACCTCGACCGCGGGCGGCAGCGTCTACGGCAACCTGCTCCGCGTCTCGTCGCAGCTCGAGGGCTACGCCGACGCGAGCGAGGCGTGCAAGCAGCAGGTCAGTGCGCAGTTGGCGGGATCCGTCGGCCCGGCGTCACCGGACGCAGCGACGTGCGCCCCTCAGGAGGCCCGTGGATCGTTGACCTGCGCGCTCTGGGAATCGTCGCGTGCCGTGAGCACCTCGTTGATCGGTCTGGTCAGCACCGGGCAGCAGCTCGCCGACCAGCTCGACCCCAAGCTCGCGGACACGGCGATCGAGCAGTCGAATGCCCTGCGCGCCAATCTCGGCGAGATCGACACCGCGGTCCAGGCCCTCGGAAGCGACGGCACCGGCGAGGTTGCTCGCACCCTAGAGGCTTTGCAGGACCTGCGTGACCAGACCGCCGACGACCTCGGCCCCGTGCGCGACGCCGTCACGACGGTGAACCGGCAGGCAATCGCAGCGAGCGGGCTCGTGGGCAACGCCGGCGATGGTCTGTTCAGCACCTCGATGCAGGCGCAGAACCGTGAGGTCGCCGACCAGCTCTGCGCCCTCGCGGCAACCGACCAGCTCGACGCGGAACAGGCGGATGCGCTGCGGGGCTACCTGACCGCGACCCCCTGCCCCGGCGCCGAAGAGGGCACGACGCTGAAGCCCGGTGGACGTTTCAGCACCCCGATGGATGAACGCCTCACGGACCAGGCGAAGCAGTGGGACGCGGTGATCGCGGCAACCGATCTCCGTTCCGCGACCGGCATCGGTGCCGCGATCACGACGCTGTCCGACGACGTCGATGCACTCGACGACGGCATCGCGGAGGTGCGTCGAGCGGTGCGCAACGACGGGGGTTCGGTCGACGGCGCAGCCCGCCAGCTCGAGGAACTCGTCGAGCAGGCAACGAAGTCGAGCGATGTGGTCGGCACCCAGCTGACCGCGATCAGCGCCCAGCAGACCGAGCTGCAGGACGCCGTCCGCAAGGCCTTCGCAGACGCGTCCACGCAGTCCGAGAAGGACGTCCAGAAGATCATCGACCAGCAGGTGCGGCAGGTCAGCGAGACGGCGAAGGGCAGTCGTGACGCCGTCATCTCGGCCTTCGACAAGTCGATCGCCGGCCTCCGGTCCACCTCGGGCGAGGTCACGAAGGACTCGAAGGGCACGATCGACGAGCAGAAGAGCACGCTCGAGCAAGAGGGTTCGGAGCTCTCCTCCGCGGTCGACCGCCAAACGGCGTCCAGCCTCGAGCGCATCGCGGCCAGCACGAGCGCCTCGACGCGTGACGTCCAGGGTGCTTCGACGCTCCTGACCGGCGACCTCAACCGGGTGATGCTCGACCTCGGCGACCGCAAGGTCAACGGCTCCGGCATCCTCGGCGCCATGGCCACGAGCGCGGCGAAGTCCGACTCCGCCGACTACCAGCTCGCCCTGGCGTCGCAGAACGCCGCGGGATACGCGAACGTCCGCGCCGAGGACGTCGCCGGCATCCTGCTCCAGCAGGAGCAGTTCCGTGCATCGCTCGATGCGGCGACGACGCTGCCGGCGTTCCAGCTGAAGGTCCCCGCCAGCGCGACGTCGACCACGCTGTACACCTTCCGGATCGGGGCTGACCGATGAGTGACCAGACGACCGAAGCCACTGCGACCGAGGGCGCTGACGGAACGCGTCCGCGCAGCCGCCGTCCGCTGCTCTTCGTCGGCATCGCGGTGCTCCTGGTGGCCGCGGTGGTCGCTGCCGTCCTGACGTTCCGGGCGTTCGGCAGCAGCACCCCGGCCGAAGCGGTCTCGGCGACCGTGCCGGTGAAGATCACGGTGGCGCACGTCCCGGCGAAGACGACGATCGGCGTCATCGTCACCCTCGGCGACGGCGAGGGATCCGAGTGGAACGAAGCGGCGCAGGGTGCGCTGGTGGCGGAGCGTCGGCTCGCACTCGGTGGCACCGACGTCGCGCTCGTCACGAAGAACGACGGCGGAACCGCTGCCGGGGGCACGGCCGCGGTCGAGTCCCTCGCGAAGAGCGGGGTCGCGGGCATCGTCGTCGCCTCGTCGGGCAGCCACGTGTCCGGCGCCCTCACTGCTGCTGCGGCGAAGGGCATCCCGGTCGTCCTGCCCTACGCTCCGGCGGAGAAGGACTCCTGGTCGACGGCGCCGGCGGCTGGCTCGATCAGCACGGCGATGACCACGGCACTCGGCGACGCCGACGCGCCACTGTTGGTCGACCTGGGCGGCGGTGCTCCGGCGGGTCTGCGGGTCGCGCACGTCCTGGACGGGGACGACACCGCGGACGCTGCAGCGCTGGCCACGACCGTCGCCGAGCGCACCGGCGCGACGAGCAACGAGGAAGACGCCGATGCCGATGCCGACGCGAAGACGGTGACGCCGGACTCCGACGCGGTCGTCGTCAGTGGCTCCGCGCAGCGCCAGGGTGCCTTCGTCGCCGCGCTCCAGGCCGAGAACGTCACGGTGCCGGTCGTCCTCACCCCGGATGCGACGAGCCCGGCGTTCGGCGCAGCGCTCGTCGAAGCCGGCGGCAGCCTGAGCGGCGCCTTCCGGACCGTGGGTGTCGCCACCGACGACGCCCGAGCGCTCGCCTCCGATGCCGGGGGCCGCGCGATGTCCGCCTTCCTCGGCGGTGTCCGGGTGCTCGCCGGTGACCAGGACGCCGAGAACCTGACCGGTGACCAGCCGTTCTCGGCGGTCGCGGGCGCAGCGGACTCGCGCAGCCACGACGCCGTCATCGCCCTGGTCCGCGCCGTCGGTTCGGCGCGGAGCGTCGAGCCGGCGGACGTCACCGATGCCCTCGCCACGCTCGACCTCGACGCCGATGCGGGCATCGCCGGTCCGGCACTCGACTTCACGCGGCAGCAGGCACTCGGGACGCCCGCGACGGTGCTCGCGGCGTCGGCACAGCAGCTCGGTCTCCGTCCGGCCAGCAGCGCGTCCGGCGACGGCACCGGGAGCGGAACCGACGCTGCCCGGACCGCGTCGCTCGTCTGGTTCGACGACTCCAGCACGGACTGACCCACCCACGCACCGACCCGGAAGAGGAACGCGAGCATGCGCCTGTTGATCGAGCTCGACGACCGACGTGATGCGGTCGAGGTCGACGGGTGGTCCGGCGCATCCTCGCTCGGGGACCTCGTGTCCGCGGCCATCGGCCTTACGCTCGAACCCGGCACCACCCTGGCGGTCGACGGGCACCGCACCAGCGTCGACACCCCGCTCCGGGACCTCGTGCTGCTCGAGGGATCCCGCATCGGACGAACCCCCGAGGAGCGTCCGCTCGGCACCGACGGCTGGACCGTCACGCTCGCCGGCGGGCTCGAGGCCGGCCCCGTGGTGCCGGTCCCGCGCGGGCGGAAGCTCGTGGTCGGCCGGGCGCCGCAGGCCGACGTCGTGCTCCCCACCGAGAGCGCGTCGTGGGAGCACTGCACCGTCGAGCGCGAGGACGACGGTGTGCGGGTGCGTGATGCGGGATCGACGAACGGCACCGTCGTCGCCGGGGAGCGCATCGACGCCGAGGGCGTCCTGCTCACCGGGACGACGAGAGTCATCGTGGGCGGGGCCGTGCTGCTCGTCCGGCCGGCGCTCGACGAGGTCCCCGTGCCCGCGGCCGGCTCGGTGGCGAACCTGACCCCGGCGGCGACGGCACCGTTCAACCGCCCACCACGCGCCGGCCGGACCTCCGACGCCGAGACGGTCGTGCCGCCCGGACGCAAGGACGTGCCGCCGGCCTCGAAGTTCAGCTGGATCACCGTCGCGGCACCCCTGGTGCTCGCCGGCGCGATGGTGCTCCTGCTCGGCGACGCAAGGTTCGCGCTCTTCGCTCTGCTCTCCCCGGTCACCGCGATCGGCATGTGGTTCGAGCAGAAGCACCGCCGCGCGAAGAACCTGAAAGAAGAGGACACCCGCTTCGCCGAGGCCGTGGAGTCCTTCCGCGGTGAGATCTCCGAAGCCGCGGCCGTCGAGGCCGCCCGCCGCCAGGAGCTCGTGCCCGATCCGGCGACCGTGGTGCGGCGAGCCGAGCTGCCGACCACCCTGCTGTGGCAGCGCCGCTCGGATGACGAGGACTTCCTGAGCCTGCACGCCGGC
The DNA here is from genome assembly GCF_015350935.1 of Curtobacterium sp. VKM Ac-2887. NCBI lineage: Bacteria > Bacillati > Actinomycetota > Actinomycetes > Micrococcales > Microbacteriaceae > Curtobacterium > Curtobacterium sp. VKM Ac-2887. Next base: position 14,407 of record NZ_JADKSB010000001.1, on the reverse strand, counting down.
ACCGGGGACGCTCCTTGGCGGCCCGAGGTCGACCAGCGTGCAGCGTCCGCGAAGCTCGAGGACGAGGCGAAGGCCGCCATCGCCGACAGCCGTCTGACGGCCGCGCCGGTGGTTGCCGACCTGTCCGACGCCGGCGTCGTCGGGATCGTCGGCGACCGTCAGGGCGCCCTCGCCCTGGCGCGCAGCCTGCTCACGCAGGCCACCGTGCACTGCGGTCCAGCGGACCTGACGGTGGGCGTCTTCTGCGACGCGGGCCGCGCGGAGGACTGGGGGTGGGCCTCCTGGCTGCCGCACGCGCGTGTGGCGGGGAGCAGCACCGGCGCCCGCTGGATGTCGGCACAACGCGACCAGAGCGCGGCAATGCTCCGTGGCCTGCGGGAGTCGCTCGACGAGCTGCCGACGCCGAACCTGCTCGTCGTGGTCGACTCCGAGGTGCTCACCGAGGGACGGGATGCCCCGGCCCGCAACCTGCTCGGCCAGGGCCGCTCGGTGCCCGGGCAATCCCTGCGCCCAGGGGAACGACCACACCGGGTGAGCGGGATCGTCATCGCGACGAACGAGCAGCAGCTCCCCGCCGCCTGCACGTCGATCATCACGGTCGGTGCCGATGCCGCCGCCACGGTCTACCGCCCAGAGGACCGCACCCGTGTCGAGGACGTCGTGCTCGCCGGCCTCAGCGTCGAGACCGCCGAGCGCAGTGCCCGGAGCGTCGCCCACTTCGACGATCCTGAACTGCTGGTGCCGGGGGCGTCCTTGCCCTCGCTCGTCCGCCTGCCCGAGCTGTTGTCGAGCGAGGGGATCCGCACGGCGTGGGACGCCCGCACGGGCTTCTCGACCCCGATCGGCTCGTCCGAGAGCGGTGTGCTCGAGATCGACCTGGTGCGCGACGGCCCACACGGCCTGGTCGGCGGCACGACGGGTTCGGGCAAGAGCGAGTTCCTCCGGTCCCTCGTGGCCGGGCTCGCCGCGCGGAACGACCCGACACGCTTGAACTTCCTGCTCGTCGACTTCAAGGGCGGTGCGGCCTTCGCGGCGTGTGAGCGCCTCCCGCACACCATCGGCACGATCAGCAACCTCGACGAACAGCTCGCCGACCGTGCGATCAGGGCACTCGAAGCTGAACTCGAACGACGCCAGCGGGTGTTCGCCGCAGCCGGAGCCGACATCGACAACCTCGATGCCTACCTGGCGACGAAGCCGGTCGAGCCGATGCCGCGGCTCCTGCTGGTCGTCGACGAGTTCGCGATGCTCGCGAAGGACTTCCCGGACGTCCTGACGTCGCTCGTCAGCATCGCGGCCGTCGGCCGAACGCTCGGCGTCCACATGATCCTCGCCACCCAGCGGCCGGCCGGTGTGGTGAGCGAGGACATCCTCGCGAACACGAACATGCGGGTCGCCCTGCGGGTGCAGAGCCGCGAGGACTCGACGAACGTCATCGGTGTCCCCGCCGCAGCCGGGATCGGTCGACAGCAGACCGGCCGCGCCTACGTGAAGCTCGGGCAGGACGACATCACCCCGGTGCAGACCGCTCTGGTCACCGGCCGAGCCCGTGACGAGCGTGCCGAGCAGCCGGTCTCGGTCCGGCCGACGGATGTGTTCGGTGTCCCGGCGCCGATGCCGGCACCGGCGCCGACCGCGTCGGACGTCACCGACCTCGACCAGCTCATCGAGGCGATCGGGCAGGCGAACGAGGCTGCCGGGTACGCCCCGCCGCGTCCGATCTGGCCCGAGGCGCTCGGCACCCGCGTCGAGCTCGCCGCCCTGACCGACGGGCGACCCACGACGGTGCCCGTCGCCCTCGCCGACGACCCGGACCACCAGCGCCAGATCACCACCGGATGGGACCTCGACGAGGGCAACCTCATGCTCATGGGCATCCCCGGCAGCGGGACGAGCACCGCCCTCGCCACGATCGCGCTCCAGCTCGCCGCCGCGTCGAACCCCGACGAGCTCGACCTGCTGGTGCTCGACATGGGTCCGGGGGACCTCGCTCCGCTCGCACAGCTACCGCACACGACGGCCTACGTCGGCTCCGGTGCGGGTGCGGGGGAGCTGCAGACGCGGTTCCTGCGGCACCTCCGCGTCGAGCTCGAGCGTCGCCGTGCGGCACCCGGTGGGCGCCGTGCCGTGGTGCTCATCGACGGCCTCGCCGCCCTGCGCGACGAGTACCAGGACTTCGAGGGCCAGCAGCTGCTCGACGCGCTCTACCGGGTGTACGCCGAGGGTCCGGCGCTCGGCATCTCGTTCGCGGTCTCCACGACGCGCGCGAAGGCGGTGCCGTCGGCGATGGACGAGGTCACCACGCAGAAGTGGATGTTCCGCCTCGCGGACCCCTACGACTACGCGTCCATCGGGGTCCGCCCCAAGGACGTCCCGCCGCCGGTGCCCGGCCGCTTCATCGACTCGACCAGGCGGCTGCAGTCGCACGTCGCGACCCCGGACGTCCCGCTCGCCGAGGCCGTCACCCGGATCGCGGACACCCGTCCGGGCAGCAGCCGGAAGGCGAGTGCCGTCGGTCGGCTGCCCGATGCCGTGCTCGTGGACGAGCTCGGCGCCGGAGCGGTGTTCGCGGGTGAGCCCTGGCGGATCCCGATCGGCATCGCGGAGGACGACCTGCAGCCGGCGTCCGTCGAGGTCTACGACGGCGAACACGTGCTCGTCGCCGGCCCGGCGCGGTCCGGCAAGTCGAGCGTGCTCCTCGCCGTCGCCGAGCTCGCACGGACAGCCGAGGGTGTTCGTCCAGCGGTCTGGGCGATCTGCGACCGCCGGTCGCCGCTCGCCTCGGGTTCGTTCGACCGCATCGCCGTCGGCCCGGACGAGGTCCCGGCCCTGTTGGCCGGGCTGCGGCTCGAGCGTGGACCGGTGCTGCTGTTGATCGACGACGCGGAGCGGTTCGAGGACGGCGACCAGGCCATCGCGACGCTGCTCACGACCGAGCGCCCCGGACTGTGCGTCGTGGCGGCCGGCCGGTCCGCGGACCTCCGGTCGCTGTACAGCCACTGGACCCGAGCGGTCCGGAAGTCCCGGTGTGGCGTCCTGCTGCAGCCGGACGTCGACTACGACGGCGAGCTCCTCGGTGTCACGCTCCCGCGTCGTGCACCGGTCGCGCTGACCGTCGGCCGCGGCTACGCCGCTTCAGGCGGGACCGTCCGTCTCGTGCAGACCGCGTCTGCTGTCAGCTGACGGAGACGCCGAGACCGTCGACCTGGAGGCCCGTGGCTGCGTCCGCCACGGACGGCAGGATCGACCCGCAGTCACGACCAGAGCGCGCTCAGTCGCGCGTCGTGATCCCGAAGGGCGAGCTCTCGAGGTTCGTGAAGTTCCCCACCGTCGCCCGCACCGTGCACGACGGCGCGACCGACAGCGCCGTGACGACCAGCCCGTCGGACGACACCGCCAACGCCCCCGAGCAGCCGTCGGCGAACCGCACGCCGGACTCCCCGCCGGCCACGTCGACGAGCATCTGCGACGGGCGTCCCGTGGCGGGACTGCGGTAGAGCGGGTTGAGCTCGTCGGCACCGTTCGGCCACACCGGCACCAGGGTGACCGGCAGGGCCGTCTGACTGACCGTGCGGTCGGGCGTGCGGACCTCGACGCCCTGCAGCCGCTGGACCGGGTAGGCGGTCCCGCGCACCGAGTCGTCGCTCACGGCAGCAGTGGTCGCCTCGCCGACACTGTCGAGCCACGTCTGCAGCGCCGCGCCGTCCGTGACGGAAGCGAGCGGCACCGAGGCCTCGACCGTGACGTCGCCGCCGGCGGGAACCTCGACCCCGGACAGGGCCCAGGCGCACGCGGTGTCGACACCAGTCAGCGAGGGCTGGTTGCGCTTCGCCGAGATGCCCTCGCCGGACCAGGTGACCGCGGGGCAGGACGCCCCCGAGCGGGAGCCCGGCACGACTTCGAGGAACGGACCGGTGAGGGCCGACGCCTGCGCCGCGTACGTGACGCGCAGGTCGACGGTGCCCTTCGCGGGGTCGATGGTCGCGCGGCGGGTGGTGGCGAGGCCCGTGGGCAGTGGGCGGTCCTGCTGGTAGGCGTTGGCGGCCTGTGCGGTCGCTTTGCCGGCGCCCGGCGTCTTCCGGAGCGCACCGGGCAGCCAGACGGCCCCGCCGACGACGACCGCGGCCACGAGCACGACGCCGACGCCGCCGAACAGGAGCGCTCGGTTCGTCAGCCACTCGGGGCGGGTGAACCGACGCGTCGGTACCGGCTCGGCGGCGGGCGCGGCCGGCAGCGGCTGTCGTGCCATCGGCCGGATGACGGTCTGGGAACCGGCGGGGCCGAGTTCCGGGGCCGGCCCGGCCAGGGCTTCGTCCTCTGGTACCCCGGTGTCATCCCGATCAGCATCGGGCTCGGGACGGACCCCGCGGACGACGGTGGCGGGCCGCTCGACCTCGTCGAACGCGTCCGGGTCGCTCGTCGCGGCCAGCGCAGGGGCCGAGGCGAGGGACCGGGCGAGCCGCCGCAGGGTCGCCGCGGCGTCCGCTGCTGCCGGACGGCTGTTCGGGTCCTTCGTCAGCAGGGCGGACACTGCAGACCACAGCGCATCGGGCACGTCGAGCGGGGGCGGGTTCGACGTGACGTGCCGGTACGCCACGGCGAAGTCCGTGCCCGGTCCGGCGAAGGGTGTGCGGCCGGACAACAGCTCGTAGAGCATGACCCCGGCGCCGTAGACGTCCGCAGCGGGACCCGCGCGGCCGTGGCTGATCGACTCGGGCGCCATGTACTGCGGCGTGCCGAGGAGCCCGGTGGTGGTGCGCTCACGCTCGGCGACGACCGACGCGATGCCGAAGTCGGTGACCCGGACGTCGCCCGTCGCACCGGCGGCCCAGGGGGTCTGGAGCAGCACGTTGTCGGGCTTGACGTCGCGGTGGGTGACGTCCTGCTCGTGCGCCGCGGCGAGGGCGTCGAGGGTCTCGGCGGTGATCGTCAGAGCGTCCCGCGGGGTCAGCGGACCGTTCGATGCGAGCAGATCGCGCGCTGACCCACCGGGCACCAGGTCCATGACGATCGCGAGCCGGTCGCCCTCGACGACCAGGTCCCGCACCCGCACGATCGAGGGGTGCTGCAGCGCGAGGAGCACCGAACGCTCGCGGACGAAGCGTTCGACGATCTGCGGGTCGGCGGCGAGCTCGGCACGGAGCAGCTTCGCGGCAACGTGCTCGCCGGTCGCGGTGTGCTCGGTGCCCCAGACCTCGCCGGTGGCACCGGTCCCGAGCAGCTCGACCAACCGGTACGACGCACCGAGTGGCTCACCCTGACCGTACTGCGCCACTGCGTCCCCGACTTCCCGATTCCCCCGCTGGCCGACCCCTCGCCGACCACGCAATGTTACCGGCCGGTCGGCGCCTCCGCCTGCTCCGGCGCGGCGTACTGCACGTCGATCGCGTACTGCTCGAACCCGGACCGTCGGTAGAGCGCCAGCGCGGGTTCGTTGTCGCCCTCGACGTACAGTGCGGCGGCGGTCAGCCCGCGGCCGCTGAGCCGAGCGGTCCCGGCACGCATGAGCACCCCGCCGAGCCGTTGCCCCTGCAGGTCGGGTCGGACGGCGACGGCGTAGAACTCGCCGATGCCGTCCTCGACCTTGAGCCAGCACGAGCCGGCAAGCTGCCCGGACATGTCGCGGAGCAGCAGCAGGTCCTCGCCGGAGAACCAGGCGTCCGACTCGCGGGCGTGCAGGTCGTCGAGCGTCATGCGGCCCTGCTCGGGGTGGTGCGCGAAGGCCGCGGCGTTCAAGGCGAGCCAGTCGGCCTCGTCCTCGGTGCCGGGCCGGAACGCGGACAGGCTGTACCCGGCCGGCACGTCGGCAGAAGCCGCGTCCGGAGAAGGCCCGGCTCCGCCGATCGGCGCCCGGAGCTGCAGCAGTGTCCGAACCGCGCGCCAGCCGAACCGATCGGCCAGGGCCCGCGCTGCGGGGTGGTCCCCGTGTGCCCACGCGAGCCGAGGAGCGGCCCCGCCGCCCAGCGCGAGCGCCTGCGTCACGAGGGCGGTGCCGGTGCCGCGACCACGGGCCTCCCGGTCGACCACGAGTTCCAGCTCGCCGTCACGGACCACGGCGACCCCGTCGTCGACGGCGAGGACGGTTGCGCGCCCGGCGCGGACGTCGACCAGGGTCTGGTCCGAGAACGGCGGTGCTTCACCGGGCACGACGAACCGTGCGAGGTCCGGCACTACTGGCCCATCAGGCGCTCGGCCTCGTCGTCGTAGACGTTGAAGCGGTAGCCGACGTTGCGGACGGTGCCGATGAGCGACTCGAGGTCGCCGAGCTTGGCGCGGAGACGTCGGACGTGCACGTCGACCGTGCGGGTGCCACCGAAGTAGTCGTAGCCCCAGACCTCGCTGAGCAGCTGCTCGCGCGTGAAGACCCGGGACGGGTGCGTGGCGAAGAAGCGCAGCAGTTCGAACTCCTTGAACGTCAGGTCGAGCGGCCGGCCGCGGACCTTCGCCGAGTAGCTGGCCTCGTCGATGACGACACCCGACGCCTGGATCTTCGAGCTGGACTGCCCCTTGGCCGCACGGCCCGCGGACAGCCGGATGCGGGCGTCGATCTCGGCCGGGCCCGCGCTCTCGAGCACCACGTCGTCGACGTTCCACTCGCTGTTGACGGCGGTCAGGCCACCCTCGGTCACGACGAGCACGATGGGCGTCGTCGAGCCGGACGAGGCGAGGATCTTGCACAGGGCCTTCGCGCTGACCAGGTCGGTGCGGGCGTCCACGAACATCAGGTCGCTCTGCGGCGCGTTGACCAGCTGTGCGGCCTCGGCCGGCACGTGACGGATCCTGTGGCTCAGGAGACCGAGGCTCGGCAGGACGTCGCCGGGCGCGGTCGAGGTGAGTACCAGGAGCTGTGCCACAGGACCTCCGCAGGTGGATGACGTCGTGGACACATCCTAGTGATGCTCGGGAAGTCCTCATCCGGCCGGACGGTTTGCGCGGCAACCCGCAAGCGCGCGCCGGGCGCGGAGCCGCTGCGCCTGCGCGCCGGGCGCGGAGCCGCTGCGCCTGCGCGCCGGGCGTGACCCCTGTCATGATGGAACGCGTGACCCAGCCAGTGCAGCCCACCGACCAGCGGCGCCTCAAGCTGACGTCCGTCCTGCCGGTCTGGATCCTGGCCGTCGTCGGGGCGGTGCTCGTCCTGACGCTCGCCGAGCGCGACGCCTTCGCCTGGCTGCTGCTCGTGTTCGTCGCCTGCGTGATGGTGAGCTTCGTGCTCCAGCTCATCACCGCGACGAAGGACGGGCTGGTCGAACGGATCAGCATCGCGTCGTCCGGTGCCTTCGTCGTGGTGCTCGTCACCGCGGTGGTGCTCCTGGCGCGTTGAGCCGAGCCGCGTAGACTCCGGGGCATGGATTCGCTGCTTGCGCTCGAGCTGTTCTACGTGGGCCTCCTCGGCCTGGCGTCGCTCGCGATCGCGTTCATCTCGGTCGTCGTCGTCGTGAAGCTGTTCAAGGGTCAGCGTTGATCGAGCTCCCCGAGGGCCTGGCGCCCGAACTGGTCCCGTTGTCGTGGCTCGTCGGCGTCTGGGAGGGCACCGGCGTCGTGGAGTACCCCGTCGGTGACGAAGAGGCACCCCGCACCTACGAGTTCGGCCAGCGCGTGAGCTTCAGCCACGACGGCCTGCCGTACCTCAACTACTCGTCCACGACGTGGTTGCTCGACGACGACCACACCCCGCTCGCCGCCGAGATGGGCTACTGGCGGATCGATCGTCCGACCGAACCCGGCGACCGCGGCCCCGCGATGCTCCTGGGCGAGGGACCGACGCCGTTCACCACCGTCGAGAGCGTCGAGGCGCTGCGCAACACCACCGACGGCTTCGACGTCGAGGCCGCGATCGTGCACCCGACGGGCGTCAACGAGCTCTACGTGGGTCGGGTGCTCAAGGGCCGGATCGACCTGGCCACCGACGCCGTGATGCGCTCGCCGAACGCGAAGGACTACTCCGCCGCGACCCGCCTGTACGGCCTGGTCGAGGGCAAGTTGTTCTGGGCGTGGGACATCGCCGCTCTCGGTCGCGAACTCACCTCGCACGCCTCGGGGCAGCTCGCGAAGGTCGACTGATGTCGGCGTTCGCGGTGCGCGACGGGTTCGTCGCGGCATCTGACGCGCCCGGCGCGCCCGCAGCGCACTTCGGCAACCCCCTGGGTGAGCAGCGGCTGCTGGCCCGTGGCCGCGCGGTCGTCGAGCTCGGTCTCGGTGTCGTCACCGTCTCCGGCCCGGACCGCCTGTCGTGGCTCAACTCGATCACCTCGCAGCAGCTGACCGGTCTGCCGACCGGCGTCAGCACCGAGACCCTCGTGCTCGACCAGTCCGGCCGGGTCGAGCACGCCGCCCGCGTGGTCGACGACGGTGCGGTCGTGTGGCTCCTCACCGAGTCGCAGGACGCCGTACCGCTCGCCGCCTGGCTCGACTCGATGCGCTTCATGCTCCGGGTCGAGGTCGCCGACCGTTCGGCCGACTTCGCGACCCTCGGCTGGTTCGGCGAGGCCGCCCCGTTCGCGTCGACCGTCCTGCCGGACCCGCCCGTCGTCGAGTGGGTCGACCCGTGGGCGGCCGTCACGCCCGGTGGGTGGAGCTACGCCGCCCAGGAGGCCCATCCCGGCTCCGACTGGACCCTCCGCATCGCCGTGGTCACGCCCGGAACCTCGGCCGCGATCGCTGCGTCGGACGAACCCGTCGCGGGGCTGCTCGCGTACGAGGCACTGCGGATCGCCGCCTGGCGTCCGACGCTGTCCGATGCCGACGAGCGCACCATCCCGCACGAGCTCGACTGGCTCCGCTCCGCCGTGCACCTGACGAAGGGCTGCTACCGCGGGCAGGAGACCGTGGCGAAGGTGCACAACCTGGGCCACCCGCCGCGTCGGGTCGTGCAGCTGCACCTCGACGGCTCCGACGCCGTGCTGCCGGCTCCGGGGACTCCCGTGATGCTCGGCGACAAGGAAGTCGGGCGACTGTCGGCCTCGGCGGTCCACCACGAGCTCGGCCCGATCGGGCTGGCCGTGGTCAAGCGTTCCCTCGACCCGACCGCGACGCTGACGCTCATCGCCGACGATGTCGTGGTGACGGCGGCGCAGGAGACCATCGTCCCGCCGGAGGCCGGCGCCACGGCGAACGTCCCGCGGCTGCCCCGGCTCGGAGCCGTCAAGCGCTCCTAGCGTTCGCCGCCGGTCGTCGGTCGCCTGGTGTGTGCGCAGGTTTCCGACAGTCCACGAGTTGATCGACTGGTGTTCCGTCGGGTGATGCGCACGCATCCTGTGCGTGTGCATATTCCGACAGTGCACGCGGTGATCGACTCGTGGATCGTCGCGAATTCGCCGCCGCCGCCGTGGCGCAGTCCCGCCGCCGCGCCGCCGCCGCGCCCTTCAGACGGCGGGCGCGACCACGTCCCACGGCACGCTGAGCTCGCCGAGCCGCCACCTCGTCGGCCCGTGCAGCACCGGCCACCCGCGGTCGCGCATGCCCCGCACCGTGGCGATCCACCGCTGCCGGGGCCCGTACGTGCCGAGCGGCGCCGCGACCGCCCACGACAGGTCGAGGTCGCGCAGGAACGCGTGCACCCGCTCACCCGGCACGTTCCGGTGGATGAGCGCCTTCGGCAGCCGTTCGGCGACGATCGACGGCACGTCGAGCCCGGCGAGCCGCAGCGACACCGTGAACGACACCGGCGCGTGCTCGTCGAGCGTCACCCACGAGGCCACCCGCCCGACCTCGTTGCACGTCCCCTCGACCAGCGCGCCGCCGGGCTGCAGCCGGTCCTGCATGATCCGCCACGACCCCACCACGGCGGACTCGTCGTACTGCCGCAGCACGTTGAACGCCCGGATCACGGCCGGTCGGCGCTGCCCGGGCGTGGGTGTCTCGAAGCCGCCGAGCCGGAACGTCACACCGTCGCGGGTGCCCGCGTTCGCGAACGCCACGCGTGCCGGTTCGATCTCGATGCCGGTGACCTCGACGTCCGGACGCACCAGGGCGAGACGGTCGCGCAGCTCGAGCGTCGTCGTCGGCGAGGCCCCGTACCCGACGTCGGCGACCAGCGGGTCGTCGGCCTTGCGGAGTGCCGGCAGCGACGCGATCCACCGGTCGACACGGCGGAGCCGGTTGTACCCGGTCGTCCCGCGCGTCACGTTCCCGATGGGCATGACGTCAAGGGTACGGGCCTGCCGACGCTCGGTAGACTCGGCAGCATGACCTCCACGCTCGTCCTGCTCCGTCACGGAAACAGTGACTGGAACCAGAAGAACCTGTTCACCGGTTGGGTCGACGTCCGGCTCAGCGAGCTGGGCGAGAAGGAGGCGAAGCGCGCCGGCGACCTCATCGACGAATCGGGCATCGTCCCCGACGTCCTGTACACCTCGCTCCTCACCCGCGCGATCCAGACGGCCGACATCGCGTTGCTCCAGGCCGACCTCGCCTGGCTGCCGGTCAAGCGCGACTGGCGCCTCAACGAACGCCACTACGGCGACCTGCAGGGCAAGGACAAGGCCCAGACGCTGGCCGAGTACGGCGAGCAGCAGTTCATGGAGTGGCGCCGGTCGTTCGACGTCCCGCCGCCCCCCATCGCCGACGGCGCCGAGTGGTCGCAGGCCGGTGACCGCCGCTACGCCGACCTCGGCGACCAGCTGCCGCGCACCGAGTCGCTCAAGCTCGTGATCGACCGGCTGCTGCCCTACTGGGAGTCGGACATCACGAAGGACCTGGGCGAGGGCAAGACCGTGCTGGTCACCGCGCACGGCAACTCGCTCCGCGCGCTCGTCAAGCACCTCGACGACATCTCCGACGACGACATCGCCGGGCTGAACATCCCGACGGGCATCCCGCTGGTGTACGAGCTCGACGACGACTTCCGTCCGACGAAGCCGGCGTACTACCTCGACCCCGAGGCCGCTGCCGCCGGCGCTGCCGCCGTGGCCGCCCAGGGCGCCAAGAAGTAGCACCGCACGCACGAACGCCCCGCCCGGTCTCCGGGCGGGGCGTTCGTCGTTCTGCTTGTGGGGCCGCGAAAGCGACAGTGTGCCGCGAACGTTCCGCCGACTCCTGTCGCTCTGCCGGGAGGAACGGATCACCGCACCGCCGACGTGTCGCTTCGGCGGGGCGGTCGGCTCCTCGAGCCTCGGCTGGTCAGACGAAGTGCGACGCGATCTCCTGCACGAGGGCCCCGACGTCGTAGGGCTTCGTCGTGTCGACGCGGACGACGGGGAGCAGCCCGGTCGGTGCCGCGGTGGGGCCGAGGGTGTCCCAGGTGTCGATGATCGATGCCAGGTCGCCGTGGACCTCGTGCCGGATCGGAGCGTCCGGCTCGTAGCGGTCGCGCAGGCGTTCGTCGGCCGTCGCGCGGTCGACGTGGCACCAGACCTCGACGGCACGCGGCGAACCGGCCGTCAGGAGCCCGGCGGTCAGGAAGTCCCGGCTCTCCGGGGTGACCCAGACGGCGTCCAGGACGACCCCGTTCTCGACCGCGCCGGCCATCGCCCACACGGTGTCCATCGCGATGCCACCGAGCGGACGCGACGCGATCATCGGCCCGACGATGTCGGCGAGGGGCTCCTTGATCCGGTCCTTCGACAGGAACGGGCAACCGAGCACCTCGGCCAGCGCAGCGCCGATCGTGCTCTTGCCGGAACCGGGCATGCCGTTGACGATGATCGCGACCTGAGCCATGCGTCGATCCTCGCAGACCGCGCAGCCGCGATCAGACCACGGCGGTCAGACCGCGGCAGTCGAACTCGAGGCGCCGGTCCAGTCGCCGGTCGCCAGGTACTCGACCTTCTTGGCGATCGACACCGCGTGGTCCGCGAAGCGCTCGTGGTAGCGGGAGGCCAGGGTGGCGTCGACGGTGTCGATCGGTCCGCCCTTCCACGCCTCGCCGAGCACGAAGTCGAACACGCTCGCGTGCAGTTCGTCGACGGCGTCGTCCTCGTCGCGGATCTCCGCGGCCAGGGCGATGTCCTCGGTCGCGAGCAGCCGCGTGAGCTTCTGCGACATCGCGACGTCGTGCTTGCCCATCTCCTTGAAGGTGCCGCGGAGTCCCTTCGGCACGACCTTCTCGGGGAAGCGCTGGCGGGCGAGCTGCGCGATGTGCTCGGCCATGTCGCCCATGCGCTCGAGCGAGGAGCTCACACGCAGGGCGGTGACGACGACGCGCAGGTCGCGGGCGACCGGAGCCTGGCGGGCCAGGATGTCGATGGCGATCTCGTCGAGGCTGTTGGCGGCCTCGTCGATCTTCTGGTCGTCCGCGATCACCTCCTCGGCGAGGGCGACGTCGGAGTCGCTGAAGGCCTGGGTGGCCCGGGTGATGGCGGACTCGACGAGTCCTGCGATCTCGGTCAGTCGCTCCTGGACGTCCTGGAGTTCCTGCTGGAAGACTTCGCGCATGGGGGAGTACCTCTCTCTGCGTACCGGACGAGTGTCGTCAGCCCAGGTGAACGAACGGTGACGTGGGGCTGAACGCTTCGCGATCCGGCCTTCCGGGACGGGTGAACGGTACCGGAACCCCGCATGACCATCCCTACACTGGCGGCATGGACAACGCGTGGCTCGTGCCACTGTCGATGCTCCTCGGCGGGGTCTTCGGCGCGGGCGTCGTGGTGCTGATCATCACCGCCGAGCGCACGGCTCGTGCAGCAGACTTGGCGGAACGCACCCTCCCGGACGGCGTCGCAGCGGTGATCGCGACGATGCACAACCCGGCGGTGGTCATCGACCCGTCGAACACGGTCGTGGCCGCATCGCCCCAGGCACTGACCGTCGGGCTCGTCGTGCGGCGCCGGCTCGTGCACCAGGAACTCCTCGACCTGGTCGACCGGGTGCGCAAGAGCGGCGAGATGGGGGCGGAGGACCTCGAGCTCCCGCGCGGACGGCACGGGGAGCTCATCGGCTACCTCAGCTTCCGGGCCGCGCAGCTCGGCAACCGGTACGTGCTCATCACGGCCGACGACCTGACCGAGAGCCGGCGCATCGACGAGGTCCGCCGTGACTTCGTCGCCAACATCTCGCACGAGCTGAAGACCCCGATCGGCGCCATCGGCCTGCTGTCCGAGACCCTCGTGATCGCGGCCGACGACCCGGAGCACGTCAAGAAGTTCGCGGCGCAGCTCATCACCGAGTCCGAGCGGCTCGGCGCCCTGACGAAGGACATCATCGAGCTGTCCCGGCTGCAGTCGGTCGACGCGTTGGAGAACAGCGAGGAGACCGGTGTCGACAAGATCGTGCAGGCAGCGATCGACGCGAACGAGGTCGTCGCGCGCGCCCGCTCGATCGAGATCATCCGGGCGAAGAAGTCGAAGCTCCGGGTGATGGGCGACCCGGGCCTGCTGCAGGTCGCCGTCTCGAACCTCATCGCCAACGCGGTGAAGTACTCGCCCGACGGCACCCGCGTCGGCGTGGGCGTCCGGTCCGCGAAGGGCTTCGTCGAGATCGCGATCACCGACCAGGGCGTCGGCATCCCCGAGGCCGACCTGGACCGCGTGTTCGAGCGGTTCTACCGTGTCGACCCGGCACGGTCACGGGCCACCGGCGGCACCGGCCTGGGGCTCGCCATCGTCAAGCACGTCGTCGGCAACCACGGCGGCGACGTCCGTGTCTGGTCGCAGCCCGGCAAGGGCTCGACCTTCACCATCCGCCTGCCCGAGGCGGACACCGAACTGACCACCGCACTCGAAGAGCAACTGGAAGAGCAGCCATCGTGACCAAGATCCTCATCGTCGACGACGAGCCGGCCCTGAGCGAGCCCCTGGAATTCCTGCTGCAGCGTGAGGGGTACGAGACCTCCGTCGCGGCCGACGGCGTGACCGCGCTGTCGAAGTTCGACTCGGAGAACCCGGACCTGGTGCTCCTCGACCTCATGCTGCCGGGGCTCTCCGGCACCGAGGTCTGCCGCCAGATCCGGACCCGGTCGAACGCGCCGATCATCATGCTGACGGCGAAGGACTCCGAGGTCGACATCGTCGTCGGGCTCGAGCTCGGCGCGGACGACTACGTGACGAAGCCGTACTCGACGCGTGAGCTGCTGGCCCGCATCCGTGCCGTCCTGCGCCGCCGCACCGAGGACGACCCGGCGGACAGCGGGATCCTGCAGGTCGGCGGCATCCGGATGGACGTCGAGCGGCACACGGTGTCGGTGGACGGGTCGGAGACGGCGATGCCGCTCAAGGAGTTCGAGCTGCTCGAGCTGCTGCTCCGGAACGCCGGCCGGGTGCTCACCCGAGGGCAGCTCATCGACCGGGTGTGGGGCTCTGACTACTTCGGCGACACCAAGACGCTCGACGTGCACATCAAGCGCATCCGCTCGAAGATCGAGCGCGTGCCGTCCACCCCGGAGATCCTGGTGACGGTCCGCGGTCTCGGGTACCGCATCGAGGCCTGAGACGGACGGACAGGAGGCCCGGTGCGAGTCCCTGGGACTCGCACC